>CALWUT010000001.1 GCA_944384825.1 uncultured Clostridia bacterium
GTCATATTCCGTTTATATTTAATGACGGAATTGCAACTTATGAAGCAAATCAAACGTGGCTAAAAGGAAATCTGCCGAATTTAACTGATATACCCGAAACACCTGACTGGCTGATTAAACATCCGCAAAATCAAGCTGGCTATGCACTTGCATACTCTTTTACAGAATTTATAATCAAAAACTATGGCTATGACAAAATGATAGAATTTTTGAAATGTGACTATCAAAATAACAAATTTGACTTCGAAAGCGTGAATGAAATTTATTCAAAGTGGAGAATATTAGTATTAAATCACTAAAAAATCATTGATAATATATATATATATATAATGGGTATAAATCTAGCTATTTCCACAATTATTTTAGATTCAATTTTTGTAAGGAGGAATTAATTATGTATAATGCAAATGTTATTTTATTCTTTGAATTTTTAAAGGAAAACAAAGAAGTTTTGGAAAACTTGGATATTCATGATTTAAGCCTTGAAACCGTAGAGGACAAGCTTATTCCGCTTGCCAAAAAACATGGTTTTAATATCACGGCAAAAGATATTTTTGGGTTTTTAAGTGAATATCAAAAAGAAGGCAGTGGCCCTATTGGTGATGAGCTCTTAGAAAACGTTGCGGGTGGAAAAGGCAATTTTAATAGGTTTATGGCAGCGAGCCTTCTTACAATTACCGGGCTTACGGGGATTGTAAACACTAACCAAGCTTATGCTGCCGTGAGCGGTAGTAATACTTCTGTTTCGCAAAGTAAAAGTATAAAATCGTCATTCAAGACTATAAAAGACCAAAAAAATAATACTTTAAATGACGAGGAAATGAAGTACTATCAAGCAAAAATTGGTAATGAGTATAAATTTGTAAGCAACAAAGGGAAAGTCGGAACTGTCACAACTGTATATGACATTGAAAATTCAAAAGGCGAAAAATTTGTCCTTAAAATTTCATGTAACCCCGTTAATACTGAAAAATGGATTAAAAAGCAAACCGAAGTTTGGAATAAAATCAAAACATACTATAAAGATTATAAAGGTGAATTAAAAATTCCAAACTACATAAAAATCGGTGATGATTTCATTATTGAGGAAAGTCTTGGAGAACCTCTTAACGCTGAAGTTTTAGGCAATCTTTCTCCTGATGTTTTGGAAAAGCTTCCAAAGGGTCTTGCTGAATTTATGGCGTTTTCGCACAAACAGGAAAGAGGTAAATCTGACGAAAAGTATAGTTTTGGTTGTGAGGGAGTTTTTACTTTAAAAGATGCTTATAATTATCTAAATGATGCACACGTTTTAAACGAAAATGAGCAAACGATGCTTCTTGATTTAATCGATAAATTTAATAATCGTGATAAATCGGATGAAATATCAGCTCTCACTCATTGTGATACTCGCCTTCAAAATATTGTTTATAATCCAAAAACCGAAAAATTTGGCCTTATTGATTTTGATATGTTAAATGACATAAAGCCTATTTATTACGATTTTACATCGGCGGCGGTTGGGGCTTTTGGCATTCCTTATGATATATCTTGCAGAACAGTGGATTACTATAACGAAATTTCGGACACAAAAATTGATAAAGAAAAAGTGAAATTGTTTCACAAGCTTGGTTCAATGTTTGAATATTGCATGGTTGCAAAATTCAGAGATAAAAAAACAGACAACAAACAAATCCATGAGCTTTGGCAAAATAGAATAAAGCCTCGCTTTGAAGAAATTGATAAAGGTTTTCTGGAAGAAGATAAAATAGAAACTAAACATTTTAAAGTGACTTTCCCAAAATCCGAAAAAGAAAAAGTGAATAAAGTAATGGAAACTCTTAAAAAAAATTACTTAAAAGTCACAAGTGATTTAGGAGTCAAATTTAAAGAAAAAACTCCCATAAGATTTTTTATAAATAAAGATGAACTTCATAGGAATTTAGGTTGCTATGGATTTAAAGAATATGACTATATTGAGGCAAATGAAAAAAATGGGTATATTCGTTCAAGGCTTGATTTGCCGGTTGATGAGCTTTCCACCCTGCTTACTCACGAATTCACTCATGCCGCAGTTAACAAATTAAATCCATCCGGGAATACCCCCTTTGTTTTAAATGACGGAATCGCAACCTATGAAGCGGGGCAATCTCAAAATTCCTTTTTAAAACGAAATGTACAAACTTTGCCTGACGAGTGTGGTTGGCTTATGAAATCTGAGATGCCCGATTATTTAAAATATCCTTTTGCATATTCATTTACCGAGTTTATAATTAAAAATTACGGATACGATACAATGATAAAGCTTATTAAAACGGATTTTGCAAAAGATGACCCCAATTTTGAAAGCGTAAAAGATATTTATGACACATGGAAAAAGAACTTTTTTGCTGAAGAATTTGCTGAAGAGGTAGAGCCAGCCGAAATTTCACAGCTTGAAACCGAACATTTCAAAATTGAGTATCCGAAAGTTACCGAAGAAAAAGTTAAAGAGCTTTCACGGTATCTCGAAGAAAATTACGAAAGAATAACTAAGGATTTGGGAGTTTCTTTTGATAAAAAAACGTCAGTAAAACTTTTCAAAACTTGGTCGGGATTTAAAAATTCTTTTGAAGAAAAAAACATTCCTGTTCCCTCCTTCGCTACAGGAGGATGGGTAAATAATACTGTTAGAGTTCGCATGGATTTGGGAGATGAGATAGCCAAAAAAACCCTGTTACACGAATTTACCCACGCTGCCACCAAACTTATAAATCCCGGAACGATACCATTCTTTCTCGGTAACGGAATCGCAGAGTATGAAGCGGGAAATAAGCCCAATGAGAGTTTTTATAAATCTGTGAAAACTTTGCCGGAAGATTCTTCTTGGCTTTTGCAAAAAAACATGCCCGATTACGCTCCGTATCAATTTGCATATTCATTTACCGAGTTTATAATTAAAAACTACGGATACGATACAATGATAAAGCTTATTAAAACGAATTTTGAAAAAGATGACCCCAATTTTGAAAGCATAAAAGACATCTATTCCAAGTGGAGAAGTTCAGTACTCAATAATTAGTTTTAAATGGATGTGATTACTATGACTGCAATTTCAAAAGATGATATTTCTATTCGTAAAATGCGAAACACAGATGAAGATTACAATCTTATCCTTAAATGGTATAAAAACCCTATCGTTACAGAGTACTTCACTCCCATTATAAAAACGAAAGAAGAAGCAATAAAAAAGTATTTACCACGTATAACCGGCGAAAGCAAAGTAGTTTCTTTAATCATTGAGCAAAGTAAGAATCCTATCGGATATATGCAGTACTATCCGATTGATAA
>CALWUT010000002.1 GCA_944384825.1 uncultured Clostridia bacterium
AAAAATTAATCCAAAAAATGTTTTAATTAAGCGCTGTATGGACATGAATGATCGTACTCTTAGGGATATAGTAATAGGACTTGGAAGCAAAATGAATGGTGTAACGCGAGAAGATGGTTTTGTGATTACTGTAGCTACGGAAATCATGGCGATACTGTGTTTATCTTCTGACTTACAGGATTTAAAATATCGTTTAGGAAATATTTTAGTTGCTTATACTTATGATTCAAAACCGATTTTTGCTAAGGATCTGAATGCTCATGGAGCAATGACTGTACTTTTAAAGGAAGCTTTAAAACCTAACTTAGTTCAATCTATAGAGGGAACGCCTGTAATTATGCATGGAGGTCCTTTTGCAAATATTGCACATGGATGTAATTCCATAAGAGCAACACGTCTCGCACTTAAGCTGGGTGATTACTGTATTACTGAAGCAGGATTCGGTGCAGACTTAGGTGCTGAAAAATTTTTAGATATAAAATGTAGAGTCGGAAATTTGAAACCTTCGTGTATAGTTTTGGTTGTAACTATTCGCGCGCTGAAATATAACGGAGGAGAATCTCTTGAAAGATTAAAAGTTGAAAATATTGAAGCTTTGAAGTTAGGTATGGTAAATTTAGGAGCTCACATAGAAAATTTGAGGAAATATAGTGTTCCGATAGTAGTTACTCTTAATCATTTTGAATCTGATACTTCTGAAGAAATAAAAGAGATAGAAAAATACTGTTTAGAAAGGAACTGTGATTTTACAGTTTCCAAAGTATTTTCCGAAGGCGGAAAAGGAGCAATTTCTTTGGCGGAAAAGGTTGAATTTCATTGCAGTAAAGAGTCTAATTTTTCAATGTTGTATTCTTTAGGTTCACCTATAAAAGATAAAATACTTAGGATTGCTAAAGAAATTTATCGTGCTGATGGGGTAATCTATACTTCTAATGCCGAAAAATCTATAAAAGAAATAGAGAAGTTGGGGAGAAGTAATTTACCTATTTGTATTGCGAAAACTCAGTATTCCTTGTCTGATGATGCCTCAAAGCTTGGTTTACCGAGTGGATTTAATATAACTGTAAGAGATGTAGTTCTTTCAAATGGTGCAGGTTTTATAGTGGTGATTACTGGTGATATAATGAGAATGCCGGGATTACCAAAGTTTCCGGCAGCGGAAAAAATTGATATTAATGGCATCGGAGAAGTGGAAGGTATATTTTAAATAATACAATACTTAATTTTAATTGTTTATATCTTTAAGTCCTATTGTAATTTTTTAGATTAAATATTTAATATAGCTGGAAAATAGGTAAGTTAAATAAAAATTATTTTTAGATATTTTAAATAAAAGTATTGACAATATATATATGTATATATAATGCTTACAAGCTAATTCTTAGTGAATTAGTTTATAAAAAAAGAAAGGATGATTCAAAATGGTTAAATGTAAAATGTCAGAAGTGAAAATTCCGAAAAGCCAGGAAAAAACTGTAATTGAGTATCTTAAAAAGAAATTAGAAGTTGCAGAAGAATCAATAATTACTAATATAAATTTAAATGGTAAAAGTGCACGCGTTGTACTTTGTTTAGAAGGTACAGGACATGGTAGTATTAGTCGTACTGGTCCTGTTGAATTACCTAATTGGGTAGACGATGAAATGGTAAGCTTTAAAGATATAGTAAAAAAGCTTTTGCACTTGATGTTGTTTAATAAATCTTAATTTATGAATTATTATTAAATAGGCGCACTAACTTTTATGTGGAATGGGAGCTAACATTTTACCCTAACTCATAAAAGATAGTGCTTTAATTTTTTAGTTATTATTTTTAAAATTAAAGTTTATTTGATTATTAGAGTTAAATGGTAATTTTTGATCCAAAGAGTATAGACAACTTAAAAGTCTATGTCTCATTTCTGGTAAATTTAGTGTTAGTGTACCTGGGGGCATAATAACTCTTCTTCGAATCATTTCGGCTTTAAGTCTAATTGCCGTGAATCCGGACACTATGATTTTTAAAGCTCCACCTGGGGCAGTATATAATTTTTTATCAAGAAGCACTTGAGTCATTTCATAAATTCCTTGCAGTACACGATTATTTTTTTGATATTCATAGACTTTTTTATTAAAAAGCTGACTAGAATGCATAGCGAAAGGAGCTAACATATTATTAGGTATAGCTCCTACATGGTTTTCTATTGATCTACATATTACTTGAGAAACGTATTTAGAAACTGTTTTATGGTTATTTTTTGTATAAGCATTTATTGCTGAATTTGTAATTCCTAAGGTTATTATAACTGGAACTATTTTAAGATGTAATTTTTTCATGAATTTTTTAAAATTTCTAAAATTAGAATAAGTATTAGTAATCGTATTAGTTTTCATGTGAGTTTTTCCTTTAAGTAATTGAATTTTTTCTGTAGCAGTTCAATTAATATCTCTACTAATATTAATTTCTTAATTTAAATCATAAATAGAACAGACAGTATTTAAATTATACTTAATCTAACATAAGACTTACAATTAATTAAGTGATTATTATGATATTTCTATTATTTATCCAAAATTTAAGTTAATTATCTCCATTTTTAAATTAAAATAATTCCATAAAAGATAATAATTTCTAAAGATTTCATATATTATTAAATTTAAGGCTTTTATTTTTATAAATTCCTATTTGATGGATTTTTACTATCCAAATTACAAAAGCAATTAATTTTAAGAGTCAAGAGTAACATTTTAACTCCAATAAAAATTTTTTGAGTTTGTATATTTGTTTGATTTATGACGTAAATTTTATATATTAAATTATTAAGTTATTAAATTTATAAATTATCTGTATAGGTTAAATTATATTTAAAACGTTTTGTAAGTTTTTTATTAGACCTAAATATAACTCAACTAAACTTAATTAGCTGAGTTATGTTTTTAACTTGCTGAGCGAAGTTGAAGTCTTAATTTGTCACTTATCATAGCTATAAATTCGGAGTTTGTAGGCTTACCTCGTGAATTATGAATAGTGTATCCGAAATAGGAATTAAGCACGTCAACGTCTCCTCTGTCCCAAGCAACTTCTATTGCATGACGTATTGCGCGTTCGACTCTAGATGGAGTAGTTTCAAAATTTTCTGCGACCGAAGGATAAAGTTTTTTAGTAACGAAATTAATTATTCCCGGGTTTTCAATAGACATTTTAATAGAATTTCTTAAATAGTGGTAACCTTTTATATGTGCCGGGACTCCTATTTGGTGAAGTATTTCTGTTATTTTTAATTCTATATTTTCTAAATTAGATATATGTAAATCACTCATTTGAGATGAAAGATTTGGATTCAACTTGGTTTTATATGTAATTTGAAGAATTTTTTCAATTATATCTGAATAACTTACAGGCTTGATTAAAAAATAGGACGCTCCTGCTGACATTACTTCTCTTTCAAGCGAAGGACGTCCAAAGCTTGACAGTACTATAAATGTTGGCATTTCTACGCGTCGATTTTTTCGGACAGTAGTAATTATTCCGATTGCATCAATGCGAGGCATAAATAAGTCCATAAGTACAATGTCCGGAGATGTGTTTTCTATGATTTCAATGATTTTAAATCCGTCTTTGGGCAGAAATGATAAATCCATAGAATAATGTTTAAACATGTCTAGAGCCTCTCTGTTGAATTCGATACAGTCCTCTGAAGTTAGTACTTTTAACTGATTTTGCATGTTTTTTCCTCCTAATAACATATTTTATGCTATTTATATTTACATATATTACCAAATATGTCAATAGTTTTCCAGCAAATATAAATTATTCAGATGAACTGTCAAAATAAGGTAATTTTTACGAGATGTTTTTATACTTCGTTTCGAGAAGAATGTTAGAATTTGTCAACATAGTTTCTGCAAAGATTGCATAGCCTTTTGCGGGATTGTTCACGAAAACATGAGTTACCGCTCCGATAAGTCCTCCGTTTTGAATTAAAGGACTACCGCTCATTCCTTGGACTATTCCTCCAGTTTTTCCCAATAATCGTGGATCTGTTACAGATATCTTTATATTTTTAGTGGGCGCTGTAATATCATAGTTTATTGAATCGATATTTACGTCATATAGCTCCGGACTGTTTCCTTCTATGGTGGTTAATATTTTTGCAGGTCCTTTTCTTACATTTTGCTTCATAATTACAGGAATATCAGAAGTATTTTCCGGGAGAATCCTTAAAGTACCATATAATCCTGTTTCATTGTTAGTATAGATTTGTCCTATAGGATCGGGGTTAGTAAAGCATCCTTTAAGCTCTCCGGGAGCACCTCTGCATCCACGTACTGTATTAGTAATTACTGCCTCTACTATATCGCCGTGAGATAGAGGTAAGAGTTCTGAGGTATCCGTGTCGCATATTCCATGACCCAAACCGGCAAAGATTTTGCTTTCTTTTTCACAAAATGTTAACGTACCGATTCCAGCTGAACTATCTCGTACCCACATTCCTATTCTATATTTATTATCGTCTATTGATTTTACTGGTTTAAGTGTAGTATAAAATTCGGTGTTGCCTCGTAACACTTTCAAATTTAATTCTTTTCCTTCTGAATTTTGAATTATATTTTCAAGTTCATTATTACTTGTTACTTCTTTGTTTTCTACAATTGCTATAACGTCACCTTTTTTAATTCCTGCTGTTTTCCATGGTTCTGTTATTCCGTCTTTTGTGCTGACATTGGAAGTTCCTATTACTAAAACTCCTTTTGTATATAGCTTTACTCCGAAAGGTATACCGCATGGTATTACGTAAGAATTTTTTCTTAACTGGATTTCTACGGTCTTGATAGGAAAAAGATTCATAAACATAAGTTTTGCAGGATATTTTTCACTTTTATCTAATGGACAAATTTGATTGTTTAAACATGTTTGTGAATTTTCTGAAGAGGAAACTACGGAAAATGGATATAAAGAAAAATTGACTTTTTCTTCAGGTGAAATGTAATATACATCGGGAAGCTTATCGGCTATATATCCCAAACCGACAAATGCTGAAGGAAAAATTAAAAGCATTGTACAAATTAGATACTTAAAGAATTTTTTCAATTTTAATCACCTCTCGATCAGTAAAGTCAAATATATATAAATAGGGGAAAAATGTATGAAAATGTCTTATTGTTTATTATTGTCATTTTAATAAAATTACACAAAAGAAAATCTTGGTTAATTAAGTGACATTTTTTTAATTTTTTATTAAAATTAACTTTTAAAATACAAGTTACATATGTAAAATAAATGGTATAAAATAAATAGGAGTGAAAATATTTGAGTAAAAATTATTTTGATGCAGTTTGTCAGAGAATGATGGAATCGGTTAAGACGGATAAGTTTAAAAATTTCAAATCCGAAAACAATAAATTTCTTCTCCAAAGTGAAGAAGAAACTTATGAGATAGTTTATAATGAAAATAACAAGCGGATTAACTTAATTAAAATATTATCCGAAGGAAATAAGCAATTATCTTCTTGGCTGCTTGATGAAGAAAGTACTACTCAAAAAGACGTAAAAATGATTGCTGAAGATTTTCTTGAAAGTATTGGTGAAAAAGTTAACGCAACTAATCGTAATTCCGGGAAAAAAAGTAATAATGAAGGAAGCAATGTAACCGGACTTTTCTTTGCAAATAGAATGGTAAATATATTTCCTGATATAAAAGAAGCTATATACATTGAAAAAGAGTGTTATAGTGAATTCAGAGCAGTAAAATTTACTAGAGAAGTTATTTTACCAAGGATAAATTAGTTATTGAATAATTCAAAAAATTCTATTCCTTTAATTAAAAAGTTAGGTAAGTTACTTAGTGATTTGTACTCCAACGGTACTAAAGACGTTCGAAGTATAATAACTATGGTTGTTTTAAATCGTATAGAAAATACTGCACCTTTGCAAGAATGCTTAAGCGAAGAATTAAAAAAAGCTTGGGAACATTCTTTAAAATATAAAGGTAAAGAAGTTAAACCAGAAAAGATTAAAAAGAGAAGTTCACTTATGTCAAAAGCTTTAGAGTATCAAAACCAGCAAGGAAAGTAAATTATAGGAAAACCACCATTAAAAATGGTGGTTTATTGTAGTTAATTTTATTTTTGTTTTTAACATTTTTCGCTTTGTCTTTTATTTTCTCTTTCACTTTGTTTGTTTTGTTTGTTACTTTTTCTTTTGTAATTTTAGGCATAGAGATACCTCCTTTTGATATTTGGAATAAATTAGAACTGACCTACAGGAAAATTGTACAACAAAAAACAAGTATATCAAGTATATATTTAAAAATTATAAAAAGTGCACAAGTAAAACTTTTTTCACTTAAAGATAAAAATAAGAAAAACATTCATATTTAATTTTGACGTTTCATAGTTATATATAAATAAAAGATGTAAAAACTTAAGGAGTAATTAACTATGAAACAAGCTATTAATAGTGCCAAATCTTTTTTTAGAATCAATAATGTTTTAAATTTAAGCGTGAGGAATAAGTCTTTGATATTTATATTTTTATGTTTAATATCAGGGATGATATTTGGATCTCTTTCAGTAAATTCACTAAATATGGAGTCGCTTCATAAAATTGACTTTCTATTTTTGAATGACTTTCAAGAAAGAATTTCTCAAACGGGGATTGAAATATTTATTTCTTCTTTTTTCATACTCAGTTTATTTGCACTTATTATAGAATTGAGTGCTTTGTCATGTTGGGGTGTGATTTTTATTCCCTTGGTAATGACAGTTCGAGGACTCAGTTTGGGATTAACAGCCGGTTATTTGTACTCTATTTACGCCTTAAAAGGCATAGCATTTTACATCTTGATTCTCCTACCAGGTATTTTTATTTCGTCTTTAGGCCTGGCGATTTTTTCTTCAGAGTCTTTAAAATTTTCTTCTAAGCTTTTAAGAGTAATTGTTCCTAAATCAGAGGATGAAAAATTATGGGATGAATTTAAATATCATTTAAGGAAATCAGGTTATTGTTTAATTTTGATGAGTGTGTCTTCTTTAATTGATTTATGTTTTACTAGTATGTTTTCGAGATTTTTCAATTTTTAGCCACAATTATATTTTTTAACATTTTAACTAATATTAATAAATTTTTTAATGTTATTGATAATTCTGTTATTATTTGATAAAATTAAAGAGTAAATTAATAATATAAAAAATTTAAAGGAGATTAAAATGAATAATACGTTAAAAATTATAGTTGCAAGTGGATTGGCAATTTTAAATTTTGGGTCGATTTTTACGTCATCCGTAAGTGCAATACGTATAGAGAAAGTCGTCAAAAGTGATAAAAAACGAGTAAGATAACGAAACCTTCGAGAGCAATCAGAAATGATAAACCCGAACGGGAGAGGAATATTCTTAAAGCACTTACGGAGAATGAAGGAAAGAAGTTAAATCGTCTAGAACAAAAAGTGAAGATACTTGAAGAAAAGAAATGTACTTCAGAATCAGAAACCGAGCTGGATACATTTACTACAAAAGATTCTGATTCAATTACAAATCATTTAGAAAAACAAAAGAAACTTGGAACAATAAGTAGAAAGTTAAGGGAATGTAAAACTGAAGAGGCATTAATGAGCGATTTTAAGAACTTCAAACATGAAATAGACGGCTTATTAAAAGAAACGGCATATAAATTGTTTAATAGCCACTATTTGTGGTTGGTAGATTGTTATCCTTATGGTATGGATAAACATTGCATTTCAGAACCAAATTATAGAATTAAAACAGATATGATGAGAACAAATGTTGTTAATAGTATGAAGTTAATGGAAGAAGCAACTGATTTTAGTCAATTAACTTACGCATTAAAAATTTATCTTGGTGAAATTTATAGTTCTAAACTTAATTTGGATATTAATGAAGTAAGGTTTCCAATTATTTCACTTGAAAACAGGGACATTTTTAATGAACATACGCATGTAAATGCTGCAAATTTAGTTCAACTTGCTAAAGAAGTTGTTGCAACAAATGCTTTTGTTTGTTTATTTAATTTATCTAGATACCTTTATGATTCATGTTGCGAGTTGTCAACAAAATATGAAGAATTGAGTGGTAAGAAGCTTACAAGAAACGATCTAGCTGAGATTGTAATTTGCAAAAAATTGCCTAGTGCGATTGGTTTAAATATATCTTTTAAAGATGGAGAAGCTTATTGTTCTAAACAGTACTTTTTTGAGTTTCCTTCGAAACGTCAACTTATCTATTTTGCTAAAAATCTGAAGGGACTTATTAACACCATAGATCAACATAACCCAAGTTCTTTACCTAGAGAAATAGCTGCAGTTTATTTAATCTTCAAGAAGTTGAGTGAGGGTCTTTATGATATAGTAATAAAAATGTAGAATTATTTTTATTAAGTAAACAACCACGTTTCAAACGCGTGGTTGTTATAGTTTTTATTATAGAATTGTGGTTTTATTTTCAATTACTTTTCATAATTTTTTATAAAGTATTGTAATAGGGTTCAGGAAAAATTTAAGATGTTTGTGTTAGTTTTATAATGATGTTTTGACTAATTAATGTTTAAATTTTTATAGAAGTCTTGAATAAACCAAATTTTTTCATTCGGGATAAATATTTCCTTTTTATTTAAATACTCAAGAATTCCAGCACTTGATTTGAAATCGAATACTAGCTTGTAAGAGCAAAGCGCTTGATATTTATATCCCACGATTTTATTTAGAGAATTTTTTCCATACTTTCCGTCACCTATTATTGGATGACCGATATGCGAAAAGTGAGCTCTGATTTGATGAGTTCTACCAGTAAGTAAATGTACTTCGAGAAGACTGTAATTACTTAGTTCTTTAATTACTTTATAAGAAGTTAAGATAGTCTTGGAAGAAGCTTTATGTTGATAGGAATTCTTTATATAAACTTTATTTTGTAACTCGTTTTTTTCCAGGTATCCTTTTAGTATATCTGATTTTTTCTTTAATTTTCCATTTACGATGCAAAGGTAAAATTTATTTATTTCTCTTTTTTTCATTTTTTCATTAAGTATAGCAAGGGAAGCTGAATTTTTTGCTGCAATTACTAATCCTGAAGTATTTCTGTCTATTCGATTGACTAAGGACGGCGCAAAAGAGAGTTCATTTTCAGGATTGTACTGACCTTTTTGGTATAGATAATTTTTGATTCTATTTATTAGAGAATCAACTTTACATTCTTTGTCTGGATGAACAATAAGCCCCGGAGGTTTATTAATAATCATTATATTATCGTCTTCAAATACTATATCAAGATTTATTGGGCATTTCTTAAAATCACATTCCGAATTCGAGTTTCCAAGTAATTCATCTTTAACGTATAAAGAAATGACGTCTTCCGGAGCTAATCTATAATTCGGTTTTACTTTTTTATTATTAACTTTTATTTTTTTTGTTCTTAAATATTTATAGATTAATGATATGGGAAGATTTTGGAATGCTTTTTGCAAAAAAGAATCTATACGCTTGTGAGCGTCATTGGTTTTAACAGTTATATTTTTCATAGTTGTTTACTCCTAAGATTATAATGCTATATTGAAAAAACGTACATATTATGATACAATGAAAATAGAGTTAAAAATTAATCGAAAGGGACATACTACGTGGGAGAAGAAGTACATGCAGGGCACAGAGACAGATTGAGAAAGAAATTTATAATGCATGGAATAGATATCTTTGAAGATCATGAGATACTAGAGCTGTTATTATTTTACGTAATTCCGAGAAAGAATACAAATGAACTTGCTCATAAGCTTTTAAAAGAATTCGGCACAATCCCGGGAATAATGGAAGCTCCATTAAGCTCGTTGAAGATGATAGAAGGTATAGGTGAAAATGTAGCGTGTTTTATAAAGTTGATACTAACGATGGTAAGAGTATACATGGAAAGAAAAGAAGTTGAGCAAAACACAAAACCAACAAGAGAAGACTTTACGGATAAGCTTTCCAGGAAGTTTTTAGGTAGAAAAGAAGAAACAATAGCGATAATGTTATTGGATGCGAAATGCAAAATATTATATGAAGGAATAGTAAGCAAAGGGACATTTAATAGAGTTGAGTTACATATAAGAAGGATAATGGAACTTATAGTATTATTTGATGCAGCAGCGATAATAGTTGGTCACAATCATCCGAGTGGTTTGGCGACGCCGTCACAAGAGGATGTGATAACGACTCAAAAGTTGGAACATTTATTTAATACAATGAATATAGAATTTATAGATCATATAATAGTAGCTGATGGAGATTATGTATCTTTGAAGGAGTGTAAAATCAAAGGTCTTTTTGGAAACTAAATTGATAGATTTATCAATAAGAAAAGTATGTTATAATGAATAGAATAATTTTTTAACTAGTTAACATAATAAAATACCTCTAGTCCTTTATAACTGGAGGTATTTCTTTTTTATTAAATTATTTCTTATAATACGTGAAAGTACAACAGTATATTAACTAATACTACAGTTAAAAAGAACCCTATGGATATTACTCTTGTCCAGCGTTCGAGGAAAGCATCGATAGATCTGGATTTATTTTTAGTTAGGAAAGTATCTCCTGAGGAACCGGTAAGAGCTCCCACAGGTTTTTGCTGCCCTTCTTGGAATAGAACTACTAATGTAACAGCGATTGCTAAAACTATTAAGACTAATCCTAAAATAATTTCCACTATACTCATTTATGACACTCCTTTATATTAATGTTCAATACTAATTCTGTTCAACCATACGTTTGCGATGTCAAGTGCTGGATAAATTCCATTTTTTTCACTCATTTTAACTATTTTTTTAGCTCCTTCTATTTCTGGATTAGTATCTATCATTTCTACTGATACTTTAGTTGAAATTTTTAGATCTGACATTAACGCTGAATCTTTTACTTCCATTTTTATAACATATCTTTCAGAAGCCTTTCCGTAGTAGATTACGTTTCCGCATCTTACTAGTGGTTTACCTTTATAAGTTTCAAAAGGATTTGAATTGGTGTTTTTCATAATTACAAACTCTCCAGATTAAAAAATTTGATATCCTTGAAATATAATCATATCATTAGAATGTATTTTTTTCAATACTTTATCTGTAATTTTGGTTAAAATTTGTGAAAAAGCTTAAAATTCCTAAATTAAAAGAATAAAAATGAAACTGGGTAAATTAAGCTTTCCATTATTTCTTGACACCTAACTTTAATGTATAATACAATTAAAATATTTAATAATGTAAGAACGCATTTTGGGAATATAATAAATAACTTAATGAGATTAGTCGGCACAAATTTAATTTTTGTTATTTTATGTGAACCAAATGTAAGTGGGAGGTAAAAAGTAAATTGGAAATAGTGTCTATGTCTTTATTGTTTATAATTATTTCAGTAGTATTTTTCGGACTAGGGGTAATTTATAGAAAATTTCGGACTGAAAATACTCTTTCTTCCGCTAAAGAAGAAGCTTCAAAAATAATTGAGGCAGCAAAAGAATTAGCTGAAACCAAAAAAAAAGAAGTAGTTCTTGAAGGGAAAGAGGAAGTGCATCAATTTAGACTTGAAACGGAAAAGGAATTGAATGAGCGTAGAAAAGATTTACAGCGCCAAGAGTACAGAGTAATTCAAAAAGAAGAAAACTTAGATAGAAAAACGGAAAATTTGGAGTTTAAGGAACGTAATTTAAATAAGAAAGAAAGAGAAATAGAGTTAAAAAGCCAAGAGATAGAAGTAATAAAGAATAACCAATTTGAAGTCCTTGAACGCATTTCAGGACTTACAACCAAGCAAGCTAAGGCTTTTTTACTTGAGAGTCTTCAAGATGAGCTTACTCATGAAAAGGCCCTTAGAATTACAATGTATGAACAACAAATTAAAGAGGAATGCAATAAAAAAGCTCGGGATATTTTATCTCTTGCTATACAAAAGTGTTCAGGTGATTATGTTTCGGAAGCTACTATTTCGGTTGTAGCTTTGCCTAATGATGATATGAAAGGGCGTATAATAGGCCGCGAGGGAAGAAATATAAGAGCTATTGAAAGTTTAACCGGAGTCGACCTTATTATTGATGATACTCCTGAAACTATAACTCTTTCTTCTTTTGAACCTGTAAGGAGAGAAATAGCTAGGCTAGCGTTAGAAAGACTCGTAGCTGATGGAAGAATCCATCCTGCTAAAATTGAAGAAATGGTTGAAAAGGCGAGGTATGACGTCGAGATGGATATAAAAGAAGAGGGTGAACATGCGGCATTAGAGGTAGGAATAACTAATTTGCATCCGGAACTTATAAAGCTTTTAGGAAAACTTAAATATCGAACAAGCTATGGTCAGAACGTACTTAACCATTCGCTAGAAGTAGCTCATATTTGCAAAAACATAGCTTCTGAATTAGATATAGATCCGTCACTTGCGGTAAGAGCAGGACTTCTGCATGATATAGGAAAAGCACTTGATCAGGAAAATGAAGGATCTCATATTGAACTCGGAGTAAATGTTGTAAAAAAATATAGAGAATGTGAATCGGTTATACACGCTATTCATGCCCATCATGGCGATATAGAACCTAAAACTGCTTTAGCTTTTATTTTGCAAGCTGCAGATACAGCTTCGGCTGCTCGTCCGGGTGCAAGACGTGAAGATCCCAATAATTACATTAAGCGTCTAGAAAAATTAGAAACTTTAGTTTCTTCATTTCCGGGAGTGCGTAACTGTTATGCTATGCAAGCTGGAAGGGAAGTAAGGGTAATGGTAAAACCGGAGATCGTAGAAGATGAAAATATGATACCTTTAGCTAGAGAAATGTGTAAAAAAATTGAGTCAGAATTAAATTATCCTGGACAAATTAAATTAAGCATTATAAGAGAAAGTAGAGCTATTGATTATGCAAAGTAGTTATGGATAGCAAAGTGGAGTAGTTAAAGCAGGAGGATAAAATGGAATGAAAATATTAACTATTGGAGATATAGTTGGGAAAAAAGGTATTGAGTTCTTGAAATTAAAATTAAAAAATTTTAGAGAAGAAAATAATATTGATTTAGTAATTGCTAATGGTGAAAATTCTGCTGAAGGTAATGGAATATTGCCGGTATGTGCAATTAAGCTTTTTAAAAGCGGTGTAGACGTTATTACTGGAGGCAATCATTCGTTTAGAAGAAAAGAAATTTTTCCTTTTTTAAATAGCAATCCTGGACTTATAAGACCATTTAACTTCCCTAAAGAAACTACTCCCGGAGCTGGTATTTACAAAATTTCAGTACGGGATATAAAAGTAGGAGTTATAAATATTATGGGAGTAGTGTACCTTGAAAATTTAAGGTCTCCGTTAGAAGCTATTGATCAAGCCATAGAGATATGTAATGATTGCCCGATTAAAGTAGTAGATTTTCATGCCGAGGCAACAGCGGAAAAACGAGCTATGGGCTATTATATCGACGGAAGAGTTTCGGCAATTTTTGGCACTCATACGCATGTTCAGACTGCCGATGAGGAAATTCTTCCATATGGAACTGGTTACATAACAGACGTAGGAATGACGGGAGTTATAGAGTCAGTTTTAGGAGTGAAAAAAGAGCTTTCAATAAGAAGAATCAAAAGTAGACTTCCTGTACGTTTTGAAAATGCTGAAGGACCATGTAAAATGGAATGTGCGCTTTTTGAGATTGACGAAGAAAGCGGAAAGACTGTATCTTTAAAAAGATTAAGATTGTTGTAATAAACATATTATATAAATAAATTAAAATATAAAAATTACTTTATTTGAGGAGCTGTATTTAAGTGATAAACGGTTTATGTTTCAAAAATGCGTTAATCTCAGGAGCGAATAATATAATAAAAAATAAAGAACATATAAATGAACTTAATATATTTCCGGTACCTGATGGAGATACAGGGACTAATATGTCGATGACTATTTCATCGGGAATAGAAGCAATTAAAAATTTAGACGATGATTCTGAAGTAGGAGAAGTTATAAAATCGTTTGTTCCGAGTTTACTCAGAGGAGCAAGAGGTAATTCGGGCGTTATTCTTTCCATACTGTTCAGAGGATTCAACCGACTTTTTTCCGAATCTGAAACTATAAACGGAGTTGACGTTATTAAAGCGTTAGAGATAGGAGTACGCGAAGCTTATCAATCCGTCACTAAACCGACAGAAGGAACTATGCTTACAGTAGCGAGGGAGGCTTTTGAAAAAGGTCTTGAGTTTTCGAATAAAAGTAATGATATAACTTTAATTTGGCCACAAGTATGTAAAGGAGCTAGAGATGCATTAGCTGCAACTCCTGAGCTTTTGCCAGTTTTAAAAAAAGCTGGTGTAGTAGACGCGGGTGGAAAAGGACTGTGTTTAATATTTGAAGGGATGCTTTCTGTTTTCTGCGAGAATAAAATAATAGATTGTGAACCAGTAGCGGCGAATATTGAAAAAGACGATGTTTTTAGAAATGCAGCAGCAGAGTTTGACGGAGATATTACTTATACTTACTGTACTGAATTTATAATTAAGCGTAGCAGACTTTGCAGGATTGAACCGAGCAAGTTAAGAAATCGACTCCAAAAAATAGGTGATTGCGTAGTGGTTGTAGATGACGAAGAGATTATAAAAGTCCATGTACATACAGAATGTCCGGGTAAAGCTCTTCAGGAAGGCTTGCGTTTTGGCGAACTTTTAACTGTTAAAGTAGAGAATATGAAGGAGCAGCATAGGCTGGCTGTAGAAGCGAAAAAAGAAAAAATTTTAAAGGAAGAAAATATATTTTTGGAGCCAAAAAGTCCTGAAGAAGAAGTAGGATTTGTAGCGATAGCAGCTGGAAACGGAATAAAGACTTTATTTAAAGATTTGGGATGTTTAAACGTTATAAGCGGCGGTCAGACTATGAATCCAAGTACCGCTAAGATAACTGAAGCTATACTTGCTACTCCAGCAAAAACTGTGTATGTTTTACCGAACAATAAAAATATAATAATGGCTGCTCAACAAGCTGTAGGACTTGTAAAAGATAGGAAGGTAGTAATTGTACCAACAAAGACTATTCCTCAAGGAATTTCTGCGCTGATAGCTTTTGAACCCGACCTTAATTCTACAGAAAACCTTGAATTAATGGTAAAAGCAGCGTCGAAAGTTAAGACCGGACAAATAACTTTTGCCGCTCGCGACTCAGAATTTGGTGGAATAAAAATAAAGGAAAAGGATATTTTAGCTCTTTTAAATGGTAAGCTTATATTTAGTGATAAAGATCCTGTAAAAGCGGTAGTAAGACTTATAAAGTCAATGGTTACAAAAGATTCTGAATTTATAACTGTTATTTATGGTGAAGACATTAGTCTTAAGCAAGCTGAGTTAGCAAGAGATATGATTGTTTCTTCTATAAAGAAGCCGGTGGAAGTGACTTTAGTAAGCGGTGAGCAGCCTATTTACCATTTTATTTTGTCTGTAGAGTAAAAAAGGAAAATACTTTTTATGTTTTAAGTAATATATTTAAAATAAATTATGAGGCGTTCATTGATGAAGTTTTATAATGAGTCTTTTTTTAAAAGAGATATTGGAAGTCTGAAGGGAGTAGGAGAAAAGACCATTCAAGCTTTTAGTAAGCTGGGAATATTTACTTTTGAAGATTTAATAAAGTTTTACCCACGAAGCTATGAAGACTGGACTTCTTTCAGCTCTATTGCTTCAGCTGAAGACAAAAAAGATTGCTGTTTGAAGGTTAAGATTGTTAACGAATGTATCGGAATTAAGCTTAAAGATGGAAGATGGTTATTTAAAATCAAAGTTTCGGATGGTTTAGATAATTTAAATATGATATTTTTTAATTCTAGATATCCGGCGAGAAATTTAGTTTTGGGAAAAGAATATTTAATTAAGGGGAAAGTTGTGAAACATAATGGTGAGTATGAAATGCTTTCTCCGAAAGTTAAAGGACTAGAAAATGAATTCTCGATTACCCCCATATATAATCAATGCGAAGAAATTGTTTCTTCTAAGATTTCAAGGATTATAAAAAACTTAATAAACTGCATTGATGAACCTATTTTAGAAACATTACCCGATTCAGTCCTTGAAAATTATGGTCTTGATTCTAAAGATTTTTGCTATAGAAACATTCATTTTCCTAAAGATATTCTTTCCTTAAAACGTGCAAGGAAAAGAATTATATTTGAAGAATTTTTTATTTATTATTTAAGTATGAGTAGTTTAAAGGTTAAGTTTCGTCAAAAAACAAATGTAGTCATTTCTGAAAGTTTTTTTGAAGAATTCTGTGAAATTATTCCGTTTAAGCTTACTGAATCTCAAAAAAAGGTTATTTTAGAGTGCTTTAAGGATATAAATGAAAAAGGCTTATCTATGAATCGTTTACTTCAAGGTGATGTTGGATCAGGAAAAACATTGGTTGCAGCAGCTTTAATGTATGCAGCTGTAAAAAATGGTTATCAAGCAGCTTTAATGGTTCCCACAGAACTTTTAGCTCGTCAGCATTATAAAACTTTTTGCAGTCTTTTATCTGGCACCGGGGTAAAAATAAATATAATTTGTGGTGCTTTAAGAGCGAAAGCAAGAAAAGCTTTATATGAAGAAATACTTTTAATAAAAAGCGGAATAATTATAGGAACTCATTCTCTTATTTCTGAGGGAATTCAATTTGGGAATTTAGGCTTGATAATTACTGATGAACAACATAGATTTGGGGTTAAACAAAGAGCTAAATTAATTAGCAAAGGTAAGGCACCACATGTACTAATAATGTCAGCAACTCCTATTCCCAGAACTCTAGCTATGATATTGTATGAAGATTTGGATGTTTCTATTTTGGAAGGAGTAATTCCGGGAAGACAAAAAATAAAAACTTATAGGATAGATAGTACTAAAAGGTCAAGAATGTTTGGATTTCTTCAAAAAACTGTATTAAGAAACGAACAAGCTTATATAGTGTGTGCTAGTATAGAAGAAAGAAATAATGGTATTATAGACTTAGTAAGTTATAAGGAATTACTTATAAAAAGCGGAGGTTTTAAAGCAGAAGAGATAGAAATTTTACATGGAAAAATGAGTCCTTATGAAAAAGATTATATTATGAATGAGTTTTTAAACAATAACATAAAAGTGTTGATTTCGACTACTGTTATAGAAGTAGGTATAGACGTTCCTAATGCTACTGTTATGGTAATTGAAAATGCAGAAAGGTTTGGTTTATCTCAGCTGCATCAGCTTAGGGGTAGGGTAGGACGTGGAAATAAACAGTCTTACTGTATATTAGTTTCAGACTCTAATTCTAAGGATGCAATTAGAAGATTTTCAGCCATGAAAGATTCATGCGATGGTTTTTATCTTTCTGAGGAAGATCTGCAAATAAGAGGTCCAGGAGATTTTTTTGGAGTAAATCAACACGGAGTTCCCAATATAAAAATGTCTACAACTTTTCAAGATATTCCAGTAATTCAAGCAGCGCATGATTGTGCTAAAAAGCTTATCGAGAATGATCCCTTTCTTCAAAGTCCTGAATTTAAGTTTATTAGATCAGAAGTGAATGAGTTATCTAATGGGAGTTCTGAGCTTAATTTTAAAGTAGAGGGTGTAGTATTTTAGTAGTACTTAAAGAGTGCACGATAATACTTAAAAATAGGTGAATTTTATGATAGTAGGAATCGACATGGTAGAAATCCAAAGAATAAGAAAATCAATGCAAAAAAACAAATTTATGAGAAAAGTTTTTTCTAATTTAGAACTTGAAGACCTTGAAAGAAGAAATTTTAGTCCTCAGAGTGTAGCAGCGGGATTTTGTGCTAAGGAAGCTTTTTTAAAAGCGGTGGGATTGGGAATACTCGGAATTAGACTTCATGAAATTAAATTGCTTCATAACGAAGCCGGAAAGCCTTACATTAGTCTAGGAAGAAATTTAAAAGAAAGATTTAAAAATGCTGATTGTGAATTTTCAGTTAGTTTAACTCATACAAAAAGTTATGCTTGTGCAGTTGTAATAGGTTATAATAGAGAGAAGAGGGAGTTCAATGAATGACAAATACAGTTATATGAGTGTAATAACTTCAGAAATGGTTAAATATAAGCTTCCGTATCGTCCCGAAGATGCTCACAAGGGAACTTTCGGAAAGCTTTTCTGTATGTGTGGAAGTAAGGCTATGCCAGGAGCGGCATGGTTTGTAATAAATGCAGCTATTAAGTGCGGAGTTGGGTCGGTTAGAGCTTGTGTAGTTCCCTCTGTTTACGAGAATTTGTCCAGAAGAATTTCTGAGCCTACATTTTGTGTTGTTTCTGAGGATAAAGATGGTTTTATGAGCAAAGATTCTTTAGAATTTATTTTAAGAGGAATAAAAGACTGTTCATGCATAGTTTTAGGAAGCGGACTAGGATATACAAAAGAAACTAAATATTTAGTGGAGGAAGTAATTAAAAATTCGAAAATTCCTATTATTATAGATGGTGATGGAATAAATATAGTGGCCGATAATATAAGTATTATAAAGGAGAATAAATTTGGATTGATATTTACGCCACATCCTAAAGAAATGTCGAGACTTATAAAAGTAAAAGTTGATGACATAAATTCAAATAAAATGCGTTTTGCCAAAGAATTTTCTCAAAAGTATGGAGTATGTACAGTATTGAAAGGGAAGAATACAATAGTCTGCGATAACAAAGGAAATATTTATATGAATACTACAGGAAATTCAGGTATGGCAAAAGGGGGAAGTGGAGATGTACTTTCAGGAATGATAGGTTCATTTGCAGCGCAGAAGTTATCTGCAGTAGATGCTTCAATTTGTGGAGTGTTTTTACATGGACTTTCAGGGGACAAATGTAAAAAAAATTGTTCTGGAATTTCTATGACACCAACGGATATGATAAATGAATTAATGAATATCTTTAAGAAATTTGAGCGTTAGGGTGATTTTTTGAATAGATTGTTATCTTTTATAATTGGAGCGTTAATTATAAGTACTGTATTAACAGGATGTAATAGCAGTGATATAAATGAATTTACTCATATTAATAATAATATAGAAAACGAAATAAAGATAAAATCTAAAGGTAATGAATATAAGTGTAAAATTTTTCATACTCCTGAAGGTTTAAATACTATCACCTTTAATTATCCGAAAAGATTAGAAGGTTTTACGATTTCTCGTAATTGTGGAAAATATGAAGTAGTTCAAAAGGAATTACAAGGAGAATACATGAAAGATCCCTTGCCTGAAGATTCAGAAATTAGACAATTAATGGATATTTTGGATTCTTTAAGTAAAGAAGAGACAGGATTTAATTTAAAAGGCGAAGAGGAAGGAGAAAAAACTTTTGTAGGTAACGAAAGTGAAATAGTTGTAGATAAAAAAGGAAATATAATTCGAGTTGTGCTTAAAAATCCGAAATCTGAAATAGAATTTGAAAGATAATTAGATAAAACTAACTTAATTACAAGTTTAAATTCTAAAAAAATATTAAACATGCGAAAACAAAAATTTTTTAAAAAAAGGTATTGACAAAGATAAAAGGGGTGTGCTATTATAATAAGGCGCTAAGGGAACAAAAGATAAAGCGCAATGGACCTTGAAAATTAAACAACGCAGAATGTAAGAAGTTAAGTTGTAAACT
>CALWUT010000003.1 GCA_944384825.1 uncultured Clostridia bacterium
TAAGCGAATGAACAAGGTCGATTATGTTATCGCAAGTAATATTAGTGATGCTGTTAAATGTAATGCCCATTTCACCGCCATTATCGGTAAATATTCCCGTCGTTTGACCTACGCCTGTGCCGGTACAGAATGCTTGTTCCTCAGCTACGCCAAAGGCTCTCGCAAACTCAGAGGATATATAACTTTCTAGGTTAAACATACTATCTTGCAAAAGTTCCACGCATCCTTTATAAATCTCACAAATGCATCTTTTGAGTCTTTAAAAAATTTCGCAACCTGGCCTATCGCAAAGCCGAGCCAGTATCCGATTTTCTCAGGTAATTCTGCAATAAATTCCAAAAATGAAGTCCAAACATCGGATGACCACTGTAATGTCTTTCGACACAAACTAGAAAACCAGTTTTTTATGCCATCCCAAATGCCTCCAAGCCAATTTGCTAGTTTTTCCCATACTCCTGCATCATTAAGAGTTTTTATGAGTGTCGCCGGCTATCGCTATGACTGAGGCGGTCGAAGAGTTCGTGCCGGAGATAAGCCTAATTCTTTGCCCCAAAAAATAGCATTCGTAAAGTTGGCACGAGTTTTTGAACCAGTTGATTTGGAAGATGAGACATTATTTAAAGCTGACGATAGTGATTTTTTAAATCCGCAGGCTTTAGAAGGCCGTCAAATTCCAAAACCAAGTGAATATTTGAATTCTGAGCAAAAAGACGGAAAACCTCTCGGAGCAGATAGAATATTCGAAGAAACATGGGATTTTCTGAAGTGGAGTGTGTGGTTATCGACCTTGACGAAGTAAAAGAAAAAGCGTTAAATGTGGCATTAAATAAAATAGGTGGCGAATCCGACATACTGCTTTTAACTGATTTGCTCAAAGATTTAAGCGATAGCGATTTCGATGCAACACTTACAGGATTTTATCTTATTTAAATACGTATACTTTTATATGTTATAATGAAAAAATGTTATTTTTAATATTATTTGTACATTTTGAGTAGAGCTTATCAAAAACGCATTTATTACCTAAATAAAGCTTTTTTACATTTTTGCTTCTGATTTCAAGTTAATAAAAAACGAAAAATAAACGTTGCAAAAAATTTCAAATATGATATAATAAATGTATAAGTATATAAATATATTAAAAGAGGTTAATAAAATGAACTTAATAAACTTTAATTCTATAAAATTGAATAATTGTTATTACTATTACGGATAATTGATATCTGTAATATTTAGTTTGCTGTTACGGATATCAAGAAAGATAACCGTAATGGCTTTTTATTATAATTTAAAGAGCCAAACATTAATGTTCGGCTCTTTTTTATTTGGAGGAAACATAACGATAATTTTTTTTAATGTACGATAGTCGATATTATCTGTTATAAGTTTTTGATAAAAGTTTTATTATAAAGGAGTATTAACCATGAAACAAAAACGATGGAAAATTTCAACACTTGTTTTTATAACTTTAACAATTTTTACAATCTTAATGATACAATACAATAAAAATTTTGAAGAAAAAAATTCAAAAAGAAATCTAAAGATAGGTATTCTACAATTTGTTGAACACGAAGCCTTAGACGCATCCAGACAAGGATTTATAGACGGAATAAATAAGTTGAATCTAAATGTTCAAATAGACTACAAAAATGCACAAGGAGATCAATCCAACTGCACTTTAATTGCCAATCAATTTGTAGCAGAAAGCTGCGATTTAATTTTTGCTATAGCTACGCCAGCGGCGCAAGCTGTAGCGGCAGTGACATCAAAAATTCCCATTCTAATTACCGCTATAACTAATCCTGTTGAAGCCAGTCTTGTAAAGTCCACTCAGAGGCCTGATACAAACGTCAGTGGAACTTCTGACCTGGCACCAATATCAAAGCAAATTGAACTAATAACCAAGCTAAAACCAGATGCAAAAAATGTAGGGATTTTGTACTCTTCAAGCGAGGCGAATTCAAAATTTCAAGCCGAGATAGCTGTAAAAGAAGCTGAAAAATTCGAATTAATCCCCAAAGAAATTACGTTTAGCCAAGTAACTGAAGTCCAGCAAGTAGTAGAATCGCTAGCAGGAAAAGTAGACGCTATATACACTCCAACCGATAACATGGTAGCTTCGAACATGGAGTTAATTTCAAAAACGGCAATGCAATTCGGAGTACCCGTAATCTGTGGAGAAGTTAATCTGCTATCAAAAGGAGCAACGGGAACATTCGGTATAGATTACCGTCAACTGGGAGAGATCAGTGCTATGCAGGCAGGGAATATTCTAACAGGAAAGGATATCCCTCAAAATATGCCTATTAAATATCTAAATGAAAATAAATTAATCTTAAATAAAAAATCTCTAGAAAAATTAAATTTAAAAATACCAGAAAAACTAGCAGAAATTGCAGAAATAATGTAAGGAGAGGATTTTATGCAAATACTAATATCAACATTCTCACAGGGGCTTATTTGGACAATTTTAGCTTTCGGTGTATTCATAACCTTTCGAATCTTAAACTTTGCAGACATGACTTCTGAAGGAAGCTTGACATTAGGTGGGAGTATATGTGCGGTTTTAATAACAAACGGAGTAAATCCAATTATAAGTTTGATAATTTCAGGGATAGCTGCGTCTATTGCGGGATTAGTAACAGGCATATTACATACTAAACTTAAAATACAACCTATTTTATCAGGAATTCTTACAATGATAGCCTTATATTCAATTAATATCCGAATCATGGGAAAAGCAAATCTTTCACTTTTGGGCAAAAATACTGTTTTTTCTATATTAGAGAATAGTATTTCACTTTTAAGAGATAATTTTACGTTGTCGGCGTTCATATTAGGATTGATAATTTGTTCGCTTTTAATTTTAACACTGAATCTATTTTTCAAAACTCAGCTGGGATTGGCAATACGTGCAACTGGAGATAACGAACAAATGATGCGTTCGCAGGGAGGAAATACAGACTTCAAAAAAATTTTTGCTTTGATGGTCAGTAACTCTCTTTGCGGGATAGCCGGAGCTTTAATAGCTCAAAGTCAAGGGTATTCAGATGTAAATATGGGTACGGGAGCTATTGTAATAGCACTAGCATCAATAGTAATAGGTGAAGCGTTTTTAAAATTGATTAAATTAAAAAACAAGATTTTAAAATCGTTAATTTGCGTGGTTTTAGGATCAATATGCTATAGAATGATTATTTTCTTAGTACTTAATTTAGGAATGAATCCAAGTGATCTAAAATTATTTACGGCATTTGTGACCGCTATTTTATTAGGGATTCCTCACATAAATAAGTTGAAATTAAAGAGTTAAACCTAAGAAACTAAGATTAAAAATATGTAATTGAAAGGAAACGATAATAATGCTTAAATTGAATAATATCTACAAGAAATTCAATACAAATTCCGTAGATGAAAAACTCATATTTGAGAATTTGAATTTACATATAAAAAAAGGGGAATTTGTTACGATAGTAGGTGGAAATGGTGCTGGGAAATCTACTCTTATGAATTTAATTTCCGGATCAATTTTTCCTGATAAAGGCGAAATTTTTATAGACGGACAAAATGTAACAAATCTGCAAGAAAACAAAAGAGCAAAATTTATCGGTAGAGTCTTTCAAGACCCATTGAAAGGATCTGCACCTAATTTAACTGTTGAAGAGAATTTGTCATTAGCTCTTTTAAGAGACAAAAAAAGAGGTCTCTCATTCGGTGTTCACAGAAACAATAGAGAACTGTTAATAAATGAACTGAAAAATTTTAATTTAGGACTGGAAAACAGACTTGATGCTAAAATGGGATTATTATCTGGAGGGCAAAGGCAAGCAGTAACACTCCTTATGGCAACAATAGTAAAGCCTAAAATACTCCTCTTAGATGAGCATACCGCGGCACTAGATCCGAATTCAACAAAAAAAGTTTTGGAATTAACTGACAAAATTACATCTAATGAGCATATTACGACTCTTATGATAACTCATGATTTAGACAATGCGATAAAATTTGGAAACCGCCTAATAATGTTAAATAATGGGAAAATACAATTTGATATTTTTGGAAGTGACAAAAAGTGTTTATTAAACAGAAATTTATCAGATATGTTTAAAATATAAATACAAAACATTCCGGTCAAAGTTAACTAGAATATACTCATATAAAAAATATGGTAAAATTGTGTTTATGGAGCATCCGAATGCAGAACCAAACATAACAAGTTTTCTGAATAGGTTAGACGCATCCTAAATAATTCAAACTCAGCTTAAGCTTTTAATACTCTACTGCATTACTTAGCTTTAAATCTTTGATCGGATTATATTTTGCAGTATTCATTTTTGATATATTAATTTTTTCTATCTTCAAAAAACATAAATCGCTGTGCTTCCACTGGTTTTTCTAATTTTTGATGGTCGTAATCATCTAGTAAGTCAGGAGCAATCGTTTATTTCGCGATTACGTTTAAAATTTGTTTGCATAACTAAGTACCACTACTTCGTTCCTGCAAAATATATCATAGCTATCATTCACTATGGTAAAAATTACAACATTACTCTTTAATTATATATTTTTAGAAAATACCATGGAGTAAATATTGACAAATTGACAGTTTGATATATATATGTTATTTTTATGCTATATTTTTGCAAAGGAGCATTAGAGTGAATTTTTGTAACAAAGTAAGAAAAATACGTATCACATGCCTGCTTAGTCAAACGGAATTTGCTAAAGAATTAGGTGTTTCTTTTTCTACAGTAAATCGTTGGGAAACAGGAAAAACATTACCCAATTACCAGAAATTAAAAAAAATTAAGACTTTTTGCGAAAAAAATAATATTGAATTCAACTTATATATTGATATGCAGGAGGAAAAATAATGAAACACTTTTCCATTGAATTGTTTGCTGGAGCAGGAGGTTTAGCCCTAGGTTTGGAACAAGCCGGATTTAATCATTTGGGATTAATCGAACTTGATAGCTCTGCCACTGATACATTGAGAAAAAATAGACCTAATTGGAATGTTATTTGCGAAGATGTTCAAAATGTAGCCAATAGAGATTTAGAAAAAGAATTCAATATAACTAAAGGGCAATTAGATTTACTTTCCGGGGGAGCTCCATGTCAATCGTTTAGTTATGCAGGTAAAAGGTTAGGACTAGATGACACAAGAGGAACTATGTTTTATCACTATGCTACCTTTTTGCACAAATTACAACCGAAAATATTTTTATTTGAAAATGTAAAAGGATTGTTATCACACGACCGAGGAAAAACCTATAAGACTATGCTTGATATTTTTAAAGACGAAGGATATACAGTATACTATCATGTTTTAAATGCGTGGGATTTTGGTGTACCTCAAAAAAGAGAACGATTAATAACCATAGGAATAAGGAATGATTTGGCAAATAAATGTAATTTTAATTTTCCAACTCCATATGATTATAAGCCTTTAATAAAGGATATAAAACTTGACAAATTTCCCTCAAAGGAAGAATGTGCTCAATATTCAGAATACAAAGCTAAAATCTTTTCGCTTGTACCTCCGGGTGGTTATTGGAAAGCTATTGATCCTAATATAGCTAAAGAATATATGAAAAGTTGTTGGTTTATGGGGGGAGGCAGGACAGGCATTTTACGTAGAATTGGATTAAATGAACCTTCTTTAACAGTTTTAACTAATCCCGGGATGAAACAAACAGATCGATGCCATCCATTGGAAATAAGACCATTTTCATACAGAGAGAACGCTAGAATTCAAACTTTCCCCGATTCTTGGACTTTTTGTGGTAAGCTTTCCGAAAAATATAAACAAGTTGGAAATGCAGTACCTGTAAACTTGGCAAAAGAAATAGGTAAAGAAATTATCAATGCACTGGAGGAAATAAAATGTTCAATCTAGACTTTATATCTCAGTCTGATTTTGAAGCTCATGTATCTAATACTTTAAGTACATATAATAAAAGTCTCAATTCTATTAATTTATCTGCATTTAATTCAAATGTTATAGATCCTATAAAGTTATTGTTTGATAAAAATGTGTATAATAAAAGCTTTGAAGAAATTATATCGCTTGAAATTCATAGGCAAAGAGATAAATCCAACACAAATGCTATAGGTTATTTTCATCAAAACATTTTTAAATATATTTCTAATTGTAGTGTTCCTAAAAAAGGTTGGGATATAATATTCAGTGCGGAAAAATATAAGGTATATGTAGAAATGAAAAATAAACATAATACCATGAATTCGTCTTCTTCACAGAAAACGTATATTCAAATGCAAAATCAAATACTACAGACTCCAAATGACTATTGTTTTCTTGTTGAAGCAATAGCTCCGGTATCTAGAAATGTTCCATGGGTATGCTCTGTTAATGGAAATCGTATGAGTAATGAACATATCAGACGAGTTTCAATGGATAACTTTTATAAAATTGTAACTGGAATTGATGATGCTTTTTACCAACTGTGTGTTCAATTGCCTTTGACAATTAAAAAATTAATAAATTCAGATAAGGTAAAAACAGCAAAAAAGGATACTGTTATCGAAGAACTTAAATTAAAAAATCCAAATATACTGCAATCGTTGTACTTGCTTGCATTCCAAGATTATGAAGGATTTGATAAATTAATATAGATGAAGTTGTGAAAGTACATATTATAAAAATTGTAAAGTAATTATTTATTTGCCGAAACTGAAAAATTTAAAATTGTAAGATAATATAGTAATGCCTTATAGTTTTCCTTGTGTAGTTGGTTATCTGAGTTTTATAGGACGTATTTTTGAATAGAAGGATTTGGTCTGATAACGGAAAACTTTTTATAGATTAAGCGACCTAAATATTATGACTTAATAGCGATATGTAGAGAGAAAATAAAAAGATGTGACGGATTAATTGCAATTATAACAAACAATCCCATAAATCCGATAGCCATTTATGGAAAATGAAATGTGCAGAAGAGGATGTAATGCCTATAATCTGAGGTTTTGACTCTCGGGCGCACTACTTGTGAAGAAATTTTGCTTATGGAAGCGGTAGGAGCTTTAAATAACGATATAAAAATAGGAGATATTGTTATTCCCGAATACTAAGTTTGAGGCGGCGGAGCGGACAGACATTTAACCACAGTTAGATCATATTGTACATCTGTAGAAAGAAGACGCTCTCCGCTAAAAAAATTTTATGAGAATTTTTAAAAGTGGCTAATCAATTCTTACTACTTAATTTGGAAAAAATATATGTTATATCTGAAAAATAAGTTGCATATTTATTTAAAAAATATAGATACTAAATATTAAGAAATAATTTATTAGGAGGAATTTTTTTTTGAATCCATTTAAAGAGACACCTGTAAAAATTCTTGATAGTATCCAAAGCTGGAAAGATCTATATCCTTATTCGTATAATAAAAATGAAGTAGATCCTTACACTAAAACACGTATAATACTAATGAATGGAACAGAATATGAAGCGAATTGGTTTTCCCATCAATTTTCCAGAAACTGTGATGATAATGATCTTAGGAGAGAATTAGCACTATCAAGATATATTGAAAAACAACAACAGAAAAAAATTGCCACCTTGAAACCAATAAATGAGACTATACTTGAAACGACAATAAGCTATGAACAATTGGCTGTTGATCTAACAGTAGCTCTTGCTAAAAACGAACCGGACATTAACGTAAAATCCGCACTAGATTTCGCACTTTTAGAGGATTTTGATCACCTATACCGTTATGCCGATCTTCTTGAAATGGAACATGGAATTTATGCTGAAAAGTTAGTAGGAGAGTATACTGAGATCATGCCTGGACGTCCGACCATCGCCCATCATAGGCATCTGTATGATAATATAAAGCATCATATAAACTCTAAAATAGCAAGTCCAATTACTAGATTAAACGTTGCAATAATCACAGCAGCTGAACAACAAACAATGAATTACTATATGAATGTTGCAGGATTTTATACTTCTGATATAGGAAGAAAACTTTATCAGGAAATAGGGTTAGTTGAAGAAGAACATGTGACTCAATATGGAGGCCTAATGGATCCAAACATGACTTGGCTTGAACATTTGCTTTGTCACGAATATACAGAGTGTTACTTGTATTATTCTTGCTTTGAGTATGAAACAGATCCAAAAGTTAAAAAAATATGGGAACAACATTTTATTCAAGAAGTTGCGCATCTCCATAAAGCTGCAGAGCTTTTACAAAAGTATGAAAATAAAGATTGGCAACAAGTTATTTCGGATGGAAATTTCCCCAAACTTTTAAAGCTTGAATCCAATATAGAATATATTAGAAATATTCTTGCAAGTACGGTAAATAATACTTCCGATAAGGAAAGCTATATTAAAGTCTCATCACTCTCAAAAGAATCTGATTTCTTTAAATTTCAAAATAAGATAAATGAAAATGTTAATGAAGTACCTTCTCATCAAATAATTGAGACTTATATAGAGAAAAATGGAAAGGATTATAGATTCGAAACCAAGCCTCATCCCTTGAAAGAACTTCAAGATAGAACCAAAGACAACATTTCACTTGGTAGAACGTAAAAATTATAATTTTTAAAAGACGTCTGAAATTGTTATTCAGGCGTTTTTCATACCGAAAACTACAAGATGGTAGCGTGGCTTAAAAAAGCTTAAGCGATGAACAAAAATCCTAATGTGCTAAACTTAGAGTAAGCTTGACAGCTTATGAGAATAGCACACTAGATAGTAAAAGCTACACCATAACTTTATAATTATATCCTACAACTAAATAATACAATAAAGCTGAAATCTGATTACAGACTTCAACTTTAGTTTCTTGTTATGACTTTTTTAACTATATAAGTCAAGAACTCTTTTGGAGTTGGAGCTCCATTTTTCTCTGAAATTGTGCCTTCATAATTTTCTTCGATTTTTGATATTATTTTTTTGTCAGATAAATTCCAATGTCTCTTTAAAGAATTACTTATATTAGACTCTACTGTAGTTGGTTGTATTTCCAAGATTTCACTAATATAAAAATAAATCTTAGAACGTAGGGCAACATTTTCCGGGTCTTCTTCGTGTTTCAATAAGACTGCTGCAAAAGCTATTTGTAAGCTTCCGTGGTCTTGTTTATCCATTCCGATTTTTTCTAATTCGTCTTTGAAGCATTCCATTTCAGATTTTAATTTTTCGGAGATGAAATTCATTCCCGCATAACGTTTACCTTTTTGTAATTTTGCCTCTTCTATTGCAGGATTTATCTTTTTCTCATTAAATTTATCAATCATTTTAATAAATCTTTTCGAGGAAGCGATAAAAATAAAAAATATAACAGCAAAAAATACAAATAGGATAGACAAAATATCATGAAACTCATTAGAAAGTGTGTATTTGATATAATGTTTTAGATAAATGATTATACTCAAGGCCACGCTTAGAAATATTGGAACGACTTTATAATTTGAAAGCTTGGATACAACTTTTAGATCTGTTAAAGAAAATTTGTAAATTAAAAAAAGAGCGAGGGCATATAGTAAAGCAACTGTTGCTCTAAAAATTATTAATTTTAAATCTATAGTGTAAGTAACTTCGGGAAGCTGCAAAGCGTTTCTTACAATTGAAACAGTTTTGAAAATCAAAAAATGACTATACTCCAGTACGCAACTTACAAAAAGAGAATATGTAAGCAAAAAATTCCAATCTTTAAATTTATTTTCTAAAAGTAAACATAAAAAAATCATTATAACTGAAATAACCGTAACAATCGGATTATCAATTATAAAAACTTTAAAAGCCGTCAAAGAAAAAGTGTATATAAGCGAGGGTAAAATAGCTTTTCTAAATCCGGATTTTTTAAAATTACTAAAAATAGAAAAAGCCAAAAATCCATTTATTAAATATCTGATTATATCAATTAAGATAATTTCCACAGAGCGATCACCACCTTATTTACTATAAATCTTTATAAAAGATTATAACAGTAAAAAGAACAAAAAGACACACAAATCGACAAATTCGTATTTATGTATCTTTTTTAGTTTAATTAGAAATAAAATTTGTTTCTAATTATCCCAACCTGCTCCGTCATGCTCTAAGCAGATATAAGAACCAATATTTTTTAAATTTTGCATCATTCCTGTTTGGGAAATCGCGCCAAAAACTAAAGCTATTGCTGCAAGTGCTCCGGTAATTTTCTTTAACATAAACTTTACCTCTTTTTGTATTTTTATACCATCACTTGGTATTTATGTAAATAAATTTCCATCCAAAAAAACTTTAACTTATTGGCAAACTTTTTTGTTTAATTTACATGAATGTGGAAATTAAAAAAGAGAATAGTAAATTTTACATTTAAGATTAGTTTTACTTTTAGTTAGACCAACCCGCTCCATCATGCTCGAAGCATACGCAAGAACCAATATTTTTTAAATTTTGCATCATTCCTGTTTGGGAAATAGTGCCAAAAACTAAAGCTATTGCTGCAAGTGCTCCAAATACTTTCTTTAACATAGTTTTCCCTCCTTCCGTATTATTTGTTCCATATTTTACCATTAATGTAAATAATTTCAATACAGAAGATTTTAGCTTCCTGATAAACTTTTCTGTATTTAATTTACAAGTTTTTAAATTTAGGAAGAAAATTATGAATTTTATAAAATTTTTGCTTATTGTTAAAGCTTTGATTTAGATTAGGTGCTAAACCTGAAAAATTAAAGCAGTAAATTTAAACAATTAAAGCATTAATTAAGAAAGGAAATTTCAAATAATGTGGCAAAATAAAAAATGTTTAAGATTTTTCAAAATGTTGGAGGGGTTAAATTGTAGAAAATCAACTTTTTTAATTTATTCGAGTTTTTTCGTCATTTTATTCTTAGTTTTAATAAAATTTATGCAAAAAACTTGAAATTACATACTAAACTTAATTTTAATCATCTTCAGACTTTCTAATGCATTTATAACGGAGGAAAATTTATGATAAAAGACGTATTTGAAATAATGCTGGTTACTGTATTATTAGAAGGGATTATTACATATTTCAATGAATTTTTTGTATCCGGAAAAAATCCTTGGCAGATAATTTTAAATTTAACTTTAGGAATAATCGTTGCAGTATCGTATAATATTGATTTGACAAAATATATGGAAATAAAATCACAAATTCCATACATTGGCTGTGCTTTAACAGGAATTTTAATTTCACAGGGTTCGAATTATATTTATAAATTTGTAAATAAAATAACTTCTATAAGTAAAATTATCAATCTCAAATAATATAAAAACCTGTAGGCAGTATTTTCCCAGGGAATTTGAGTGTAAAAAGTAAATTACTATATAATGTTTTATTATTTACTTAAAGTATACTCAGAGACGTAGCTAAAAATACTGCCGAATAAATTAATTTTACTGATTTTTACCTTTATTAAAAGTTTAAATATTAAAATTCAGTATAATTGGAAAAAATAAGTAAGTAATGTATAATATACATCTAAAGAGAATGATTAAATCAAGGTGGTAAAATGGATAAACTAAGCGGAATGGTAGAAAGGATAACGTATAAGAATGAAAAAAATGGCTTCAGCGTAATTAAGCTTAAAGTTAAAGGGTACAGGGAGTTAGTAACTATTGTTGGAGATCTTCTGAATTTAAATGTTGGAAGTGTGATAGAGGCAGAGGGAAGTTGGACATTAAATTTAAAGTTTGGAAAGCAGTTTAAAGTGACTAGTTGGGAAGAGACTTTACCTACTGATATAGAAGGAATAGAGAAATATCTTGGAAGCGGACTTATTAAAGGAATAGGATTAAAATATGCCAAAATGATAGTCTCTGAGTTTGGAACCCAAACTCTCCACGTAATCGAAAACGAACCTCATAGACTTATGGCAGTCCCGAAGCTTGGAAAAAAGAAAGTAGAAGCGCTTGTGAAAGGTTGGGAAGAACAAAAGGATGTTAAAAATCTAATGATGTTTCTTCAGAAAATGAATATTTCAATTTCACTTGGTTATAAAATATTTAAAGTTTATGGTAAAGACAGTATTATAAAACTGAAAGAGAATCCTTATCGTTTAATTGATGAAGTTAACGGAGTAGGCTTCAAAACTTCTGATGTACTTGCTGAAAAAATTGGAGTAGACAGAGAATCATATCAAAGATGCAGAGCGGGTATTTTTTATATCTTAGAATTTTTTGGAAAATCTGAAGGCCACTGCTATATGCCTTTTGAGGAATTGGTTAAAAGAAGTTCAAAAATTCTTGGAATAGAAGACTGTAAAATAATTATGATTTACGATTATTTAATAAAAAACGGAGAGTTAATCTTTGAAAATCCAGACAAAGTATATTTGCCACCATTTTATCATTCAGAAGTTGGCCTTGCCAAAAGAATAAAAAGTATTGTTAACTTTCCAAGGTTTAAAAAATACCCGGAAAAAAAGATTTACAAAGAAATAAAAGTTAGTGAAAAACAAAACAATATCTCTTACGATGATTCACAAAAAAATGCTATAAAAACAGCTGTATCTTCAAATTTTTCAGTAGTTACAGGCGGAGCAGGAGTGGGTAAAACTACAATTACTAAAGCTATAATTGATGTTTTTCGAAATTTAGGAAAAGAGGTAATTTTAGCTGCCCCCACCGGACGTGCCGCCAAGCGCATGGCAGAAGTTACAAATCTGGAAGCTAAAACAATACATAGACTTTTAGAGTCTAAAAAAGGCAAAGGATTTGGAAAAAATAGTGAAAATAAGCTTATAGGGCATGTCCTTATAATTGATGAATCTTCTATGATAGATTTGATTTTAATGTATAATTTGCTTAAAGCTGTACCGGATAGCATGACAGTAATTTTAGTAGGAGATGTAAATCAATTACCTTCTGTAGGAGCAGGAAACGTTTTAAAAGACATAATAGATTCAGGTACAGTTCCGGTAATAAATCTAACGAAAATTTATAGGCAAGCTCTTACAAGCTCAATTGTTTTGAATTCGCATAAAATAAATAAAGGAGAAATCCCGAATTTAACTAAAAACGTGAATTCAGATTTCTTTTTTATTGAAGAGAATAACTCTGAAAAAATAGTTGAAAAAATAGCTAAGTTATGTTCAGAAAGACTTCCTGAATTTTATAAAGTAAATCCTATTTACGACATACAAGTTTTAACTCCAATGAAAAAAGGAATTATAGGTACAGATAATTTAAATAAAGTATTGCAGTCAAAGCTAAATTTAAACAGTAATTGCTTGAAATTCGGAAGTACTATTTATCGTATAGGAGATAAAGTAATGCAAGTTAAAAATAATTACGATAAAGAAGTTTTTAATGGAGATATGGGAATAATCTCCGGAATAGATGAAGATGAAGAATTTTTAGAAGTAGAATTTGATTCTAAAGTTATAAAATATGGTACTTCTGAGCTCGAAGAAATTGTACTTTCATATGCCTGTACAATTCATAAGTCACAGGGTGGAGAATATCCAATCGTAATTATTCCGTTAAGCTTAAGTCATTTTGTTATGCTGGAAAGGAATTTGCTGTATACCGGTGTAACTCGTGCTAAGAATGTATGTATCATTATAGGAGAAAAATCAGCGCTTGTACGAGCTGTAAAGAACAATGTAGCTAGGAAACGTTATACTTGTCTTTCGGAAAGATTAAAATAATTTTTCTTTTTAGATTTATGATTAAGGCACTTTTTCATACATGTACTTATTACATACTGTATTTACTAATTTTTTCTAAAAAAAATTGCTACATTTATGTAGCAATTTAAAACGATGGACACACATATTGCTTAACTATGTTCGTACTCCATCCAAAAGTTTTAGCTATATTTATAGCTGCGTTTATGTTTTCAAATTTAAAAAAACGCATTTCTATTTAGATTAAAACTATATGGAACTTTATAATCGGAAACTGCAATATAAATTTTTGGCATGTCAGGCAGACAATCTTCAATATGTCTAAACCCACATAATCCAACGTCTCCCCCGCTCTGACCACTCTTCCATATAACGATAAGTACAATTCAGTTCAATTATTAGTCCCCCGGAAATAGATTTTAATTCTTCTTTTTCCATTTTTCTTATCATTTTTATCCCTCCTTTAATAATTGAATATTAACACATTCATAATATATTGTCAATATATTAATTTTGAATTTATCAAATCCTAATTAAGATTCAAAAGATTTTTATATAATTATGTCATTTTAAGATTCAGTCCGATAAAGGTATAAAAAGAATTGACTTAGATATCCATATTTGATAATATACATTCAATTTAATAGGAGGTTTTAACATTGAAAAAAATCAAAAATAAGGTTAAAATGACATGTATTTTTTTCTTAGCGATAGTAGCGGGAGTATGGATAGTAACATCTAAGTTATTTAATAATAGTAAGGCGTCGGAAGAATTCTCTGTTATTCCGATTGCAATGGCGCTAGATGATAACTACTTATATCCTACGATAGTGGCAATGACGTCTATTCTTGAAAATGCAAGTTCGGAAACTAAATATGATTTTTACGTTATGCACCCAGCAGAATTTAAAGAAGAAAATAAAACCAAACTTAAAAGTCTTGAGAAAAAATATGAAAAGTGCAGCATAAATACTATTGATATGGGAAACGCATATAAAAATGCAAATGATAGAGGCCATATTACTACTCCCGCTTATTACAGGCTTTCTCTTTCTGATTTACTGCCGAATATTAATAAAATTATCTGGCTGGATGGAGATACTATAACTAATGTAGATCTTAGCGAGATGTACAAGATAGATATGAATGGTTACTATTATAAAGGATATCTGGACGACAATGTGCATGCAGTAGAAGATTTTACTAATGAAAACGAACACTGCATTTGTAGTGGAGTAATGCTTGTAAATCTTGAGGAACTGAGAAAAGATAATATGGTAGAAAAATTTTCTGAGTTCATAGAAAAGAACAACGAAAGACTAATTCAGCACGATCAAACTACAATAAACGTTGTAGCTTACAAAAAAACATGGATATTACCGGCCAAATTCGGAATTTACAATTATCATAAGCTTGAAGAAGCGGAAAAGCAGTCAAGAGTATATTTATGTAAAAATGGATATTCAAAAAAAGAACTCAGAGATGCATATCTTAATCCTGCAGTTTTACATTGCATATCTAAAACATGGAAATCATTAGAGGTTTACGGAAGCAAAGAGTGGTGGAATTACGCTCAAAAAACTGATTTTTATGACGAAATACGTTCTTATTATAAATTATTTTAATTATAAGTATTGACTTATTTGAAATAGTAAGTTACAATTAATAATTGTATAGAATAAGTAGAGCAAGTTTGTTCTCACCCACATAAAAATAATTATGGAGGGTCAATAATTAAGAATCGGAATGAAGCTTTAAAACCGATTTTATTAAGTTATTGTATGAGCTAATCTTGCTCGTACAATTTTATTTTTAAGGTTTAAAGAGTCATCTTACTTTTTAAATCAAATTTTTGGAGGTGCTTAAATATTAGCAACAAAGAACTTCAGATTAATAGTGAAATAAGGGATGAAGAAATTCGCTTAATAGGATCAAACGGTGAGCAGCTCGGAATAGTTACAGCTTTTAAAGCTCGTCAAATGGCAGCCGAGCAAGGACTGGATTTAGTAAAGATTGCAGGTAAAGCTGTTCCGCCGGTATGTAAAATCATGGATTACGGTAAGTACAGATTTGAGCTTTCGAAGAAAGAAAAAGAGTCTAAAAAGAACCAACATGTGGTTGATATAAAAGAAGTACGGCTTTCCGTAAATATTGATACTCATGATTTTAATACTAAAGTTGCTCATGCTCAAAGATTTGTAAATAGCGGCAACAAAGTTAAAGTTAGTATTCGTTTTAAAGGTAGGGAGACGGGTCACCCGGAAATAGGCTATGATCTGATGAAAAGATTTTCGGAATCTTGCGGCGAGTTTGCAAGCGTTGAACGTCCTGCTAAACTTGATGGACGATGTATGCTAATGTTTTTGGCTCCCAAGTCAAAAGCTAAATAGTTATTCTAAAAAATATTAAAGAAAGGTTGTGAAGTAGGTCGTAGACGTTTTATAACTAAAACAATGACCTAACAAATATGTACAAATTAAAAACTCATAGCGGTGCTAAAAAACGCTTTAAAGTTACAGGTACAGGCAAAATTTTAAGAGCTCATGCTAATAAAAGTCACATATTAAATAAGAAAACCAGAAAGAGAAAAAGAAACCTTAGAAGCATTGCGGTAGTAGATAAAACCAATGTATTTCAAGTGGAAAATTTGATTCCCTACAAATAAAAAATATATTTACATTAAAACGATAAAATAATGAAAAAGATTACTTGGAGGTAATAACGTTATGGCACGTATAAAAGGTGCAGTATCAACAAGAAGCAGAAGAAAAAAAATACTTAAACTTACTAAAGGATATTGGGGGGCAAAAAGTAAACACTTTAAAATGGCTAAACAAGCTGTAATGAAGTCAGGTAATTATGCTTATATTGGAAGAAAACAAAAAAAGCGTGACTTTAGAAAATTGTGGATAACCAGAATTTCGGCAGCTTGTCGTATGAACGGAATAAATTATTCAACTTTTATGGATAAAATTAAGAAATCAAATATAGACCTTAACAGAAAAATGCTTTCTGAGATTGCTATTTCTGATCCGGAAGGATTTGCAAAACTCGTAAATCAAGTTAATTAATTTTTTAATTAAAGTTTAGAGTCGTTACGCCCGGGGGATTCCCGGACGTAAATTTTTTATAGTGGGAGAATTTTAAAGGTGAATATAGAAATCAGTAGTAAAAGCAATGAAAATGTCAAATACGTGAAAAAGATATTATCTTCTTCCAAAACTAGAAAAAAAGATAAAGTATTTGCATTAGAGGGAATTAATCTTTGTGAAGAAGCGTTTAGAAATAATATTAAAATAATTAAAATTTTTTATACCTTGAAATGTTATGAAAAATTCCGTAAGCTTATTGATATGATTGTAATAGAAAGTAGTGCTCAAGTTTATATTGTAAATGAGGAAATAATGGAAAACATGTGTGATACAGATAGTCCTCAGGGCGTGCTTGCATTATGTAAATTAATTGACAAAAACGTAAATGAAGCTAAAATAGACTTATACTCTAAAATCATTTTACTTGAAAATATCCAAAATCCTTCTAATCTAGGAAGCATATTACGAAGCGTAAGTGCTTTTGGAATTGACTTAGTGGTATTGAGTGGATCGAGCTGTGACGTATATAATCCTAAAGTTTTAAGAGGAAGTATGGGAGCAGCTTTTAAAGTAAACATATTATGTATAGAAAATATAGTAAATTTTATAAAACAATTAAAAGAACAAAATTTTGTAACCATTGCATCGTTACCGGATAAAAATTCTGAAGATGTAACATTACTAAGTAATCTTAAAAAAGTTGCGGTAGTAATGGGAAACGAAGGTAACGGCATCACGCCTGAAGTTATAAAAGTATGTGATAAAAAAATAAATATACCTATGAAGGACACCTGTGAGTCGTTGAATGTATCAGTTGCTTTAGGAATCATATTGTGGGAGATGACGAGGAATGAGAGAAAAAATTAGTGATGATAAACTTTACTGGATTTGGTTACAGCAAGCACTTGATTACGGAAGTCGTAAAGTTAGTGCGGTTCGTGACTTTTATAATAGTATAAAAGATTTTTTTGAAGCCGGAGAAAAAGAATGGCGTTTATCCGGTTTATTTAATAATAAAGAAATAAACTCTCTTTGTTCTACTCATCTTAGGACAGCTTATGATATTTTAGAAAACTGTAATAGATTATCTTATCAAGTATTAACTTTTAAAGATTCAGAATATCCTAATCTTTTATCAAACATTTTGAATCCTCCTGCCGTGATTTATGTTTCCGGAGACATTTCGTATTTAAATGATTCAATAACTGTGTCTGTAGTAGGAACTCGCAAGGCAAGTATGTACGGACTGAGTATGGCGGATGAAATAGGATATAAATTAGCTGAAAGAGGAATAGTAGTAGTAAGCGGAGCGGCGATGGGAATTGATAGTGCAGCTCATAGAGGTGCTTTAAAAGCTAAAGGGAAAACGATAGCGGTATTAGGATGTGGTATAAATTACAATTATCTTTTAAGAAATTCTAAATTGAGACAGCAAATAAGCGAAGAAGGTGCATTGATTTCTGAGTATCCCCCCGGTTATTCGGCTTTTAATTCTAATTTTCCTATACGTAATAGAATAATTTCGGGACTTTCCATGGGAACGATTATAATAGAAGCAGGAAAGAAAAGTGGATCTTTAATTACAGCAAATTTAGCCAACGAACAAGGAAGAGACGTTTTTGTTGTACCGGTAGATATGAGAACTCCGCTGAGTGAGGGAGTAGTGTCATTAATAGAAGACGGAGTTCCGGTAATCGAAGATGTAGAAAGCGTAATTAAAGAATACGAAAATCGTTATAATGGTAGTAAAACGATTGCTAAAAGAAATAAAGTTGTCAGACAAATATCAATTAACCAACATGGTAATGAAATAGAGAATATAACTTCGCCTAAAAAGGAAAATAATATTAAACATGATATAAAGCTTCCCGAACTTACTGATTCGGCAAAAAAAGTTTATGAAGCATTGAGCAGAGGGAAGATGAACGTAAATGATATGAGCTTAAAGTTAAACTTGGGAATAAATAACCTCTTAGCAGCTCTTACTGAACTTGAAATTTATAAACTGGTAAAAGTACATAGTGGAAGAATGTACGAAATAAATAAAGATTATCATTAAGATTATAATACTTTAATTTGGATGGTTAAAATATGAGTAATTTAGTAATTGTAGAATCACCGGCGAAAGCTAAAACAATTAAAAAATATCTTGGTAAAGATTACGAAGTAGTTGCTTCCATGGGGCACATCAGAGATTTACCCCCTAAAAGGCTTAGTGTTAACGTTAAAAAAAACTTTGAACCTAAATATGAAATAATAAAGGGTAAAGAAGATACGGTTGACACACTTAAGAAAAAAGCAAATAAAGTAAAAAACGTACTTCTTGCTACAGACCCGGATCGGGAAGGAGAAGCTATTTCATGGCATTTAGCATATCTTTTAGGACTCGATCTACAGGAAAAAAATCGCATTACTTTCAATGAAATAACTCGGTCAGGTGTAAAAACAGGAATTGAATCTCCGCGGAGTGTAGACATAGATCTTGTAAACGCTCAGCAAGCAAGGAGAATCTTAGATAGATTAGTAGGGTATAAAGTCAGTCCTTTTCTTTCTCAGAAAATATATAAAGGTCTTTCCGCCGGAAGAGTTCAGTCTGTAGCGGTTAAGATAATAGTAGATAGAGAGGAAGAAATAAGAAATTTCGTTCCTCAGGAATACTGGACAATAGACGCAGAGTTTTTCCCAAAATCTTCACGCAAATTTTTTAGTGCTTCTTTTTACGGAGATGATAAAAGTAAAATAGAAATAAAAAGTGAAGAAGAAGCAAATAAAATCTTAACTGACCTTGAAGGAGCAAAATACGAAGTAGATAAGCTGAAAAAAGGAAAAAGACGTAAATCTCCTGCTCCGCCATTTATAACTTCAACTCTTCAGCAAGAAGCATCGAGAAAACTCAACTTTACAGCTAAACGTACAATGAAAGCTGCACAAGAATTATATGAAGGAGTAGAAGTTAAGGATAAGGGATTAGCCGGACTAATTACTTACATGAGAACTGATTCTCTTAGAATATCAGAAGACGCAATAAATAGTGCCAGAGATTATATACTAAATAGGTGGGGTAATAAATACTTGCCGGAAAAATGCAGAAAATTTAAAACTAAGGCAAGCGCACAAGATGGCCATGAAGCAATCAGACCTACTATGCCCGACTTGAATCCGGAAGAAATAAAAGAAAGTCTTACTTCTGATCAATATAAAATTTATAAACTTATATGGGCAAGGTTTATTGCAAGTCAAATGTCTAACTGTATTCAAGCGACTACTCAAGTAGATATATCCGCTACAAAAGAAAATTTCGAAACAAAATATATCTTTAAAGCTTCTGCTTATACTATTGAGTTCGATGGATTTATGGTTTTGTACGTTGAAGGTAAGGACGTAGAACAAGAAAAAGCAAAAATTCTTCCTAAGCTTACTGAAAAAATGCCGCTTAAATTAAAATCTATAAAACCGAATCAACATTTTACAGAGCCTCCTCCTAGGTATACGGAAGCGTCGCTTATAAAATCGCTTGAAGAAGAAGGCATTGGAAGGCCTTCAACCTACGCTACGATCATTTCAACTATACTTTCCCGCGAATACGTAACAAAAGAAGGAAAGTCTTTAAAGCCCACGGAGCTTGGTGAAGTAGTTAATAAGTTAATGAAAGATCAGTTTGCGAAAATAGTAAATTTAAAATTTACTGCTCAAATGGAAAACGATCTTGACTTAATAGCCGAAGGAAAAATTGAATGGACAGATTCTTTAAGGAAATTTTACGACGATCTTTTAAAAATGCTTGAAAAAGCAAAGAAAGAAATGGAAGGAGTAAAAATATCTTTAAAAGAAGATCAGACTGATAAAGTTTGTGAAAAATGCGGGAAACCTATGGTCATAAAAAGAGGAAAGTACGGTAAGTTTCTTGGATGTACAGGTTATCCTGAGTGCAATTATATTGAAAAAATAGTAAATGAATTAGGAGTGGACTGTCCAAAATGCGGAGGAAAAGTAATCGTAAAAAATACTAAGCGTAAACGAGTTTTTTACGGATGCAGTAACTATCCGAAATGTGATTTTGTTTCATGGGATGAACCTTTAAATGAGAAATGTCCTAAATGTTCAAGTATTCTGTTTAAGAAAAACGGGAAAAAACCGAAAATATATTGTGCTTCTAAGGAATGTGGTTATGAAAAGATGATGGATAATGAATAATAGTATAAACGTAATCGGAGCGGGTCTGGCTGGATGCGAAGCTGCGTGGCAGATAGCAAATAGAGGAATAAAAGTAAATTTGTTTGATATGAAACCTTGTAAATTTTCTCCGGCACATAAAAGTAAAAATTTATGTGAACTTGTATGTTCTAATTCTTTCAAGTCTGATTTTATAGATACAGCTTCTGGACTTTTAAAACAAGAAATGAGAATTTTAAACTCACTTATACTTGAGTGTGCAGACGTATGTAAGGTTCCGGCGGGCGGAGCTTTAGCGGTAAATAGAGACGAATTTTCTTCTATGGTTACTGAAAAGATAAAAAATCATAAATTAATAAACGTTATTTCAGAAGAAATAAATGACTTTCCAAGTGGCGGGATAAACATCATTGCTACAGGCCCGCTTACTTCTGAAAGTTTTGCAGATAAAATAAAACAAACTTATGGTGGATTACTAAGCTTTTTTGATGCTGCTGCTCCCATAATAACTTTTGAAAGTATAGATATGAAATATGCGTTTTTTGCGTCCCGATATGGAAAAGGAGACGGAAATGATTACTTAAACTGTCCGCTTTCCAAAGAAAAGTACGAAATTTTTTATAATGAACTTATAAATGCACAGCGTGCACCGCTTCATGGAGTAGATGTTATAAATCCTAAGGTATATGAAGGTTGTATGCCTATAGAAGTAATGGCTCAGCGGGGTATAGATACTTTGAGGTATGGTTCTATGAAGCCGGTGGGACTTACTGATCCGAATAGTAAAGAAAGGCTGTATGCTGTAGTTCAGCTTCGTAAAGAAAATATTCAAGGTACACTTTATAATATGGTGGGTTTTCAAACGAACTTAAAATTCCCGGAACAAAGAAGAGTGTTTTCTTTAATTCCAGGACTCCAACATTTAGAAATAGTCAGATATGGAGTTATGCATCGAAATACGTTCATAAACTCACCTAAGCTTTTAAATAGTGATTATAGTACTCGGGGAAATCCAAATTTATTTTTTGCAGGTCAAATATCCGGTGTAGAAGGATATATTGAATCAGCGTCTTCGGGACTCATTGCAGGAGTAAGTGCGGCGAGAAAGTATAACTTAGAACACAGCTTTACTCTTAGTCCGATAACCATAATGGGAGCTCTTGCAAGTTATATAAGTAGTGAAGCTATTAATGATTTTCAACCTATGGGCGCAAACTTTGGAATAATATCACCACTGGAAACAACCATTAAAGATAAGAAAAAGCGTTATGGTGAATTTACTAAACGATCAATTGATTATTTAAAATCTTTAAAAATTTAACAGGAGGCTGGATTTTAGTGAAGATAATCGTCGATGCATTGGGTAACGATAAAGGATGCGTGGAAATAGTTAAGGCTGCAAAAATGGCAGTAGATGAATTCGGGTATGAGATAATTATTGTAGGCAATGAAGAAGAAATTCAGGACGAAGTCAAGAAAAGTAATATATCTTTAAACGGAATACATATAATAAATGCTCCTGAAGCAATATCTATGAAAGACGCACCTACTGAAATTATGAAATCTAAAAATGAATGTTCAATGGCTAAAGGACTTAGAATGCTTGCAAATGAAGAAGGAGACGCTTTTGTATCAGCAGGCAATAGCGGTGCTTTAGCGGTTGGAGCGACGCTAATAGTAAAAAGAATAAAAGGAATTAAAAGATGTGCTTTTGCGCCGGTAATTCCTAAAGAAGGCGGATTCTTTATGCTTATAGACAGTGGCGCAAATATAGAGTGCAGACCCGAAATGCTTTGTCAGTTTGGAGTTATGGGATATATATATATGAAAAACGTCATGGTGGTTAAGGATCCAAAAGTTGGACTCGTAAACATAGGTATAGAAGACTGCAAAGGCGGAACTCTTAGATGCGAAGCTTATAATCTTCTAAAAAACAGTAGAATAAATTTTATTGGCAACATAGAAGCAAGAGATATCCCAGGCGGGCATGCTGACGTTGTAGTGACCGACGGATTTACAGGTAACGTAATCTTAAAACTTTATGAAGGCATGGCAAGTGAAATTTTCAGTAAATTTAAAGAAATACTAACTAAAAATACAAAAAATAAAATAGCAGCTTCTTTAATAAAAAAAGATTTATCAAATCTTAAAAAAAAGATGGACTACACAGAGTATGGAGGAGCACCTCTTATGGGAATTTCACGTCCTGTTTTTAAAGCTCATGGAAATGCAGATGCTAAAACGTTTAAAAACGCTATCAGACTTGCAGGAGAGTATGTAAAAAGAAATGTTACCAAGATAATTTCCGATACTATTAAAGAAGAAAACAACTAGCAGAAGAAAATGATAACAAAAAATAATTTGGCGCCAAGGAGGATCCGATAGTGACAGAAGAACTGGAAAAGAAAATAGGTTATAAGTTTAAGGACAGAAAACTTTTAAAAATTGCTCTTACTCATTCTTCTTATGCAAATGAATCAGGAGGAAAGTTTGTAAGCTATGAAAGACTCGAGTTTCTTGGAGATTCGGTTCTGGGACTTATAACCTCCGATTACATATTTAAGACATTTCCTAATTTACCGGAAGGTGAACTTACCAAGCTCAGAGCTGTACTTGTATGCGAAAAGCAACTCTGCGAATTTTCCAGGCAGCTGAACTTAAAAAAATATATAAAGTTAAGTCGTGGAGAAAGACATTGCAAGGGGCAAAATCGTCCTTCAATTCTTGCGGATATCTTTGAAGCTATTTGTGCGGCGATATATTTAGATTCAAATATGGAAGAGACTAAAAAATTTGTTCTTAGCTTCATAGTTCCAGCAGTAAAAGATCCGAAAGTTCATAATATTCAAGATTACAAAACTGATTTGCAAGAAATAATTCAAAAAAATCCCGGTGAAACCATAAGTTATGTTTTAGTCGATGAAACAGGGCCGGATCATGATAAAAGATTTACCATGGAAGCAAGAATAAATAGTAATGTAGTAGGCAGGGGGATAGGTACAAGCAAGAAAGAAGCTGAACAGCAAGCGGCACGTTCCACTTTGGTATTAATGGGAGTACTTTGATTTCATAAAATTTATATCTACTAAACTAGGAGAAAACAATGGGATTTTTTAAAAGAATAAAAGAAGGATTAAAAAAAACTCGTGATAATATATCTGAAAAGATAAACGGAATAATTAATTCGTTCACTAAAATAGACGAGGACTTTTTTGAAGAATTGGAAGAAACACTTATATCGGCGGATGTAGGTGTTAAAACGTCAGAATTAGTATGTAAGAAATTAAGAGAGGAAGTAAAGAAAAAGGGTCTGACGGATCCTAAGGGAATAAAAAATACTTTAGCAAGTGTAATATCAGGGATTTTAGAAGGATCAACTAATCTAAAGCTTAATCATAAACCGGCAGTTATCTTAATCGTAGGAGTAAACGGAGTTGGAAAAACTACTACAATAGGTAAATTAGCTTATATGCTAAAAAATAAAGGCAACAAGTTAATTTTAGGAGCAGGAGATACTTTCCGCGCAGCTGCTTCCGAACAGTTAGACATCTGGGCGCAGCGCGTGGGCTGTCCAATAGTTAAGCAGCAGGAAGGATCGGATGCGGCAGCAGTTATTTTTGATACTATTTCCTCTGCTAAAGCTCATGGTGCAGACGTTATAATTTGTGATACCGCAGGAAGACTTCACACTAAAAATAATTTAATGAGAGAACTCGAAAAGATACAAAGAATCATAAATCGGGAATTACCGGAATCAGATAAGGAAGTCCTTCTAGTTATTGACGCTTCTACAGGTCAGAACGGACTTAATCAAGCTATAGAATTTAAAAAATTTCTTGATTTAACAGGAATAATACTTACTAAACTTGACGGAACTGCACGAGGAGGAATAGTCTTAGCTATTAAAGAGGAGCTGGAACTTCCCGTGAAATTTATAGGAGTAGGTGAAGACTTAGAAAGTCTGCGCGAGTTTGATTCGCGGCAGTTTAGTGAGGCGCTGTTTGAAAAAGAAGAGGAGTGAAATAATGTATAACAGGGAAATTATTTTTAAAGAGCTAAAAGAAAATCTTTCTGAAGAAAGATATAAACATTGCCTTAACGTCGGAGATATGGCTAGAGATCTTGCTAGAATTTATAACGTAGATGAAGAAAAAGCTTATGTAGCGAGTTTACTTCACGACTTAACTAAAGAAATGTCTTATGAAAGGTACTTGGAGATTGAGGAAAACTTAAATTTTTATCCTAAAGAATTTTCAAAAAAGAACTATAAAATCTTTCATGGCTGGACAGCAAGCGCTTATGCAAAAAAATATTTAGGAGTTTCCGATGAAGAAATTCTAAACGCTATAAAATACCATACTACAGGCAGAAAAAATATGACTTTGCTTGATAAAATAGTATTTACTGCTGATTGCATTAGTATTGATAGGAAGTTTGAAGGAGTAGAATATTTTCGCAGAATTGCAAAGGTTAATATGGATATAGTAATAATTGATAAACTAGTTAATGCAATGGAAAAATGTTTACATAGCCAAAGAACCATTCTTAACGATACTTATGAAGCCTATAATGATATAATTTCAAAAAACTAAAGTTTTGAAAGTAGAAAAGGAAGATAAATATGGTAGATAAAATATCTAAATATAACCCTGAAGAGATAGAAACAAAATGGCAAGACCATTGGGAGAAAAATAAGCTGTTTTACGCTGAAAACGACTGCACAAGACCTAAATTTTATGCTTTAGTTGAATTCCCTTATCCTTCCGGACAAGGACTTCATGTAGGGCATCCGAGAAGTTATACGGCGCTGGATATTGTAGCGCGAAAAAAACGCATGCAAGGATTTAATGTATTATATCCTATGGGATGGGATGCTTTTGGACTTCCGACTGAAAATTTTGCTATTAAAAATAAAATTCATCCTGCTGTAGTAACGGAAAAAAATATTTCAAGATTTAAATCACAATTAAAATCATTGGGAATTTCTTTTGACTGGAGTCGCGAAATTAATACCACAGATCCTAAATATTATAAATGGACTCAGTGGATATTTTTACAGCTTTTTAAAAAAGGCCTTGCATATAAAAGTGAGGTTGCAGTTAATTGGTGTACATCATGCAAATGTGTACTGGCAAATGAAGAAGTAATAGACGGTAAATGCGAAAGATGTTCTAGTGAGGTAATTCAAAAAGTTAAGTCACAGTGGATGCTTAAAATAACAAAGTATGCGCAGCGTTTAATTGACGATCTGGAACTTGTAGATTATCCGGAAAGAGTTAAGGCTCAGCAAATTCATTGGATTGGCAGATCAAGTGGAGCAGAAGTAAATTTTGAGACTGACATCGGAGAAATCATTAAGATTTATACTACACGTCCGGAAACCATTTTTGGAGTCACTTACTTAGTGCTTTCTCCGGAACATCCTTTTATAGAAAATCATAAAGGAAAAATTAAGAATTTTGATGAAGTTGAAAAATATAAAATAGAAGCAAATAAAAAATCTGATTTTCAAAGAATGGAAATGGTAAAAAACAAAACTGGAGTTCAACTGGAAGGCATTGAAGCTTTAAATCCTGTGACAAGTAAAAAAATACCTGTCTTTGTTTCCGACTATGTCTTGATGAGTTATGGTACGGGGGCAATAATGGCTGTTCCTGGTCATGACAAAAGAGATGAAGAATTTGCAGATAAATATAAATTACCTATTTTAAAAGTGATAGAAGAAGTAAATAAAAGAGAAAAAATGGTAAATTCAGAGTTTTTAAATAGTTTGGAAGTTTCAGAAGCTAAAACAAAAATAACTAACTGGTTGGAAACTAATAATAAAGGAAAAAAGAAAGTAAACTACAAATTAAGAGATTGGGTATTTTCACGTCAAAGATATTGGGGTGAACCAATCCCGATAGTGCATTGTGATAGATGCGGATATGTACCTCTTAATGAAGAAGATTTGCCTTTAAGACTTCCAAATATAGAATTAATAAAGCAGTCAAAAAATGGAGAATCCCCGCTTGTAAGTGTGCATGATTGGGTAAATGTCACGTGCCCTAAATGCAAAGGAAAAGCAAAAAGAGAAACTGACACTATGCCTCAATGGGCTGGGTCATCTTGGTACTTCCTGAGATATACAGACGCATTTAATGATAAAAACTTAGCGTCAAAGGAAGCTATAGACTATTGGATGCCGGTTGACTGGTATAACGGAGGTATGGAGCATACTAATCTTCATTTGCTGTATAGTAGGTTTTGGTATAAATTTTTATATGATTTAGGTATAGTACCTTTTCCGGAGCCTTATAAACGACGTACTAGTCACGGAATGATATTAGGGGAAAATAGTGAGAAAATGAGTAAATCGCGGGGTAACGTAGTAAATCCCGATGATATTGTAAATAAGTATGGCGCTGATACTTTGCGCGTCTATGAAATGTTTATAGGCGATTTTGAAAAAGCAGCTCCTTGGAATACAACAGGAATAAAAGGAAGTCGCAGATTTTTAGAAAGGTATTGGGGACTTCAGGAAATTTTTGATGTTTCAATTAATGAAAAAGAATTAGATTTTAAGTTAGAAGCGAAATTTCACCAGACTGTAAAAAAAGTAAGTGAAGATATTGAAAATTTAAAATTTAATACAGCTATTGCAGCTTTAATGAGTCTAATAAATGATATTTATGACGTTAAAGCAATAAATAAAAAATATTTTAGAATTTTTACTCTTCTTTTATCTCCTTTTGCTCCGCATGTAACTGAAGAAGTCTACCATAGATGTAATCTTGGTGAAGGGGTTGCTTGCGCTCAAAAGTGGCCTACGTATGATAATTCAAAATGTATAGATTCAAATATTGAAATAGTACTTCAAATCAACGGCAAATTAAGAAGTAAATTAACGGCTCCTCGAGGAATTCAAAAGGACGAAATTTTTGAGCTGTTCAAAAGTATGCCGGAATTTAACAAATGGACGGACGGAAAAGGAATAGTAAAAACAATTTACATCCAGGATAAACTACTAAATATAGTAGTTAAATAAACATTTTTGAATAGATTTATTTATTGTTTCATAAGTTATATTAGCACAAATTTTTAAATAAGGGAGGTTATCAAATGAATTCTAAAGAATTAAATAATATTGAAGCGTCCATTGATAATATGGTTAAAAAAGCAAATTTAGCACTAAAGGAGTATATGAAGCTCAATCAATGCGATATAGACAGAATAGTAAAAAATATGGCATTTGCAGCCATGAAAAATCACGTTAAGCTTGCAAAAATGGCCGCTAAAGAAACAGGCAGAGGAATAGTTGAAGATAAAATTATAAAAAATATGTTCGCTTCGGAATATGTTTGGAACTTTATAAAAAATAAGAGAACTGTTGGAATAGTGGAAAGAAACGACGCTGAAGGATATATAGAAATTGCAGATCCACTTGGAGTAGTTGCTGGAGTAACTCCAGTAACTAACCCAACTTCTACGACTGTTTTTAAAGCTCTTATATGTGCTAAGACTAGAAATCCTATTATTTTTGGATTTCATCCCGGTGCTCAGAAGTGTTGTGTTGAAACAGCTAAAATTTTAAAGGATGCCGCTTCGGAAGCAGGAGCTCCAAAAGATATTATTCAGTGGATAGAAAGCCCGTCCATAGAGGCAACTTCAATACTTATGAACCATCCGGAAGTGGATATGGTTTTAGCGACCGGTGGCTCCGGAATGGTTAAATCTGCTTATTCGACCGGAAAACCTGCTTTAGGAGTTGGACCGGGAAACGTCCCTTGTTACATTGAAAAGACTGCCGATCTTTTAAGAGCATCTAATGATTTGATAATTTCTAAAACTTTTGATAATGGAATGATATGTGCCTCGGAACAGTCTGTAATTGTAGACGAGTCGGTTTCTGAAGCATTTGAAAAGATAATGAATGAAAATGGTTGCATATTTTTAAACGAAGATGAAACTGAAAAGCTTTCGTCAGTAGTAATAGACCCCGAGAAAAAGACTTTGAATCCAAAAATCGTTGGGAAAAGTGCCTGTCAAATTGCAGAAATAGCTGGAATTGATGTACCGAGTAGTACTAAAATTTTATTAGTTAGTTTAAAAGGAGTAGGTGAAGAGTTTCCGCTTTCTCAAGAAAAGCTTTCACCTATTCTTTCTTACTATAAAGTTAAAAGTGTGGAAGAGGGATTTGAAATATGTAAAAAAGTGATCGATTTTTCAGGTCACGGTCATACTGCTGCAATTCATAGTAATAATAAGGAAGTAATAAAAAAATTCGGTTTCGAAATGGATGCAGGTAGGATAATTGTTAACTCTCCTTCTTCTCAAGGAGCAATCGGGGATATTTATAATAGAAACATTCCTTCACTTACGTTAGGATGCGGCTCACATGGTAAAAATTCCACATCTTCAAATATTTCATGTGACCAGCTTATTAATCGTAAAAGAATTTATGAAAGGAAAGTCAATATGCAGTGGTTTAAAGTTCCTCCTGAAATATATTTTGAAAAAAATTCAATACGCCGTTTAGAATCCATGGAAGGAATTAAAAGAATATTCATTGTAACCGATCGTACTATGATAAAGCTTGGTAATCTTGATAAAGTTCTTTATTACATAAATAAAAGAGAAGAAATATGTAATGTAGAGATTTTTTCAGACGTGACTCCCGATCCTGACGTTAAGACTGTATCTGAAGGCCTTGAAATCATAAAAAAATTTAATCCTGATGCTATATTAGCTTTGGGGGGAGGTTCTGTAATAGACGCAGCAAAAGGAATGTGGATATTTTCCGGAGAAAGCAAGTTAGATTTTGAAAGTTTGCGTCTTAAATTTCTAGACATTGAAAAAAGAATCTGTGAGTTCCCAAAATCTCATAAAAAAATTAAGTTTATTGCAGTTCCTACTACTTCCGGAACCGGGTCTGAAGTTACCTCTTTTGCGGTTATCAGTGATAATTCGAGTGGTAAGTCTATAAAATATCCCTTAGCCGACTACTCTCTCACGCCGGACGTTGCTATTGTTGATCCCCAGTTTGTTGAATCTCTTCCTAAATCTGTTACCGCTGACACAGGCATGGACGTATTAACTCATGCTATAGAGGCCTACGTTTCCACTATGGCAAACGATTATACTGATGGACTTTGCTTGCAAGCGATAAGTATAGTATTTAAGTACCTAAAACGAGCATATGAAAATGGATCTTCAGATAGTGCTGCACGTGAAAAAATGCATAATGCGTCTTGTATTGCCGGAATGGCATTTACTAATTCATTTTTAGGACTTAACCATTCTATGGCTCATAAAATCGGAGGTGAATTTCGAATTTCTCACGGTAGAGCTAATGCTATACTACTTCCGTATGTTATAAAATACAATTCTTCTTTACCATCTAAATTCAGTTTATTTCCTAAATATGAAAATTTCATAGCAGACAAAAAGTACGCTTCACTCTCAAGATTAATAGCTAAAGAAGGAGAAACGCTTCAAGACAGCATTGAAAATCTTATAAACGCTGTAATAGAAATGAACAGCTCATTAAATATTCCTTTAAGTTTAAAAGCTCTTGGAATTTCTGAAAAAGAATTTTTAAATAAAGTTGACTATCTTGCCGAACTTGCCCATGAAGATCAGTGTACTGTAACTAACCCACGATATCCGCTAATTTCCGAAATAAAAGATATTTATTTGAAATGTTTCTACGGAAATTTATAAAATTAACTATAAATTTCTTTTTCTGTAATTTAAATAATTTTCCAGTATAATTGACGCACTCAGAGCGTCGATTATATTTTTTCGCTTATTTCCCCTAATATTGAGCGTATTTAAATACTCGTGTGCGGTAAAAGTAGTTTTTCTTTCGTCCCACAAACTTATTGGCAAATTAATTTGAGAAGCTAGAATTTCTTTAAACTCCATAGATCTTTTGGCACTTTCTCCGAGACTGCCGTCCATGTTTAAGGGTAGTCCGACTATTATTAATTCTGTTTTAGTTTCAATTACTTTTTCTTGGATTTTTTCTGCTAGAGGTTTTAATTTTTTTTCCTTTATTGTACAAAGCGGAGAAGCTAAAATTTCTTCTTTATCGCAAACTGCAAGTCCTGTTCTTGCTTGCCCCAAATCTATAGACATGATTATCATTGATTTTTTCACGGCCTTTCAAAAAATTTAAAAAATTTCAAATATAGGTATTGACAGACTAAAAAAATAGTGGTAAAGTTAAGTTAGCACTCAAAGCATACGAGTGCTAAAACTTGAGTATTTAGAAACAGGTATAAGGAATACAAATTACTCTTTTAAGTTATTTGAGTTGATGCTACAGCCAAAAAAGTGTAATTGGTTTTAAACGGATAAATAAGAGGTGAATGAAAGTGAAGCCACTTGATCGAAAATTAAAGATTTTGTCTGCGGTAGTTGAAAAATACATCTTGACTGGTGAACCAGTAGGATCGAAATCAGTTTCTGAAGATTCAGAAATATCTTTTTCTTCAGCTACGATCAGAAATGAAATGGCAAATTTAGTAGAATGTGGATATTTACTTCAACCTCATGTTTCGGCAGGAAGAATACCGTCACATTTAGGTTATAGACTATACCTTAACAAATTAATGAATGAAAAGCCACTTGTTTCTGAAGAAAAAAATCTAATAAACGGAGCACTAAGTTCTGCAGCTATGGATCCTGAAAGTCTACTGGAAACGGCAGCGAAAGTCTTAGCGGACATAACTGGTTTAACGTCAATTATATCGACTCCTATAAATCAAGAGTCCAGGATTAAGAATATTAAATTCTTGCAAACCGGCAGGCGAAGTGGGATGTTGGTTCTTATAACCACTAGTGGAATGATAAAAAATAAATTATTTCGCTGTGACTATAATTTAAATGCTGAAATTTTAAAAATGTTCGAAAAAATTCTTGAACAAAAATTTTGTGGAAAGCTTTTAAAAGAAGTAGAAAATGGTAACGTAGATATAATTGTAGGAAATGGTGGCGAGATTGCACTTCTTTTATTGCCAATAATAGGTATTTTATTAGAGACTATAAGAGAAGCACGTCAAGTTAAAATAAAGATATGTGGGCAAAAGAATCTTTTGGTTATTCCCGGTGTAACAAATGAAACAGTAGTTGATATATTCAATTTTTTAGAAGACAATGCTAAAGTATTGGATTTACTTAATTGCACAGACTATGGAATAAATTTTATTGTAGGCAAAGAAAATAATTACAGACAACTTCAGAATGCAAGCATAGTATCGACTCAGTATAACGTAGGCGGAAGATTCGGAGCTATGGGTATAATAGGTTCGACACGTATGGATTATAGTACAGTTGCTTCACAGCTTCAATATGTATCTGCTTTAATAGGAGTATTCTTAGAAAGAATGCTAAAAGGTAATTAAGTTAATTTTAACGAAAGGAGAAAAGTTAGTGGAAGATAATAGCAATTTTTCGGAAACTGAAAGCAATTTCGTAGAAGATAGTGGAGAAGGTAAATCTCCTCCTAAAAAAGAAGATATCCCCAAAGATAATGAGGAAGAAAAGGAAGAGAATACTATAGATAGAAAAATAGAAAGCCTTCAAAAGGAACTTAAAGAGTGTAAAAACCATCTTTTAAGGACAGCCGCAGAATATGAAAACTTTAGGAAAAGAAGTGAAAAAGAGAAAGATGCTGTTTATTCAGATGCGCTAAGCTTTGTAGTTTTAGGTATACTTCCGGTAGCGGACAGTTTAGAAGCAGCGTCAGAAACCTTTGCAAATCAAGGAGAAGAATATAAAAAAGGTATAGAACTTTTAAAAAATCAATTTGATGGTGCATTAAAAAAACTAGGAGTAGAAGCTTTCGGTGAAAAAGGTGAAAAATTTGAACCTACAATTCACAATGCTATTTCTCATATTGAAGAAGAGTCAGAGGAACAAAATGTAGTATCGAAAGTTTTCCAAAAAGGTTACAAGACTAAAAATAGAATAATTCGTCATGCAATGGTACAAGTGAGTAATTAATTTTAACATTTGTCAGTTATAATAAAATATAAATTTTTAATTAAATATTAGGAGGAAAAATTTTATGTCAAAAATAATAGGAATCGACCTTGGAACCACTAATTCATGTGTATCAGTAATTGAAGGAGGAGAACCTGTAGTTATTCCAAATGCCGAAGGCGGAAGGACAACTCCATCCGTAGTAGCTTTTTCTAAAAACGGAGAAAGAATGGTAGGCCAAGTAGCAAAACGTCAAGCTATTACTAATCCAGATCGAACCATAAGTTCTATTAAAAGAGAAATGGGAACAAGTCACAAAGTAACTATTGACGGAAAACCTTATACTCCGCAAGAAATTTCCGCTATGATACTTCAAAAATTAAAATCAGACGCAGAAAGCTATTTAGGAAGTAAGGTAACAGAAGCAGTAATAACAGTTCCGGCATATTTTACAGACGCACAGCGCCAAGCAACAAAGGACGCAGGTAAAATTGCAGGGCTTGAGGTTAAACGTATAATAAACGAACCTACTGCAGCAGCGCTTTCTTACGGCATCGACAAAGAGACAGATCAAAAAGTATTGGTTTACGATTTAGGCGGAGGTACTTTCGACGTATCAATTATTGAAATGGGTGACGGAGTACAAGAAGTATTAGCTACTGCCGGTAATAACCACTTAGGCGGAGACGACTTTGATCAAAGAATAGTTGATTGGATGGTTTCATCTTTTAAATCGGAAAATGGAATTGATCTCAAATCTGATAAAATGGCTATGCAGCGTCTTAAAGAGGCAGCTGAAAAAGCAAAAATAGAACTTTCAGGTATGACTTCCGCTAATATTAATCTACCATTTATCACAGCGGATGCAAATGGTCCAAAACATCTTGATTTAAATTTAACGAGAGCTAAATTTAATGAACTCACAGCTGATCTTGTTGAGAGTACTATGGATCCGGTACGACAAGCGCTTAAGGATTCAGGATTAGAAATTTCTAAAATAGATAAAGTGTTAATGGTAGGTGGATCATCAAGAATTCCTGCTGTTCAGGAAGCGGTTAAAAAGTTAATTGGAAAAGATCCGTTTAAAGGAATTAATCCTGATGAATGCGTGGCAATCGGTGCAGCTATTCAAGGAGGGGTTCTTGGAGGAGACGTAAAGGGACTGCTTCTTTTAGACGTAACGCCTCTTTCACTGGGAATTGAAACAATGGGCGGCGTTATGACAAAAATAATAGAAAGAAATACTACAATTCCTACTAAGAAAAGTCAAATTTTCTCAACTGCCGCCGATGGTCAAACACAAGTAGAAATTAACGTTTTACAAGGAGAACGTGAGTTTGCCAGAGACAATAAACAGCTTGGATTATTTAGATTAGATGGTATTGCACCCGCACCGCGTGGAGTGCCGCAGATAGAAGTAACTTTTGATATAGATGCGAATGGTATAGTAAATGTTTCGGCAAAAGATCGTGGAACAGGCAAAGAACAACATATTACTATTACTTCAGGTGGAAATATGTCAAAAGAAGACATTGAAAGAGCAGTTAAAGATGCTGAAAAATATGCCGAAGAAGATAAAAAACGTCGTTCAGAAGTAGAAACTAAAAATGAAGCAGAAAACTTATGCTATGCAGTAGAAAAGCTTCTTAAAGAAAATGACGAAAAGATTGAAAGTTCAGATAAGGAAAATCTTAATAATAAAGTAAGCGCACTTAAAGAAACTCTTAAATCCGGAAGCGTTGAAAGCATTAAAAAAGAGATGGAAGAGCTTCAAAAGAATATGTATGATGTGTCCACTAAGCTTTATCAGCAGTCAGCAGCGCAAGGCACAGACGCAAATTCTTCAAATCAACCTAATAATGATGCCGGAGAAAACGTATACAATACTGATTATAAAGAAGTTGATCCAGAAAAAAATAAGTAGTACTGAAGATTAAATATTTAAGGTTACAGGTCCCTTTGTTGCCTTGCTGCGATAGAGGGACCAAAATTTGAAGTTTTGAGAGGGTGAGATAAAATTGTCAGAGAAAAGGGACTATTATGAAGTATTAGGTATAGATAAAAATGCTTCAGAAGATGAAATTAAAAAAGCTTACAGAAAACTAGCTAAAAAATATCATCCCGATTTAAACCCAGGTGATAAATCGGCAGAGATAAAATTTAAAGAAGTAAGTGAAGCGTATGATGTTTTATCGGATAAAACAAAAAAAGCTAGGTATGATCAGTTTGGACACGCTTCCACCGATCCTAATTATGGAGCGTCCGGCGGGTACAATTATTATTCTGAAAGTCCGTTCGGTCCAGATATAGATTTAGGAGATATATTCGGAAGTTTTTTCGGAGGATTCGGAGGCGGAAGAAGCAGGTATAACTCAAATGCATCGCGAAGAGGTACAGATGTTGAAATAACAGTTAATATTTCTTTTATTGAGGCTGCAAAAGGCTGCAAAAAGAAAATTAATTATGAAAAAATTGAAACGTGCCAAAAATGTTCCGGTACTGGAGCAAAAGAAGGAACACATCCTAAAAAATGCAATAATTGTAATGGTTCCGGTCAGATAGTAATAAATCAGAGGACTCCGTTTGGCGTTATGCAGACTTCTCGTACGTGTACTAACTGTGGCGGCAGCGGAAAAATCATAGAAAGTCCTTGTAATTCTTGTGGTGGCAATGGAAGGGTAAGAAAAAACAAAGAAATAGAAATAAATATTCCTGCTGGAATAGACAGCAAACAAATATTAAACGTAAGCGGTCAAGGTAATGCAGGAAAAAATGGTGCTGAATCCGGAGATTTGCATATTTACATAAATGTAGCAGCTCATCCGGTATTTGAAAGAAAGGATTATGACGTATGGTGTGACGTCCCTATTACTTTTTCTCAAGCGGCTTTAGGAGCTGATATAGTGGTTCCTACGATTGATGGTAAAGTTGAATACCACGTTCATGAAGGAACGCAAAATGGAGATGTATTTAGGCTTAAAGGAAAAGGAATTCCAAAACTTCACGGACGAGGATGTGGAGATCAGTTTGTAAAGGTTCACATTGAAGTACCTAAAAATTTAAATTCTTCTCAGAGAAAAGCACTTGCAGAATTTGAAAATGCACTTACAGAAAAAAACTATCAAAAAAGAAGATCCTTTTTTGATAGATTAAGAAATTTATTTGAAAATTGAAATTTAACGCTTGTTCACATTAGGATTTATTTTATAATTTGGCTGAGAATTTTTTTCACCATGAATACAATAATTCCACCAACTGTTAGCATAGTCAGTTCCTTTTTTGAATGCCTAAACGCATACTGGAGTCATGGCTGCGGCTCCAATCGCTACTCCTCCTACGCCTATACCTATAGCTACGCCAGTAGAAACACCGCCGGAAATATTTTTAAGCTCTTGATCAGGTATAATTCCTGATTTAGATGCATTTCTGCCTATTTCTTGAGCCAGGAGATTAATATCACCTTCTTGCAGTTTTACTCCTTTTTCAGCAAATATTTCTTTAACTTCTTCTTCTCTGTGGCAGCTTCTAAAACTTTTTCCATAAAGTTTGTATCCTGAAGTAACTCTAAAATTTTTTCATTATTCATAATATTTTTCTCCTTTCATGATTAATTTGTAGATATAATATTATATTTGTATAGTTATGTCAACAGTTTTAAAGTAATTTGTTGAAAACGACGAAAAAATAATTTTTATTTTAAAATTGAAAAAATATAAATAATTTAATTGACTATTCAATATAATTTGGTTACAATTATCATTGTAAACAATCTGAGTAGGAGGATATCAATGGAAGAAAATTTTTCTGCAGATGATATTATTACTTTAGTAGACGATGAAGGCGTGGAGAGAGAATTTGAGATCTTAGATTTTATTGAAAATTCAAAAGGGAAATTTTATGCACTAATGCCTAACTTTGACTTAGAAGGCAAGGAACTCACAAAAGAAGAAACTTACTTTATTTTTGAATTGATTGAAGAAAACGGGGAAGAACAATTAACAGAAGTAGATGACGACTTGCTTCTTGATGAACTTTCAGAGGAATTTGAAAAAAGATTAGGGAATATATAAGTTATTAGGATGAATAAATTGATTCTGCTTAATTCGCGGACTGTGTTCATATAACCCTACAAGATTTGATAAGGAGCTTGATACTGTATAAGATTGCAGACCTCTTAATGTAAATAGTAATTTACATTAAACGAAGGGAGCGTGAGGATACGGCAAAAGCACCAACCTGCATATTGTGGCAGGTTATCAAGAACACGATACGGTTAAGCGGATTTTTCATTTAGTATAATTTATTATAAACAAATTAACATATTTTAAAGATTAAAATAAAAACAGCTTTAAAAACAAAAAAATTGAGTTGTCTAATTAAAATAGCTATGATATAATATAAAAGTGAATGCAATTAATTTTTTAAAGGAATAATGGAGGTAAGTCTTGAGTGCTTTATTATTAGATGTTAGCTTAATATTAATTTACATGATATTTGCATTTACTGGATTTAAAAGTGGAATTATAAAATCTTTTTTGACATTTATAAATTCAATTTTTTCTTCATTTGCTGCTCTTTATTTTTCTAAAGTATTTTCAAATTTGACTTACAATTATTATTTTAAGCCTTTACTTTCAAATTACTTAATCAATAATTTACCGGAATGTAACTTCAACACAAGAGATTTATTGGAAAAAGTTCCGGAGCGAGTCATAAAGATATTATTAAGCTCTGGAATAACATTCTCAAATATTACCCATATTATAGGTAAGGTAGACAAAGAATTTTTACATGAAAGAATTATAGAAATTTTTAAACCGATATTTATGGAATTTACTCGATCTTTGTTAAGTAGCATATTGTTTATATTATTTATATCTCTGGGACATTTAATTATAAGACTAATTTTGAAATTTTTAAAATTAGGTGCAATTAAAAATATCAGTAAAGTGATAGGAAGTATATTCGGGATCTTGAAAGGATATATAATAATTTCAATTTTTATGTGCTGTCTTAAAGCTATAATACCATATTGCGGAAATAAAACTTATAATTTATTTACCCATGACAGTATATCGTCTACAAAGATATTTAAACATATGTATATTAACAATCCTATTTATGAAATTTTTGAAATAATGAATAATACATAAAATTTCCTTGTATAAAAGGCCGGATTGGAGGATGAGTAAAGATGAACAGTTTTCAATATATGAAAACTAATTTTAATATTCCTAATTTTCTTTCATTATTAAGAATAGTAATTTTAGTACCTTTTGTTATTTTTGTCACAAAAGATGAGTATAGTAAAGTTGGATTCGTTTTAATATTATCCGGTCTTACTGATTTAATGGATGGATATATTGCTAGAAAATTAAATCAAATAACAGTCCTTGGAAAAATGCTTGATCCTACTGCTGACAAGCTTACCTTAATGACGATTATGGTTTGTATAAGTTTGAAATTTCCTCAAATGTTTCCTTTTATGGTCATTTTAATAATCAAAGAAGTTTTGATGTTGGCCGCAGGAGGTATTTTGCTGAAACTTAAAAAAACACCTCCTTCTTCTCAGTGGTATGGTAAAGTTTCGACGGTAGTTTTTTACGTTTCTGCCATAATAATAATTAGTATTAAAGCATTAATAGGTAAAGATATTGAGATATTAAATAACTTACTTATGTTTTTTACTTCTGTATGTATGCTTTACTCTTTATGGAGATACTTTAAAATTTTCAAGACATTAATTAAAAGTGAAAAAGTAAATCTGTAAGATAAATTCGTATAAAGTACAAATATTTAAATAAAATTGAAGTATATGAAGATTAAATAAATTAAAATTTAATAAGTAATGTAATTTAAGGAGTAGTGTTATGCTGTGTTCAAGGTGTAAAAAGAGATCAGCGATACTTTTTGTATCTTCGGGTAAAGAAAAGTCCGGAGCAGAAGGGCTTTGTGCGAACTGTGCCAAAGAAATAGGCGTAGATCCTCTTAAAAATATAATAAACAAAATGGGTATGTCTGAACAAGATGTTTCAGAGATGCAAGAACAATTTTCTCAAATATTAGAAAGTGAACTTGATGTTTCAGACTCTGAAGAAAAAACAGAAGATTTTACTCCCGGAGGAGCAACTACTCTTCCGATCATAAAAAATCTTTTTTCTAATATACTTTTTCCAGAAAGAGACGGATTTTCAAATAATCAAGATAAAGAAAATTCAGATGGAAATAAAACAAGAAAAAAATCTAAACGTAAAAACTTAGACTTATATTGCAATAATCTTACTGCAAAGGCAAAAAATGGTGAACTTGACCGAATCATCGGGCGAGAACAAGAAATAAATCGCACTATTCAAATTCTTTGCAGAAGAACTAAAAATAATCCATGTTTAATTGGCGAACCGGGAGTAGGTAAAACTGCCATTGCAGAAGGACTTGCAATAAAAATTCAAGAAGGAAACGTTCCTTACAGATTAAAAAGCAAAGAAATTCATCTTCTTGATTTAACTGCCTTGGTTGCCGGAACTCAGTTTAGAGGTCAATTTGAAGGTAGAATAAAAGGTCTTGTTGAAGAAGTTAAAAAAGATGGTAATGTTATATTATTTATTGATGAAGTTCATAATTTGGTGGGAGCAGGGGACTCAGAAGGATCAATGAGTGCGGCAAATATTTTAAAACCGGCACTTTCAAGAGGAGAAATACAAGTAATTGGTGCAACTACATTTGCGGAGTATAGAAAACACATAGAAAAAGATGCTGCTTTGGAAAGACGCTTTCAATCTGTAAAGATTGCAGAGCCGTCTATAAACCAAACTATAGAAATTTTAAAAGGTGTAAAAGATTATTATGAATCTCATCACAGAGTAAAGATATCTGACGAACTCATAAGAAGTTTAACGATATTATCTGAAAGATATATTACAGACCGATTTTTACCGGATAAAGCTATTGACTTGATGGATGAAGCATGTACTTATGCATCATTACATAATAAGTATCTAGTTGCTTACGATAAAATAATTTATGAAATTGAGAAGTTAAAAAAAGAAGAAGAGGCACTTGCCACAGGGGAAAATTCGGACTATGAGGCACTAGCTAAAATAAGGTGCGAGCTGGCGAAAAACGAAAAAGAACTTGAAGAAATAAGATTGCAAGCTTTAGGCAAATCAGTAAATTCATCAGATGTTGCGCACGTTATAGAGCTTTGGACTGGTATACCTTCTTCTAAAGTCGAAGAGAGAGAGTTTAGTAAACTCAGATCTTTGGAAAGTAAACTAAAAAGTAAGATTATTGGCCAAGATAAAGCAGTAGAAGAAGTTACTGCAGCAATAAGAAGAAACAGAGTACAAATAAGTCCCAGACGCAGACCGGCATCATTTATTTTTGCCGGACCTACGGGTGTTGGTAAAACTGAGCTCGTGAAAGTACTTGCTAACGAACTTTTTGATACTCCCGATTCGTTAATAAGACTAGATATGTCAGAATACATGGAGAAGCATTCTGCTGCAAAGATAGTAGGATCACCTCCGGGATATGTGGGATATGATGAAGCAGGACAGCTTACCGAAAAAGTACGTCAACGTCCGTATTCAGTTGTTTTACTTGATGAAATTGAAAAAGCTCATCCTGACGTCATGAATATACTCCTTCAGATCCTTGACGAAGGAAAAATTACTGATTCTCACGGAAGAGCTGTTAATTTTGAAAATACAGTAATCGTTATGACTTCTAATGCCGGAAGTGACAAAAAAATTGGAACTTTAGGTTTTGGAAAGAACGAAAATGAGTTTACAAAAGAAAAAACTATAAAAGCACTCAGGGAGTTTTTAAAACCGGAATTTATCAGTCGGATCGATGAAATTATAGTATTTAATAACCTCACTAAAAATGATTTTACTAAAATAGCAAAACTTATGTTAGATGAATACGTAGATTCAATGTCAGAGCATGGAATAAGGTTCCGGTATGATGATAAATCCTTAGGGCTGCTGGCGGAAAAGTCTTTTGGAGGAAAGAGTGGAGCAAGAGATTTACGTAATTTAATAAGGAAAGAAGTAGAAGACAAAATTTCTTTATCTATTATTGAAAATAATGGCACCAATATGGGAAAAGTATTTTTAACTATAGATGGAGATAATAAACTTAAAGTTATGAAAGATAACTAACTCCAAACTAGTTAGTGAAGTGATAAAAATGAAGTGTCCGTATTGTAATTTCGAAGATACTAAAGTAGTTGAATCGCGTTGTGCAGAAGATGGTTTAAAAGTTAGACGAAGACGAGAATGTGAAAATTGCTTGAAAAGATTTACGACTTATGAGGCAGTTGAACAGCTTCCTATAATAGTGGTTAAGCGTGACAATTCACGTGAAAGATTTGATAGAAAAAAAATTCTTTTTGGGCTTATGAGGGCTTGTGAAAAAAGAGCGGTATCAATGGCAGAGATCGAAGCTATGGTTCAAAGTGTAGAATCTATACTGCAAAATTCTTTGGATCGCGAAGTAAAATCTTCATTTATTGGTGATCTCTCTATGGAAGCTCTCAGACGTAAAGATGAGGTAGCTTACATTAGATTTGCATCTGTTTACCGGCAGTTCAAAGATGTGAAAGCTTTTATGGATGAACTTAAAAATTTTTTAGATGAGAGAAAATAAATTATATCCAGACATTAATATAATGTCTGGAATTTTTTAAAGTATCAGATTAATTTTCATAAAGAATTAATTATACGATTATATTAAAGTAAATATTAAAAAATAATTGTGATTTCAAAAAAAATATGATAGAATTAAAATGTCGAATTTTCAAATAAGGAGAAAAGTAAATTATGAAAAAAACTTTAAAATTTTAAAAGCTCTTTTCGGTTTAATTATTACTTTGAGTCTATTTTCTCATTATCAAGTAAATGCGCAAATTAGAGCTTGTGAGCTAGCATCAGGTGCGATTTTTGAATACACAGGAGATGAATTACAAGATTTACGTCAAGCTTTAGAGGAAATTAAAAAAACTTTCAATTCTAAGGGCGATAGAGTGACGAGTATAGAAGCTGCATGTTCAGAGATTAATCAGTTTTTAGAGAAATATAGTTTTTCACGTAAAGTATGCAATAATATCTGTGCACAGAATACAATATTAGATTTAATATTTGAATATAGTAGTGCACGTTTATGCTTTTTTGATAATGAGGGTAAAAAGAACTTTATATATTCTCCTAATTATAAAATAAACAATTTACGATTATCTAAGAGTGTTCATATATTATCTGAACTTATTAAGAACGTTAAACGTTGTTGTATATGCGTAAGCGTAGATCTAGTTATTAATTCTATTAAGCTAACTTGCGGAAGAAATTTAGAGTATGAAATAGATTTTTGTAAAAATGAACTTTTGAAAAATTTTAAATCATATTGTGATAGTATAGTTATATGCTAATCTATTTTAAATATTTAGATATAAAATCTAGACATTCAATTAATGTCTAGATAAATTTTAACTATTTTTTTTAACGATAATAATGAACATGCTCTACTGTAACATCCGGTCTTCTACATTTGGATGTAGAAGTAAAATATCCATCCTTATTTCCTCTTAAAATTCCTACAGCCATCATAATTAAACCGAATATTGTAAGAAATCCTCCGGAAAGTATAGTTACCGCTGGGCAATTGTAATCCGGTTTAATTTTAATACTTCCACCTCCGCCTGAGATTTCTTGTAACTCTTCTTCCGAACATTCTTGCAATAAAATCCTTGATTTTTTGAATTCTGTTTTATTCCTTAACTCAGTATCAAAACTTTGTTCAATTAGTTCCATTTTTATTTTCCCCTTATCAAATTATTTATAATTTTATTATATAATATAAATAATTTTTTATCAATCTTTAATTTAGTGAAACTAGATTAATTAAAGATTTAATATTTTTACTCAACCGTAACTGACTTAGCTAGATTTCTAGGTTTATCTATATCGCATCCTCTGAATTTAGCAGTATAATAAGACATTAATTGCATAGGTATCACGCTAAGAGAAGGTAAAACAGTTTCATAAGTTTGAGGAATAGAAACTATATGATCGGAAATAGGTTTTAGCTTTTCATAATATTTTTCAGTAGTTAAAAACAAAATCTTAGCTCCACGCGCTTTAACTTCCCGTACATTGCTTATCATTTTATCCATTAATTTTTCTTGAGTTGCAATTGCAATTACTAAGGTATTTTTGTCAATCAAGGAAATCGTACCATGTTTAAGTTCTCCTGCAGCGTAAGCTTCAGAATGAATATAAGAAATTTCTTTAAGCTTTAAAGACCCCTCCATACATACCGCATAGTCTACGTTTCTACCTATGAAAAACACTTTTTCGTAATAATAATAATTTTTTGCTATACTCATTATTTCTTCTTTACCTTCAAGAATTTTTTCTATATTTTCAGGTAAATTTTTTAAAGCTTCGATAATTGATTCATATTTTTCATCAGAAATTTTATTTAAAGCTTTGCCAATATGAAGAGCTAAAATATACATTAGTGCAAGTTGAGTACTGTAAGCTTTAGTGGTGGCAACTGCTATTTCCGGACCTGCATGTGTATATAGTACATAATCTGATTCACTAGCTATTGAACTTCCCACTACGTTAACAATCGAAATAACTCTTGCTCCTAATCTTTTAGATTCTCTAAGAGCTGCCAAGCTATCTGCTGTTTCACCGGACTGACTTATTATTATCACAAGGGTATTTTCATCTACAATTGGAGATCTATATCTAAATTCAGAAGCTAAGTCTATTTCCACAGGTTTTCTAATTAGAAGTTCCATGAAGTATTTTGCAATGCATCCCACGTGATATGCCGATCCGCAAGCTACAATACAAATTTTATTTAAATTCTCTAAATACTCTTTAGAAAGATTTAAATTATCCAGTTTCAAGCTTTTACCCTCAATTCGTGGGTAAACTGTATCTTTAATTGCACGAGGCTGCTCCATTATTTCTTTTAACATAAAATGTTCATATTGATTTTTTTCTGCTGCGTCTATTGACCAATTTATTACTGTTAATTTTTTTTCAGATAAATTTCCCTCGAAATCATAAAGCTTAAACCCTTCAGAATTAATTAAAGCAATTTGTTTTTCTTGGAGTCTGCAGATAGTGTCTGTTTTTGACAAAAGAGCCGGAATATCAGAAGCTATATAATTTTCATTTTCTGATGTTCCTATAATAAGCGGGCTGTCTTTTTTTACAGCTATTAATGTATCGGGATTATCCGCGCATATTATTCCAAGAGCAAAAGATCCTTGCAGTTTTTTAATTGAATTTTTTACTGTTTGAAATATGTCTCCTTCATAAAGACTGCTCATAAGCTGCACAATTACTTCTGTATCTGTATCTGATTTAAATAAAAATCCTTTTTTCATTAGTTCTTCTTTTAACTCTATATAGTTTTCTATTATTCCATTATGTACTAATGCAATTTTTCCGCACGCAGATACATGAGGATGAGCATTTATGTCTGTTGGATTTCCGTGTGTTGCCCAACGTGTGTGACCAATGCCTAGACCCGCACAAAAGTCGTTGTTATCCTTTAATATTTCCTTTATTACTTTTAAATGACCTTGTTTTTTTACGACTCTTATTTTACCATTTGAATAAATTGCTATTCCGGAAGAATCATAACCTCTATACTCAAGTTTTTCTAAGCCTTGAATTAAAAAAGGAACGGCGTTTCCTTTTCCTATACATCCTACTATTCCACACATAAAATATTCTCTCCTTGAAAATTTGTATTATATACATATTAAAATATGTAATTGTTATTATACTAATTCGCACTTTAGATTTCAATTTATATGTTATTTAAAACAATAATATGCTTAAAAGCTATAGGTATTTTACTTTATCTGTAAATACATTGGAAATATAAAATTTTACATCAAAAAATTTTTCTTTTAAAGTTTTTGAAAGGGGAGAGAGTATTAAATTTTCCGTTTTAAAGTGTCCGGCGTCCACAACAGTAATATCAAATTGGTTAGCTTCTAAGAGCTGACTGTGTTTTATTTCTCCTGTTACAAATGCGTCCGCGTGATTTTCCACGACTTTATTAATGAGATTTCCTCCTGAACCTGAACAGACCGCTACTTTATTTATTTTGCGCGAATTTTGAGTATATCTAACTCCTTCGCAGTAAAGTTTATTTTTTACAAAAAGGGCAAATTCTTCAGAAGTCATTTCTGACTTTAAATTTCCAATAAATCCAAGCGGATAAGTTTCAAAGTAAGAAAGAGGGGTTAATGAAGTAAGCTCTAAAGTTTCGGCTAAATAAAAATTTACACCATTTTTAGCTACATCCAGGTTAGTATGTGCACATATTGCACTTAAGTTATATTTAATTAATTTATGAACTGCTTTATTAAATTCTATACTTTTTAAAGGCTTAAAAATAACAGGATGATGACTTATTATTAAATTTACATCCAGTTTTTTCGCTTCTTCACATACTTCCGGTGTTATATCTAAAGAAAGAAGTACTTTATCAACTCTACAGTTTGGATCACCCACCAAAATCCCACAGTTATCAAATTCCATAGCTGAAGCGAAAGGAGCGATAAGGTCTAAAAAATCATAAATTTGTTTTACTGTTTTCACTTTTAATTCTCCTTTAGGGTTTACTGTTTAAAATATCTCTCAGATTTTTTATTATTTTACTGTAATATATTTCTTCCGATTTTAAATTTTTAGCTTCTGCACCTTTTTTTTGATTGATAAGACTGTTAATTTGCTTATTAATGTATAGCTTAGCAGCTAAATCTAAAGAATTTTCTAAGAGACCTATATATAACTCTGCAGCGCTGAGGGTATAAGGCATACCGGTATAAGACGCTTTCATAACTACATAGATTTTTTTTTCGCATTCTACTGCATATTCTTCTTCTATTTTGTATCCGTCTGCCGCTAAGTAGGTTCTTAAATTTTTTTCGTACTTCATTGGCTGAAGGATGAATTTTTTACTTTTTTTATTTTGCCAAGTACATTCTTTTAATATTTTAGATATAAGATTTCCACCCATTCCTGCTATAACTATTTCGTCTGCTTCTTTTTCTGATATATTTTTAAGTCCGTCTGAGGTACGAATTTTTATTATCTTTTCAAGATTATATTTTTCTACATTACGCTTGGCATTTTTTAAAGGGCCTTCACGCAAATCTGAAGCTACTGCGAAAGCTATTTTACTTTCAAGTGCTAAATATATGGGTAAGTACGCATGATCAGTTCCAATATCTGCTATACTTGATCCGGGAGTAATCATATCAGCACACTTTAAAAGTCTTGTGCTGAGTTTAAATTTATCATAATTACGCATTTTCAAATTCCTATTTATTTTATAATTTAATTATCGACCATAATATGTTTTCCGGACAAAATTTTATTTACAAAACAAAGAAGCTACGATTTTAAAACGTAGCCTCATTAACTTAGTTAATAGGGAGGGAAAAATAGATTTGATTATCTTGATTCTTCTTTCATTTTTGCAAAGCATTCACTGCAGTAAACCGGACGATCTTCACGTGGTTTAAATGGAACTTTTGCTTCCCCACCGCAAGAAGCACATTCAGCTATGAAAATTTCACGTTCTTGACCTTGTCTGTTTGCCATTTTACGAGCATCGCGACAAGCTTTACATCTTTGAGGTTCATTTGTAAAACCTTTTTCAGCGTAAAATTCTTGTTCTCCTTCTGTAAAAATGAATTCGTTTCCGCAATCCTTGCAGACTAAAGTTTTGTCTTCGTACATGAGACATACCTCGCTTTATTAAAATAAAATTTGCCCTAGGACGGGTTCGCACCGACACCTCTGAATAAAAACAACGCTCTGCTACACTAAGCTACTTGGGCATACATTATATGTTTTAAATTTAGTAACTGAATTATACATTAGTATAAAAATTAAGTCAATGATTTTTCTTGTTTTTTCTTTTAAATTGTTAAATATTAATAATTGATCTCTGTAATTAGGTGTGGGTAGCTTGTACAATTTTACTATATATATGGTATATACTGGATTTTTTTGTAATAAATTATGTACTAAAATTCATTTAAGAATTATGGCATTTAAAAGATTATATTTGTCCTTTAACCGTTATTGAAACAATTCCAGGTGTAGTTGATATATTTCCTGTAACATTATCCTGTTCAAATGTTGCAGGCGGTACTGAAATATCTAGTTTTGAATCATAACTGGGAACTGTAAGAGTTCCATTTATATATGAAAAATCTTCTACGAGTAGTTCTGTTGAGTTTAAGTATACATTTATAACTTCAGGAGAAGGAATAAACGTATCGTTCAGTACAACGTTTTTAGCTTCCGTATTACCATAATTATATAGGGAAAAGCTGTAAGTTATTTTTTCCCCTGGAAGTACTGGATTGGGGCTCATATTTTTTATTATTCTTACATCTGCTTGATCTTTAACTGTTACACTTACTGAAGCATTTAAAGAATGAGTTAAAATTTTAGAAGAAAGAGTAGCATTACTGGTTATTCTGGATCCTCTTCCAAGGGGAGCAAATTCATTTACGGAAGTCCTGTAAATAATCAGTGCATTTGATTTAGCGGGTATAGTCGGTACTGTAAAAACTATTTTTTCTTGTAAAACTTTTGGTTCAATATTAGAAAAGAAAGTTCCACCTAGATATAAAAAAGAAGGCTCTACGTAGCTAAGGGGAGTGAATGATTTATTGCATAAATTGGAGTTTAGGGAGTACGAACCTAAGTCATCAGTAATTTTTATGTTTTTTACTGATTCGGTGTAATTATTAGTTACACTTATCATAAAGGTTATTTCGCCGTTTTCATTGTAAGATTCACCGAGAGATGATTTGGTGATACTGAGTGCTTCTTGTAAAGTAGTCATTGCGATATTAGACGAAGCGGACTTTTTTTGAGAACCGAATTCAAATGTAAGGGAAGCGGTATTATAAATGGGAACAGGCATTTAAATTTACCTCCTTTTTAAAATCAATAAAAATGAATATCTCATTTCTAGTATATTCGTATTGGTTTAGTTTTGATAAATTTTTATATGGGAATAGTAAAGATAAAAATACAATTATTGATGTAATTTTTTGTTACCAATGTGTAACTATTAATTTTGTAAGTTTATACAAATTTTTAAAGAATAAAATAGAGCTTATGTAATTTAATTTATAGTTTTTAAGATATAAAAAAATATATTTTTATACTATTTGTATATATAAAAATTTAACTGTTTGTGTAAATGTACAAAAAACTATAATTATGTACTATTGACAATTAGCAAAACATCTAATAATATATCAAAGTGTAGTGGTTAAGTTTGATAAATTAAAGAATTTAAAAGTTAGAAATTATTACAAAATTTATACATAAAAAAACAATTTTAAAACGTTTTTGAAAGATCAGAACAGGAGGAATATAGTGAATAAGAATTCTAAAAGTAGTGTAAATAAAAGGCTGGTACGATTAGCATCACTAACTTTAATGGCAGGAATATGTGCAACTTCAATTTTTTCAGTTAAATCTTTTGCAAAAGAAGTTTATGTAAACGTTGATGACAGTATAGTGCATGCTTTTACTTTGGAAACTGACACTAATAAAATCCTTGATAAATTCGGAGTAAAAGTATACGATAAAGATATCGTAGAGAAAATAGATGACTCTGACGGATCAATAAAATTAAATGTAAAAAGAGCATTTGACGTAAAAATAAGCGATGGAAGCAAAGAAGTATATTTAAAAATGACTCAGGGTAATGTAAAAGGCGCAATAGAAGCTTCGGACTTAAAACTATCTAAGTACGATATAACAAATTTCGATTTACACAAACCTTTGGAAAAAAATATGAAAATTGTTATTACAAGAAGATTTAGGATAATAGTTTCAGCTGATGGAGAAAGTAAAGAATATATTGTACCTAAGGGTTCAGTAAAAAATGCTTTAAATTATATAAAAATAAAGCTTTCCCCAGATGACATTATAAATTTAGATTTGTCCAGTAACGTTTATGAAAACATGGAAGTAGTTATTAATAGAATTACTTTTGATGAAACTACACATAATGAAACAATTCCCTATACTAGAATTACGGAATCAGCTGATTATTTGAATAAAGGAATAGAAAAAATAAAAACACAGGGAAGAGAAGGCGAAAGAAAGATAAAAATAAGAAAAAAATTCAAAGATGGAGAGCTTTTAAGTTCTGAGGAAATTGAAAACACTGTTATAAGGGAAGCAACAAATGAAATAGTACTTAAAGGGACTAAGGAAAAAGTAAATGTAACCGATAAAGAAAAATCCGACACTCATAACTATAAAACAACTAGCCAAATCTTTGGTTCAGCAACAGCTTATACGGCATCTCCAGGAGCACGTACTTCCACTGGAAAAGTTCCGAAAGATGGAGAAACAGTAGCTGTAAACCCTAAGATAATTCCTTATGGGTCTAAAGTTTTAGTAGAAGCTGTAGATGGTTCTTTTAAAAAAACATTCATTGCTCAAGATACCGGTGGAGCTTTAAAATCCGGATCAGCTGTAGTAGATATTTATATGAGTTCTTTAAAATCATGTAAAACATTTGGAAGAAAACAAGTCAAAGTTTCAATAATTAAATAAAACTGATAAAATCATAGCCATGCCTGAAAGACATGGTTATGATTTTAGAATAAATATATTTCTTATAGATCAGAAAGTTTTTAATATAAATTTTGAAATACATAATAAGTAATTAAAATATAGGTTGTTAGTAAACAACCTAACTATATAAACGAATAAAATCATTTATTTAAACTTTAATATTTTATTTTTATACCTAAATGATTTATAAATTATTAGATACTTGCTTTAGAAGATCATATATTGATTTTTGGAAGTTAATATAACTTTAGAGATAAATAGAATAAAAATGTCTTAAATATAAAAAGAGAATTTTTTATATAACTAAAGATATTTTTCCATTTACTATTGACATATTAATTTGTAATTGATAAAATTAAAAAGTAAATGTTGCGGAATGGTGTAACGGTAGCACAGCAGACTCTGACTCTGTTTGTGAGGGTTCGAATCCTTCTTCCGCAGCCATTTATTTAAGTTATATTATGAAAGCTATGAGTTGTGGAAGAAATTTTAAATAAAAAATTATTCAGAACCTTAATTAATGTTGTTACTTAGAATTTACTTGTCATAAATTTATGGTATACAGCAGATAATCTAGGATTACTGAATTCAATAACAATCTGTACTTTAGTTGCAGCAATTTGTTTTAATTGTGGTAATATTCAAATAGATATTATTTAAAAGCTAAGTTCGAATAATTGTTTAATTTCGAGGTGTAGCTCAGTTTGGTAGAGTGCCACGTTCGGGACGTGGATGCCGCAGGTTCGAGTCCTGTCACCTCGACCAGTCTAGGGTGCTATAAGGGGCATGAAATTTCTTATAGCAACTTCTTTAAGTGAATAAAGTGTTTTAAGTTGTTTGTAAACATATTTAATGTTAGCAAGCAACTTTTTCCTTTTTTGCTCTGCCAAAATATTTAATAAGCCCGATTTCTTCTTTTCGAGAAAGTTTAGGAATTTGAATATTTCCAATCAGTTTGTAAAAAATCTCAACTCTTTGAGATGTCATTCCGTTAATAGTTTCACTATGATAAACTACAATCTTATCTATAAACTCATTCAGAATATCAATCGTTAAATTGGGAATTTCAGAATAATTTTTTACAATATCCAAAAAGCTATCAACGTTAAGCTCATGCTTCTTATCTTCTAAAACAATTCTTTTTTGAGCAACTATATCTTTGTGCATAATTCCATCAAGCGTTCTCCCAAAATCTTCACTTGATAGGTCTTGCAAATTCCACGTACAGCCTTGCGGTGTTTTTATTTCTGTATCGTTTATTTTGAAAAATGACATTTTCATACCTCCTAAGTACAAAACAAAAAAGCCAAACCAAAATCAATTGATCCGGCTCTTTTAAGCTCTGCTCTTATTGTATCACAATAAATTATTTTTTTCAATCGCATATATACATACAACAAAATAACTGTTTTAAATTCAGTAAACATATAAAAAATGAGAGGGATGTAGAAAATCACGCGTTTCATAAAATACACTTGAAGTTTGTAAAATTATAGTCTATAATTTATAACTAGATGTAAATTTATGTAAAATACTAGATGAGTTGGAGGGGGTTTTAATGGCAAAAGCTGAGGATAATTTTGATAGATTTATTGATGATTTATTTTCCGACTGGATTGCAATTATCGTCAAGAATATCGCAATACGTAAACGCTAAAATTGGCTTGTGCTGTGCTTCTGATAAATAAATTACAGAGGTAAATTTTGGGTCTAAAATTGGTATTAAAAATGGTGCAGATTCTTTATCTACGTTTTCAATATCTTCATCGACGCAAATTAAACGATAAGCCGTACCGCATATTGACTGCCACTCTCCGAGCTGCGTATCTCCACAAGCCTTGTCAACGCTGTCCATCATGTTATTTAAAATCTCGACATTTTCTCTGCAATCTGTATCTTTTGAAGCGTATTTTATTGGTTCACCCAAGAAATATCCGTTAGCATTTCGTACAATTGAATACGCATTATTTACCACAATTTTATTGTTTACATCAGGTCTTATTACTTTGTTTCTTTTCAAAATCGGCTGATTTCCTGTAAAATATCTTTCTAAGTATGCAATTTGTCGGCTGTTTTCTTCATGCCTTGTCATCGCTCCGTTTATGATTTTTACAATGGAATTTACGTTTAAATTTTTGCATGATGTATATATTACTTTTCTTCCAAAAAGATTTTGCACTTTTGAATATTCCTCCTTTCAAAATCAATTTTTATAAAACAAAAAAAGAACCAAAAACCTAATTTTAGATTTCTGGCTCTCTTGAAGCTCTTATTTACTTTTATTTTATTATACTATATTTGGAATTTTTTTGCAAATATATATTTTGAGTAATTTAATTATTTCTAGTTAATTCCTCCATGATTTTCATAATTAAATTACAAATATCCATAAAATCAATTCCTTGTGTATAAACAAACTCTTGTTGATATTTTATCCATAGATTTTTAATAGGTGCATATTGTTTTATTCTTTCAATAATCACTTTATAGTCTTCAAAAAGTCCTAAAGTATTCTTTCTTTTACAAGTTTCATATAAAGCCACAGAAAGAATATTAGTATCAAATTTATTTTTATAGAGATTATAGAGGGTATAAACATCATAGTAATCACGCATTCTTGTACTATCTTCTCCTAAACTTAAAATAGCATGGAGCTTCTCGGACAAAACAGTTTCAATATTATAAGACATAATTTTTATTTTTCTATCTTCAAATAATAATTTATAATCATACTCTATCTCTTTCGGAGTAATTTTATCTCCGGTTGTTATATCTATGACTAGTGGAATTTTCATTTGCTCCATAAATGCGGTAAGCGATACACGAAGTCCAGGATATAAATCTTGAACTCGTATATCCACAAATCCATTTAATTTAAAAGTTACATCATCATCAATTTTTATTTCTAATATCTCACTTAAAATATTTTGAGTTGATTCTTTTGACAGTTTTAAACCCTTTAAAGTTGTGTCTAAATCCATTGTTGCTCTGTTTTCTATCCCCATAATCGAAGAAAGCAATACTCCACCTTTGATTATAAAATTGCATTTATATTTTGAAACTGAAATTCTTTCCAGCAAACGCTCTATCATGTAATTTTGCATTATAATTTGAGGACTAAGTTTTGTTTCTATTGACTTATTTTTTATGTGCTGACGTAAACTTTGTGCATTTTTTATGTTTTTTCCCATATTTTTAATCAATCTCCTATAATAAAACAGATAAATATTTTTTTATAGCTTGTTTTACTTTTAAAACCCCGGCATAATCATTCAATTTATGTAAATTATAATTTCCGCTATTAATGTACTCTCTAAAAGCATTATTTATAAATCTAATATCACAATTAGCAGATTTTTTCACAATATCGCAAAGTGTTTTTTCTACATCATAAACCTTAACTTTTCTCCCAAATGATGTTTCTTTTTCAGTAATTCCAACTCTGTACTGACTTTTTATTGATGTTCTGATTCTGACATTTTGTTCTGACAACTTTCCCAGTCCATAATTATTGGGAACAGTAACAGAAAGTCTGCTGGGAGTTACATCTGTCATGCCATGCAAAAAAAGGGCTGTTTCATGCGAGAAAATTGCTTTTGAGAACATTGTTTGAAGAATAAACATATCATCTTCCCATGTATCTGGAGTAATATAAATTCCTCTGCCTATCTTTTCTAATTCTCCATTTTTTACCATTCTTGACAAATAAATTCGTGGTATTTTTTTTTCGGTTAAATTATTAGATAAAATCATTCCATTTTGTTTATTTAAAATTTCTTCTATTAATTTTTTATATTTCGTACTTTTCACCTCGTTTTGTTACTTGCATCATTAAATCAAAATTTATTTACATGATAATAGTAACATATAAAACGATTTTGTCAAGCAATTTATTTTAAAAAGGCAAAGATTTTCTATCAATAAACTTAACCGAAAGTGTAGACAGTTCTTTAAAAAGTTGTGAAAGCATGGCGATAGCGTCGGGAGCGTCGTCATGTTTTGCTTTTCCGGTTACTGTAAAACTAAAAAGATTTTGCATGAACCTTTTGTACTGTGTATCTTGTTTAGACTTATGAAGAAATATAAAATTTTTCTTTACAAAATCGCTCTCTGTGATAATTTTTGTGATCTTATTACTTGATGTAAAAAATGTACGAACCCCAGTATTTCCGCCTTGATTTTTTTATTTGCTCGTCGACCTTTTTAGCATAGTAATCACCGCCGTTATTGGATTCTATATCCATTCTTGAAACTTTATTTTTTACGCATAAATTAGCTACCATTGGTTTTGTGATTTCGTGTAGTCCGTTATTAAATACAACTTCATTTATATAAATTTTATCTCCATAAACGTATCTACAAGGGCAGCAAACATAGTCTTCGCCTTGCCCTTTACTGTCGCACACTGCAATAATTGTGTTTTGCTTTTCTTTTGGTAGCTCAAAAAAATACTGAAAATCATCTTCTGAATATAACAATCCCTAACGTTCAATCGGTTCTTGCATATAAATTGTTCGCCATGAAATATCATCCATATTTTCTTTCAAATCCAAAAAATATTCAGTAGAAAATCCTACGCCGTAATCGTAGTCAAAATTAGATTTTCCGTTTATATCAAGTGCCGGAAGTTTTACAAATTTTGACTTTTCATCATCTAAATATCTTTGTTCCAGTCTGCCGATTGGGTCATGTATGCTCCATCTAGTGCCAATTATTAGCATTTTGCAATCTTGTTTCATTCGTGACATAAAATCATTTGAAAATTTCGTCCATAAAATATCCATTCTTTCGTGATTTAACGCTTCTTCGCTGCCGGATACCATGTCATCGGCATACGCCAAAACCTCGCACCTCGTTGCTCCGGTTAATCCGCTGTCAATTGAGCGACAAGTCAAGGTTTTAAAGCGTTTGACTTGCTTTAAGTCGATTGTTTCATCTTTTGAATTTGTGCTGGCAAGTGGGGAATCGGGAAACACTTCGGAAAATTTATATTTTGGGTCTTTGATTATCTGTAAAGCTCCGTCAAAAAATGAACGTGTCAATTTATCGGCACAAGCTGTTGCTAGACTTGGCTTTAATGCTTCTTTTCCCATAAGCCATGTGATATAAAATATTCCGAGCGTTGATTTACCTGTTCCGGGTGGCATAGATATTCCTAATCTTACTAATTTTCCGTCTGCTAAGTCTTGTAAATCTTTGATAACTGAACATAAAACCTTGATTATCGGCTGATAAAAGCGTTTTTCAGCATCTCGGTCTTTCTCGATATAAAGCAAATATGAATGAAAATCGTATGGTGCAGCAGATGAAAACGTCTGCCAGTATTTTTTAAGTAGTCTTTTTCGCTGATTTATTCCTAAGTTGGCACTGGATAAAATTTTGTCAATTCTTTTTCTAAATTCTAAATTAATTCCCAAAGCATAAGAAATATCACTTTCACGAATATACAAAGTCCACAAGGCTTCGCATTTTTGTAAGTACAAATTATCTTGCATATTTGTGTGCTTTTTTAAATCTTTCAATAATTTGCTGATTAATTCTCTGTTATTCATAACATCACCTCAATTTTTTAAATATAAAAATCACTAACGTCTTGTGTTAGTGATTCTCGTGGAACTCTCTAAAAAATTCAATAAATTTCATTAATATTTTTTTATCGCAGTCATAAGTTAAATGACTATACGCTTCCTCAAAATTAAACCAGTCTGTTCTTTCTACTTCTCCTTTTTGACAAGTGATTTCTAAAGATTTAGCCTCTGCACAATAGTACACTGCCTCGTTTATCGTGCCTTTTTTCATAGAAAATAGTGTTGAAACTCTTAACTTAGAAATTATATCTATATCAATTCCAACTTCTTCCTTAACTTCACGAAGTGTCGTTTGTATTTCTGTTTCGTTATTTTCAACGTGCCCTTTTGGAAATCCCCATCTCGATTCGTTGTTATAAATAAAATTGGTTAATAAAACTTTATATTCGCTAATAAATTCACGGAATATAACTGCACCACATGATTTTTCATAATGTGAAAAATTTAATAGTTCATCTGATATGAAAAAATCTCCATATTGATTTTTCCTAAAATCTATTACATCAATAACGCTATCTGTATTAATTAAACCATAGATATGCGGAAAAGTCATTCAGTTATTTTTGTTTGTTTCCCATTTAACTTCGGACTTTAAGTTGTCGGTATCTATACATAATACAACTAAATCAGTATTCACCTTTTTTAAATTATTATTTGCTACATGTAACAACTGATTAAACTCTGAACAGTGAATAAATCCATATTTTTCTATCGAAAATTCGCCATAAATCCTATTTTTTATGCTTTGTTCCCACGTGTCTTTTCTTGCAATATGAAATAATAACATAATTCTATTTCTCCATTTCTTTTAATTCTCTCTGATAAAACGGGCAAATCTTCGAATGTATACACTTATCTTTTTTCCTCCCTAAAGGTTCATCAATTATATCAAAAATGGTACAGTCTAAACCTTTTGCGAGCTTTTGTAAGATTTGAATTGTTGGGATGCCTTTGTCCATTTCGTAAAAACTTACTCTTGCCGGTAATATTCCGCTGTCATCAGCAACCTTTGCAACAGTTTTTTCAGAAATCTTTCTAAGCTCTTTTAATTTTTCTCCGATTGTCATGTGTTCACCTCAATGTGTTTTTATTCTTCGTTTTATTATATCATTATTCTTTGATTTGTCAATTATTTAATTAATTCAATATTATGTTTATTAATTATTTAGTTTATAAATTCTGTTTGATTTTTGAGGGTGTTGATGGGTATTATTTGTTCTTATTATATCTTAAAAATAGAGGTATATCTTGATTTTAAGCCAAAATATTTTTTAAAAAAAGTGTTGACAGAAATAAAAGTCCAGTATATTATATAAATGTAGTTAATGATTTTTGTTTATTAATTAATGAATAGAATCTGAACTAAATAATTAATTTAAGAGGTGATAAGTATTTGAGATTTTTAATTGCAGTAATTGCAATTCCTTTTTTAGCATTTGCAAAGTTAGTAAAAGGCAAAAAATAAGAATCTTCACCCGTCACGAAAATTAAAAATTTTCTACGGGTACCCGGGAACCTTGTTGCTAACGCAATAAAGCCACTTGTAACAGTGGCAAATTTTAGAAAAGTGGTGTTTATTTAAGCCCTAAGAATCTAACGGAAAGTGTTTAAAAATTCAAAAAACAATTTTAAATAAACGCTTTTATTTAAAAAAATCGTGTTTGTTTAGACTATACTTTATAAAATACAAAAAAATTAATTATATTATTTGTTGTGGTTGTGTTAAAGAAACTCAAATTTTTGGATTTAAATAAAATTTTATACAAAAATCAGAGAAGTATGTGATAAAATATAGATTAATATTTTATCAGCGCAGGAGGATGAATATTGTATGTTATTGATGAAAAAATTTTTGAAAAAAATGAGCAGAGAAATTACTTTAACAGTAGTTACAATTACCTCAGCAGCTATAACAATTTATGGAGCAGTAAAAGCTGTCGAAAGCAATATTGTAGACGACACGAGTGAAAGCGTTCAAACGGAAACGCAGCTTACTAGTGAAGAAATTGATAAAATAATAGAAGACTTGAAAATGTCGGGAGATATAGATAACATATTAGAAAAATTGGATGAAATTATTCAGAGAGCTCAGTTGTCAGGAAATTCGGCATTACAAGAATATGCAACTAATATGAAGACGTCTTATGAACTTCAAAAACAACTCGACAGTGTAAATAGTCTTATAGAAGCTATGAAAAAGAAAAATTCTGAGATAGCTGCTGTAGATGAACAAGTAAAACGTATCCTTTCAGTTGACACTATTGTTCAGGATTTAAAGGGTGCCGTTTCAGATGAAGCACTTTTATTACTGGAATCTTTAAGTGATGAAAATTTAAAAGCACTTCAAGAATTACTTGCAGAGATTGAAAGTTTGTTCGATCTGAATGATGTTTCTTCACTTACTATCCAAGAACGAAGTTTGCTAGATATTTTAGTTTTAAAAGAAGTAATAGAAGAAAGTATGGTAGAAGGAGAAAGGTTAGAGCTTGCAAAAAATACTCTTTCAGTAGCTGTAACCATTCTTGAGTCATATCAAAAGCAAAATTATGCTCAAGCTGAATATAACGAACTTATTCAGGGAACTGAAGAATTCCTGAAAGCGGGTAAGAAAGCTTCTAGCGTTTTACCGGAACAGATAATTTTTTTGGGAGGATATTTTAATTTGCAGCATTCCCCCATAATGTATGACGGACATATTCTAGTAGCATTAGAAGATTTGTATCAGTACATTGACGCAACAGTTGAATATATGTATAACAATGCAACAATGGTTATAAATTCTCCTGATAAGATTTTAGAAATAGTAAGCGGAAAAAATATCGCTTACTTAAATGACAAACCATATAATATGCCGGTTCCTATATTATCTTTTAAGGATACTATTTACATGTCAATTGAGTTCTTTGCGCAGGCTTATGATATCTCATTCCGCTATCTTCCTGATCATGGTTTTATAATTTTATATAAAAATCTAAACCAGCTTAAAAATCCTTCAGTACCTAATCAACTAAATAAAGGATAACCATTATCTTAACGATTAAAAGATATAAAATACTTTTGAATTAACCTTACACTTCTAAAGAGGGGATGTAACAAAATGGCAAAGTACACTATAATCTCGGATATTGGAAAAGGAATGATTGAACTCCTTAGAGATAAATTAGTTCCGGATCCTGTAGATAAAGCAGAAAGTATTGGAATATGCGATCCAAAGGAAAGAGGAGGTTATATAGTAGGTGTTCATCCTTACGACATAAAAGAAGATACAAGTGGGAGAGGAGCTGAAAATAATCCGCTTCCTGATGGTAGTGTTCAAGATCCTCCGGCTATGGTAGAGCTTTATTATGTAATTTCCGTGAGCAGTAAAGCAGAGCTTGAAGTTAAAGCGCTGGACGAAGCAAAAATAATAGGGAAAATAATACAGACTTTTAAAGACAATGCTACTATTCCTGCAAGGTATATGCCCAACAATGCTGGGATGCCGCTTGAGAGTGTTCCGATCAGTATGCTTCCGATTAGTATGGAAGAAAAGGTTAAAGTTTGGACTATGTTTGGAGAATCCTATAAGTTGTCAGTTTTTTACGTTGTAGGGCCTGTAGCTATTGATTCAGAAAAAATTCATAAAGCTAAGAAGAGAGTGGAAACCGTACACCTGGGAAGTAAGCAGTACACACCGGAAAAAGTTTTGGAGTTTGCAACTTTTATTAAAGAAGAAGATATAGACGATGAATATACTCAGCGTCCCGATGAAGATGAAGACGAAGATGAAAATGATGAATTCGGCGATGAAAGTTCAGATGATGAAAATAGTGATGAATTCGGAGATGAAAGCTCGGATGATGAAAATGTTGATGAAGTGGGTGATGGAGAAGAAAGTAATAGCGTTGATGGGGAAATTACTGAGGATGACGAAACTTCAAATGAAGGAGAATTAAATGAAGATATAAATTTTGAATCTTCTGATGAGTAAATGTATTTTAAAGAGTAGGAAAGGGAATAAAAATGAGAGTTATATATAGAGCATCATTGGTTTTTCTTCTAAAAGATATTTATTCTAAGCTTCCTATAACAAGCGCAGTAATTTTATGTAATGGAAAGCAAAATCCTTACACCAGAAAAAATGATGGTCATTATGTTTTTTCAAACTTATATCCCGGAAGTTATGAAGTGGACATAAATTGCAAGGGCTACAATCCTTTAAGGATTCATATTGATCTTAAAGAGAATGAGACTAAAATAATAAATTCAGACTTATCTTATACCCCTGATAATCAAAATATTGCAAATGTAACTCGTTTTGAAATTACATGTATAAGAAAGAAACAACCTTTGGCAAATACTCAGGTAATTGTTAGACTTCAAAATGAAGCAAGTTTTATGAAATTATTAGAGCCTATTAAAGCAGGAAGTGATGAACTAAAACTTAACATCGAAATGATGACTGGTTTGCTTGGTCAAAGTTACATTTATGAGGTTGATAAAAAAAAGTATAATATGTATTTGTGGAGTTATAATCAGGAAAATAAATGTTATATTTTAAAAGATATCGTAAATGAAGAAATAAAACCGGGAGGTAGATTTTATCCGCAATGGGAAATACGTTCTGATTCGATTGGGCGAGCTGTAATGCCGCTTATAGGTCAATTTATGAAAGATGATGAAATAAAGTTTGAATGTATTTCAGAGGATTTAAGGTCTAAAGTGTCATTTAACGTAAAAGATAAACATCAATCTGGAGAAGTGCTTTATGAAAAAGCAAATTTTAGAAAGATACCTAAAAGAAAAAAATAGGAGAATAATATTATGGGAATATTAGTAGTTAATGGAGCTCAGTGTACTTGCTCTATGGGAACCGCTCCGTCTTCGTTAGTAGTAATACCTGAAAGTATGGCTATGGGTGAAAACAACCCTATAGCTACTATTATGGACAATAAACCTATGGTTAATATTATGCCTTTTGCGATGTGTACATCTCTTGCAAATCCTCAGGTATCTGCCGCAACGTCTGCAGCAGGTGGAGTTTTAACTCCCATGCCTTGTACTCCGGTAACTCCCGCTCCATGGACTCCTGGATCTCCAACAGTTATGATAGGCAACAAACCAGCTTTAAATAACTCTTCTACTGTTATGTGTAATTGGGCCGGATTAATTTCTATAACTAATCCTGGAGCTACGAAAACCATGGTGCCTTAAATAAAAATTTATGTTAAAGTCAGAGAGGTCTGAAAGTGGAAGAAAAATTTTTTAATACATTTTTAGTTCGCGAAAATGAAGGATATAATAATAATTCTGAATATATAGCAGATGAATTCAGACATAAACTTTACTTATTAAAATATTATTTAAAATGTCAGGCAAATAATGAATTAGATGAATACAAAGACAAGGTTTTAAAAACTTTTTATAATATCGAATTAATAATGGGGAAAAAAATAAAATTAACTGAAAATAATGTATTTTTTGCTTCCAGATATGTAAAAGAAATTTTTAAGTTAAATAGAATAGAGTGGTTTAGTTTAATCCTTGCTATGATGGCTAATGCGGATGCTGAGTATCTCAATTTGATGTTAAAAGTTGAAAAATCGAATATTTTAACTTACAATGCTATTTTAAAAGTTTATTTTTTTGTGTCCGATATTACTCAAATAAAAGATTATTACAATATATTATCTTCACTTTCCGAAAAAATGGATTTGTTTTGCTTTATGCACGGACGTCCCGAGATAGATAAAAGACTTTTTGAAAACATAATGAGTAATTCTGAAAGTAATATAAATATTTCTGGATTAAATATGTATATACCTTTAAATGACGAATACAAGAATTTAATTATTCGTGAAGATATTTCAAAAAGTATAGTTAATTTTTTGAAAAACTCAAAAATTTCTGATAAAAATTATTTTTATATTCACGGAGAAAAAGGGATAGGTAAAAGAACTATTGTACGCCGGGTGTGTTCTTTAAGAAATAAAGGGGTTATAGAAATAGATCTGGAAAGATTAAGAGAAGACGAAACAAGTTTTACTGATTATGTTCTTATGGGATGTAGGGAAGCTTTTTTTATAAAAGGTTATATTTACATCTTTAATATCGATAAAATACTTCAGAAAGAAAACAAAGATTTATTTTACCTTAAATTTGCGATTAACACCGCTTCTCAATTTTCGGAAGTAGTTTTTTTAGTTTCGGATAAGGATATAAATTTAGTACAAAAAGTTCCTGAGCTAAAGTACATTGAAATACCTGTGCCTCCGCTTAGTAACGATGAAAGCTTTAAACTGTGGGATCATAATATAAAAAGTTTAAGTAAAGATAAAACAGTCGATGCACATGAATTAGCAAATAAATTCAATTTTACTCCTAAACAAATAAAAAATACTGTTTTAAACGCTCTAAATCAAAGTTTATTAGAGGAAAAAAAGAAAATAAATAAAAACTTAATTTCCAGGTGTGCGTATAAGCAAGTAACAAGTAATTTATCTGATAAAGCTACTTTAATTGAGAAAAAACATTCCTGGAATGAATTGGTTCTAAGTCCAAAAGAAAAAGAAATAATTAAAAGAGCTTGCGATCAAATAAGATACAGACATATTGTATATGATAAATGGGAAATGAATAAACGAGTTTTATACGGCAAAGGCCTCAGTATGCTTTTTGCAGGTCCTTCGGGCACAGGTAAAACTATGGCCGCACAAGTAGTAGCTAACGAGCTTGAACTCGAAATTTATAAAGTTGATTTATCGCAAGTAATATCAAAATATATAGGGGAATCAGAAAAAAATCTTGGAGAAGTATTTGAAAGTGCTAAAAAAAGCAACGTCATACTTCTTTTTGATGAAACTGATGCACTTTTTTCAAAACGTACAGAAGTAAAAGACTCTCATGATAGAAATGCTAATGTAGAAACGTCTTATCTTTTACAAAAAATGGAAGAGTACAACGGAATAACTATTATGACTACCAACTTCCTAGAGAATATTGATAAAGCCTTTTTTAGAAGAATAAGTTATGTAGTTCACTTTGCATTTCCGAATTCTAGCGCAAGGAAAGAAATATGGGAAAAGATTTATCCCTCGAGTATGCCGCTTTCCAAAGATGTGGATTTTAACTTTTTAGCTCGGCAGTTTGAAATATCAGGAGGAAGTATTAAAAATATAGCACTCAATTCAGCTTTTATGGCAGCAGCGGAAAGTAAAAAAATTGAAATGAAGCATATTATAAAAGCAATTGAATATGAAGTAAAAAAACAAGGTAAAATGGTTTCTAAAAGTGATTTTGGAGAGTATTCGTACATGCTATAACTTCTTTTATTTTTAATAAATTATAAAATAAAACATATAATTATAAATGTAAGTATGAAATAAAGGAGGAATAGTATGATAAAATTGAAATCGCTGTTTTTAAGTTTGCTTATAAGCTGGGGAATTGGAGGTATTGCTGCATTTCTTACAAACGATTCAATGGGTATATATAGTTCAATAAGACTTCCTGCATTTGCGCCGCCTCCTTTGGTTTTTCCTATCGCTTGGAGTATACTTTATACTTTAATGGGGATCTCAGCTTATATGATATATGAAAGTTCGTCAGAAAAGAAATCTTCTGCACTTGTAATTTATGGGATACAATTAATTGTAAATTTTTTATGGCCGTTAATATTTTTTGATGGTAGAATGTTTTTAACGGCCTTTGTATGTCTTATAGTATTATGGTTATTGGTTATATGGATGACTATATCTTTCTATAAAATAAAGCCTATGGCAGCTTATTTGCAAATTCCATATGTTTTATGGCTAACTTTCGCAGCTTATTTAAATTGGAATATATTCTTACTTAACAGGTAGAAAAATTTAAGTTTTTAATTTAAGCTTTGAATGACAATAATGTGTTGCTTATAAGCAGAGTATATGCTTTAACAATCTATTTGAAACATAAAAGAAATAATAAGTATTTGGAAAAATAAACTTTTACAATGGAGTTTTTTATGATATTTAAAAGTAAAGCTATGAATATTAACTTTATAGATTCGGTAGCTTTTTTAACATTTAAGGAATTAGAAAAATATTCTTTCGTAAGACATGGTTACTCTACCCGACTTGGAGGAGTAAGCAAAAATGAATTTAAATCGTTAAATTTAAGTTTTTCAGTAGGAGATGATACAAAACTTGTAAATGAAAACTATGATATATTTTGTTCATGCTTAGGAGTGCAAAGATACAATTTAGCTTTAGCTTCGCAAGTTCATGAAGATAAAGTAACGAAAGTCAGTAAAAAAAACCTTAATAAAATTGACTTTACCAAGTTTGAAGAAACTGATGGACTTATTACTAGTGAATCCGGAATTGTCCTAACTACTTTTCATGCCGATTGTATAGTCATATATATGATTGATATATCCAAAAAGATAGTGGGATTAGCGCATGCAGGATGGCGTGGAACAGTTAAGAATATTGCAGGGAAGCTTGCTAAGAAATTTATAACTGAGTATAATTCTTCATTTTCAGATATGGTATGTGCAATAGGACCTGGGATAGGAAAATGTTGCTTTGAAGTTTCTGAGTCTGTTTTAACGTATTTTCGTGCTTTGAATATTCCAAATAATTTTATTCAATTTTCCAGAGACGATAGTCGAATCTATATAGATTTATTAGAAGTAAATAAAATCCTTCTTTTAAGAGAAGGATTAAAAAATGAAAACATCTTTAAATCAGATATTTGTACTATGTGCAATCATGACATGTTATTTTCTCATAGATTTACTGGAGGTAAACGTGGTACAAATAGTGCGTTTATTTTTATTAGCTAAACTTTAAAATTATTTAATCTTCTCTTAATGCATCGAAAGTATCCATAAGATTTAACGTTCCATATCCCCATTGGACATTTGGGTATTCTCTGCTGTTGTCTCTGCTACATCCTCTAATTAAAATTGAGCGAAGTCTTGTTCCAGTAGTATACGAAGCATTTTCTTGAACAATTGCCCATTGGAAAAATAAAGCTCCGGCACCGGCGGTTATTGCGGAAGAAATGCTTGTACCTGTCATGGTTCCTATTCCGAAAGGAAAGAGTCCTGATACATTAACTCCCGGTGCAACAAAATCAGGTGCTAGTTTTGAGGTTGTAGTTGGACCCCAAGAGCTGTTAATATACAAACTGTTTTCTTTGTTATTATATGCTCCTACTGCAATGGTTCCGATTGAAGTAGAAGGAATAACTACAGTATAATTAGGTGTAGGAGATACAAATTCTATGTCTGGACTTATAAATCCTTTCATAGGAAGCCACGCATGAAATTTTCCATCTACGATTACATCTCCATGTAATCGTATTTCCCATATTCCCGGTACAATATCTTCTATTTGAACAATAGAAAATCTATTTCCATTTTGATGATATAAAATTTTTACCAAAGATTTCTCAAAGATTAATCTTTTTTCATAGTACGTTCCGACAAAGAAAGGTATACGATTGATAACTTCTCCGGTAGGTGATTTTAAGGAAAAAGAGATTTTATCCCAACCGCTATACCATATGTAAACACTTAGTGACTTTGCTTTTTCTCCTACTCTTATTTCAATAGGAAAGACTTCTTCATTTTTGGTTATTATTCCTTCGGTATGATGTCTGGCATTACTTTCATTACCTACCGCAGTACATACTGCTATTCCTATTGCATTTGAAATGAAAGAAATGAAACTTTCCAGTCTATTGCGTCCATTGTGTGCTCCAAAATTACTTCCTATTCCCAAACATATAACACAGGGAGCATTCAATAATTGTACTGCTCTATTTATAGCAAAATTTATTCCTAACATTATATCTATTGATTCAAATGCATTTTCCTGATCTTCCGGGACTAAAAATTGTCTTCTGTAATAATTGCTTGCACTTTTAAGTTTTACTGCTATTATATCCGCATCAGGAGCAGCACCGATAAAACCTTCATATTCTCTTCCTGCTGCAATAGAAGCAAGAAAAGTACCATGACCTACTGTATCTTGATGAGGTACTATGCTATAAGGATCTTCTGATCTGAGTGCTTCATTTATTTGCTCTTGCGTGTAAACAGTGCCAAAAAAAGCGTCTTCTTCAGGTTGAGAATCAATAGTTTGATCCCATATGTACTTTATCTTAGTGGTTCCGTCTTCATATTTAAATACAGGACTTGTATAGTCTATACCGGTGTCTATAAATGCTGTAACAACCCCTCTGCCCGTCAAATTAAGATATGGTCTTTCTTGAACCCTTATTATTCCTGCGGCTTCTAAGGCTTCTATTCCAGTTAATCCGTAAACTTCAGAATAGACGTTTAAAAAATCATATCCAAGCTCTTTAAAAATTTCTTCCATGTGACTTTCAGTAGTGTATAGTATTGCTACAAAGTTTGGTAATACTGTTCCTAGTCTAATATAAGGTCTTTGAGAAATATAATCTTGAAATTGAGGAGTATACCAATAGTAAAAACTTACTGTATAAGGCAATTTTATAAATTCATTTAAAGGCATTTCTTGAATTTGTTCGTTGGATAATTCTTCCATGTTGTGTACCTCTCTTTATAATCACTTATGAATATCCGTTAAACGTTTGGAGCTGCATAAGAGTATCATACAGACACAAACTTCCATATCCCCATTCTCGATTGGGATAAAGGATATTTGGTTGACGTCTTGCTCCACTTTTAAGATAAGCTTTTATTCTTTCACCATATAAAAAAGGATCGTTAAGTTCAACTATTCCCCACTGCATCATTAAAGCAGCGGAACCGGTTACGAAAGGCGCTGCCATACTGGTTCCACTAAAAGTAGTATATCCTCCATTTATCTTCGTTGTAACTATTCCAATCGATGGAGCTACTATATCGGGCTTTGTAAAAACTATATTTAATGTATTTCCTCTTCCCGAAAAACCAGCTATAATGCTCCGAGCAGAATCATATCCTCCAACAGTTATGACGTTTAAAGCTGTGGAAGGAAGAGTAAGAGTAGTGTTAGTACTTGAAATTGTAAATGATGTTTCCTCAGTTACTTCTTCAACAGTAGGTAGATAAATATTGTATTTTCCATCTACTATTTCAGCTGCACGTATTCTAATTGTAAAAATTCCTACCGGAGGAGTATTTCGATTTGATTTTACTTGGAAAAATACTTCTTGAAATGAACTGTAAAATTGAGGTTGACTGTAATTTATAAGTATTGATATATCTCCAATGCGATAAGTGCGAGTAAGGTCAAACTGTAATATTTCACCGGTTGATTGTCCTCCTGGAAGCACAAGTTCGACAGTGATGGAATCTACAAAATTTTTCCATAAAGTTATATAAAACGAAGAAAATTTTCCTGCATAGAAAAATGACACTTCTTGCATTTCACCAGATTTTATTTCTCCTTCATAATGATGTCCTGCTTCTCCTTCGTTTCCAGAAGCAACAATTATGGAAGTTTTCCAGTATTGAGCCATATCATCTATGAAATTTTCAAAAAGAGATTGACCATTATGTGGTCCGTCATTAGTGCCGTAGCTTATATTTATTGCAATAGGCATTTGAAGCTCTCTAGCTTTGTCTATAACGTACTTCAGCGCTCTCATAAATTCGGTAGTTCTAGCAAATGAAGGAAGTCCTTTTTCTCCTAATTTGACTATTATCAGCGATGCTTTAGGAGCTACTCCCACATTTTCTCCGTTAGATGAACGACCATTTCCGGCTGCTATTCCTGCTACAGCGGTTCCATGACCTACAGTATCGACTTCTGGAACGATTTCATAAGGATTAGAACTCAAAAGGGCGGCGTTTATATCCTCGTTTGTATACTCTGCACCATGAGTAAATCCTGAGGGTATTTTACCTGTTTCTGTTTGATCCCACATGTATAATATTCTACTGGTTCCATCTTCATTTATAAAATCAGGATGAGTATAATCAATTCCTGAATCTATAATTCCAATTATTACTCCTTCTCCTGATAAATTAAAGTCTTTGGGACTTCTTACATTAGTTATACATGATTTATTAATTGCATCTTTAAGATTAAGAGTCAAAGTTTTAGGAGACTCTACGTGTTCTACTTCGGAATATCTGATTAAAAGAGGAATTTTATCTAGCGTAAGTGTAGCTATAGCGTAATTTTCGCTTACAATCTCTACTTCAATATCTAATTCTTCTCCTACTTTCATGATATCTCCGTTAAATTTTATAATTACTTCCCAAAGACTAATTGAAGATACATATCCGGCTTCCAATTCGGTATTTTGAAATTCTGATATTATTTGTCTGTCGGGGATCCGATTTATAAAAGGCATGAACTTTAACGACCTCCTTTTTCTCTACTTATATTATATGAAAGAAGTATTAGTTTATATAACTCAGCAATAATTAAAGCTATCGGTCAATTTTGCCGATAGCTTTGTATGTGACTTTTAAAAGTTATTTATTTTTATCAAAAAAGTGGATTAAATTTAAATCTTCTAATATAAACTATTAATGCATTCAGGAATTCCTTCGTCTACAATTTTATGTAACAAATCAATGAGACTAAGATATCCTCTTTCAATTTTACTAAAATTAGGGTTTTGAGTTGTTTGAACTGCTTGTATTTTCTTTATAAAAAGGTTTGTTAACTCAGTAATAAATTTAATCTCTTGTCCGGCGAAATTGTGAACAAATTTTGTATTCCTCGGATCATTATATATAGGTATTAATATATTGCTTACATATATCTCAAGGAACTGAGCTATATTATTGAAGTCAGAATTCAAGTTAATTATCGTTCCTTGACAACCAAGTTCGAACTTAAATTCTACTGGAAAAAGATTTAAAAAAGTGTTCGGATTTAGTTGATGTGTGCTTCGAAATCGAATCACATCACCAACGCTATTCCGGAAACAAGTTTTCTGAGTATCTTTTTCACCATATACTTTCTCATTAAAACTTCTGAGTGCTATTTCAAAAAGCTCACGAATACCATCATTTGTCAACTCATTACTTACTTACAAGGGAGTTTCCTGTTATATAGTTTACTTTAAAAGCTCCAACGTTTTGGCAAGCTGATCATCCCATTAATAATGCTGCTACTGATGCACTTACTTTTTTAATTGCTTTTTTCATTTGTTTGACACATCCTTTATTATTTATTGTATTATTATTACAACATTAAATTTAGTTTAATGCAATTGTAAATTTATATTTCTACTTAAATCACAAAAATAATTTTTATTATACATAAATTTAAACAAATATTTATATAATATTATTACGCATTTAAATGAAATAAGTATTTTCTGTCTAAGTTTCTATATTGTATAGCTTCGGAGATATGATTAGTGCTTATAAGTTCTTTTCCGTCTAAATCAGCAATTGTTCTAGCTACTCTTAAGACTTTGCTATAAGCTCTTGCGGATAAGGAGAGTGAATTAAAAGCGTTTTGAAACATTTTTTCAGCATCTGGAGTTAATGGACAGGCTTCAGAAATCAAATGAGAAGGAAGCTTTACATTGGAAAGAATATTATGCCTTTTATATCTTTCAATTTGAATATTCCTTGCTTGGTTCACTCGTTTGCTTATTTCCTCAGATGTTTCATTTATATCACTTGAATTTAAATCTTCAAATTTAATACTGGGAACTTCTATATGTATATCAATTCTGTCTAGTATCGGGCCTGAAATTTTAGACATATATTTTCCGATTTGCCATGCTGAGCATGTACAGGGTACTGAAGGATGTCCATAGTATCCGCATGGACACGGATTCATAGCAGCTATAAGCATTATAGCCGAGGGAAATGTAATACTACTTTGCGCTCTTGATATTGTAATATATCCGTCTTCTAGTGGTTGCCGGAGAGTTTCTAAAGCGCTGCGCGAAAATTCAGATAATTCATCTAGGAAAAGCACTCCGTTATGAGCAAATGTAATTTCTCCGGGGTAAGGTGGACTTCCGCCTCCACACAATCCAGCAGTAGAAATTGTATAATGAGGAGCTCTAAATGGTCTTTGAGTTACCAACGATGTTCCGCTTTTCAACATTCCGCGCGATGAATAAATCGCAGTAGTTTCTAACATTTCTTCAAAAGTCATTTCGGGAAGAATGGAAAGTATTCTTTTAGCCATCATACTTTTACCTGAACCTGGAGGTCCAATCATTAACACGTTATGTCCCCCGGCAGCCGCTATTTCTAGGGCACGCTTAACTTCGATTTGACCTTTAACTTGAGAAAAGTTTAACAGTTCATTTTCTGGTTTTTTTATTATGATATCGGAAGAATATACTTTGAGTTCTGTTTCGTTAAGTAAATAACTTGTAAGTTCAGAAATATTTTTAATAGCGTAAACGTTTATTCCCTTTATTACGGAAGCTTCTTGAGCATTGTTGAACGGAACGAATATATTTTTGAATCCTAATTTTTTAGCTTTTAGCGTCATTGAAAGTACTCCGCTTACAGCGCATACATCTCCTTTTAAAGACAGTTCTCCAATAAATATGCTGCTATTTAATTCTTTACTAATTTGGTTGCTTGCATGTAAAAGAGACATAAAAATAGGTAAATCGTAAAGAGTGCCACTTTTTTTTACATCCGCAGGAGCAAGATTAATAGTTATTCTAGCTAACGGAAATTTAAATCCGCAATTTTTCATTGCTGCTCTTACTCTATTTTTAGATTCTTTTACTGCACTATCCGGTAATCCTACTATATCGCAGGCGGGCATACCTTTAGATATATCAGATTCAATTTTAACTAAGAATGCTTCTACTCCGTTTACACCCATACTATATAAGGTTGAAACCATAAATCCTCCTTGATTATTTGCTTAAATTAATATTTAATATATATTAATTATATATTATAACAAAGAGAATTTCAATTATTTAAATACTTCTAATATATAAGCTAACCTTAAATGGTTATGAAAAATTGATTAAAGTATATTCTAACTGCAATAATCTTCCAATAAAGTAATAAGCTCTTCTTCAGAAGATACTTCTATTCCTTTTTTCAACAATTCTTGGTCGACTGGCGGAAGTTCTTCTACTGCAACTGAAGTTACACTAATAGGGTCATAACTCTCGGAACTGAATACAGCTACATTTCCATTGTAATTTTTAACTTTATATACTTTAAATTCAGATTGTGCGGTAGAGCTTTGCGGTTTAGACTCTTCTTCTGTAGATAATACAGATTCAGTAGCAGGCGGAACCACGGGATTTTCTTTAGGAACTGAGTAGTTTGTTATAAAATATACTCCAACAATAAAAATAAGTACAAAAATAGTTACACTTATGATAGTTTTTCTCATAATAAACTTCCTTTAAAACCATATAACAAAATATAATTTATACTTTGGTATTATTTGCATAATATGAGAATTTATTCTTTAAATTAATTAAGATTAGAGCTATTAGCGATAATTGATTATTTTTGGGATTATTGTTATAATTTATGCGTATACGCTTATATTAAATTTCAGGAGGAAAAACAAGTGCAAGTAAAACTAATATCTCATACTCCTAATCCGGAAAAACTAGTTGCCGCAGCGGCAAAGCTTTGCTATTCAAAGAGTAGTGCCGAAGACATTTTGGAAAAACTTACAGAAGAAGAAACTTCGAGTTTTATTGATAGACTTATGAAATTAGGTCATGAAAGTCCGCTGGAACATATTACGTTTACTTTTGCATTAGAGGGAGTGTCGAGGTCTCTTTTAGCTCAAATTACCAGACACCGCATCGCATCATATAGCGTTCAAAGTCAAAGATACGTAAAAAGCAGAGAAATCAAATATGTTATTCCGCCTTCAATAGAAAGTATTCCGGAAGCAAGAGAAGAATTTTGCTCGGCTATGGAAATGCTATTTACGTCTTATAATAAACTTACAGAAATCCTTGAAAAAAAATATGTTGAACAATTAGACTATGAAACAGCAGATGCTAAAAAACAAAATAAAAGCATAGAAAAGTCAGCGATTGAAGACGCAAGATATGTGCTTCCAAACGCGTGGAAGACGAACTTAATTTGTACCTTTAATGCCAGAAGCTTAATTAATTTTTTTTATCATCGATGCTGTAACAGAGCTCAGTGGGAAATAAGAGGACTTGCATGCGAAATGCTAAAAATAGTTAGAAACATAGCTCCTAATATATTTAGTGATATTGGTCCAGGATGTTTAAAGGGGATATGCCCGGAAGGTAAAATGTCATGCGGTAAATTTTTAAAGGTTCGTGAGTTTTTTAAAAGTTTATAAACGAATAAAAGAGGTGATTTTAGGAATGACAATGTACATATAAATTGTGGGTCTTTTAAAATTATGAGAGGGAAATTAATTGTAATAGAAGGACTTGACGGCTGTGGGAAAAATACTCAAACTAACTTACTGGTAAATCATTTGAAAAACAGAGGGAAAAAAGTAAAATATTTCTCTTTCCCTGATTACTCTCAGCCTTCTTCTTCACTTATAAAAATGTACCTAAATTCTGAATTCGGAAATACTCCAAATGATGTTAATGCTTACGCAGCAGCATCATTTTATGCCGTAGATAGGTTTGCTAGCTTCAAGAAAAATTGGAGTAAGGATTTTGACGGCGGATGTAATATTATTTGCGATAGGTACACAACTTCTAATACTTTTTATCAAATGTGCAAACTTAAAGAGTCTTCATGGGAGGAATATTTAGCTTGGCTTTATGATTATGAATATAATAAGTTGGGACTTCCGAAACCGGATGTAGTTTTATATTTAAAAGTTCCTATTGAACTTTCTCAAAATTTGATAACTACTAGATACAAGGGAAATGAAAATAGAAAAGATCTTCATGAGTCAAATACTTCATTTCTTAAAAATTGTGAACATGCTGCAAATTATGTAGCTAAAAGAGATAAATGGTCTATAATAGAGTGCTGCGAAGGAATAGAAATGAAGTCTAAACTTTCGATCCATGAAGAAATTATTAACTGTATAGAAGGAGAGATTTAATGGAATTAGAGTTCCGAAATCCTACTATTCAGGATAGAGAAGTATTTTACAAACTTCAAAATTCATTTAATAATATGAGTTCCGAATCCGCTTTTGGAATGCTTTATTTGTGGTCCGAAGCTTACAATATAAGTGTATGCGAAAGCAAAAGAGTGTTTTTTAAAAAAATAGCGGGACATATTCCTCTTTATGAATTTCCTAAAGGAATAAATAATGAAGAACAGTTAAAAAAAAGTATTGAGCTTTTGAATTTAGATTCCCTGAAAAGCAGTAAAGCAAATCTCAATTTAACAGGTCTCATTGATTCAGAAGTAAAGATTCTTAAAAAAGTATTTCCCGGAAAATTTTCGTATACTGCGGATCGAGATAATTACGAGTATATTTATAGAATTTCGGATCTTGCAAATTTAAAGGGTAAAAAGTATCATAGCAAAAGAAATCATATTCTAAAGTTTAAAAAAATATATAACTGGAACTACGCTCCTCTTTCTTGCGAAAATAAAGAGGAGAGTTTAAAGTTTTTTGAAAAATGGTTTCATTTAAATTTAAAAAGTGAAAGAATTTATGATTTAAAAGAGTATATTGCTATAAAAAAAGCTATCGAGAATTATGAGTCTCTTGAACTTGTGGGAGGATTAATTTACGCAAATAATGAAGCAGTAGCTTGTACAATAGGAGAAAAGATTAATTCAAAGGTATTGTTAGTCCATTTTGAAAAGGCATTTACGGACTATGAAGGATCTTACAGCGTTATAAACAACGAATTTTGTAAAAATTTTGAAAATGAGTTTGAATTTGTAAATCGTGAAGAAGACATGGGAATACCGGGTCTTAGGAAATCCAAACTTTCATATAAACCGAGTATTCTTTTGGAAAAATATAATGCAGTATGGGAGGAATGATAATGGAAGAATATAAAAAAGCTGACGCCAGTATGACTTATGCAATCATCGAAATTATGAGTGAATGTTTTGATGATCCTAAGTGGTTTGTAAAATTTTTTCTTGATAAAAAGTTAAGTCTTGAAAATTGTTATGTGTGTACTTTAAAAAGTAAGGTAATTTCGCTTTTACATGTTATTCCGTTAAAAATCAGATTATGTGGCCATTATTTTAAGGGTGCGTATATTTATGGAGCATGCACTCTGCCTAATTATAGAAATAATGGTTATATGACCAAACTTATTAAGTATACCCATGAGGTATGTTTGAAAGACGGTTATGAATGTGTATTTTTAGTACCAGCAATCAAGGATTTAGAAAAGTTTTATGGAAAATTAGGTTACGTTAACTTTTTTAAATTTAAGCAAGTAGAATTAACAAGAAATGAAATTCTCAAATTATGCGAAAAATGTAATTTATCTTCATCTATGAATAAGCTTGATTCGGTGTATTCTTTATTAGGTAAACTGCGAAATGACATATACATTAACGAGAATGCAGTTATTTATCGCAGCGAGGACTTAAGATTTGCCGATCAGCTTTATGCACTAAATTTAGGAGGTTTAGTCGCTAGTGATGCAGGTTACGGATTTTGTATGATTTTAAATTCAACAGAACTTAAAATAATTGATTTTACTGCAATAGAAGGGAAAGAATGTGAAATACTTAGAAAAATAACTGATACCTTTCCAAGTTATGATAAGTTTCTTATAGAAACCTCACCTTTAAATAAGTTTTTTAAGAACTTCGGTTCAAATTACTTTAATGGTATGATTCTATCTCTATCCGAAAAATGTAAGACGGCGATAAAATTAATTCAAAATGAGAAGGTAAATCCTTATTTGGGAATCTCATTTGAATAGTTAAATACGTTTTATTAATATTATTTTTGAGTTTAAAATAAGAAAGGAGATGTTAAATTTTATGAATATAAAAAAATACAAATTAGGATTAAGAAAGAATTACCGCCAACGAAGAGAGAATATGGTTCCTAGCTTAAAGGAATCTAAAGATAGAAAAATACTAAGCAATCTATGTATTTTAAATGCATATAAGAAAAGTAAGCTGATTCTTACTTATGTTTCTAAAAATATAGAAGTTGATACTTATAAAATAATAAGTAAATGTTGGGAAGACGGGAAAGAAGTTGCCGTACCGGCGTGTAAAATTGAAAATAAAAGTATGGATTTTTACAAAATAAAATCACTAGAATATTTAGAAAAACGTACATTTGGGCTTTTAGAACCTATCCTTGAAAAATGTGAGAAAGTTTTTAATTTTGATGATACTTTGTGCATAGTTCCGGGATTTTGTTTTGATCGGAAAGGTTATAGGCTGGGATATGGTTATGGATATTATGACAGATTTTTAAATCGTTTTGATGGGACAAGTATCGGAATATGTTATAGCGATTTCATACGTATAAAATTGCCCTGCGGAAAATTTGATAAAACTGTAGATTACCTTATAACCGAATCGTATATCAAGCAATTTTGCAATAACTAGAAGGATGGATCCTTATATATGGAAAAACTAAAAGAAAAAAACAAAAGATTAAATGGCTGTTTTTTTAGAATGTCTTGGTTTGTATTTATAGCTTTAATTTCCGTTTTGATTTCTCGTTTTATTATGACCGGTGTAAATGATATGCTTGCAGTAGGTAAACCTAGTGAGGTCGTACAAATTGAACTGCCTGAAAATGCTTCTATTGATACAGTAGCAGACGTGCTTGCAAGTAAAAATGTAATTAGTGAAAAATGGTTTTTTAAATTATATTCTATAGCTACAAAATCGCCCAAATTCTTTTATGGTGGATTTTATGAACTGGAAACTGATATGGATTATCAGTCAATATTAAACCATATAAAAAATCAAGATAATGTAAAAGATGTCGTAGAAGTTACAATCACAGAGGGAATGAATGCTCTTGAGTGTGCCGCTCTTATGGAAAAGAACGGAGTTTGTGGCAAGGATGATTTTTTAAAGTGTTGCAATTCAGATAAGTTTAAGGAAAAATACAGTTTTTTGGAGCAAACTGATAAATCTTCAAAAAGACTTTACAAGCTCGAAGGATATTTATTTCCAGATACTTATAAATTTTATCGTGATGAAAAAGAAGAGAATGTAATAAACAAGCTTTTAAATAATTATCAGAAAAAAATTTATCAAAAGACAAATAATGCAGAAGGAAATTCTGTTAATAAAAGTATTAAAGAGCTTGCAGAAGCTCAAAGTATGACTGTAGACAAAGTTTTGAATATTGCTTCTTTAATTCAAGCGGAAGCTGCAAATAAAGAAGATATGTATAAAATTTCTTCTGTAATTCATAATAGACTAGCGACTCTTAGTAGCGGAGGTAAGAATCGTTTTGGTGAATTCTCTATGCATATACTGCGTATAGATGCTACTGTATATTATCCATATAGAAATAAATCTTCAGTTCCTAAAGAACTCTCCAAAAACTTTAGTAATGGTTACAATACCTATCAGATTGAGGGACTTCCTCCCGGACCTATATGCAATCCGGGGCTTGACGCAATTTACGCAGCATTATTTCCATCTCAAACTGATTTTTATTATTACTGTCATAGTGATTCTGGAGAAGCTTTTTATGCTAGAACTAATCAAGTTCACTTATCTAATCTAAAAAAAGCTGGACTTGTATAGAATTTTTTAAATAATTATGTATTTTACAACTATTTATAGCCGACACTTATCTTAAATTATGTATTATTGCTTAAGATGAGGTCGGTTGATTTATGTACAGAAGGATTGTAGTTTTCTTTGGGATAATAATGGTTAGTTTTTGCTTTTCTTTTTTTGTTCTCGATTCTATTTCTAACAAAAACGTACTGAGAGACGCTGCTATAAATCAGCAGTCTTATAAACTTAAAGTATCTGATGTTCGGGGTTCCATATATGACTGTAGAAATATACCTCTAGTTAATACAAATAAAAAAATCGTAGCAGCAGTTATTCCATGTTTAGAGTCGCTTAGTGCTCTTACGCCGGTTGTACCGGAGTCTAAACGGGAGGAGCTTTATAAAAAGTGTTCTGGGAATATTCCTTTTACTATAGAGATGTCTAAGAATATAACTTGCCCGTGGATAAAAGTTTTTGAAGTTCCTATAAGATATTCCGGAATAATGCTGGCACCTCATATTATTGGTTATATATCCGGAGAAAAAAAAGGTGTTTATGGTATTGAAAAAGCTTTTGATGAATACTTATCCGGCAAAGATCAAAACATATGTATAAAATATGATGTAGACGCTTCGGGTAAAATGCTCCCAGGTGGAGAAAGCGTTATAGAAGATAGGTCTTATTGCAATTCAAAAGGAGTTATATTGAATTTAGACGGTAGAATCCAAGCAATCGCAGAAGAAACAGCAAATAAATATATAAATAGAGGGTCAGTAGTAATAACTCAAGTTCCTGAATGTGAAATAAGAGCGTCAGTTAGTTTACCTTCTTTTTTTCCGGGTGATGTTTCCGGTTATCTTAATGATAAAAATTCTCCGCTTTTAAACAGAAGTCTTTGTTCTTTTAATTTGGGATCAATATTTAAATTAGTGACTTCTGCAGCAGCGCTGGAAAAAGGGACTAGTAAAACTCTTATATATAAATGCCCGGGAATAAATGAAGTAGAGGATGCAAGGTTTAAATGTTTTAACTGTAAAGAACATGGCGAAATAAATATGGAACAAGCTATAGCTTATTCCTGTAACGGATACTTTATTGAGCTTATAAAAAATGTAATCTCCAAAGACGAACTTTTAAAAATGGCACAAAAGTTTGGCTTAGGAAGAGAAATCGTTTTATCAGAGGGGATAGTTTCTAAAGAAGGAAAATTACCTTCCAAAGAAAGTTTGGAGAATGTAAAAACTTTAGCTAATTTTTCTTTTGGACAAGGAGCTCTTCTTGCAACACCAATCCAAATTGCTGGAATGATAAATGCAATAGCCTCAGATGGAGTGTATACCTATCCTAAATTGGTTAAAGGACTGGCAAATGAAAATATGAAATTTTCTAAATACGATTTAAATGATAAACTAGATACAAAAGAAAAAATACTTTCTTCTTATGTAGCTTCAGAGCTTAAGTCTTTTATGAAAGCGTCCGTGGAATACGGAACGGGACTTAAAGGTAAACCTCAAATGGTGGAAGTCGGTGCAAAAACTTCAACTGCCCAAACCGGTATAATAGAAAACGGAAAAAGAATAGAGCAGTCATGGTTTGCAGGATTTTTCCCTTACGATAAACCTAAATATGTAATGGTGGTGTTATCAGAAGGAGGAGAAGGCGGTGGGGAAAGTGCAGGGCCTATATTTAAAGAAATTGTTGAAAGAATGTACTACGAGCTTCCGGAAGTTTTCCTTGATGACTAGTATAAAGAACTGAAAATTCAATCTTTCTTAAATTAATGTAAAAAATATAGATAGTTGAAATTTAAGATTTTAGATCCAAAACTTCAACTATCTCGTTTTTATTTATAGAAATTGCTCACTATTTATTTAATACTAATCCTGAAGACAATTCTTCGATAATAAGAAAAATTTCTGAGAAAGGTTTCGTTAAAGGATTATCAGTAAAGTCATGTATCAACCGTTCATACAACATATGCATTTCTTTGGCCAGTTCCTCGAAAGCGGAGTAGTACGACTCTTTAGAAGGAAGTGAATTGCCTTTAATAGTAGTCAAAACCTTTATATATTTGTTAGCACATTGTTTAATAATATTTACTCTTTTTTGGCAATTCTTATAAAGAGAGATTACTGCTTTGTCATCAAGAATTGATGACACATTCTTTAAAAAAATTACAATATCGTCATAATAATTTGGAAATGATTCTCGATAATCCATAGGACTATGCTTTTTAGCTCTTGATCCTGCGAGATTGTTTAATTTTGTTCCCTTGTAAAAATCGCTAGTAACCTTTTCAAGTTTTTTTGCTACTTGTTCCATAGAACAACACTCCTTTTTATGTAAATTTTATAGTTTTTTATCCGTTTTCAAATTTATTATATATATTGTCAATAGTATATTTAAAAAATAAGGAAAAATTAACAATTTTCTTATATAGTTTAATATTTAAGTAATATTAAACTGTTTATTGCTTGTTTACTAACTTCAAAAAAGTGATATAATATTATTAAGTATTTTAACTTAGATACTTTGTAGTCTTTTCTTAATTTATTAAAAATCAAAAAATCTCGAAATATAAAATTAGGAGGATATTTAAATGGTAAAAAACAATATTATTAAATATGATTTTAAAAACTATAAAAAAAGTGAAACAGCTAAAAGAAAAAAGCGTGCAAGACTATTGGCAATTTTGGGATGCATTTTAATACTTAGTAGTTTGGTTGGTTCTTTAATATATTATATTTAGATAGAAAATATAAGATAAGAAAGGCTTTACAATGAGGATTTGTGCCATAATAGCAGAGTTTAATCCTTTTCATAATGGACATGCTTACTTAATCGAACAAGTTAGACATCATGGTTATACTCATATAATAGTAGTGATGAGCGGAAATTTTGTTCAGCGGGGAGAACCAGCAATAGTTTCTAAAGACGTACGCACTTTAGTTGCTTTAAAAAGTAATGTTAATCTTATAATTGAACTGCCGATTTCTAAAGTTATTTCTACAGCAGAAAAATACGCTAATTCCGGAATAAGTTTAATTAACTCATTAGGATGCGTAGACGCAATTGCATTTGGTATGGAAGCAGAAAACATTGAATGTATTTTAAATATTGAAAACGCTTTAAGAAGTAAAAATTTTCATAAGCTTATTAAAACTAATTTGAGTAAAGGAATAAGCTTTGCAAAGGCACGGGAACAATCACTTGAAGAAATAGTTGGTAAAGAAAATTTAAAAGACGAAATAAGAAGAAGTAATAATATATTGGCAGTAGAGTATATAAAAGCTATAAATGACATGAAATTATCTTTTGAAATTTTAGGAATAAGACGTTTAGAAGATCCTGATTTTTATCTTTCTGCCTCTAAAATAAGAGAATTAATTAAATTAAATAATAATTCTTATGTAAAATATATTCCGGAATTTTCTTATTGTCATCTCAAAGACAAAATAATTAAAAAAGAATCACCCGCTGATATTTTTAGTTTAAGTTCACAGCATGCTGTGCTTTCACGTCTTAGAGGATTAGATATTAAAGATATTTCTGCTTTGCCCGATATAAGCGAGGGAATAGAAAATCGAATTTTTAAAGCAATTAAAAGATCAACTTCTGTTTCTGAGCTCCTTTTTAATATTAAAACTAAAAGGTATGCTCTTTCACGTATAAGAAGGATTATCCTTTCCGCTTTTATTGGGATAACTTATAAAGAATCCAATAATCCTCTGAATTACATAAGAGTGTTAGGAATGGATGAAAAGGGAAAAGAGCTTTTAAAAGTTATAAAGCAAAAGTCTAAATTACCTATTATAACTAAGTATAAAGATGTTTTAAAGTGCGGTGAAGAAGTGAGGGAATCTTTTGAAAAAGAAAGTAAGTTTAATGATTTTTATGGTCTTTTAACTACTAAAATATTGGAATGTGACTTGGATAAAAATTTTAAGTTAATTAAAGGATGATTATTATTGACTTATGATGAAAAAATTCAAAAAATAAATAAGCTGAGTAAGTTCAGTTCTAAGCTAGGACTTGAAAGGGTAACTAAACTTTTAAATATGATGGGTAATCCGCAAGATTCTTTAAAATGTATACATGTAGCCGGAACGAACGGAAAAGGATCAGTATGCTTTATGCTTTCTAGTATACTTAAAGAATCCGGATACAAGACGGGAATTTTTATTTCACCTCATATTGAGGACTTTAGAGAACGAATTCAAATCAACGGAAGTTTAATTCCTAAAAGTAAAGTCTGTGAAATTTTAGACTATTTTGAATCTTATTTAAACAGTCCTATATTTAAATATGATCCTATTACCGAGTTTGAATTAACTACTGCTATAGCTTTTAAATATTTTAAAGATGAAAACTGTGATATAGTAGTTCTTGAAACTGGTATGGGTGGAAGATTAGATGCGACCAATGTTATTAAGAGTCCGCTTTGCTCTGTTATAACAACAGTATCATTTGATCATACAAAAATTTTAGGAAAAAATATTTTGGAAATAGCTAAAGAGAAATTTGGCATAATAAAGCCTGGATGTCCGGTAGTTGTAGGTTCAAACCAAGAAAGTGAAGTATATGAACTAGCAAAAGACATATGTACCCAAAGGAAAAGTAGTCTTATAATAGTAAAAAAAGAAAAGATTAGTTGCACTCATGAATCTATTCAAGGAAAAATGATTTTTAATTATAAAAATCTAAAGTTAAGCTTACCTCTATTGGGGGAATATCAAAAAAGTAATATTTCGATTGTTTTATCTGTTATAGAAACTTTAAGTAATAATCTTATTGTTTCGGAAGAGTCTTTGATTAAAGGTTTAAGTAAAGTCAATGTACCATGCCGAATGGAAATTGTTAATAATTGTCCTTTAATAATTTTAGACTCCGCTCACAATGTGGAAGGAGCTCAGGCACTTGCAAACTTTATAGAAAAAAAATTTAAATTTAAAAACATAATAGGTATAGTCGGAATACTTGCAGATAAAGACGTCGAGGGAATATTTAAAACTTTATCTTGTTATTTTTCTAAGATCATAACTATAAAATCTGATTCTCCGCGAGCAATGTCATTGAGTAATATAACGTCTATTGCTAAAAAATATGGTAAATTAGTTCATTCATATGAAAATAATGAGCAAGCTATTCGAGATGTTATTAAGTTTATGTCAGAAAAAGACATTTTAATAATTTTTGGGTCGTTTTCTATAATGAAAAAATGTAAAGAAATAATTAAAAATATTTTTAACCCTTGACTTTTGTTTTGAGTTGAGTTAAAATAAGTTTGCAAGCGGTAATCATAATTAGTTGTGGGGGTATAGCTCAGCTGGAAGAGCGCTTGAATGGCATTCAAGAGGTCAGCGGTTCGATCCCGCTTATCTCCACCACCTCTAACACCGCATGGATACTGAATTTTTAAAGCGTCTGTGTGGTTTTTATTTTACCCATTTCTCTGTTTTTCTAAGAATTTTTCTAAGAATTATTTTATAAACTATTTTGTAGATTAATGTTTTTTTATGTCATAGAGAAAAAATCTCATCAACGTTATCATTTTCGATAACTTGTCTTGATTTTAAAATATGAACATAAATATTGCCCGTTGTTTCAATATTCGAATGTCTTAACCATTCTTGAATTTGTTTCAAGCTATAACCTTTATCATGGAGAATACTCGCGCAACTGTGCCTTAAATCATGAAATCTCATGTGTACAAATCCACTCTTTTTTAAAACTTTTTGAAAACCTTTTGTTACGTAATCCGGTCTAAAGAGTTTTCCATTTTGCCATGTAAATACATAATCTGATTTTATATACTCATTACCAAAAAGCTTTTTGTTTTCTTCTTGTTTAGCTTTTAAACTTTCCAAAATCTCTCTTGCTTTAGGTGTAAGCTTATATGTTGCTTTGCTTGAAGTAGATTTTGTTCGGTCTTTCTTTTCGATAGTCAGTCCTTTTACGACTGTATGCTCAATTTTTAGAGTGTTTTCTTTAAAGTTTATAGCTTTCCATTTAAGTCCCAAGACTTCACTCCGTCGAAGTCCATAACATAAAGATATAAATACTAAAGGTTGTAAAGGATGCCCTTCAAAAGCTTTAAGCATTTCATTTGCTTGCTCTGCATTTAAAAATACGTTATACTCTTCTTTTACTTTTTCAAGTTTAGGTAAGGGAACGTTTGAAACTGGGTTTTTTGTTATTATTTCATCAACTGAAAGAGCGTGGTTAAATATACATTTAAGAACAAATCTTTGAGCTTTCAGCGAACACATTGAAAGCCACCTTTATTATCACATCTTCCATGTCGGAATTTATGATTGTAATATTCTGATATGTGCATAGGCTTAATGTCCTTAAGATTAAGGTCTAAATCTTTAAAGTATGGTATAATATGTTCTTCCACAGAGTTATAATATCCATCCCATGTACATTTCTCAACTGTCTCTTTTTTATTCTCAAGCCACTTTTTAGCGTAATCTGTAAATTTTATATTAGCTATTCCTTTTTTAAAGTCTATTGATGAATATGTGTCTATAACATTATTTAGAAATTCTATTGCTTTGCGTTTATTCCCTTTAGTTTTTAGTTTAGTACTTATCCATTTTTGTTTGTATTTATCACCTTGCTTAAAATTTATTACTGCATAATAAGTGTCATTTTTAATTTGTAAGTTACCTGTGGGCATTTTTCCCATCCTTTCACTTTTTATCAAGTAACCTACTACCGATATATTTATTATACCATGGTAAGTTACATTTAAAAGAACTTCGACTAACAGCTAACTAAATATTCGATTAAGAAAACTTTGGGAATTTTATACTTTTTCCCTATCTTGACACTATGTATGATGTTATCTTTAAGAAGTCTGTAAACTGTATTTTTGCCTATATCAAGAATTTCTATTAAATCACTTGGGTTCAATACATCTGAATATTTAGACAATATATTGTAATCAGTATTCATTTTGAATACCTCCTGTTTTTTTGTAATTAATAATTTTTTTGGTTTCTCAATCTGCTAATGGTTAGTTAGCAACACACGAATCACGGGGTCCCCAGCAAGTTTTTACTTGTTGGGGTAAAGTAGACGTTCCCCTCATTGGGACTACACTCTGGGACTTAACCTCGACTATGTAGGAGTATCATTATCACCGCCATTATCGTTGCGGATTGTCTACCACAGACAATTTTATATATGAGTAGAATATCGCTCGCTAAACTTGCATATAATAAATATAGAAAATTTAGGTCGTGGCGTACTATATAAAACGCTTACTATAAATAGCATGACGGATAAAGTAATTGAGTTCGTCCATATTCAGTTGTCAATGTGCTTGTTTTACAAATAAAGGGATATATAGAAAAATATTCCTCTAATTATTTAAGAGTCTTTTTAAGTCTTTTTTTATACCTTATTTAGTATAAAAATTTCAAATTCTATCTTTTTGATAAAATATTTTTTAATTTTTCTAATATTTTATTTATTTTCAGACTTATGTTTTTTTGTGCAACACAATAAAACTTTGCTACTTCACTTTGAGTTTTCTCTTTATGGAAAATATAACTTATTAAAACCTGTTCTTTTATGTTTAGACTTTTTAATGCTTTATATAAATCTGCATTTTCAATTAATTCAATCCACTCTAATAAATTACTATCGCAAAAATATTCATCTTCATAAAAGAAAATATTTTCTATTTCTTCATATACAATTTCGTGATTATCTATTTTTGAATCTTTTATACTCTGCTTTATATCCATATTTTTGATAATCTTATTAAAGTAAGCAATTTCATTTTTTATACCATCATGACGATTTCTCATAACTATACCTCCGAATTATTTGATTTTTTTAATAATTCGGATATCTACGGGTATCTTATGTAATAGAGAAACCACCTAATCAATAGCTTGTCCTCATAAAGCCTAAAAAGAGAGCGAGGTTAACACATATGTGTGCAAACTTCGCTCTTAATTTCAGGTGCTATTGATACTATTCTGCACTAAATTACAGAATTAAATATAAATGTGTTTTTTGCAATGCAGAATATCATCAGAAAGTTACATTTCAAATCTCCTTTTGACTGTGCAGCACCTAAACTTAAAATAGGCTTTGCACTTTCTTCGTTTATTTTTATGTATGCTAAAGGATAGCCAAATTTATTGAGAAAAATAAAAATGACTGCTAATCAAAGCATATCGTAAACACTCTAAGAAACTTGTTATAATATGAATGGCTGTTTTTAAAGGATTTATGGTGGTTTTTTGTTTATTTGTAAATATTTAAAATAAAACATAAAAATAGACCGATTTATCTCGGTCATTTAATTTATCAAGTCTAAAATTTTATTATTTGCATACATCAACTTCAACAGTGAGTAAAAGTTTTCCATTTAATCTAGTTTCAAAACATACAAATTTGGAATATTTTAAAACATCTATAAATTTATTTTTTAGTTCCTCTGTATCAAGGTCCAAAGTTTCGCTTTCTAATTCTATTATTATTTTAGTGCTATTAGGGAGCATTTTTATTGTCATAATTGTACTGTTTTCAACTGCTATATAATTTAATTTTTGTTTTAGGGTGCAAAACTTTTTAATTTTTTCTTGGTCTATTTCTATCTTTTTATCATTATTTTCACTAAGTTTAAGGGCTTCTCTTATAAGATTATCAAGTGTATCGTCTTTTTCTTTTTCTTCGTCAAAATAGCTGTTTTGAGAGTAATCAACACTATATTCAAATTTTGAATTTATTTTCTCTTTTTGATGGTTAATAGTAAATTCGTTTAAACATTTTTCCGTGTTTTTTCCATATCTTACGCCGTACATAAACATTAATTTACTGATTTCTCTTATAGCATTATCATATAAATCTCTTATTTGAACTGATAATCCTTCATTAATGTCAAAACTATCATCATTCTTTTTCACTTCATCCTCTAAATTGTATATCTCATCTTCTACTTTTCCTATTTTCTTAAATAAGTTATAAAATTTACCACCTTTTTCAAAAGCTTCGTTTTTAACAACCCTACTTAATTCTCTAATTTTTAAATCTTGCGGTTTTTCAAGGTCATAAGAGCCAAAAATTAAGTCATAATAGGCTTCAAAAGCAGCTTTTAAATCTCCTTTCACATCATTAAAATAATAATCTTTATTTTCCATTTTAAAAACCTCTTTTAGTCTACAAAATAATATTTTCAAACATCTTTATAATCTAATTTTTTTACCAATGTTTTCATTGCAACCATGATTTTATTTTGAACATTCGTTGGAACCATTCTGAAGTAACACAAAAGCTCACATTCTTTTTTGCAAATACTGTTTAGAAAATCGTATGCATCGACTGAATTTGTCTGTTTTATGTCGCTTTTCATTAGATAATCGCATGGAGCTGAATATAATTCAGATAATTTAATTATTATTGAAATACTTGGAAAAATCCTTCCTGACTCATAGTAAGCATACGTTGACCTGTTAATTTTCAATAAATCTGCTACTTGTTTTTGAGTAAATCCGTGACTTTCTCTTAGATTTCTTATCTTAATGTGCATCATTCTGTAATACTTCGTCCTTTATAATTATTAAAAATTCATCTAAAGTCGGCTTGCCTTTGGGAAATAATTCCCTTAATTTTTCATTGTTACTATCCCATGCTATATATAGTGTTAATTGCATTTTCTCTTTTATTTGCTCATAAATTTTTTCAAACCTTTTTTATTAATTTTCATTTTTAAATTTCTTTATAATTAGCAATCTTCATCCCACATTTTTAAAGCTGTTATATTTATGTCATATATTTTTTCTATGGTATTTGCCATAAAAGGTGTGCAATATCCTGTTGTATTTTTAATTATCATAAAAATTAAGCAGGCAATATCTGATATAAGCATCACTGAAAGCGTTAATAATAAAACACCTAAAAACAACCATTTTATTATGGTAGTCATTTTAATGTTTTTGTGATTTTTAAAAGATTTCATATTTATGCTTCCTTAGCTATATTGATTATTTTTATATTCTTTCTTTTTTCTGCGTACTCTAGTGTTTTGTATGCTCCGCTACCTAAATCGTGCTTAACATACGAAATTAAAAAGTCAGATTTATCAACCATACATTTATTTCTTTTTAAAATTGCAAAACGCCTTGGCACATTTTCAATGTTGGGATAAACAGTCTTATCAAACATTTCCTCATATAAGATAGACTCCGGGGAATCCTTTTCTTTAGGCATGTAAGCTAGCATTAAATAAGATTTTATATATTGATACTCATTTTTTAGTTCTTTAAGCGTTTCGGCACAAAGCCAGTCGAAAGCCCCTTTGCCACCGCTATAAAAAGTGGTGACATTTTCATTTTCAATGAGATTTATAATCTCTTTTTTTAATTTTATTTTGACTTCTTCCTCATCAGGAATGTTTGCGTGTCCTGCGAAACAACAGATTTTTATTTTCATAATCTTCCTCTTTCTAATTTTTTACACATTTTCTTAAAACTAAATATTACTACCATTCGATAGTAATATCAACACTATTAAATGATAGTAACTTAAAATTTAGGTAAGAGAAGGGATGGTGTAAAAATGTGTTACTTTTATAGATTAAAAGATTGTAGAGAAGATAGAGATATGTCGCAAACTGATGTTGCAGAAATTTTAAAAATTGACCAAAGAGTTTATAGCAATTATGAAATTGGCAAACGCAAAATACCGATAAATCATCTAATCACTTTAGCGATATTCTACAATACTAGCTTAGATTACTTAGTTGGTTTAACAAATGAATTTACACCTCCGCCTAGAGTAAAAAAATATATGATGGATTTTAAATAATATTGAGATTTCTTTATAAAAAATAATTTCTAAGAGAGGTGGATAGAATGAAAGATGAAGATTTTGGAAATATAGAAATTACTATTAACCAACTTTTGGAAAAAAGAGGAATTAGTAAAAATAAACTTATGAATAGAGCTGAAATGCAAAGAACTCAATTAAATAACTATTGCAATCAAAAAGTTCAAAGATTAGATATTTCCATACTCTCAAAAATTTGTTATGCACTAAAATGTAACATAGAAGATATTCTTAAATATTATCCGCCTAAAAGTTTAGAAGAAGATAGTGGTAGCGAATAATTTAATAAAAAAATAGCTTACTAACAAAAAAATTAGTAAGTCTTGATAATAATAGAATTATTGTAGAAATGTCGTTGTAAATGCTTGTCCTACAATGTATAATTGTACATTAGTAGTAGGAGTTTAGCCTGAGAATGGCGGTTAATCTACCTCCGAGAGGAGGTAGATATTATGTTGGATTTTATCATCTTTATAAGTCCTCTTATAATGTATTTCGTGGTACTTTTTAGTGCTATTGATTATATAGATAAAAATACAAAAATATAAAAACCGCCACTCTACCAAAGGAACGGTTTTTATATTACCTAATTTCTTCTGGAGGCTGACCGCTTTTCAAACGGTTTTGCTCCTGCTACTTTCTAGTATATACCCTGTGTTTTTAAAAGTCAACACATTAATATAATATTCTTCCTGTGAATTCTTTATTCATGGGATAATTTTATATTGCAGTTAATTTATTGATTAAATCATAGAGATAATTGCTGCCACGAGAAATTAAAATTCCAGTCAAAACGCTACCAATATAAGAAGTATCAGACTGTAAGCCTAAATATTTAGGTAAATCCAGCTTGTACGATATAGCAATGATAATTCCTAAAATTAGGCTTAAAATCATCTGCCATGGAGTGTGTCCAGAAATGAAAAATTCATTAAAGTAAGTTATTACTCCTTCAACAAGTATTGCAGTCATAATCATTTTTGATATGTCTTGATTCATGGCTGCACCTCTTTTATGAAAGCGTCGGTAAATCCGGCGTTTTTAGCTTTTTGTAGGCAGTTTTCAGCATTGGTTTTTTCTTTGAAAGCTCCAATTTGTACACGATATAATTTATCTGATATTTCTGATTCATCTATTTTATATGTAACTCCGTAATAACCACAAACACCCTTACAAATAGCTTCACTAATGGTTTTGACGTTATTTATAATCCAGTTTGCACCTGTTTCGTTGTCGTGGAACTCTACTTCTAAATATACTGCAATAGCCTTAGTTCCATTAAGTTCGGCAAGCCCAGGATTTTCTCTTAAACTGTAGTCTGGACCTGGAGAAATTGGTGCGACAGCGTTTAAAATAGCTTTCCCTGCACGTTTGTTTTCATCTTCCATAGAATAGAGCATAACAAGCGTTCCACCGAGTGTCTTACCGTTAAATGCATTTGTATGAATCGGAATATGCAAATCAGAACCCCAAGCGTTACTTTCTTTTATACTCGTGTAAATATTTTGTCCCTCTGGTGCTTTCTTGACGTTAAATCCGCACCTTTCTAAAGCTACTTTTGCGAACTCTGCAATTTTGTTGCACTGTTCGCATTCGTTCGTATTTCCTGCTGCGTAAATATTATTAATCTGATTGCTAGGTGATAAATATATTTTTTTATTCATTCTTAATATCTCCTTGATTCAAAATTTTTGTTATCTCATCGTCTATCACAGTTTTGTCCCAAACTGCCAAAACTGCGGTGAGAAATGGTTCTGGTACGCTTTGTTTTAGCAGTTTTATACCTTCTTCTGTATTTTGAAAATCTTGAATTTCTGCATCTCCAATGTACGCCCATTCACCGTTTATATTTATTTTTGTTTTATTCAAAAAACAAACTGTTTTTTCGTTTAGCCAAGTGATTGCTCGTTCTTCCTTTATCTCGTTTTCTGTAAGTTTTGCACTCGTTAAAGCGGCTTTTATTTTATTTGTCTTATTTATAATTAGATTTGTTGGCATAATAAATCTCCTTTGAAAGCTGAATTTATGCAGTTCTTTTCCACATATAGCACGTAATATAAGGCTGTAAATTGTTGTGATCCCCATTTCCACCCTCATTATTTGACCGCAAACACATTTCGTTTCCGGCTCTTAAAACATAAGGACGATTTGTTGCGTGCTGAAATACTGCTCCACTGTTCCTGTCTAAAACATAGGTTGCCTCGCCTGCATCGCCCCAAGCATAAGAAGCGTTTGGAATATGTCCGCCATGACTTGGAATTTGTGAGACTGTGAGTTTATGTGTTTCTGCACCCCCGGTTTTTTCTACTGAATTAAATTTTGAATTTGAAGTGTTTACACAAACAGGAACCCTACCCGAACCCCATTGTATCCACGTTCCACCAAATAAATTTTTAGGGTTTGTACTGTTTACCGACAGATATATTGACCCAATCGGATAAATTAAATCAAAAATTGTTTTGTTATTTATCCTTAAATTCCCCTCAATTTCCGTGTCCATTTTTATCTGCATTTTCTTTTCATTTGAATTTGCTGTCGAAACACGCCCAAAAGCTACGCTCCGCCCACTTGCGTTATAATCTACAAGCGTAAAGGCAGTACCTAAATTTAAAGATTTTTCCGCAAAGCTAAAATAATCTGAAATCTTAAAAATAAACTCGTATTCACTGTTTATATCTGCCTCGATTATTTGTGTGCTTTCATAATAATAACTGTTGTTAGGTAAATTTATTGTTGTATAATTACTGTCTGTTAGTTTTTTATATAGTAACTGAAATGCTTTATCGTTTCTATTATTCACACTTGAAATATTCGCTTTAAGCATACACTTGGCATATGCCCCCTCGTCATTTTCTGTTC
>CALWUT010000004.1 GCA_944384825.1 uncultured Clostridia bacterium
TTTATTGAACTTTATCTTACAAAAATTTTTAAACTTTTGACCATTAAAAAAAAACACCTTTAAAATTAATAAAATAAAATTAAAAAAAAAAAAAAAAAAAATAAAGTCAAGAAAGTATATAATTAGAATAAAATTACATATAAGATCTAATTTTGCAATTCTAAAATAATCGAAAACACAACAATTTTAAAAAACGTTTTATCTAAAATTTTTTTGTTTCTCTCTTTTAGGACGCCTCTAAATAAACTTAGGTATTTACATATTGCAGCAGTTAGGATAGAATTAACTTTAAGCTGTTTGATTTATTAATACCTATTAAAGTTATTTTGTAAATTATATCCTGTAGAAAAAACTTTAATATTTAAATTAATTATAATTTAGTTTAAGATTATCCAGTAATAATTTACTAATGTAATGTTTAGGAGTGTGGATTATTGAAATCTTCGTATAAGAGAATACTTTTGAAAATTAGCGGTGAGTATCTTGCCGGCGACAGCAAAAATGGTATAAATTTTGATATAGTTTTAAAGCTGGCTAAAATATTAAAAGAAATTTCACTTAGCGGTGTGCAAGTAGCTGTAGTAGTTGGGGGAGGAAATTTTTGGAGAGGCAGAAGCAGCTGCCATATGAATAGAGTTAAAGCTGATCACATGGGTATGATGGCTACAATGATTAATTCGTTAGCTATTTCAGACTGTCTGAACCAAGCAAGGTGTGAGTCTGTACTTTTAACATCAATACACTTTCCTCAAGTCGGAGAACTTTATTCTCCGGAAAAAGCTATTTCTTATCTTCAAGAAGGAAAAATAGTTATTTTCGGTTATGGAACAGGAAATGCTTTTTTCTCTACAGATACAGCAGCATCCCTCAGAGCTTGTGAAATAAACGCTGAAATCGTTCTAAAAGCTACAGGAGTAGATGCTGTATATAGCGGAGATCCAAAAAAAGATCATTATGCTAAAAAATATGAAACCATCACTTTTGACGAGATGCTTTCAAAAAATTTAAAAGTCATAGACAGTACAGCGGCTTCCATGCATAGAGATAATCAAATCCCTATCTTAATATTCAATATAAACCCTCTTGATAATATAATTAGTGCGGTAAATGGTCTTTCAGTAGGTACTTTGGTTTTACCATAAATTTTTTTACATAGAAATAAGTTTTATAATAAATAATAAATTGAAAGGTGATTTTCGATGGTGGTTAATGCTATATTAAAAGAAACAGAATCTCGTATGAAATCCGCTTTGGAATTTTTATCTCAACAATATGCTTCTATTCGTGCCGGAAGAGCAAATCCCTCAGTACTTGATAAGATAACTGTAGATTACTATGGTACACCTACTCCTATAAATCAAATTGCTGCTATTTCAGTATCAGAAGCGCGCGTTATCGTAATTCAGCCATGGGATCTCTCATTGCTTGCAGCAGTAGAAAAATCAATCCAAAAATCTGACTTGGGAATTAATCCGCAAAATGACGGTAAAGTCATTAGACTTATATTCCCTCAGCTTACAGAAGACAGAAGAAAAGAAATTTCCAAAGAAATCTCACATATGGCAGAAGAAACCAAAATATCTATAAGAAATATCAGAAGAGACTCAATGGACAAAATAAAAAATTCAAAAAAGAACTCAGAAATTACAGAAGATGAACTAAAAAAAGCTGAGAAAAAAATTCAAGATTTTACAGATAAAGTTTGCATTGATATTGATAAGCTTTGCAGTACTAAAATATCTCAAACTATGGAAATATAACAGTTTAAAATTATATCACGTCGGAGAAATAAAATGACGACTATTCATAGTGGTAATTCTTTACCTACTCATATAGGAATAATAATGGACGGAAACAGAAGATGGGCAAAAAAACGTTTTTTGCCCTCTAATTACGGTCATTCAAAAGGAGCGGAAACTTTTAAGTCTATATCCCTTTACTGTAATAAAATCGGTATTAAATATTTAACTGTCTACGCATTTTCAACAGAAAATTGGAAAAGATCTCAGAACGAAATTTCTCACTTAATGATCTTATTTAAAAAATATCTTAATAGTGCTATAGAAAAGTTTAGCTTAGAAAATATAAAAGTAAAATTTATAGGAAATCTTTCTAAGTTTCCACAGCAAATACGTGATCTTGTGTTAAAAATTGAAAAAGGATCTTCTGCAAATACTGGAATGGTTTTAAATATAGCAATAAGCTACGGAAGCCGTGAAGAAATAACTCACGCCGCTAAGACTCTTTTAGAAGATGTAAACAGCGGTAAAATTTCTGTAAATCGAGTATCTGAAAATTTAGTATCTGAAAGACTTTATAATTCAGGTCAGCCAGACGTTGATTTAATAATTCGCACAGCGGGAGAACAGCGCATTTCTAACTTTATGCTTTGGCAATCTGCATATGCAGAATTTTATTTTACTTCCACTTTATGGCCGGATTTTAACGAAAGGGAACTTAATAAAGCTCTTGATGAATACTCCACACGCATTAGACGTTTTGGAGGTGCATGAAAATTGTCAACGAGAATTGTTTCAGGTGTTATCGGAGCTGTTTTTGCTCTAACGATTTTAATATTTAATCAAAACTGCCTATGGCTTATAAATATTGTTACATCTATTATTTCAATTCTGGCTATTAAGGAAATATTTTCTGTTATTGGAATATCTAAACTTTACATAGTTACTATTCCTACGCTAATTTTTGTGCCTATACTACCTCTAGCAGGATTTTCAATAATTTGGGAACTTGTTTGGTACCTCTATACATTAATAATGTTTTCTTCACTTATGCTATACAAAAGCTTAAAAATGAAAGATATATGTACAGTATATACCATGTCTGTAGTAATATCTTTTTCTCTTTTTAAAATAGTGGACTTAAGAAATTTTGGTCAGGAATACGGCAGTTTTTACGTATTTTTAGCCCTTACTATTGCTTGGATGTCTGATACAGGAGCTTATTTTTCCGGAAAATATTTTGGAAAGAAAAAACTTTGTCCGGAAATAAGTCCTAAAAAAACCATAGAGGGATTTATCGGAGGAATAATTGTATGTTTAATATGCGTAAGCCTGATTGCAGCGACTTTTAATAATTTTGTATTTCCAGAAAAACAACAAATAAATTACTTTTTGGTTTTAATTTTAGGATTTATAGGTTCGCTTATTTCTTCATTAGGGGATTTATGCTTTTCTACAATAAAAAGACGATGTGGAGTAAAAGATTTTGGAAATTTAATGCCGGGTCATGGAGGTATTTTGGATCGTTTTGATAGTGTAATTTTTGTGGTTCCGTATGTTTATGTATTTTTAAAATTCATACCTATAATTTTTTAAAAGAGTGTGATTCAAATGAAAAAAAATATTTGCGTGTTAGGTTCAACAGGTTCGATTGGAACTCAAACTCTAGAAATTGCGAAAAATCTGGGAATTAAAGTTTCTTCTTTAGCGGTAAATCAAAATATTAATTTACTCGAAAAACAAATCAGAATGTTTAAACCTCAAATTGCAGCTGTTTTCAATCAAAACCAAGCACTAAATTTAAAAAAAAGAGTAAATGATACTTTTACAAAAGTTGTGGCAGGTAAAGAGGGCGTGTGTGAAGCAGCTGCCATTTCTTCAGTCGAAACTGTCGTTTCTGCAATGTCCGGTATTTCAGGACTTTTACCTACAGTAGAAGCTATAAAAAATGGTAAAAATATAGCTTTAGCAAATAAAGAAACTTTAGTTTCCGGTGGTTCTCTTGTTATGAAGCTTGCCCGAGAAAAAAATGCAGATTTATTTCCGGTAGACAGTGAACATAGTGCAATCTTTCAATGCCTGCAGGGAAACAAAGACCGAAAAAATATAAAAAGATTAATCTTGACAGCTTCCGGTGGTCCTTTCTTTGGAAAGAATTTATCTGAACTTGAAAATGTATCTCCTGAAGAAGCACTTAAACATCCAAATTGGAATATGGGGAAGAAAATAAGTATCGATTCAGCTACTATGATGAATAAAGGCTTGGAAATTATTGAAGCAACTCATCTTTTTGAAGTTCCGATAGAAAATATAGACGTGATTATTCATAGAGAAAGTATAGTCCATTCGATGGTAGAATTTAAAGACGGATCAGTCTTAGCTCAAATGGCCGTACCTAGCATGAAAATACCTATTCAGTACGCTTTGACTTACCCTCAGCGAATTAATTGTTCCATAGAAAGCTTAAGTTTGACCGGATGCAAAAATTTATCCTTTTTTGAACCTGATTACCAAGTTTTTAAAGCTATGGAAATATGTAAAAAAGCTTTTAAAGGAAACAGTTCCTCATGTGCTGTAATTAATGCTGCAAATGAAAAAGCAGTAGAACTGTTTTTAAATAGAGAAATTCGGTTTACCGATATAATTAAACTTGTTAATTATGCTTTAAATAATTTTAAGTTTTCGGAAATTAATTCTGTTGAGGATATAGAAATTATTGATAGAAAAGTTAGAAATGAAATACATATTATCGCTAAAGATCTACAATAAACTTTAAATTTTTACTTTACTATATTTAGTTTATAATATAAGGTGTTTATAATCAATACTGACAAAAGTAAGGAGAGCTTGGAATGACAATACTTTTTATAATTTTAGGAATTTTACTTTTTAACTTAATTATACTTGCTCATGAATGGGGACATTATTTTAGTGCTAAATCGTTTGGAGTTAAAGTTAATGAATTCGCTTTGGGAATGGGTCCTACTATATGCAAAATAAAAAAGGGAGAAACTACGTTTTCACTTAGAGCACTTCCGCTGGGAGGATTTTGTGCAATGGAAGGTGAAGATGAACAAAGTAGTGATCCTAGAGCTTTTGAAAGAAAAAAGCCATGGCAAAAGATTATTATAGTATCTATGGGAGCTATAATGAATTTGGTTCTTGGTTTTTTAATAACTCTTATTATTGTTGCACAAAGCACTAATTTTGCCTCCAAAACCATTTCAAAATTTTCAGATGGTGCTGTTTCTCAACAATCCGGACTGAAAGTTGGAGACGAAATACTTAAAATAGATAGTACATCCATATTCACATATAAAGATTTGGCATTCGCTTTATCAATAGATGGTAAACCGGAATTTGATTTTAAAATAAGAAGAAATGGAGAAATTATAGAACTAAAAGACGTAAAATTTAATGTCGTGACCGCTGAAAATGGAAAATCAGCTACGCAAATAGACTTTTATGTAACTCCCATAGAAAAAAACTTTTTTTCATTAATTAATCAAGTATTTCTTGATACAGTCTCTTCAATACAAATAGTATGGTCCGGATTAGTAGGGATAGTAACCGGAAGATTTGCCCTTAGTGGTATGAGCGGACCAATAGGAATTGCTTCTGCTATTGGTCAAGTTACTTCGGAAGGTTTAAAAACCAGCATAATCGTTGGATTAAACAATCTACTTTCTTTAATGGCTATGATTACAATAAATTTGGGAGTATTTAATCTTTTGCCTTTGCCTGCATTAGATGGAGGAAGATTAATATTTTTACTTTTTGAACTTATAACTCGTAAAAAAATGAATCCTAAATATGAAGGTTGGATTCATGCTTTCGGTTTCGCTTTATTTATAATATTAATGCTATTTATCTCCTATAGTGATATTATGAGACTATTGGGTAAAAATTAAGTATGCACATTGGAGAGATTTAAAGTGAGAAGAAATTCAAAAGAAGTAAAAATCGGTAATTTAAAAATAGGCGGCAATAATCCTATTGCCGTTCAATCAATGCTAAATTTTCCATCTTATGAAACTGAAAAAAACGTAAATCAAGCGCTGGAACTTAAAAAAGCAGGATGCGACATATTAAGAGTAGCTATACCGGATTTAAATTCCGTAAAACTCATATCAGCAATAAAAGATAAAGTTGATATCCCTTTGGTCGCAGACATCCATTTCGATTATAAACTTGCTATAGAATCAGTTATTGCAGGCGCTGACAAAATAAGAATAAATCCGGGCAACATTGGAAGTAATGATAAAATAAAAGCTGTTGCCAAAGCATGCTCCGCGAGAGACGTACCTATAAGAATAGGCGTAAACTCCGGATCTATAGAAAAACATATCCTCGGAAAATATGGTTATGCCTCTCCCCAAGCAATGTGTGAAAGCGCTTTATATAATGCTAAGCTACTTGAAAACTTAGGATTTAAAGATATCGTTCTTTCCCTTAAATCTTCAGATGTTTATAGTGCAGTAGAAGCGTACAAATTGGCGGCAAACAAATGTCGATATCCTTTACATATTGGTATTACTGAAGCAGGAGCAGAACACATAGGAATTATAAAATCTTCCATAGGAATAGGAAGCTTGTTATTAAGCGGTATAGGTGATACCCTCAGAGTATCTCTTACAGATGATCCTATCAAGGAAATTAAATCAGGGATCAATATATTAAAAGCTTTGAATTTACACAATCAAGGAGTTACTATTGTTTCCTGTCCTACTTGTGGAAGAACAAGAATCAATCTGATCGAAATTGCTAAAGAAGTAGAAAAATTGCTTGCAGATACTAAATGTAAATTAAAAATCGCGATTATGGGCTGCGTAGTAAACGGCCCCGGAGAGGCAAAAGATGCAGATATTGGTATCACCGGAGCTGACGGCATAGGTATTATTTTTAAAAAAGGTAAAATAATCAGAAAAGTAAAAGAAGAAGAGTTGGTTAAAGAATTGGTTAAAGAAGTAAATTTAATGACCACAAATAAAAGCATTAATTAAAAGGAAGATTCAAATTGCAAAATTTTAAAATTTTTTTTGAAGAATATATAAATATAAGTGAAATAAGCGAAAGCATACTAAAATCAAGTATAGATTCTTTTAATATAGATAAATATAAATCGGAACTTCAGATAAACTTAATTTCTAATATAAGCATTTCAGAATACATCTTGGATGAAGCACAAAATTTAATACTTATGTCTCCTTTAGGGTTAAGAAAAGTAAAAATAAACGTAAGCGTTTCGCATCCTGACCCTCGCGAGCCTAAAAAACATGATGATCTAAATTTCACAAATATTATACAAGAATGTACTAAGGACTCTCCGTCTATTTCTAGAATCCTAAAAGACTCTTCAGTTGAAATTATAAATAATTGTGCTGAAATCCGTCTTAATAATAACGGAAAGAGTATTTTAATACATAAAGGTATGGATCGTAAAATTGCTGATAAAATATCTAAAGAATTAAAAAGAAAAATTGACGTGCATTTCATTGAAAATCTCAAAAAAGTACAGACTGAAACTGAAATAAGTAAAGAAAATAACCATAAAGAATTTGTTTCAAGCCCAAATAAAAACTGCAATAATGATTCTTCAGATTTTATAAAAGAAGAAAAAGAAAGCAAAGAAGTTCCTATAACAGAAGTTAGAAGCAAAGAGGATCTACTTCCAAAATTTTTTAAGGATTCCGCTAAAGTAATATACGGAAATAAAATAAAATCACTTCCTATTCCTTTAAGGGAAGTTGATTTACAAATGAAGTCAGGAACTGTATGGGGAGACATCTTTTCTATAGACTCCAAAGCAACTAAAGATAACAAAAAAGTTATTTACTCTATTTACATAACTGATTATACTAGTTCTTTAACTATTAAAATAATAGAAAGTAAAACGTTATCTTCATATCTTGAAAATCTTAAAACTGGTATGACTTTACTTGTAAAAGGCGAATTTACAGAGGATAGCTATGAAAAAGAAATAGTGATGAACCCACGAAGTATAAATGTCGTAAAAAAATGCGAAGTGATAGACAACGCTCCTCGAAAACGTGTAGAACTTCACTTGCATACTACCATGTCTTCTATGGACGGAATGAATAATGCTTCTGATTTAATTGAAAGAGCTCATAAATGGGGACATAGCGCAATAGCTATAACAGATCACGGCGTAGCTCAAGCTTATCCCGAAGCAATGAACTGCGCTAACAAAATAAATAAATCAGATATAAAAATAAAGATAATATATGGCGTGGAAGCGTATTTTGTTAATGATATGCTGCCTATCGTTACCGGAGATGACGGAAGATCCTTTGAAGATGAATTTATTTGCTTCGATCTTGAAACTACAGGTCTGAATGCCAAACAAGATAAGATAATCGAAATAGGCGCATTCAGAGTTAGAAATAAAGAAATCCTTGATGAATTTTCGATTTTTGTAGATCCGGAAATTGAAATTTCTTCTAAAATTACCGAACTCACCGGAATAACACAAGAAATGGTGAAAGGAGCACCGAAAGAAAAAGAAGCATTAGAAAAATTTAAAGAATTTTGCGGTGAATCTCCGGTTTTAGTAGCTCATAATGCTAATTTTGACGTATCTTTCGTAAAAGCAGCAACAGAAAGATTAAATATGTCTTTTGATTTTACGTTTATAGATACAGTTCCATTGAGTAGAGATTTAATAATGAGTATAAAAAATCACAAGTTAGATACTATAGCAAAATTTCTTAAAATTCCTGAATTTAACCATCATAGAGCGTGTGATGACGCAAAAGCTCTTGCGTATATTTTCATTTCTTTAATTGACATGGCTAAAAATACAAAAGATTTATCAAATATATCCGAAATAAATACATGTCTTTCAAATACTGACTCCAAAAAGTCCATAACTTATCATATGACTATATTAGTAAAAAATCAAAAAGGTCTTAAAAATCTTTATAAATTAATTTCACTCGCACATCTAGAGTTTTATTATAAAAAACCTAGAATTCCCAAAAGTCAGCTTTTGAAATTCCGTGAAGGTCTTTTAATAGGCAGCGCCTGTGAAGCAGGAGAGTTGTTTAGAGCAATTACTTCAGGCAGACCCTGGGAAGATTTAATTAAAATAGCAAAATTTTATGACTATCTTGAAGTCCAGCCTATTGGTAATAACGAGTTTATGTTACGCGAAGGAATCGCTAATTCACTTGAAAATCTTCAGGAATTCAATAAAACAGTTGTTAAGCTTGGAGAAGAATTAAATATACCGGTAGTGGCAACAGGAGACGTCCATTTCTTAGACCCGCAGGATGCTGAGTATCGTAAAATATTAATGGCCGGCCAAGGATACGAAGACGCAGATAACCAAGCTCCGCTTTATTTCCACACTACTGCAGAAATGCTCAAGGAGTTCTTGTATTTGGGCGAAAAAAAAGCTTATGAAGTGGTAGTAGAAAATACTAATAATATCGCAGACATGATTGACTATATTTCCCCTATACCTGCCGGAGTTTATCCTCCGTCTATCCCCGGCGCCCAAGAAGAACTTATAGAAATTACGATGAAAAGAGCTAAAGAAAAATATGGATATCCTTTACCTGAAATTGTCTCTGAGCGTCTGGAAAAAGAGCTCGGATCAATTACTAAACACGGATTTTCAGTTCTTTATATGGTTGCACAAAAGCTGGTAGCAGACTCCGAAAAACATGGATATTTAGTAGGCTCAAGAGGATCGGTAGGCTCATCATTTGTAGCAACCATTTCAGGAATATCGGAAGTTAATCCTTTAGTTCCTCATTACTTATGCCCAAAGTGTAAAAATTCCGAGTTTATTACTGACGGAAGTTACGGATCCGGATTTGATTTGCCTTCTAAGAACTGTCCTAAGTGCGGCACTCAATATTTACAAGATGGCCATGATATTCCTTTTGAAACGTTTTTAGGATTTGACGGAGATAAAACGCCTGATATTGACCTTAATTTTTCCGGTGAATATCAAAATGACGCCCATAGATATACAGAAAGTTTGTTCGGAAAAGATAACGTATTTAAAGCAGGTACTATTGGTACAGTAGCAACCAAAACAGGAATAGGATTTACCAAAAAATATGCCGAGGAACGAGGAATTACCTTAAGAAAAGCGGAAATGCTACGATTAGCAACCGGATGTACAGGAGTAAAACGTACTACCGGGCAGCATCCGGGAGGAATGGTAGTGGTTCCTAAGGATAAAGAAATTTATGACTTCTGTCCGGTTCAAAGGCCTGCTAACGATCAAAAATCCGATAACATAACTACTCACTTTGACTTCCATGCTATTCATGATACAATATGTAAACTCGATGAGCTTGGACACGACGTTCCTTCAATATACAAGTATTTGGAGGACTATACAGGAATAAAGGTCACAGACGTACCTATGAGCGATAAAAAAGTTATGTCTCTCTTTACCTCTACTGAAGCTTTGGGAGTAAAGCCCGTTGATATTGATTCCCACACGGGAACTCTCTCTCTTCCGGAAGTTGGAACTAATTTCGTACGACAAATGCTTATGGAATGTAAACCATCTACATTTTCTGACTTGCTACAAGTTTCAGGACTGTCACACGGAACCGATGTATGGCACGGTAATGCCCATGATTTAATAAAAAAAGGAATTTGCACTATATCTGAGGTGATCGGTACACGGGATAACATAATGGTATATCTAATGCACAAGGGTTTAGATCCTAAAACCGCATTTAATATTATGGAAATTGTACGTAAAGGAAAAGCTACTAAGCTCCTTACAGAAGAACATTTAAAAGTAATGCGTGAACATGGAGTCCCTGAATGGTATATATCTTCTTGTATGAAAATAAAATATATGTTTCCAAAAGCTCATGCCGCTGCTTATATGATCTCCACACTACGCCTCGGTTGGTATAAGGTTTATAAACCTACTCAGTATTATGCCGCATATTTTACAGTTCGTGGAGAAGATTTTGACGGTATTACAGTAATGAAAGGCAAAGATGCCGTAAAAAAGAAAATGGCAGATATAATAAATAAAGGTAAAGAAGCAAGCGCTAAAGAACTTAATGCTTATTCTACGCTGCAAATTGTAAATGAGATGCTCGCCCGAGGAATCGAAATTTTACCGGTAGATCTATATAAATCGGATGCTTATAAATTCCTTGTGGAAGAAAATAAAATTCGCCTTCCTTTTTCATCTCTCTCAGGAGTCGGCGGCTCAGCGGCTCAAAGTTTATTAGCTTCAAGAGAAGAAGGAAAATACTTATCAATTGACGATATTCAGTTCCGTGCAAAAGTTACTAAGGCGGTTATAGAAACTTTACAAAAAGCAGGCGTACTGAAAAACTTACCTCAAAGCAATCAAATGTCTTTTTTTTAAATTGATATTGACATTTACTTTTAAATAATTTACAATTTAATGACATTTAATTAAATAAAATAAGGAGAATCTAGAATGAAATTTATCAAGCTTAATGAAGCAGAATTATCTAATGTAATCGGTGGAAAACTAACAGATGTTAAAAATGGTTTCGTAGAGACGATTACGGATCCTTTTAAAACTATTTGGAACACGATTACATTTCAAAGTGGTGGTGATAGTAAAACCCCAGATACTGTCAGAGGTAATTGCCTCGGATATGTTACATTGGCGGCTGCAGTATATTTTTCGCCTTGGTTATATAAAAAAGTAGTACAACTTAAAAGCCTTATACTTTCCTAAGTAATCCTTTTTATATATCCATTGATTATTGCACTAAAGGATTCGAAATTTATCGTATTTTTAGTTATTTGAACAGTTTTTTAAAAAACACTTGACAATATATATATATATATATATAATGTTATTATGCATTATGTTTGTTTTTGCGTAATAATTTTATAAGGAGTGTAAATGAAAATGAATACAAACAATGAATTAAAACAAGTACTTGAAAACAAAGACTTTGTTGAAAGAATAGTTAAAATGGAAACTCCTGAAGAAGTTCAAAAAGCTTTCGCCGAAAAAGGAGTTGAAATATCCAAAGAAGAAGTCCAAGCTTTAGGATACATTATTAATAAAGTTTGTGAAAAGAAATCAACTGTTCTTTCTCAAGAAGATCTTAATGAGATTGCTGGTGGCCACGACGGTCTTATGGATGATTTTTTATCAGGATTATTTTTATCACCTGTAGGTGCCGCTGCACCAATCATCGCAGGTTCCCAGGATACATCAAAGTCTCTCACTAACAAATTCGCTATAGCCGCAGGTACAGCTACAAGTACTGCTGTAGTTGGAGTGGCAGCAATAGGGGCATATGAAGGCGTAAAGTGGGCTTATAACAAATATAAAGGCAGAAAATAAAATTTATTTCAAATAAAAACTCCTGGCTGTTACGCCGGGAGCTATTTAATTTTAAAAGAGAAATATTTTATTCCAAGCTAGGTTCTGAAAAATCAAATTCTCTGAAGTATTCTTTTGTTTCCGGATCTCTAACAACACTTGATTTATTTTTTTCAAGAAGTTTAGTTATAGCATACAGATCTATCCATATTTCATTATTGGATTCTTTTTGAGACTCATCAAATATTAATTCCAGTCCTATATGCAAATGACTTTCTTTTATATTGCTTACGTTTTCTTTTGAACTGTATCCTGTTCTCCCCACATACCCTATCACATCTCCTGCTTTTACAACGTCTCCTTCTCTTAAATTAACGTGGAATGGCTTGTTTTGACGTAAATGAGCATAGTAATAATAACGTTTTTTATCGAAACTTCTAATTCCTATTCTCCAACCTCCATATTGGTTCCAACCCATTATTTCAACTATTCCTGATTCTACTGCAATTACTGGAGTTCCTGTTGCACACATCATATCATGGCCTAAATGGGGTCTTGAATATCCGTATGACCTTGATGCACCGAAATCATCATAATGTGAAAAGGGGAAAGTTTTAGCAATAGGTGAAAAAGCTTTTAATCCATAAATTTCTTCCCAAATCGGTTCTTCTTCTTTTTTTTGCTTTCGCTGTATTTTATAGTTCCCTAAAAATTCTTTCAGTACTGCTCCGTAAGCTTCCAAATAATAATTGTAATTTTTTGAATTCTTAGTTATATCTTCCATGCTTTCACCGCTTTTAAGCTTTTTTACAACCTCCTCAATATCTGAAGACTTATAATTTTTAAAATTACCTCCATACTTATTCCCTAAGTACGCTAAAATTTCTATCCAATTTATCGGTTTATCTTCACTATGAGATTTTATATCTTCATGCATGGCTTTTTCAAGCGCTTCGTAGCAAGGACCAAATTCAACATACTTTATAAAATTTTTGTTTTCTTCAGCAGATACTAAAAAATTATTTTTAGTAACAAAAAAAGTTGTAAGTCCGCTAAGAGCTATCAATAATAGGGTTAAAAAAACCGATCTTTTTTTTATATTAACTACAAACAAGCTTGTTTTCACCTCGTAATATAAAGTATCCTCAATTAATTATATGATCCGGTATAAAATAAAAATACAAAAAATCAAAATTATCAAGCTTAAAAACTAAATAAACTATAAAATTATTAAACACAACAAGCCTTATACCTTAATTAGTTGCTTGTACTGATATTTTGTGAGAAAAAGTTTGTATACAATATGCACAATAATTAAAAAACACTTGACAATATATATATATATATAATGTTATTGTACATTAAAATTACTTTTGTACAATAAAAATAGAAGAGTGTTTAAAATGGAAGAAAAAGAATTCAAAAATGGATTAATAAGTGAAGAAGCACTTGATGAAATATCAGGCGGTATTGATGTTGATAGGGAAACTTTAAAAAAATACGTTAAAAAAGCTGGAGTAGCTGTTTTAGGTGTTGGTGCAGTTGCTACAGCAGTTGGCGGAGGATATTATGGAGGTAAAAAATTAGGACTATGGGGTAAAAGCGGAACTGACGAAGAGCCGATCGTAGCAAGCGGGTTTAACAAGATTGGCCCCACCGTAGCTGGCGTCCCTTTCACTCGGCGGAATGTAGGTAAGGCGAAAGAATCCCCGTTCTAGCGATAATTTTAAAGCGACTAATTGCAGTATATTTTAATAAATTCCATGCTAGAAATAGCATGGAATTATTTTTTGTTTTTTATTTATTCATATACTTCAATAGCGTCTACCGGGCAAACCTCCTGAGCATCTAAAGCTTTATCTTTAAGATCATCAGTGTTAATTTCTCCTACAACCTCAGATTTATCATCTTCGTTGTATTTAAATACCTCCGGACACATTTCTATACACATACCACATCCAATACATACATCTTGATTTACTATAGCTTTAATTTTCATCAAAAAATTCCTCCAAATTTTAAAATAGTACTGACTTTAATTATATCTCAATATTTCAATATATACAATCCTTTTTAAAAAATATGTAAATATTTTAATTTGTATAATTTACTCTTTTATATAAAGCTAGATAACTTATTTTCAAAATATATGAATATTTTAATTGAAAAATAAAATACTATTAGTAACTAAATTTAGATGCACATATTTTATCTAGCAAGGGAGGTAATAATATTGAAATCTACGGGGATAGTAAGAAGAATAGACGATTTAGGACGTATTGTAATACCAAAAGAAATAAGACGTACATTAAGAATACGCGAAGGGGATCCTTTGGAAATATTTACTGATAATTCTTCAAACATAATATTTAAAAAATACTCTATTATAGACGAAATATCACCTTTCGCTTACTGCTATGCTGATATTCTTTCAAAAGCATTACAGCTTCCAGTTCTTATTTCTGATCGTGATCATATAGTTGCCGCTTCCGGAGTGCCAAAAAGAGAGTTCATGGAAAGACGCGTAACAACTTATACTGAAGATTTAATGGAATCACGCTTGCATTATTCTGCTTATAAAAATCCTAAGAAGTTCTTGCCTGTAGAAGGACTTGAAAATGAAGCACTTTTAGCTTATCCTATTATAACGTCCGGCGATATAATTGGAAGTATATGCGTTCTTAAAGGATCGGAAAGTGAGTTATCAGATTCAAAAGAAACACTTCAAACTACATTAGTAAAAATAACTGCTCAATTCCTAGGCAAACATTTAGAAGATTAGTCTTTAAATAATTAAACTTTTTCCCGTCATTTCGGCGGGTTTGTCTATTTCCATAATATTTAGTATAGTTGGAGCTATATCGCATAGTGAACCGAATGATTGTAATTTACACTTATATCCAAAAATAGAAAAAGGAACAGGATTACATGTATGAGAAGTAAACGGTTCTCCTTTTGAGTCTATCATCTTTTCTGCGTTTCCATGGTCAGCAGTAATAATCGCAACTCCCGAAGCTTCATTAATACAATCAATTAATCTTCCTATACATTCATCTACTTCTTCAACTGCTTTGATTGTCGCATTCATATTTCCTGTGTGTCCAACCATATCTGCATTAGCATAATTTACTACAATAAAATCATATTTACCCGACCTTATACTTTTTATTACACTTCCGGTAATTTGACGAGCGCTCATTTCAGGCTTAGAATCGTACTTTTCTACTTTAGGAGAATTAATTAATATTCTGTCTTCATTTTTATAAGAGTCTTCTACTCCTGCATTTAGAAAAAAAGTTACATGAGCGTATTTTTCTGTTTCTGCTACGCGTAGTTGAGTTATCCCGCATTTGCTTAAGTATTCTCCAAGAGTATTTTTTAACTTTAAAGGCTTAAATACTATTTCGCTCTCTAAGCTTTTATCGTACTTACAAAAGCAAACGTATTTATATGCGGTATTTACATCTCCATTTTTTAAAAATAGTTTAGTTATCTGACGTACCCTATCCGCTCTAAAATTAAAACATATTACAGCGTCATTCTGCTTTACGCCTTTGTAACCTATTTTTACTGCAGGTTTTATAAACTCATCTGTTTCCCCTAATTTATAGCTTTTTTTGAGCACTTTTTCAGCAGCTTTAAACTCTTCTCCTTTTCCTTTGTAAACCGCTTCATATGCAGAAAAAGTACGCTTCCATCTTTCATCTCTGTCCATAGAGTAAAATCTTCCGCAAATCGTTTTTATTTCTCCGACTCCTAATTTTTTTATAAACATTTCTAATTCTGATATATATTTTAATGCTGAACAAATAGGAGTATCTCTTCCATCAGTCCATACATGAATATATACTTCTTTTAATTTATACATAGACGCTAATTTTAAAAGCGCATAAAGATGATCTAAGCTACTATGTACTCCTCCATCTGATACCAAACCCATCAAATGAAGAGCTGAATTATTATCCAAAACATACTGCATAGTTTCAATAAGTTTTTGATTTTTGTAGAAACTCTTATCTTCTATACTTTTATTTATATACAAAAGATCTTGAAGTACAATTCTACCCGCTCCAATACTTATATGTCCTACTTCGGAATTGCCCATTTGCCCTTCCGGAAGGCCTACGTCAACCCCGGACGCTTTAAGTTCAGAGTAAGGACAAGTAGAAAATAATTTATTCAGGTTTGGTGTGTTAGCATTTATAACTGCATTTCCTAAAGCAGTATTACTGATTCCGTAACCATCCATAATTATAAGTAAAATTGGTCTATAGGACATTAAATCCCTTCCTTATAATTTATTATATTAAAGAATTAAAATTTGATATTTCCGTAAAACTCGATACATCTAATGAGGCATTTCCTATCAATACTCCATCTATATTCTGAGAATTCAAAAAAGTTTTAAAATTTTCTAAATTTAGGGAACCACCATAAAGTATTCTTACTTTATTCGAAATATTCTTACTGTAAATTTGGGATATAATTTCACGTATTAGCTTGCAGATTTTTTCTGCTTCTTCTAATCTTATCGCATTGCCCGTACCGATAGCCCAAATCGGTTCATAAGCTATTACAACATTTTCTATTTCGTTTTTGCTTACTCCTTTTAAACACTTTTCAAGTTCTTCAGTAATAATTTGATTTACTAATCCCATATCTCTTTGAGCTTTTGTTTCACCTATACATAGTATAGGACTTATATTATTTTTTAACACTTCCAGTAATTTTTTATTAATTATTTCACTACTTTCCCCTAGATGTAAACGACGCTCGCTATGCCCGATTATTACATAACTGACTTCCAATTCTAAAAGCATTTTAGGAGATATTTCACCTGTAAACGCTCCACTATCTTTATAAAAGCAGTTTTGAGCTCCAACTTTAATGTTAGTTTTAAGTAATTTTTGACTCACAGCGCCCAGGTAAATAAAAGGAGGACATATTACAATTTCATTGCTACTATCACTATCAGAAATATTTTCGATAAACTTTTCTATAAATCCTAAGGAAGATTTTAAAGACATATTCATTTTCCAATTAGCTACTATCATTTTCGAAATTGGTTCTTTCAACAGTTTTCACCTCGTATTGAGAATAAGAATTTTTAACAGTTAATTACATAAAAAAATTAAAATCCTTCCTCATTATATAAGGAAGGATTAAAAATAGTTAATTATTTTCTAAAGCTTCAAGTGCCGGTAACGGTTTACCTTCTAAAAGCCGCAATGAAGCTCCACCACCTGTAGAAATATGAGTCATCTTATCTGCATAACCTAATTTATATACTGCTGCAGCTGAATCTCCACCGCCGATTATTGAAATAGCTCCACTTGATGCAATAGCTTTTGCAACTGCTAAAGTTCCACTTGCAAAATTATCCCATTCAGACACTCCCATAGGCCCATTCCACACAACAGTTCCTGCATCTTTAATAGCTTCAGAAAATGCTTTTTCAGTTTTAGGACCTATATCTAATCCCATCCAGCCTTCAGGAATTTTATCAAAATCTACTATTTTATTTTCTGAATCAGGATCATATTCTTTAGCTACTCTAATATCTAGAGGTAAAAGAAATTTAACTCCCTTTTCTTTAGCTTTTGCCATCATATCTTTGGCAAGATCCAACTTGTCACTTTCACAAATGGAAGTACCTACCGAATATCCTAAAGCATTTGCAAATGTATAAGACATTCCACCGCCAATAATTAACACATCCACTTTGTCTAGTAAACTGTTTACTACTCCTATTTTATCGGAAATTTTAGCTCCACCTAAAATAGACACAAAAGGTCTTTTTGGATTTTTAAGTATCCTACACATATTGGAAATTTCTTTTTCAATTAAAAATCCATAGCACGATGGCAAATAATCAGCTATCCCACAAGTAGAAGCATGAGCTCTATGACATGCACCAAAAGCATCATTCACATAAATGTCTGCAAGAGAGGCTAATCTTTTGGCCAATTCCGGATCATTGGTTTTTTCTCCATCGGCAAACCTTACATTTTCCAATAAGCAAACTTCTCCTTTTTTCAGTTCACTTACTATACGCTTAGTATCTTCTCCACCTATGTCTTTTGTTAATTTAACCTCCCGGCCTAATATTTCCGTAAGGTACTTTGCCACCGGCATCATCGATAATTTACCGGTGTATCCTTCTTTAGGTCTTCCTAAATGAGAACACAATACTATTTTACAGTCATTATCAATTAAGTATTTAATTGTTTTTAAAGATTCATCAATACGTCTCGTGTCAGTTATATTACCTTCTCTATCAAGAGGAACATTAAAGTCACAACGTAAAAATACTGCTTTTCCTTTGACATCCATATCTCTGACGCATCTTTTATTCAAATAATCCATCGGAACATCCTTTCAAAAAAAATTTGATATCTATAAAATAAAATTATACATCATCATTTATATTCTTGCAAGTATTATTATAAACATTCAAATTCTCAGTTTTTTGATTTGAATCCAATAATTCTGTAGCACCCTTTAAACATTCATCACAAATATTTTTACCCTTAAAAATATTTATATTTTCAGCTCTAGAGCAAAACACACATTGTGGTTCGTATTTCTTTAAAATTATTTTTCCTCCGTCTACAAAAATTTCTAAGGAATCGCGTGACTCTATATCCAAAGTTCTTCTTAATTCCATTGGTAAAACTATTCTACCTAGCTCGTCAACTTTTCTTACAATTCCTGTGGACTTCACACTTATTACCTCACATTATTTATTAATTTTGACACATTTATATATTTTTTTATTTGAAATACTGTCATACTAAAATTTTACTATTTTTTTTTATTTTTGTCAATATATGTCTTTTATTGTAATATTTTGTCGAATAATTTCAGAAAAATTTTTTACAATTTTATAAAATTTAGGAATATATTTCTAGCTTTTTCAATAATAATTAAGTAATAAGAAATACCGCAAATATTAAAGTTTTTTTAAATAAAATAAATTTAAAAGGAAATGAAATTCTATCTATGATGAATGTGATTTGGGGAATTATTCTAATTATAAGTGTAGCGTGTTCAATAATTACTGGAAAAATTTCTGAACTTTCCACAGCAGTTTTAACAGGAACTTCAGATGCTATAAGTTTAATTATATCTATCTCAGGAATGATGGCTCTTTGGACAGGATTAATGAAAATTGCTCAATCTGCAGGCTTAACTTCTCTACTTTCAAAATTATTTTCTCCAATTATAAAAATCATATTTCCAGATTTTTCTCCTGAAAGTCCTGCTGCACAGTCTATATGTATGAATATAACGGCGAATCTTTTAGGACTAGGAAACGCTGCTACTCCTTTCGGAATAAACGCAATGAAAGAAATGCAAAAATTAAATTCTTCTCCGGCTATAGCTACAAACAGTATGGTAATGTTCGTAGTTATAAATACAGCTTCTCTTCAGCTTTTTCCTACTTGTCTTTGCATCCTTAGACAAAAAAATGGTTCAGCGAACCCCTTAGACACATTGCCGACCCTTTGGATTGCTTCTACAGTTGCATTAATAGCCGGCATTACAGTAACAAAAATATTTGAAAAAGTAGGCAAGAAGAAAAATGGTTAATATAGGATTTTTTATACTGCCTCTTATTATAAGCATAATAGTTATAGGAGGCTTTTTAAAAAAAGTAAAAATATTTGACGTTTTCCTCACAGGAGCATCCGAGGGGCTTAATTCCACTTTATCTCTTGCTCCTTCTTTGATCGGACTCATAGTAGCTGTAAGTATGCTTAAAAGCTCCGGTGCACTTGATATATTTACTTCTTTTATAGCTCCTTTTTGTAAATTCTTAGGAATTCCTTCAGAAGTTGTTCCTTTGGTGCTTCTTAGACCTGTTTCCGGAAGTGGATCAATAGCAATTCTTGATAATATCCTTAAAAATTATGGAGCTGACAGTTTTATAGGTAAATTAGCTTCTATAATCTCAGGCTCCACGGAAACTACTTTTTATACTCTTACAGTTTATTTTGGATCAGTAGGTATAAAAGATTTCAGACATTCCATTCCTAGTGCTCTTTTAGCTGATTTAACTGCTTTTATTGCTTCTGTTGTTGCTTTGAATTATTTCTATAAGCTTCATATTTAAAGATCTCATATAATAAATTAATATTTTTTAAAAAACGAAATTTTTTTATTGACATTTTCCTAACCTTATGATAGCATGTGTAACATATTCAAGAAATCCTATAGATTCTTGAATAAAAATACTTTTAAGAAATAAATTTATTTTTACAAATCCCGGTTTAAGAAATTATCACTTGCAAACATCCATACTTTCGCTTTTTGAATTAAACTAAGTCAAAAGATAATAATATTTAAGAATAATTATTTTTTATTTAGTTAGAAAATCTTAGCAAATTAATTTAAAGAGTTTAGTGTAAAACTATATAGAAAAGGAATTGCAAAGTATGTAGGAGGTTTAATATGTTAGATGAAAATATAAACAGCGAAATAACACAAGATTGCGATTTGGACTTTATAACCGGAGGAGCAAAAGTAGACAAAAATATCAATAATGAATTCCGACAAACTTCTAATACTCAACCTTGTAACTGCGGAATGTTTGAACCTTCAATTTGTAAATCAAGTGTAAAGATTTGTGATAACTGTAAATGGTCACGCGCTCCCGAAGAAAATACATCTATGACTTACTGTCTTAAACAGTCTTCCCATTCTTAAATGAAAATCAGTAAAGGATTATTTTGTAAATTTGATTTTAATGATAAAATGTATAAGAAAAACCTTTTAAACAATTGTGAGGTAAAAATTCTTAAATGAAACTAAAAAAAATTTTATATGTGATTTTAGGTTTATCAATAATTAATATTACAACTTTAACTTCTAATGCTTTAGAAGCAAAAGTGTGTGTTGATGTAAAAAATAATTCTATATCTTGGATTTCCGGTTTAAATAATAATGTAAGAGTTATAAATTTTGAAGATGAAACCAAATACTTCAAAGAATGTAAGAAAAAATTAAATTTACTTTCTGAAGTCACTAGAATAATAGAAGAATACTTCTGCGAATACATTAAAAAACCTGATTCACCTGATAAAAACTGCCTTATAAAATGCTTTCAAAATAGTAACAACTTAAATAAATTCGTAAATATGGGATTTATTTTAAACAAAAATTCTAGTCTTAACCGATATGTTTCACAAAAAGCAGATTCTAGTATTTTAGGTATAAATCCAAGTACGGCCATGCAACTGCGTATAAATTTAAAAGACTTTATATTATATGCATCAAGAGAGTTAATTACACGTCAAGCATCTAACGTCAAAGAAGGCGAACTTCAAACCGGTTTAGCAGTGAAGCAATTAGCAACATATGAACTCGCAAAATACTTAGGCTTGGAATCAATAGTAGTAAAGTCTGAGTTTGCTAAGCTTTTAACTTTAAATGGCGAGAAATACGGAGTGCTTTCTTCTAAAGCAAATGGAAAAGAAATTAGTGAAATAATAACCAAAAGCTTAAAAGTCTCCCCTTCTTTCCAAAAAGAATTAACTTGTTTGCAACTCTTAGACACCCTTTCCGGCGAACAAGATCATGGACCGCCAAATTGCTGCATAAAAATTGATAATGACAACTTATCAGGAGTTATGGCATTTGACAACGAAGGAGGATTCGATCTAAGTACAAATCTGAAAAAAGGATTATGCTGGGGAAAAGTTCCTTCCTTAATAAATTTTAAAACTAATAAAATAGCATTACCCCACTTAAGCAAAGAACCAGTTGAAAAAATTTTAAATACTAAAGATGAAGAGCTCAATAATATTTTTAAAGATTTATTATCTGCACAGCAGCTTAAAAGTCTTAAAACAAGATTTTCAATGCTAAAAAGTGCATTAGAAAATACGATAAAGAATCAACCGGACTTTTTATTACTTGATAATCAATGGTCTCAAAATACAGTTTCTAAAGAACTTTCCGGAAAATTTGGCAATACATATTTAGTTCATTATTGTAAATTCTTAGGAATTCTAAAGTAAAAGGATGATAAATATGAGTAAAAATTTAAAGAATAGAAAAACTAAAAAATCTGCATCATTACTTTTAGGGATCTGTATGGGCATGGGCAGTCTAGGAATGCCTTCTCTAAACGCTGCCGGCGATGACGTTCAGGGTAGAAAATTGAGTATAAAAGAAAAATGCGCTCTGTTTGAACAAAAGTCTAATCAAAAAGAAAATGAGTCATTACCTAAAATTCAACTTGATGTCAAGAAAATAGACAAGAAAATTTTAGAAACAGCAGAAAAAAATATACCTCTGCAAAAACCATTACAGAAAAAAATAAATAAATCAGAAGCTTTAAGTGCAGCTCAAATAAACAATCTATTTCCTATTGACAACAATATATACGATTATTATTTAAATCTGCTACGTGGACAATCCAAAACTTTTACTAACACTTCCGATTCATCAACTATTACAGTATCAAATAATTTTAGTTCAGAAGATAATTCCTCAGAATCCTCTTACATTGCAGAGCTTAATAAAAAATTAGGTATAGAAAAAAATGAAAAAGCAAAAGAAAAAACTATCCTTATAAGTGATAGAGAATTAAGTTATCTCTCAAGTTTGGATCCAAGCTTGAGAGAAATAGAACTGAATCAAATATTAAAAAATAGAGAACAAGAATTCGGAATTGTACATAATTCAAGTGCTAAAACTGAAAAGGCTTTCATAACTTCTTTAAAATTAATCTATGATCTAGTCCTGACAGAATCTAACTCCGGACTAAAAAAGCTTGTCAGCGCTTTGCCCGCTATGTGCACTTACTTCAGCGAAATAGGCGAAAATACAGAATTTAACCACTATGCTGGAGAGTTCTTTAATACGTTACTTAAAAACGTAAAAAATTATCTATACACTATAGAATTCAAAAAAGAAAATATATCAGTTGATTTCGAATCTAAATTTAAAAGATCTTTTACTATAGAATCGATGAAAGATTATCCCGGCGCAGATAAATCTAATTCCTTGAAGTCTTCTATTAAAAATATAGAAGTCTTAGGAAAAATTATTCCAAAATGCCACTATGATATTAAAATAAAATCGGCAGTTACTAAAGTTATTAAACAAAATGCTATTACACCACTTACTGAAAATAAATAATTTATTTTATATTGTGCTATCCATATTTGGGTAGCTTATATTTTACTCTCCTTACTAATGATTAATTTAATTAAATATATATAAATAATAATATCATTTTATACATTGACAAATTATTTTTTGCGCAATATAATATATGATGTACTTTGAAAGTACAAATTTTAATATTCGGAGAGATCTACATGAGCGCAGAAAAATTAGAAAATCAAAAATTAGACGAAACTCAGGAAAACGAAGCAGCAGGTGGATGGTCGATAAACTATCCTAGAGGTATTTTATATTTAGAAAATAACGAGCTAGCTACTCTTATGCAAAATGGATTTCAACTACAGTTTGCAGAACGAGCAAATCAACATCATTTACCGGGTTATCGCATTATTAATGATGATATTGATATTATCAGAATTAGAAATATATTGGGAATAGAAAATCAACCTAGGGATCAGTTGAGGAGAGTACGAGGATATTAATTAAATTTACATAAAATTGAACATCAAAAGCTACCCAGTTGAATGGGTAGCTCGTCTTTTACGCAAAACATTTCAAACACTTTCTATATCCGTTCTTTTCTGCTTTTTCAAATGAAATGGATATGCAGGAATATTTCAAGCATGGAGAGGAAGCCGCATGGAAACACTTTCCCGTCCTTGTTATATAGACTATCTTCGCACTTTTACTGTTTGTACTTTTGCATGCATCTGCGGAAGAATTATCCACAATATTCACAGCCGCATTATCTACGACATTTTCTCAAGCAGTTATTTGATGAGTTCTACATGGAAGAAGTGTGATTGTTAAACACAATAATGAAGTTCTGAAAATGTTTTGGAAGACTTTTTTTAGACTTTTCATCTAATATTCCTCCTGTTCATTGTTCCGCCGGTGAGATCAAGTCACTCACCTGAGATATCCTTACTCTACACACGCAGCGGTCAGAACTTGGACACAACTTAAGTGCACGTCGGTGTCTTTTCAGAAACCTAGCGCACTAACTTCTTCCATGTGGAAGCTTCCGCATATTGGGAATTTACTATTCCGCAGCTTAGTGCTATAATAATATAGTCGAGCGCTGCTAATAGCAGTTGTGCCTAGGTACTGTGCCTACCTTACACAGGGTCATCGTTGTGCTAGAACGATGATCTGTTCGGCCTTCGGTTAAAATCCCAAAGTCCTACTTTGAGTTATATAACATTTAAAGTTATTTTTCAAGTAGAATTTGGATTTTCCCCAAGTTTTTTTATTTTTTATGGAAAATTATTCTTAAAAGTTTTTAAAATTTAAATTTAGTGGTTGACAAATTATCTCGTACGTGATAATCTATAGCTAAGCAGTGAGATTGACACAATTACATATGCGATGGATGCACAACCTTATCGCATACTTCCAAAAGGAAGTCTCCCTTGTTAAATTGTAACACTCGCTGCTTTGTTGTATTATTTTTCCTTTTATTATTAAACCAAATGCTATAATTAATTTATCGTTAACAGTAAGCAAGAGATTCCCCATCTCTTCTTGCAGGTAATTTAAAAATTAAATTTAAGGATTCATTTGGTGCATTTTCTTGTTTCCCCATAATTTCAGTTGGATATGTTCAAGTAAAATTAACACTCACTAAATGGTGAGTGTTAGTTTATTTTCTATCTAAGTTTCAATTTAAAGTCTTTAATATTTTATCTATTGTTTTACCGGCTTAGAATAATTTCCGCTTTTTCACCACCTATAGAAATCTCTTTTTTTAGAACGGGAAGAGGTATAGTTTTAACTATAGTCGCTAGAGCTTCAGATGCTATATCGTCTTTATATTTTTCTAGAGTTGATTCTATAATTCCAGAGGTGGTCTTAAAACTTAAAGCTATCCTTTCACAAACGTCAAAATCCGCTTCTTTACGCATTAATTGACAATTGCGTAAAATTTCTCTGTAAATCCCCTCCATCTTAAGTTCTTCAGTTATCTTAGTATTTATTGCAATTAATCCCTCGATTTTATCAACTGCAATGTTTTCTTTTTCTTTAGAAATGATGTTAAAACAATCTGCGTCTACAGTATAATCATATCCCGGAAGATTTACAGGATTTCCTGCTTTTACATCCTTTACTAACAATCTATGATGAATTGCTTCCAGACTTTCACAAATTTTCTTTACTTTATTTACGTCTCCTTTGAGCTTGCGTCCCGCAATACTGAAATTTAAAGTAATATATTCATCTTGAATGTCAGAGAAGTCTTCTAAGCAAATAATATTTTTAACGTTTAACTCTTCCTTGATTACTTCTTCATATGATAAAATGTCTTTAAAAATTTTATCTAAATACAAATCTGAAAGCGGTTGACGAACTTTTAAATTCTCTTCATTTCTTAATTTTAATGCTTGAGTTATTACAGTTCTGACTTTTTCTACTTCTTCTAGTATTTCTTTATCGTATGGAAGTAACTCCGGGAAACCCGAAAGATGAATCGATTCAACTTCATCTTTTTCATAAAATCTCACTATATTTTGCCATATATATTCTGTCATAAACGGAATTATAGGCGCCATTACTTTTATCGTATTTTTAATTGCATAATAAAGAGAATTATAAGCGTTTTCCTTGTCTTCGTCTAATTTGTTTTTCCAGAATCTTCTGCGGTTTGTTCGAACGTACCAGTTGGAAATATCATCAATGCAAGTCTCAAACTCCCTTATTACTCCTACTGTATTATAAGCTTCATAACTTTTCTTCGCTTTATTTATAAAGTCCGCAACTCTACTGTTTAACCATTTATCTACAGGATTTTTAGAATCTGATTTTTTGATTTTTGGCTTATCTATGTCGGCATAAGTTGTAAAAAAAGAAAATATATTCCAAAATCCTAAAAGCTTTCTGCGAGCTTCATCTCCGAGCGTATAACCAAACCTGACATCTCCTGAAATCGGAGCAGAGGCAAAAATATACCTTACGGCATCAGCTCCTATTTTATCTGCCGCTTCATCAAAAGGAATCATAAACCCTGTTTTCGAAAACTTAGTTCCGTCTTCGGCGACTACCTTTCCATAAGCTTGAACTTTTTCATAAGGCGCTCTTCCGGTTAAAGTTACGCTCATGAAAAGCAAAGAATAAAACCAAAGTCTTACTTGCTCTTGCATTTCAGTTACCCATTCTACCGGGAAATTTTTTCCCCATTTAGCTCTATCTGAAAAATATCCAAGCGTCGAAAAAGGCACTATCCCAGCGTCAAGCCATACATCCCCTACGTCCGCTACTCTTTCTACTTCATTACTGCATTTAGGACATTTGATTTTAACATTATCTATCCATGGTCTATGTAATTGCGGCAGCCTGCTAGCGGCAGCTCCTCCAAGCTCTATAAGTTCTTCTTTGGAACCTATAACAGTTAAATGACCACAATTCTTACATGGATAAAAAGGTAACGGCAAACCATAAAATCTTTTCCTGGAAATATTCCAGTCACCCATATTTTGGAGCCAGTCGTTCATCCTCTTGCCTATAAATGCCGGTTCCCAATTTACTTTCCCAGCTTCCTCTATAAGTTGATGCTTTATCTCTCCAGTTTGAATGTACCATTCTCTTACTAGGCGAAACAGTACTTCTGTCTTACATCTCCAGCATACCGGATAATTATGAGTGTACTCTTGCACTTTAAAAAGTTTCCCTTGATCTTTAAGCTTTTCAAAAACCAATTCGGCAGCTTCCGAAGCACTTTTACCACTTAGAAAGTCATATTCGTCATAAAATATACCTGATTCATTTACAGGACATATCTCCGGGAGTTCATGCTTTTTACCTAACTCGTAGTCTTCCGCTCCACATCCCGGAGCTATGTGAACTACTCCACAGCCTTCATTAGCATCTACTTCATCCCACGCAATTATTTTATGATTAATATTTTTCTGAACAGGAAGATCCGGAAAAAATGTTTCATATTTATGGCCGATAAGTTCTTGACCTTTTATTATATTTAAAACTTGCTTTTTTCCTTCAATATACTTAATTGCACTTTTTGCTAGCACAATCGGTTTTTCAAATCCCTCACATTTTACAACTGCATAATCAAGCTTAGGATTAACAGCTAAAGCAACATTAGCAGAAAGCGTCCAGGGAGTAGTGGTCCAAACCAACATGTCAAAAGAACAATCTTTAACTTTAGCAATACAAAATACTGATTTATGAGTTACTTTTTTATGAGCTCCGGACATCTCATGCTCCGAAAGAGAAGTTCCGCACCTAGGACACCACGGCATTGGGCGATTGGCCTGACGTATCCAGCCTCTTTCATGACATACTTTAAGAAAATACCAAATTGCAGATATATTTTCATCAGTATGAGTAAAGTAAGAATTACTCCAATCCATCCACTGGCCTAATCTTTTTGACTGAGACGTAATTACTTTCGAAAACTGTTTAATTCGTTCAATACATTTATCAGTAAATTTATCCATTCCATAAGCTTCAATATCTTTTTTATTTTTAAATCCAAGTTCCTTTTCTACTTCCACTTCTACCCATAGTCCCTGAGTATCAAAACCATTACGATAATGACATGAGTATCCATTCATGGACTTATAGCGTAAAAAAATATCTTTTATACTTCTTCCCCAAGCATGATGAACTCCCATAGGATTATTTGCAGTTATAGGGCCATCTAAAAAACGAAATGGTTTTTTACCTTTATTCTTTTCCTTAATTTTTTCGAAACAGTTATGCTTATCCCAAAATTTCAAAATACTTGTTTCTAATTTTGAAAAATCAGGTTTTTTTTCCAGCGGCATTTACTTAATTCCTCCTAAACTTATATTCAATTATTTTTTGTAAAGCAATAAGTATTTTCCATCATTAAAATTATATACTATGACTTATAATTTGTAAATAAATCCTTACGTAAGCACTTATTAACTTTTTTAATCTATATATGTGATTTTCAGTTAAAATTCAATTATTCACTAGATTCAAAAATTCTTCTTCATTTATCTTTTTTACACCTAATTTTTCAGCTTTTTCCAGTTTACTTCCCGCTTCCGAGCCTACTACCAAATACGATGTCTTTTTAGACACCGCTGCAGTTACTCTCCCTCCTAAACTTTCAATAAGCTTAGTTGCTTTCTCGCGTGTGAATTTTGACAAAGTACCTGTTAATACAAAAGATTTTCCGCTTAATATATGTTTGGTTTGTGGAGTGCTGAATAATAAAGTGAGCCCATGATCTTTAAATTTTTCAATCAGTACTCTATTTTCTGTTACTGAAAAATAACTTACTAAGCTTTTAGCTGTTATCTCTCCTATGCCATCTATTGAACTTATTTCTTCTTCAGTTAAATTTACTATATTATCAATAGATTTAAAGTTATCAGCTATTAATTTGGAAGCTTTTTTACCTACATGGCGTATTCCAAGCGCAAATAAAAATCTATCTAAACTTTTATTTTTAGAGTTGTTTATTGCATTAATAATATTTCGAGAAGACTTTTCACCCATTCGTTCTATATCAATAAGGTTTTCTACAGTCAAATCATAAAGTTCAACTGAAGAATTAATAAGTCTGCTCGTCACAAGTTTTGTCACAAGTACTTCCCCTAAGCCTTCTATATCCATAGCACCTTTAGAAACAAAATGAATAATATTCCTAATAAGCTGTTCTGGACAATCAGTGTTTATGCATCTGATTGCAATTTCATCGTCCAACTTTGTTACTCGCGAACCGCAAGAAGGACATATTTTCGGAAATTCAAATTCCTTAGATGCTTTATCACTACGAATAACTTTAACTATTTCCGGAATGATTTCTCCAGCTTTTCTAATTAGGACTTTATCCCCTATTTTAATATCTTTTTCTTTAATAAAATCTTGATTATGAAGTGTCACTCTTTTCACAGTCGTACCGGAGATCAAAACCGGATTCAATATACCGATAGGAGTAAGAATACCTGTTCTACCCACGTTTACCTCAATGTTTAGAAGCGTCGTTGTGCATTCTTCGGGAGGATATTTATAAGCTTCAGCCCAACGTGGAAATTTAGAAGTACTTCCCAAAATTTTTCTGTCCTCTAAAGAATCCAATTTTATTACTGTCCCGTCAGTTTGAAAAGGTAAAGAAGACTTGATCCGGTAAATTCGATCTATTTCCTTTATTACTTCATTTATATTGTCATAGCAATTATAAAAAGGAGGGACTGTAAATCCTAATTCTTTCAAAAAATCGAGAGATTCTTTATGACTTTTAAACTCATATCCCTTAATTTCCTGAATATTAAATATGAATATATCAAGCTTACGAAGTGCAGTTACTTTAGCGTCTTTCTGTCTTAAAGATCCTGCCGCTGCATTTCTGGGATTTTTAAAAATTTTATGTCCTTTGGCTTCTTGCAAGCGAACCAACTCCAAAAAATTTTCCTTTGAAATATATACTTCTCCTCGCACTTCTAAAAAAGGAACGCTTTTACTTAAAGCTTTAGGCAGACTGATTATTGTATATATATTTTCAGTAATATCTTCCCCTACAATTCCGTCTCCTCTAGTAGAAGCTCTGATCAATTTACCATTTTCATATTCTATAGATACTGACAATCCGTCTATTTTAGGCTCCACTACATATCTTGGATTATCTATTACATTTTTTATCCGTTTATCAAAAGCAATTATTTCTTCTTTAGAAAAAGAATCATGTAAGCTTTCCATTTTAACTAAGTGAATAACAGGTGCAAATTTGTCATTTGCTTTTCCTCCCACTTGTTTCGTCGGAGAATATTCATCGCTATTAAGCTCCGGAAACCGACTTTCTAAATCTTCTAATTTTTTTACCAGCATGTCGTATTCATAATCATCTATCTCAGGTTCATCTTCTTCGTAATATTTCTTATTATGGTATTCGATTTCTTTTCTGTACTTCTCTGCAAGACCTTTAGCTTCTTTCTCCGTCACCTGAAATATCCCCCTTAAAATTAAAAGCGTGATCACAAAACATATGTATCTACTTTTCCAAAAGTAACTTTTGCACGTACAAAAGGACTTTTATATGGCTGTTTGTTACTTATTTTAAAGCTTTCTTTAAAAATATTTTCTGCTTCCTTGCATTTTATTACATCCGATGAATATAGTGTGCCCAAAACTTCGCCCTCATTAACTTGATCTCCAACTTTTTTACTGAGTACTATACCAGCATAAGGATCAATGGAATCTTCTTTTACCAGGCGGCCTGCACCTAAAAACATAGACGCTTTTCCTACCTGACTGGCATCAATGTGAGTCACATATCCAGCTGCAGAAGATAAGCATTCATATTTAACCCTAAATTTAATCTTACAATACTCATCTTCCAATGCCGAAATGTTTCCTCCTTGAGCGCAAATCATTTCTTTAAACTTTTTTAGTGCGCTGCCACTTTCTATAGAACGTTTAGCTTTATCTTGACATTCCGTTAAATTCCCCATTCCTGCCATATAAAGCATCTGAGAAGCCAAATAAAGCGAAACTTCTCTTAAATCCTCAGGGCCATTACCTTTAAGAACTTCATAAGACTCCAAAATTTCTAAGAAATTCCCTATAGAGCTGCCTAAAGGCTCATCCATTCCTGTCACAACAGCTGTAACTTTTTTCCCAAAGGATTCTCCTATCTCTACCATTAACTTTGACAGCTTTATAGCTTCTTCCGAAGTTTTCATAAAAGCTCCGCTTCCTACCTTAACATCCAGTAAAATGCAATCTGCACCTGATGCAAGCTTCTTACTCATTATACTGGACGCTATTAGAGGAATACTTTCAACTGTTGCTGTAACATCCCGTAAAGCATAAATTTTTTTGTCCGCAGGCACTAAATTCCCTGTTTGACTTACTATACAACAACCTACTTTTTTTAAGATATCAAAAAATTTTTCTTTTTCAAGTCCTACTTTAAATCCTTCTATAGATTCTAATTTATCCACGGTTCCGCCCGTATGACCTAAGCCTCTGCCTGACATTTTAGCTACTTTGACACCACATGCCGCTACTATTGGAGCTATAATAAGTGTAGTTTTGTCACCAACTCCTCCGGTACTATGCTTGTCGACTTTTACCCCTGCTATATGGGATAAGTCCATAATATCTCCTGAACTTAGCATACATTTCGTAAAATAGGTGCATTCTTTAACAGTCATGCCTTTAAGATACACAGCCATTAAAAAAGCTGCCATTTGATAATCAGGAATACTTCCATTTACGTATCCGTTTACGACATGATTAATTTCAGATTCATTTAATTCATTTCCATCTCTCTTTTTAGCGATTACATCATATGTACGCATAGCAAAGTCCCAACCTTTTAGATTTTTTAAATAAATATTAATATAATAATTTAATTTTTTTAAAATAGTTTGAGCTTTCTTATTCTAATTATTAATTTCTATGAGTTTAACAATTTTACTTGTCCCGAGCCTATTTGCTCCTGCATTTATAAAATTTTCAGCATCGTTTAGAGTTTTAATTCCTCCTGCAGCTTTAATTTTTAATCCGTTATTTACGTAATTTTTGAAAATTACTATGTCTTCTAAAGTCGCTCCATGAGTAGAAAAGCCTGTCGAAGTTTTTATGAAATCCGCTCCTGACCGACTAACCATTTTACACATTTCTATTTTTTCGGCTTTAGTTAAAAGACAAGTCTCTACTATTACTTTTAAAATTTTTTCTTTGCAAATTTTTTTAATTTCCGTAATTTCTTTTTCTAAGTATTTAAAATTCCCTTCCTTTAAAGCGCCAATGTTGATTACCATATCTATTTCATTAGCACCATTTTCAATTGCATCAGCGGTTTCAAAAAGTTTGCATTTTATAGTATTGTATCCGTTTGGAAATCCTACTACCGTGCATACTGTCATTTTATTTTCTACGTAATCTTTTGCAAACTTTACAAAACTTGGAGCTATACATACTGATGCAACGTTGTATTTTACCGCTTCATCACAAAGCGTAATAATATCATTAAAAGTGCAATCCACACTCAAAAGAGTATGATCCACTTTTTCTAAAATTTTACTTAGTTCCAAAGTTTAAAATCCTTTCTTAAAAGTTAATTTTTTATCTAGCGCCTTTCTCGTAAGGTACTCCGGATGCTTTAGGAGCAGAAGAATGTCCAACAAACAAAATAAGAACCAGTATGGTAAGAATATATGGTATCATCGCTAAAATGCTTGAAGGAACACTTAATGTCCCTCCTCCTAACATTACTACTAAAGCTTGTGAAAAACCAAAAAGCAAACATGCTACATAAGCTCCGAAAGGACGCCACTTCCCAAATATTACAGCTGCTAAAGCAATAAAGCCTTGTCCGCTTATTGCAGTTGGTGTAAACTGAGAAATTATTGCAAGAGTTATGGTTCCTCCACCTAAACCTGCCAAAATTCCTGAAAGAATAACACAAAAGTATCTTGATTTATATACTGAAACTCCTAAAGTATCGACAGCTGCAGGATGCTCTCCCATAGCTCGGATTCTAAGCCCCCATTTTGTCTTATAAAGTAGGAACCAAGTAATTATTACTACTACTGCTGCTATTAATACCGTAACATCTATGCTGAAATTTTCAAATGAAGTTCCCTGCAAATACTTTTGATCTAATACTTTAGGAAGCTTTACAGGAACCGGCAAACTTAATGCTGCACCATCAAAAAAATATCTTGATAAAAAAATTGCGACTCCTGGACCAATCAAGTTTATTGCAATCCCTGAAACAGTTTGATCAGCTTTAAAAGTTATAGATGCAATAGCATGTAATAAAGCCATTAATCCTCCTGCAATCCCTGCGCAAATAAGTCCTAACCAAGCATTTCCTGAAAAATAACCTACTGCAGCTCCCGCAAGAGCTCCTATACTCATCATACCTTCTATTCCTATGTTAATTATTCCTGATCTTTCAGATATAACTCCTCCCATAGCTGCCAAAGCTAACGGAGCAGAATACATTAAAGTTATCGAAATTGCAATTAAAATATTATTTAACATCTAAGCTTTCCTCTCTTTCTAAGAATCTGTTCACTAAAGTAGGAACTATTCTCACCAAAGCCACAAAAAATACTATTATTCCTATCATTATGTTTACAATTTCCGAAGGAGCCCCTATTTTAAACTGCAAAGACTGACCAGCATATATAAGAGCACTAAATACTAGACCTGAAATTATACATCCAAGAGGAGAACTGCCTGCTATTAATGCTACCGATAAACCATTGAATCCATAATTTTCAAACATTGAAAGAGTTTGAATATTGTGAATTGACGTTCCAGTAATAGAAAATGCTCCTGCAACACCTGATAAAAGCCCGGATATAAACAGTGTATATATAGTGTTTTTTTGAACATTAATTCCTGCCTTTTGCGCCGCGTCCGGATTTAAACCTGAAACGCGAAACTCGTATCCTTTCTTAGTTTTGTAAATTATCACCCATACTATAAAAGCTATTAATACGGCAATAAGAAAATTTAAGTTAAAATCAGTTTTTAAAATTATATCGCTTAAAATAGGATTATCTTTTAAAAAATTTCTACCTTCTTCTGAAAATTTCCAATCGTTTAATAAAAGAGTAAAACCAGAGGGATTTATAGAATAAGTTCCATCACTATCCTGCTTATGAAACCTTTCTATGTTTACAACAAAGTTACATAAATATAGGGCAATCCAGTTAAACATAATACTCGTAAGTACTTCATGAATCCCAAACTTAGATTTTAGTATTCCTACAAGTCCTCCAAGTACTCCTCCTGCTAACATCCCAGATAAAATAACCAATGGTATCTGTATAATAGGATGAAAATCAAATAATATTCCTGTTATAGTTGACGCTATAGTCGAAACTATGTACTGTCCTTCTGCACCTATGTTAAAAAGTCCCGATTTAAATGCAAATGCTACACTAAGACCTGTAAGTATTACTGGAGTGCTTTTCAAAATCACGTTTAATATAAATTTAGGTCTTGAAAATACAGCATTGAACATTACAGCGAGTGATTCACTGGCACTATATCCCGTTAATAAAAGTATACCGCATGCTACCATAGATCCAAAAAATATGGCCATAGCTGTACAAAAAAATGGTGTTTTTAGTAATTTAGCTATTTTGCGCGTCATTAAACTTACCTCCCGCCATTAAAAGTCCTACGTTATTTTCATTAGCTTTCTCTTGATTAAATTCTCCTACAATACTGCCATCATATATAACTGCTATTCGATCAGATAAATCCAAAATTTCATCAAGCTCTAAAGATATTAAAAGGACAGCTTTTCCTTGATCACGAAGATTAATAAGTATTTTATGAACATACTCTATTGCTCCAACGTCTAAACCTCGCGTAGGTTGAACTGCAATTAAAAGATCCGGATTATTAGCAATTTCTCTTCCTATAATTAATTTTTGCTGGTTTCCTCCTGACAAATTTCTTATTTTTGTGTTTTTGCATCCTATAGGTCTTACATCGTAATTTTTAATCAATTGATCTGTAAACTTGTCTCTTTCCTCGTAATTTAAAAAACCATTTATACAGAATTTTCGTTCTCGGTACTTGCTTAAAATTGCATTATCCGCAACGGACATAGATAAAACGCATCCATCTTTATGTCTGTCTTCATGTATTACGGATATTTTACTGTCTAAAATATATCTTGTACTCTTATTTTGAATTTCCTTTCCGTTCATCAGAATTTTTCCTGAATCAACATGCCGCACGCCTATAATAGCTTCTAAAAGTTCTTTTTGCCCGTTACCTTCTATTCCTGCTAATCCATATATTTCTCCTCTGCGTAAGGTCATGGATAAATTCTTAACTGACTCCAGTCCTCTTTCACACGTGACATTTAAATTCTTAATTTCAAATACAATGTCACCCGGAGATGCCGGACGTTTCTCTACACTTAATTTTACTTTTCTTCCTACCATCTTTTCAGCTAAACTTTGTTCGCTTTCTTTTTCTACATTCACGCAGTCTACAAAGTTACCTTTTCTAATAATTGTACATTCTTTGGACGATTTTTTAATCTCCTTAAGTTTATGAGTAATTATTATAACTGTCTTACCATCTTTTTTAAGGTTTTCTATTATTTCCAGTAATTCATCTACTTCATAAGGGGTTAAAACTGCAGTAGGTTCATCAAGAATTAAAATTTCTGCTCCCCTATAAAGAGCCTTGAGTATTTCTACTTTCTGCTGCATACCTACTGAAATACTACGAATTCTTCGCTTTAAGTCTACTTTCATTCCGTATCTTGACATTATCTCTAAGACTCTTTTCTTTGCTTTACGAGTATTAATTATTCCGAATTTGTCAGTAGTCTCATTTCCCAAAATTATATTTTGCATTACTGTAAATTTATCAATGAGCATAAAATGTTGATGCACCATTCCTATGCCGCTATGTATTGCACAGCTTGGATTTTTTATCTCCATGCGTTCTCCGTTTAAATATATTTCACCTGCATCAGCTTCATAAAGTCCATAAAGTATATTCATAAGTGTACTTTTTCCTGCACCGTTTTCTCCCAAAATCGCATGAGTTTCTCCTTTTTTGACGTCTAAGTCTACATTATCCAAGGCCTTAAAATTACCAAATATTTTAGTTATACCACGCATTTGCACAGCGTAATCTTTACTAATTTCCACTTTTATCCTCCTTTCAGTTTATAAAGTCTAAATCTTCATACTAGACAGTACACTTATGAATTTATCATATGCTTCTGAAGTACCGGGAGGAAGTATTTCCCCACTACTTATTTTTTCTTCTAATTTTTTTACTGAACTTTGAATATCCTTGTCCAAATTCGGATTATTCTCAGGTATTCCTACACAACCTTCTTTTATTCCGTAGGAAAAAGTTTTACCTCCGATTGTTTCTCTATTCATTAACTTAAGAGAGATTATCTCGATAGCTTTTCCAACATCTTTTATGGCTGAAGTTAAAACATTTTTGGGAGCTAAAGAGGACTGATCCATATCTACACCAATAGCGTACATATCCTTTTCCTTTGCCGCTTCTATTATTCCAACTCCCGCACCTCCAGCTGCATGGAACACTACGTCACATTCATCAAACATTTTCATGGCTATTGCCTTGCCTTTAGCTGAGTCCGTAAAACTTTCCGCATACTGAACTTTTACAGTTATATCTCTTCCAAGCTTCTTAGACGCATACGCAACTCCCGCTCTGTATCCGTATTCAAACTGATCGATAACAAGTCCTTTCAGACCACCTATAAATCCTACTTTACCTTTCTTGGTAGTTAACGCAGCTATGTACCCTGCTAAAAAAGAAGACTCTTCCGCACGAAATAATACTCCCGTAACATTTTCAGGAGTATTCTCTCCGAATGAAAAATCAGCTATGGCATAATTTCGCTCAGGATTTATTTTTGATGCCAGTTCAATGTGAGCCGCCAACTTATATCCTATTCCCCACGTAAGATCAGTATTTTCGTCGGCAAGCTTATCAATGTTTATAGGAAAATCCGAAGATTGCTGACACTCTACATATCTTACTTTAGCACCTGTATTTTTAGAAAAACTTTGCATTCCCCTCCACGCTGATTCTTGGAAAGACTGATCATTAACTCCTCCTCCATCAGTTACCATAGCAACGAAAAATCTATTATCCGTTCCGGCACCCTGAGAAATAAGTACTCCAGCTTTTACTATTAGCGCACAGAATCCTAAAGTAAGAGCTGTAAAGACTGCCAAAAACACTCTTGAAATTATCTTTTTCATGGTTCTCTCCTTGCTAATTAAAATTTCATTTTTTAGATACTAACCGCAGTATCTAGTGCTATTTTTACCATATTACAAAATCCTCGTTCTCTTTCTTCAGCAGACAAAAAAAGTTCCTTTAAAGGGCAATCTGAAACAGTAACTATGCTAAGTGCTTTTTTACGTAATTTTGCAGCGTTCATGTAAAGAGCAGCAGTTTCCATTTCTACTGCTAGGACTCCCATGCTTTTCCATTTTTCTATAACTTCTTTATCACTATAAAAAATGTCTGTAGAATAAACGTTTCCCACCGATACCTTATTATTTAAATGTCGTGCACTACTTATTGCATGTTCAAGTAAATTAAAATCACAAATAGGAGAAAACGTTCCGCTTAGATTATATTGATTGGCGTAACCGGAATCGGTACATGCTCCCATGGCTATTACTATATCTCTTAAGTTTACTTCATCAGCTATTGCTCCCGCACTTCCAATTCTTATTATGTTTTCAACATCATAAAATTTAAAAAGCTCATATGAATAGATTCCTATAGAGGCCATTCCCATTCCGCTTCCCATTACAGAAATAGAACATCCTTTATATTTTCCTGTAAACCCAAGCATATTTCTAACTTTATTTACGCATTTTACGTTAGTTAAAAAATTGTCAGAAATATATTTAGCTCTTAACGGGTCACCCGGCATTAAAACTGTGGAAGCGAAGTCTTCCTTTTTAGCTGAGATATGTGGAGTCGGTAAATTTGACATAAATAAAAGGCCTATTAGTAATTAAAAGTAACTTTTTATACTTTTAATTTTCCAAACTTTGGCCTTCAGTCACCACCTTTTAACATAAATGTTTTGGTTTAATAGTATTAAATATCTGTGATAATTTTAAGATTTATTGCAAATCTTACTAAAATTATAAACTTATTTCTTCTTTTTCTTCACCGCCTCTTAACTTAATTTTCACAGTTGGATTTTAGCATTTTTTTAAGCATTTTGTCAATAACGTTATAAATTTTTTGAATAGAAGATCCTCCTGTCAGAACGCAAAATATTGTAATAATCCCGAATGTTCCGCCTAAAATAATTCCAAGAATAAGCGTTGAAGCATCGAATATAGTCCTTACCAATCGAAATGACTTTTTTGCTTTATTACATATTATTAAAGTTATAGCTGTCCAAGGGTCTACTCCTATATTTATTGCCATAAATCCACCTAATCCTATAAACGCCAAGAGGCAGCCAAACAGAGATGCTAGAAGTCTAACTATAAAACTATCGGATATAGGAAGCAGTTCATAGAGCCATATACCTAAATTTACAAAATTTCCTAGAGCAAATACGTATATTAAAGTCCCTATATTGATATATCTCCTATCAATAATAAGCACCGCAGCAGTAAGAATAGCATTTAGTATATTGATAGTTATTCCTATATCCATATGTAAACTTTCACTTAATCCTTCATAAAAAACCGTAATGGGATCTGATCCTAAAGCAGCTTTTATGTTAAGCGCTCCCGACAAACCAAGTAAGAACAAACTGAAAGTACAAATTAATATTTTTTTAGTCCATAAAATAACATTTTCTTTACTTAACTTAAAACTCAATTATTTATCACTCCTTTTAAGAATGATTTTCCTTTAATTTCTTTATTTATTTCCAAATACTCAAGAATTGTAGCTCCAATGTCCCCAAAAAATTCTCTGGTACCTAAATTAATTCCTTGTCTAATATTGTTTCCGTAAACTAACATAGGAGTATATTCTCTTGAATGATCTGTTGATACAGTCGAAGGATCACATCCATGATCTGCAGTTATAATCAGAATATCTTCCGACTGCAATTTTTGTAAAATATCATTAAGTTTGGTATCGAAGTAAGAAAGAGCCCTTGCATATCCGTCTACATCGTTTCTGTGACCGTAAAGCATGTCGAAGTCTACTAAATTTACAAAACACAGTCCTTCAAAATTTTTCTCCATGACTTCTAAAGTTTTATTTATTCCATCTGGATTACCTGAAGTTTTAATTGACTTAGTTATTCCTCTTCCTCCAAAAATATCACTTATTTTACCAATCGCTATTACCTCTTTACCGCTTTCTTTTATCAAATCAAGTATAGTATTCTCCGGAGGAGTTAATGAAAAATCATGTCTGTTAGTAGTTCTAAAGAAGTTAGGAAACTTACCTTTAAAAGGCCGGGCGATTACTCTTCCTACTGCATGGTAGCCTTTTAAAATTCCTCTTGCAATTTCGCAAGCTTCGTAAAGCTTTTCTATAGGCACTACATCTTCATGAGCTGCTATTTGAAATACACTATCTGCAGAAGTATAAACTATTAATTTATTTTTTCCTACACTTTCTTTTCCGTAATCTTCTAATACTTTAGTACCGGAGTAAGGTTTGTTGCAAAGCGTTTTATAACCGGTAAGTTTTTCAAACAGCTCTATAATCTCATCAGGAAAACCATGCGGATAAGTAGGAAGCGGCTGTTTAGATTCAATCCCCGCAATTTCCCAATGACCTATTATAGTATCCTTACCTTTGGATTTTTCTTTCATCCTTGCAAAACTCGCTAGTGGTTTAGGTTCTTTTAAGTTAAATTTCATACCTTCGATGTTAAAAAGTCCTAATTTCCTCATATTAGGCATAGAAAAATAACTGCTTTCGGCACAAGCTTTTAAAGTATTTGAACCTTTATCTCCATATAAATCTGCATCCGGCATTTCTCCTATTCCTACACTATCCAGCACTATTAGAAATACTCTTTTCATATTATTACCTCTTTTAAATTCATCCCAGCATTAACTGTTCACAACTGTCGGAAGTATCAGAGTAAAGCCTTCCTCCTGACGGTAAATTTTTAGCTCTGTAAGCTGATTCGTTTTTTAAACTTCCCGACTCATACTCTTCGGCACTTATCAATTTATGACCTTTCTTTTGTTTCATAACCGATACTCCTTGAGTATTTTTAGTTTGTTTTAAATTTACAAATTCAGTATTAAATATCAAAACTTTTCCCGACGAAGACTTAAGTATATAATCAGTATTTTCTTTAAGGTGTCTGCAAACCACTACGCTATCATCTTCACAGTAAGCTTTAATAAGTTTTTTCCTATTTGTTTTGGTAAAATATGACTTCATATCTACTTTTGCTACCTTACCTCCCGAGAAGAAAAATATCATAAATCCGGAGTAATCGGATGTTACAGCCATATAAATAATCTTTTCTCCTTTATCAAAGCCAAGAACTGCAGGAATAAACTCTCCCATAGAGCTTGATTTAGTGTCACTAAAATTATAAGCTTTGGATTTGTAAACTTGAAATTGGTTAGTAAAGAACAATAAATCTGAATGATTACTCCCGGAGAGTTCTTGGATTATTTCATCTTCATTTTTCAGTTTTTGCTCTGAGTTCATTTTAAGAGACTGAGGTGTAATTTTTTTGAAATATCCTTCTTTACTTAAAAAGAAGTTAACAGGATAATCCGGTATGCTTATTTCCTCTTCTTGAACTTCTTCCGGTAATACAAGTAAACTTTTTCGCTGTTTACCGTAATGATTAGCAATATATTCAAGCTCTTCTGTTATAAGCCGATCAACTTTTGATATATCGTCTAATATAGATCGTAATTCTTTTATTTCATCTTTCAAATTTTTTATTTCGCTTATCCGTTTTAGTATGTATTCTTTGTTTAACTGTCTCAGTTTTATCTCTGACACGTACTCTGCTTGGGCGTTATCGATCTCAAAGCTCTCCATGAGATTTGGTACTACTTGAATTTCTTCTTTGGTATTTCGGACTATATGAACTGCTTTATCTATGTCAAGTAATATTTTACTTAACCCCTCAAGCAAGTGAAGTTTACTTTTCTTTCTATTAAGTTCAAAAAAAGTTTTTCTCTTTACGCATTCTTCCCTAAAAGCTATCCACTCTTGTATTATCTCTTTTACACCCATCACTTTGGGAGTACCGGAAATCAGTATATTAAAATTACAAGAAAAAGTATCTTCAAGAGGCGTTAACCTGAAAAGCTTTCTCATCAGTTTATCAGGATCTACTCCACGTTTAAGATCAATGGTAATTTTAAGGCCTTCAAGCCCGGTTTCATCCCTAACATCAGAAATTTCTCTCAATTTTCCGCTTTTAATCAGCTCTACAATCTTTTCTATAATAACTTCACTTGTGGCCGTGGGAGGAATATTTGTTATATCAATACAGTGGTATTTGCTGTCATATTTATATATTGAACGGACTTTAAATCCTCCTCGACCCGTTTCATATATTGTTTTTAATTTTTCTTTGTCAAAAATTATTTCTCCGCTTCCCGGAAAATCCGGAGCGATAAGCGTACTGGAAACATCGTGATTTGGATTCTTTATACATTTTATAGTCGTTTCACATACTTCTTTAAGATTAAATGAACATATAGAGCTTGCCATCCCAACTGCAATTCCGGTATTAGCATTTACCAAAATAGAGGGAAACGTACAAGGTAACAGTGACGGTTCTTTAAGTGTATTATCATAATTATCTACGAAATCTACTGTATCTTTATCAATATCCTTAAAAAGCTCTTTGCATATCTCTTCAAGCTTAGCTTCAGTATACCTTGATGCCGCACAAGCCATGTCTCGGGAATAAAATTTCCCAAAATTCCCCTTAGAATCTACATAAGGATGCAAAAGTGCCTCATAACCCCTGCTCATCCGAACCATAGTCTCGTAAATGGCACTATCTCCATGAGGATTGAGTTTCATGGTTTGCCCGACTATGTTAGCTGACTTTGTACGTGTTTCTCCCAAAAGCCCCATTTTATACATAGTATAAAGTAATTTCCTATGAGACGGTTTTAAACCGTCAATTTCCGGTATAGCACGCGACATGATAACGCTCATAGCATACGGCATGTAATTATTTTTTAATGTGTCTACGATTTTTTCTTCGATTACTTCACCGGCATTATAAATAAATCCTGTTACCTTTGAAGCAGCATTTACTCTTTCTTTATTTTTTTTCTTGGATGCCATCTTAATACCACACTCAACTTACATCTAAATTTTCTGTATACAAATATCCATTTTCTATTATATATTCCTTGCGCCCTGACAAATCTTCTCCTAAAAGAATATCAAACATTTCTGAAGTCCTTTTAGCATCTTCAGGCATTACTTTTATGAGCCTTCGCGTTTTAGGATTCATAGTTGTAAAATTCATCATATCGGGTTCGTTCTCCCCAAGACCTTTGGATCTTTGAATAGTATACTTTTGATTTCCTATTTTTTTCAAAAATTTGTCTTTTTCTGTTTCATTATAAGCAAAATAAGTTTCATTTTTAGAGTTTATTTCGTAAAGAGGAGATTCTGCTATAAATACTTTGCCTGCTTCTATTAATTTCGGAGTAAGTCTATAAATCATAGTAAGTAAAAGAGTACGAATTTGAAAGCCGTCAACGTCGGCATCCGTACAAAGTATTATTTTATTCCATTTCAGTAAATCAATATTAAATGATGATAAATCTTTAGATGCCTTTGAGGATGTTTTGACCTCTACTCCACACCCTAAAACTTTTATAAGATCAGTTATAATTTCACTTTTAAATATTCTGTTAAAATCCGCTTTTAAACAGTTGAGTATTTTTCCTCTTATGGGAATTATCGCTTGAAATTCCGGATCCCTTGCCTGTTTGCAAGCGCCGAGAGCAGAATCCCCTTCCACTATAAAAAGTTCTCTAAGCGATATATCCTTACTCCTGCAATCGACAAATTTTGCAACTCTATTTGTAACGTCCATATTGCTAGTAAGTTTTTTCTTTAAATTTAACCTGGTTTTTTCTGCATCCTCACGACTTCGTTTATTTATAATCACCTGGTTTACTATCTTTTCAGATTCTTCAGGATTTTCTATAAAGTAAATTTCCAAATACTTTTTTAAAGCCTTAGTTAAAGATTCTTGTATTCCTTTATTGGTAATTGACTTTTTAGTCTGGTTCTCATAAGAAGTTACAGTAGAAAACGAAGAAATAACTATTACAAGTGAATCTTCGATATCGGCAAAAGAAATTTTACTCTCATTTTTAGTATACTTACCTAACTGTTTAAGGTGAGCGTCTATTTGAAAACAAAGCGCACTTTTAACCGCTTTTTCTGGTGCTCCGCCGTGTTCCAGATGGCTTGAGTTATGATAATACTGAGCTAAGCTGATCTTATTAGAAAATGCGAGTGCTATATTAGCTTTAAATTTATAAAAAGGCTTATCTTCTCTGTCTCTAACTTTTTCTTCAAAGCTCCAATACTGAATAGGAGTTAAATAATCATTCTCTAAAATTTCTTGGACGTAGTCTTTTATCCCGTCAGGATACATAAACTCTAATTCTTTAAAATTTTCATCTTCTTGCTGAAATCTTAAAACAAACTTTATTCCCGCATTTACTACTGCTTGTCTCTTTAGGACGTCTGTGAAATACTCATAAGGAATGCAAATATCCGTGAATACGTTTAAGTCCGGTTTCCATCGAATTTTAGTTCCTGTACTTTTTCCTTCGTAAATTTCTTTTTTCATTCCTCCTACATTGTAACCTCTCTCAAAATTAAGCAGATACTTATATCCGTCTCTTCTGACTTCTACATTCATATACTCCGAGGCATACTGCGTTGAACAAAGTCCAAGTCCGTTAAGACCAAGTGAATACTCATATATACTCTGATTTAAATTATTATATTTTCCTCCGGCATAAAGTTCACAAAAAAGAAGCTCCCAATTATATTTTTCTTCTTTTTTATTGTAGTCAACCGGTATACCTCGTCCATAATCTTCTATTTCTATGGAATTATCCTTGAAATATGTAACATTTACAGTATTACCATAACCTTCACGTGCTTCGTCTATGGAATTTGAAAGAATCTCAAAGATAGAATGCTCGCATCCTTCTATTCCGTCAGAACCAAAAATTACTGCCGGACGCTTACGAACTCTTTCGGCACCTTTAAGCGAAGATATGCTTTCATTATTGTATCCATTTATATTATTCAAAGTAGCGTTTCTCCTTATCTAAACTTAACTGATCAAATTTATTGCACTACAATCCAGTTCTTATAATTTTATTATATTGTGATAAGACTATTGAGTCAAATAAATAAGCTTGTAAAATTATACTATTTAAAAAACCATCTAACTCCGCCCGTAAAATAGTTATAACTTTTTAAAACGTAAGCTAAAGTGTGATGATAATTTTTGTTTTTCTTTAAAATTTATTAACTTTTGCTTGGAATTACTATAAATTCAAAAAACAGTGCTTTCAATCCGTTTATTTTTCTAATAAAATATAGTTTACCCCTACAGACTTTTTAATCTGAGAGGGGCAAGTATTTTAAACATTCATTCTAAATTTTAGCTATGCAAAATCTTATTTCACTAAATTCATCAACTGTTCAACAATAAATACTACTGCAGTTGAAGAAAGTGTTACTACGATCAATCCCTGATTGAAATATGCAAGCGCAATGGCAGCTAATGCTCCAGCAGAAGCAGACCATATATTTGAAGTGGAAGAAAATACTTCAGGGAAAGCCATAGAAGTCAAAACTGCACAAGGAATATATGCTAAAAAAGATTGTAAAAATTTATTCTTAACTTTATTCTTCATAAAAAGCATAGGAGCAGTTCTCATTATTACCATTACTGCACACATTGCTAAGGAAATATATATCAAATGTTGAGCTGACACCTTATAACTCCTCCTTTTTTTCTTCATACTCTACAGGAAAAATAACAGCGCATATTGAAGCAGTTGTTACTGCACATATTATAACTATCCATCCAGGAGTTAAGTGGCTCTTCACTACCGGTATGCATTCCAGCACTATGCTCAATGCTAAGGCTACAAGCAAAACTATTAATATTGGCTTCGATTCTTTGGCGGGAGGTATAATAATAGCAATAAACATAGCATATATCATTATACCTAATGCAGAACTTAAAGACGCCGGAAGTAAGTCTGTAGTAAATGATCCTAAAGCATTGCCAAATGCAAATGCTATGTATGGTAAAGTTGCAAGACCGAAGAAATAGGAAGCTTTTATATCTCCTTTTTCCTTCATGGCTACACCAAATACTTCGTCTGTATTAAATATTCCTATCATTGTCCTTTGCAAGGAATTCATAGATGGATCAAGCCTTTGAGCTAATGACATAGAAAGAAGTATATAACGGCAATTCGTTACGAACAGCGTTAGCGCATACATAACTATTGCAGTTTCTCCTCCTCTTATAAGGTTAGTTGCTGCCGCTTGACCCGCTCCACTATAAATCAGCATAGACATAAACTGCGACATAAAGAATGAAAGTCCTGCTTTGCTCGTAGCTATTCCACAAGCTAAAGAAATGGGAATATATCCAAGCGCTACTGGAATTCCATCTTTTAGACCTTTTAAGAAACTACTTTCGGTCTTAAGTGTACTTGTTTTGTTCAAATTTGGTACCCCTCTCTATTATTTATTTAAGAAATATGATTGGTTTCTTAAATCATATTTACTTAATTGTCGTCAGTATTATACAGCACTTAAATCCTAAAAATCAACAAATTTATAAAAAATAAAAAATTATTTACTTTTTAGTTTTAAATTTATATAATATGAACAATTCAAAAGCCGCTATTTAATAAATTTTTCAAAGCTCTCTTTTATTAATAACACTGAAAATAATTTTTCCTATGCAATTTAATAAATGAAGTAAATTTATTCATACTAAACAAGTTAATATATAAACTGTAAAAAGAGCTAATTGACAAGTATGTGACTCTTATTTATAATTTTATAAATTATAATAATAGAGAATGACCATTAAATTATTAGGGAAGTGATATTGTGAACTGTATATTTTGTAAAATAGCTAACGAGGAATTAAAACCTGATATCGTATATCAAGATGAAAAAATACTAATTTTTAAAGACATCGAGCCTGCAGCCCCAATTCATTTACTTGCTATACCGCGAAAGCACATAAAAGACGCTTTTGAAATAAAAGAAAATACAGATGTAATCATGCACATTTTTAAAAAAATATCTGAACTTAAAGATGAATTGAATATAAGAGAAGGATTTAGGATTGTAAATAATTGCGGTGAAAATGCCGGGCAGACCATTCCTCATATCCATTTTCATATTTTAGCAGGAAGAAAACTTAATTGGCCTCCAGGATAAATCTTATGTTGAGTTTAATAGATCAAGCAAAAATTTATATTAAAAATGATGGTAAAAGTGTCTTGTGTTTATAAATAAGCTCCGCGTATATACCAAATAAATTTTTATATTAACCTTAAAAATCACAAAGACTGGACAACTTCTGAAAGTATAACGTATAATTATACTTAAGGAGTTGTTTTATTTGCAATGAAAGGTAAAAAATAAATTCGGATATTTCAATATTTAATTGTTATAGCTAAATCTAAATTTATGGTGAAGTATGAAACGTATTTTTTGTTTAATTGGATTTTCTTATTTTATAACGCTTACATTACTATTTTTTATACCTGAAACTTTTATTCTTTATGTTTCGGGAACGCTTTTTTTGCTTTTCTTAATATTTCTTTTAGTGAGTAAATCTAGAAATGAGAAAGTTTTACCTTTATGTATGTTCACGTGTATTACAGCTGTAACAGTATATACAGTTAATTCTAACTTTAATATAAAACCTTTAGAAATACTAAATAATCAAGACGCAGTAATATCCGGCAAAGTTATAGACTTACCTTACAAACAGCATGAAAAATATTATTACATATTAAAAGTGAATAAAATAGATAAACAAGAAGTAAAAGAATTTAAAATACGTCTTTCTTCTTCCGAACCTTTAGAAGTTGATATTTATGATGAATTTAATGGTAAAATCCATTTCTACCTGCCTAAAAACTTGCCCGACTTTAACTCTCAAGCTTATTACAGATCAAAAGGTATATACATCTTAGCGTATGCTTATAATTACTCTCCTTATGAGGTTAAACAGGCTAAAAATTTTGATATTTCTTACTACATACTTAAACTAAGATATAAAATGCTTTCAATTCCCAGATATTTGTTTGACGTCTCTATTGCCAATACTATGAACGGAATGTTCCTGGGAGAAAAACATAATATTCCAGAAGAAGTTAAAGAAAATTTTGACGCCGTAGGAATATATCATCTAGTCGCTACTTCCGGAATACATATTTCTATAATAAGCACTTCTATTCTTTGGTTACTAAAAAAGTTAAAAATAAATAAAGCCTTATCTTCGATCATAACCTCTGCCAGCATATTTTTATTTGTAGGACTTACAGGATTTAGCGTCTCAGGAATGAGAGCAGGTATAGTAACTATACTGTATGTAATAGGAAGTTCTATATTTAAGAAGTCTGATCCTTTGAATTCTCTGGGCTTTGCCGTTTTAATTATTTCTCTTTTCAGTCCTGGTTCTTCTTTGGATATTGGATTGTGGCTTAGTGCTATGGCGTCTTTGGGAATAATACTCCTAGAGCACAAAATCAGTAAGTGGATTAAAGTAAAACTTAATTTAAATAATTCTCAAAATAAATTTTTAAACTATATTATCTCTATTTTTTCCGTAAGCTTAGCAGTATCAATTTTTAGCTTCTCATTAACAGGATGGTTTTATAAAAAATTTTCTATAATATTTATAATTTCAAACATTTTGGTTATACCTTTAGCGACTGTACTTTTAAATTCCCTTTTAATCTTAAATATCCTATGGATATTAAAAGCTCCTTCCATAGTATTAATGCCGATTGCTTTTGTTTGCGGAACAACCACTAATTTAATAACCGATTTGGCGGATTGGATGGCTAAAATACCATTTACGTTCTTTTCACTAGATTACAAATTTATAAGTCTATGTATTTCTTTTTCTCTAATCCTCATCGCGATAACCTTAATATTTAAAAACTGGAAAAGACTTCTTAGAATATCTTTTACACTCTCCGCCATAATTTTTATGTGTGGAATTCTTTCCTATACCGCTTTTATACATAATATTACTAGAATAACAATAGTAAACTGTTTGGACGGTATAGGAATAATCATTTCTAAAAACTTACATAAAGCAGTTATTATTTATACTACTGAAGGATTTTACGAGTCAAGAATTAATACTTATTTATCTACATCCCCTTTTTATTTTCTTGATTATCTGAACGTGAATTCAGCTGAAACAGTTAGTTCATTTGATTTAAATAGATTTATTAAAAAATATAATCCTAAAATAACGGCATTACCGGATAGTCTTTCTTACTTAGCAGATAATAATTCTCCCACTCATTTAATCTATTTTAATAACAATATTTCTTCTAAGCTTTGGGAAAACGTATCAATCGATAATTTTAGAATTGAAAATAGTAATTTTATAAATATAAAAATTAACGATTTACATTTTATTGTTTGTTGTAACGGAGGAGATATTTCTAAAATTCCTGAAGAAAAATATGAAAATTGCAATTTATTGATTGCAAGCAGGCTTCCTATTAATTACAAATATCTAAATACAAATTGTATAGTACTTTCCATGGATCAAGAAAATTCAGAAATAATACTGAATAAATTAGCTAATGATTATGAAAAAGTCTTTTCGACTTCTCATATGGGAAATGTATATATAGATATTGACAATTTAGGTAATTACAAAATTAGGAGGTCTCAATAACTAATGCCTGAAATGAATTATAAAGACTTAAAAAAAAATATTAGTAAAAGTCCAAGTGCTAATTTATATCTCTTAGAAGGCGACATGGACTTAGTAAATTATTTTGAAACTAAGCTTGTAAATAATATTTTGGGAGAAAAACGTTCAGATTTTGACTTTAATTTGTTCAAAGGTGAAAATGCGTCTTTGGAGAAGCTAGCTCTGTCAATTCAAACGTTTCCGATGACTTCTAAAACAAAATGCGTAATAATTAAAAACCTGGCATGGGAAAATTTTAACTCGGAAGATATCGAAGAGCTTTTAATAATCTTATCAGACATTCCTCATTTTACTGTTATTATCATAACCCAAACCAACAAAATCATAGGAGCAAAAAATACTTCAAAATTCAAAAAACTTCAAAGCTTTGTAAAAACGAACGGTATATACTCTCCTCTTTCTCAAAAAGATATATCCATAGAAAAACAGCTTATATCTTGGGCAAAAGAAGAATATAATAAGGAATTGCCAACTTTGCTGGCTAAAAAAATTAAAGAATCATGCCTTGGATATTCAATAGGTGAAATAAAAAACGAACTTAAAAAGGTTTGTGAATTTGAAAAATCATCCGTTATAAGCAACAAATCCTTAGAAATAATTTGGAAAACTAAATCAAATGTAAATGTTTTTGAACTCCCTAAAGCACTATTTAAAGAAAATGCTCCTAAATGCTTTGAAATACTGGATGATTTATTCAGTCAAAAAGAAGAACCTTTTTCTATCGTAGCCGTCATTGGAAGCGAATATATAGATATATACAGAGTAAAAACATTTATAGAATTAGAAAAAAATTCTGCAGATCTCACAGAAATTTTTGATTACAAGCGTAAAGAATTTCGATTAAAAACCGCTTATTATAGATGTAAAAAATTAAACATGCAATCTATAAAAAACAGCTTTAAGTACCTTATAGAAGCAGATTTGAAACTTAAATCCAACTCTCTTGATCCAAAAACTATTATCTCAGAATTAATAGTTCGTTTGATGGAAGAAATGAAAAGTGGTAGCAAGATGTAAAATACATTTATCAATACAGAATATTAAAAATCTGACAGTAAAATTACTAAAAAAAACTGTATGGCATTAACTAAAATACCATACAATTATATTGTTCTTGCTCAATTATCGTGTATATAAATCTTCACTTTTACTTTGAGTTTCTCCTCTATCTTCCAGTAAAACTACATTCGCCTCAAATGAACTTCCTCCAGACCTTCCTGACGAAGTTCTAAATATAGAAAGAGTAACGGTTTCACTCGGTTTAAATTTATAAAGTTCTCCATAGAATGCATCAAAACTTGTAACGTTCGTATTATTTATCTTGGTGATAATATCTCCTACTTGTACTCCTGCGGATTTCAGGTTACTGTCATCACTTATTTCTGAAATTATTATCCCCACAGGAACATTATAAATTTGTGCTTGATAATTGCTTATCATCTTTGCAGTTATTCCCAAGCGAACTCTCCCGGAAACATATCCTTTACTTATTATATCGCTTACTACATCTTTTACTACATTCGAAGGAATAGCAAATCCCATTCCTTCCAGTCCTACAGCTCCGATTTTTAAAGAATTTATTCCTATTACCTGCCCATACATGTTTATAAGTGCTCCGCCGGAATTACCTGGATTTATAGCTGCATCTGTCTGAATATATTTAACCAAACTATTTGGCGACCCATCTTTGGAACGATTTACAGCAGAAACAATTCCACGAGTAAGAGAACTTGCAAAATCCAGTCCTAAAGGATTGCCAAGTGCTAATACCGACTCTCCTACTTTCACCTGATCTGAATTGCCAAGGGTAGCACATGCAAGGTCGGTTCTATCACATTTTATAACGGCAATATCTGTTCTCGTATCGTAACCTACTACTTTCCCTGAAAATTCCTCATTATTATTCAGAACAATTTTTATATTATTTTTTTTAGAATTGTTTACAACATGCGAATTAGTAACTATGTATCCTTTTTGGTCTATTATAATTCCCGAACCTTGACTAACAGGATCAGAAATTATATCTGCTGCTGAATCGTACACTACCACTCCTACAACGCACGGAGATACTTGAGAATAAATTGTTTCTGCAGAAAGTTGATTTTCGTCTTCGGGTTTAGGCTCGAACTTTATGTCGGCTCGATCTAAAACTTCCCCCTGAGAAGTAGAACTTGATCCGCTTTGGGAATTTGAAGAAATTAAAAGTCCATTATTCCAAAAATAAATAATGCAAACAATAAGTGAAATCACTAAAAAAGTAAGTATTACTACTGTACTGTAAAGAAATACTTTTAATTTTCTGTCCATACTATCGACTCTTTGGTTGAAATCTTCCATTTTTTCACCTGACTTTTCATTTACTGAACTTTCATGCGTTGAAAATATAGATCTAGGAGAATATTCATATTCATTCTCCTGATTTTCGTCATGGAATTTAAATTTATTTGTATCATTGTTTTCAAAATCATTTTTCATATTTATCCCTCTTTTTCTACTTATGATTTTTTAATTATATCATTCTGTATTTACAACTTCACCATTTGTCATTAAGCTTTCAAATTCTTTAGCATTCATTTTCTCATTTGCAACTAAAAATTGTGCAACCATGTGCAATTTTTCTATATTATCTTGAAGCATTTTTTTAGCTTTTTCATAGCATTCCAAAATTATATTTTTTACTTCTTCATCTATTTTTGAAGCAGTAGCTTCTGAATAATCTTTTATATGATTTATATCTTTTCCTATAAACAATTCAGAGCTACTCGTACCATAAACCATAGGTCCCATTGATTCACTCATACCATATTCCATAACCATTGACCTTGCAAGTTTTGTCGCGCGCTTAATGTCATTAGAAACACCCGTAGAAGTATCTCCCAAAACCAGCTTTTCAGCTGTCATTCCTCCTAAAAGAACTACTATTTCTTCCATTATCTTCTTTTTAAATATGCAGTACTGATCTTTTTCAGGTAAGGAAAGAGTATATCCTCCGGTCATACCACGAGGAATTATTGAAATTTCGTGTACTTTTTCTTGAGTTTCACAGTAATAAGTGGTTATTGCATGCCCTCCTTCATGATATGCTGTTTCTCTTTTTTCTTTCTCAGTAATAATTCTTGATCTTTTTTCCGTACCGATGGTAACTTTAACTGTCGCTTCCTCTATTTCAGACATGGTTATAACATTACGTCCTCGCCTTACTGCCAAAAGTGCAGATTCATTTATAAGATTTTCAAGATCTGCTCCTGTGAATCCTGCAGTACTTTTCGCAATCGTCTTAAGCTGTACGTCTGGCCCAAATCGTTTACCTTTAGCGTGAACTCTAAGGATTTCTTCTCTACCTTTAATGTCAGGATATCCAACTACCACTTGTCTATCAAATCTTCCGGGACGCATAAGTGCCGGGTCTAAAATGTCCGGTCGGTTAGTTGCAGCAATAACTATTACTCCTTCATTAGCTCCAAACCCATCCATTTCAACTAAAAGTTGATTAAGAGTTTGTTCGCGTTCATCATGACCTCCTCCCATTCCTGCTCCTCTTTTGCGACCAACTGCATCTATTTCGTCAATAAATATTATGCATGGTGAGTTTTTTTTAGCTTGCTCAAATAAATCTCTTACTCGCGAAGCTCCTACGCCTACAAACATCTCTACAAAATCTGAACCGGACATAGAAAAAAACGGAACTCCTGATTCACCCGCTACTGCTCGTGCAAGCAAAGTTTTACCGGTACCCGGAGGACCGACAAGCAAAACACCTTTTGGAATTCTTGCTCCCAAATCACTGTATTTGTGAGGATTTTTAAGAAAATCAACAATTTCAGAAAGTTCTTCTTTTTCTTCATCTGCTCCTGCTACATCAGCAAAAGTAGCTTTTCTGCTGTCTTTAGACATATGTTTAGCTTTAGCTTTTCCAAAGCCTAATTGGCGCCCTCCTTCACCCATAATGCTGATTTTTCTCATGAATAACCATCCGACAGCTACAAGCATTAATACGGGCAGTATTACAAAAGTAAATGCGCTAACTAACCACGAAGTTTCTACTGGTTTTGTAAGATTGTAAATCATTGGAGAATCTGGGTTTTCTCTGTTGTATTCTTCAATATAGTCTTTTATATCCATATACATAAGATTTACGCTAGGTGCAGTATAATATATGACACTTTCATCTTTAAGTTTTATTTCCATATTTCCCGAACCTAAATTCATGTCATATTTTACAACTTGATGATTCTTAAATTTATCTAATATTTCTGAATAGTTATATGTTTTAGTTGGAGATATTCCATTTATGATTGCAAAAATAAGCACAATCAATAAAGGTAATCCTAAAAATGCTAACATATTTTTTAGTACTTTATTTTTATTTTCCAACTCCGATTTCACTCCTCAATTAAATAATTACTAATATGTATTTTTATATATACCTGCGATTTAAAATGCCTATAAAGGGTAAATTCCTATATTTTTCATTATAGTCCATTCCATAACCTATCACAAATTTATTCGGTACCTCAAAACCTCTATAATCAGCTTTTACGTCTAACTTGTGACATTCCGGCTTATCAAGTAACGCACATATCTTTAAACTTTTAGGATTCTTGTCATTAATTATCTTGCTTACATAATTAAGAGTATATCCGCTTTCTATTATATCTTCTACGATTAATACATCACTATTACTTATATCCGTATTTAAATCTTTCAAAACCTTAATGGTTCCTCCGCTTTTAGTACCTACATAACTCGAAACGCACATGAAATCAACTTCACAGTTATTAATTTTTATTTCTCTCATTAAATCCGATAAAAACAAAATAGATCCTTTTAATATACTTACTAATAAAAGATTTTTATCTTTATAATCATTTGTAATTTCTTTTCCTAAACTTTTAACTCTATCTGAAATATCATTTTGCGTTAAAAATACATCCTCTAAAAAATCCATCATGAATATTACTCCTTGAATATTATTGCTACTTTTTTAGTATTTTTAGTAGGTATATAATACTTAGATACTCCTATCTTATCAATCCATATTATACCTTGGGAGCAAGCTAACATAGGAATACTGTTTCTTTGAGACGGCGGAATTTTCATTTCGTTAAATATCTTTTTAACACTTTTAGTTATATTTCTAAAAGGAAATGTAAATTTATCTCCAGGCCTTTTATTCCTAAATACACTGCTTTTAGGGATTTTATCAAAATCTATCCCAAAAAATTTTTGCAATTTTCCTCCTTTTCTTAGTACTTCATATTCTGAAATATTGACTATATCAATTATGATATTTGTTTCAATCTCTGTCAAGATATTTAAAGGTTTAATTAAATATTCCCAATTTACGTCTTTAATTATTTTTTCTTCTTGCAATTTTAAGATTCCTCTTTCGCATACGATAATTTTGTCTCCGGGAATATACATTTTTCCAAAACCTGTTTTAAGCATTTTACTTACATTTTTTAAATGCTTTTGTTCAATTCTTTTACGGGTAAAAGAACTAAGAATCTTGAAAATTACACGGCTCTTTATTGCACCAGGCAGCTTTTGAATTTTTTCAGAATCATATCCGCTTGCAACTTTTAAACTCTCTAAAGTTTGATTTGCTGCACTTTCTAAATAAAGATTGTCTTCTTGTAAAGCCTCCGCTGCTCTTTTAACCGAATTTTCAAAGTCCGGATTAATATTTTTGAATTTAGGAATTATTTCGAGTCTAATTTTGTTCCTAGTATAATCTTTTTCATAATTAGAACTGTCATTCACATATTTAAGATTATTATCTTGACAGTAAAGCTCTACTTCTGATCTTTTTATATTTATTAACGGCCTTATTATATTTTCCCGGACAGGAGGAATTCCGCATAGTCCTTTAAGAGACGTACCGCTAATTAACCTCATAATTACAGTTTCTGCATTATCCGATAAAGTATGAGCTGTAGCTATTTTAGCATTGCAAATACTACCGGATATTCCTTTAAATATTTCATAACGTATTTTTCTGCCCGCTTCTTCAATCCCGATTTTGAGATTTTTTGAAATTTTAACAATATTTACTTTTTTTATCACTAATCTAACAGATAAGTCACTGCAAAATTTCTTTACAAAATTTTCATCTCTTTCTGCTTCTTCCCCTCTTATACCATGGTTAACATGTACGGCAATGATTTCCAATTTTCTTTCTTTGCCAATAGTATTCAAAAAATGCGTAAGAGCGACTGAATCAGCTCCTCCGGAAAGTCCAATAACTATTTTATCCGTATTACTCAGCATCTTATACTGCTTTATTGTTTCAAAAACTTTCGAAATCATTTCTAAGACCCTCCCGAGCCGTAAAACGCATAAATTCTCCTTGCCAATGAAGCGGAATAGATCTGGTTTCACCATGTCTGTTTTTAGCTACTATACATTCTCCGCTATTCCTATCATCATCTTCAGAAATTTCAAAATTTGCATAATATCCTTCCCTGTAAAGAAATAATACTATATCTGCATCCTGCTCTATTGAACCGGAGTCTCTGAGATCTGAAAGTACGGGCTTATGATCTGTACGTTGCTCACTGGCACGTGAAAGCTGCGAAAGTGTAAGAACAGGTAAATTGAGTTCTTTTGCCATTACTTTTAAATTTCTGGTTATTTCTGAAATTTCTTGAACACGATTATCAGTCCTTTTAGAACCAGACATGAGCTGTAAATAATCAATTATTACTAAATCTGCATCACCCAGCCTTCTTAATTTAGCTTTCATTTCAGGTATAGAAATCGCAGGAGTATCGTCTATGTAAATTTGAGACTTAGAAAGTACTTCACCTGCTTCTATAAGTCTTACCCATTCGTTATCACTAAGTTTGCCCATGCGTAAGGTTTGCCCAGGTATTTTCCCTTCAGTACTAAGCATTCTAGAAACAAGTTGTTCTTTTGACATCTCAAGCGAAAAAAAAGCTACTTTTTTCCCCTTAATGACTGCCACATGATGAGCTATATTAAGAGAAAAGCTGGTTTTACCCATTCCTGGACGAGAAGCTAAAAGGATTAAATCAGTTTTGTTAAGTCCCATTATTACTCTGTCAAGATCTTTTATTCCAGTAGGAAGTCCACTATACTCGTATTCGGGCTTGGAATTTAGCTCATCGAGCCTGTCAAAAGTTTGCAGCACTATTTCGTTTATTCGTTGAAGTCCTCTAGTTTCTTTACCTCTTCTTATATCAAATATCTTTTGCTCTGCAAAATTTAGAATCTCTCCCGCTTCAGATTCATTTTCAGAAGCGTTTCTAATTATTTCCTTCGCTGCATCTACAAGAACTCTAAGATTATATTTATCCCTTACAATAACCGCGTAAAACTCTACATTAGATACTGACGGGACCAACTGAGCAAGTTGCAGTAAATATGATTTATAGTTAACTTCATTTGAATCTTGATTTTTCTTAAGTTTTTCAAGTAAAGTAATGTAATCTATCGGTTCCCCTGATGTAAACATTTCAAGCATTAGAGCATAAATAATTTTGTGACTCGGTACATAAAAATAATCCGGACTCAAAATTATCTCCGCAACTTTATCAATACAATCGGAATTTATAAGTACAGCTCCTAGTACTGACTGTTCAGATTCTAAGCTGTAAGGTAATTTAATTTCTCCTAATTCAGTAACTGAACTAAATATATCCAGTTTTATCACCTCGAAAATCTCTTTAATATTAAAAGTTAAAGCTTTGTAACTATAATTAACAGAGTCTAAGCTCAATAATTTTAATTTCCAGATTGAAAATTATACGAACCTTTACGTACAATTTAGTAAAATTTAATTTTACTGCTGTTTTAAAAAATATTATATAACTTTCAATTTAAGAAAACGAGGTGAAAATTAATTATCCAGCAAAAATAATTTACAATCTAAAATTTAAATAAATCAATGTGCTAACTGGAAAGCTAACACATCTTATTTTTTAAATTTTTATATTTCACCTTTTTTCCAGCATTTATAACAAAGCGGTATGTATTTTTCTTCTCCTCCTATATCTATTATTTTACCATCGTATATTATTTTACTGCCTTGATACCTGGCGTTGATTGTTGCTTTTGTTCCGCATTTATTACACATACACTGTATTTCTCTAATTGTATCACAAACTTCCATTATTCTTTTGGTTCCCGGAAAAAGATGACCAGTAAAATCCGTTTTAAGCCCATAGCACATAACCATAATTCCATCGTTAGCCATTTTTCTAAGTTCATCAACTTGAACTTCAGATAAAAATTGAGCTTCATCAACGATTATTATGTCAAATTCATTCGGATTTATTACATTTTTTATGTACTCCTTATTTTTTACTACTATTGCTTCACTGCAAAGCCCTACCCTAGATTTAATTACAGTCTCTCCACTTCTGTTATCAATACTTGATTTTAAAAGCGCTACTTTTCTGCCTCGTTCTTCAAAACTGAATTTCTTCATTAGTGCATTCGCTGTCTTACTTGACCCCATTACTCCATAATAAAAATAAAGCTTCAACTTGTTATCATCCTTAATCTTGATACTTTTAAATCTTTAAACATTTTTGAATACACACTCTTTATTAATTACGCAAATTATTATCCATAATGCTTTTTTACAACCTTTCTAAGACTAAATAAACTAATAAGACTTTAGCTTACCTGAAAGCAAAATCATAAAATACTTAAATAACATAATGTGGCGGAGCGGGTGGGATTCGAACCCACGTGGGATTACTCCCAAACTGATTTCGAGTCAGCCCCGTTATGACCACTTCGATACCGCTCCATATTTTTTATGTCTGCATACTTATATTTTATTTTTATTTTATTACAATGTCAAGGCAGTAAAAATTATTTTTGACTTTCCTCCCATTTTTGACATAATACTTCAATTGTTGTGCGCAATAATAAAAGAGAGAAATTCAAGCGTCACTTTTAAGATCTAAGGAGGTATATGAAACAAGTAATATACATAGATATACTGATTGCCGTTAATCTAATCATTAATTATTTTCTAATTCTTGCAACTGCTAAATTTTTATACTTAAAGTTAAACCGTACTCGATTAGTACTTGGAGAAATTTTGGGCGCCGTTTATTCATTATATATCTTTTTCCCAAACTTACCTTTAATGGCGTCTTTGATTATAAAATTTTTCATGTCTCTAACTATAATCTGGACTATATTCGGCTTTAAGAATTTCAAGCTATTTATAAAAACTCTTACTTGTTTTTACATTATAAGCTTTTGTTTTTCCGGGATAATGTTCGCACTTTGGTATGCTCTGCGGCCTCACGGAATGGCTATTAATAACGGTGTGGTTTATTTTAATATTTCGCCTGTAATGCTTATTTCTCTTACCTTGATTTCTTACATAATTTTAGAATTTATAAATCACATCTTAGATAAAAGGGAAAACAAAAACCTTTTATACGATATATGCATAAAAGTAGGAAACAAATCAGCTTACGTTAAAGCAAAAGTAGATACCGGAAATTCGTTAACCGAACCTTTTTCTCATTTACCCGTTATAGTTGCTACTTATCAATCCTTGGAAAGCATTCTCCCTCAAGATTTTCCTTCTTCCCTTTTATCAAATAAAACAGATATAGAATCTATTAACTATTCAAATACAAATGTTAGATTAATTCCTTTTAAAACTGTTTCCGGAGATGGACTATTCCCCGCTTTTAAACCTGATAGCATTAGCATCAAAAATGGGCCGGAACGTCAGGCGTATATTGCTGTCTGCCCTGATAAATCATTGCCTTACGAAATATCAGCTTTAATAAATCCTTTACTTATAGATTAAATATAAAAATTGCCTTGAATAGGAGCGATTAGACTATGAAACTAATTATAAATTTTATAAATAAAATATGGTCTAAAATAAAAAACGTCTTTGGACTCTTTCAAAAAAAAGAAATATTTTACATTAATGGCCCTGAAACTTTACCGCCTCCTCTTAGCAAAGAAGAAGAAAATTCTATAATGGATAAAATTTTGTCAGGTGCTCCTCAAAGCGTTAGAGAACCTCTTATAACACATAATCTTAGACTTGTGGTATATATTGCTAAAAAGTTCGACTCCTCAGGAATTCCTATTGAAGACTTAATTTCCATAGGCAGTATAGGCCTTATCAAAGCTGTAAATACATTTTGTCCATCGAGAAATATCAAGCTTGCCACTTATGCTTCAAGATGCATCGAAAACGAAATTTTAATGCACTTAAGAAAAAACTCACAATTAAAAAATGAAACTTCCATTGACGAACCATTAAACATTGATCGTGAAGGAAATGAACTTTTATTTTGTGATATATTAGGAAGCGACAAAGATGTGATTACTGTAAAACTTGAGCAAGAAGTAGAATGTTCACTTGTAAGAGATGCGGTAGAAAGTCTTTCAGAGAGAGACAAACTTATAATGGAACTTAGATTCGGACTTTCAAATAAAAAAGAACATACTCAAAAAGAAGTTGCGGATTTATTAGGTATTTCTCAGTCATATATTTCAAGATTAGAAAAAAGAATAATTGAAAAGCTTAAAAAGGATATTGAAAAAGTATCATAAAAAAATAAAATAATTTATTCATTTTTTTCAGCAATATGACTTTTATTTTTATTTTTAAAAAATTCTCTTGACAAATTAGATCCCGTTATGATACAATCTAACTTGTTAGTGGAATGCGGGTGTAGTTCAATGGTAGAACTTCAGCCTTCCAAGCTGATAGCGTGGGTTCGATTCCCATCACCCGCTCCATTATTAAATTGTTTTTTGATCTAACAGGTTCGTCTGCGCTAGTAGCTCAGCAGGATAGAGCAACTGCCTTCTAAGCAGTAGGTCAGGGGTTCGAATCCCTTCTGGCGCACCATTATTTTTATGGTGGGTATAGCTCAGTTGGCTAGAGCGCCAGATTGTGGCTCTGGAGGCCATCGGTTCAACTCCGATTATCCACCCCATTATTTGTAAATTTTTATATTCTTTGGGGTGTCGCCAAGCGGTAAGGCAATGGACTTTGACTCCATCATTCGCTGGTTCGAATCCAGCCATCCCAGCCAGTCTTTAGTTAAACGCCAATTAGTTAGTAAATATAATTTAGAAAATTGTAAGAGCCATTAGCTCAGTTGGTAGAGCACCTGACTTTTAATCCGGTTGTCCGGGGTTCGAGTCCCCGATGGCTCACCAGATAGAATTCTTTGAATCTAAGTTTTAGGTTCAAGGAATTTTTTTGCTTTAATTTAAAATACCATAAAATACCAAAATTATTACCTTAATATGGTAGTAATTTTAAGAAATTAGTAAAATTGTCTAAAAATTTAAATTTACTATTGACATTTTTTTGGACAGGGGGGGTATACTATTGTTTGTAGGATATTTATAAAATTCTACATAAATTATATAAATTTTAAGGAGGAATTACTTATGGGAAAAATGGGAACCAAACTCTTTGCTATCAAAAAGAAAGAAGAAAGAGAGCATATTTGTAAGACACTTAGAGAAGGGGGTCTTAATGATTTAGCTGAAATAATAAATGGAGATTCGGGTGACGTTCGAATGTACTATTTTGAAAACAAAAGTCATAAAGCATATTCAATTTTTGAACAGCTTAAACCAACGAAAAAGGATCTTATATCTTATAAAAATCCAACTGCAATAAGATTTATTAAATAATGAAATAAAATATTAGCTCCATGGATTATATATTAGTCCATGGGTTCGTCTTTATAAAAATCATTAATATTTAGATTATCTCCATGGATAAACTCCTCCAAGTTTGTGACCTGTACTAAAATAATCAAAATATACTGCTTCTTCAATCCAAAATGTAACAAAGGATTTAAAACTATTATTCGATTTTATTATTCCCGATGCTATTACTAGAATTGTATTTTCCTCTCTAAATACTTTATCGATGCAGTCAAAAGCTTGATTCATCTCCATTAATAAATTATTTTCTTTATGTACTTTTCTGGCAAAAAATATAAAGATTCGAATAATTTAATATCTTGTATTTCATCGTGGGTGTATTTTGTTTTACATCTTATATCCTGTTCACAAAAATTTCCAGGTTTGCAAATTACATTTGCATTTAAACTGCTAAAAGTTGATAAAAATACAAATAACACTATTAATAATTTTTTTAAATCCATAAACAAACTCTCCTACGCAATTTATTTAACTAATTTAAAATAAAAAATAATTTTAATAAGTAATTAATTGTGTTTTCATTACTTAAAATCTTAATCTTTTGTTATAGTGTAGTAAAATTCCTTGATATAGAAATTGTGATTATAAGCAAAATTTATTTCTTGTTCACATAAAAATTTATTGTATCACAAAATTCAATAAATTTAAATAGTAAAATAAAATATTTCTTATTTCAATTATCAATTTAAATTTTATCTTTAAAATCAATTAAATTATAAAAGTTAATTAATAAATAAAGTAAAAAATCACTTCCACAAATTAAGAATTCTCTTAAAAGTATGGAAGTACATTTTCATTATTTTATTCACTTAAATACATATATTATTCAATAGCATAATTACATGTTTTAATTCAACTTTTAATATATCAAAACAGCTATCAAGATAATTTAATTATAACATGGATGGTTTATATTTAAGTTTATAATTTTACATTAAAACCGTGGATAAATATTCAATTTTTATGCCGTTATCTTTAGTTCTTGAAAGTTTAGCTTTGTTTCCGTTGCCATCCTCAATAGAGAGTTTTTCCATTTTATACTCATCAAGAAAGTTTACTACAGTACTTTCAACAAATCCTGCCCATTTCTGTGGATCAATTTCTTTTTTCTCCTGATTATCTTCCATAATTTTTTTGAGTTCACTTATTGAATCTGTCATGTCTTAATAACTCTCCTATGTTTTAGTTTTTTGCGTTTCATTTTCGCTCTTTTATTTTATCAAATTTTCTTTTGAAATGATATTCTATTTTTTTAGATAGAATATTGCTCTATATTGTTTATTAAACTAGTACAATCAAACTAATATTATACATGTTATATTTATAGAACAGGATTACTTATAGATTGAAAAGGATAATTCTCCATTTTGTTCTGCTTAACCTATGAATAAAACAACTACCACATTGAATGCGTCTATCTGAAAATTTTAATATTTTGACTTTGTTTTTATTACTCCTTTTTAAATGAATTTCAAATCTATTTTTTGCGCCTTGAAACAGTTTAAATAACTTTATTTCAATTTTCCAAAATAATATATTTGAATAATTTGCAATTACTGTTTTTATTTTAATATTAACTAAAAAAATATATATTGACATTGTAATAAAATTGTGTTAACATTAAAATGAAAATTTAATATTAAGGAAGTGTTTTTTTGAACAAATCAATTACTTCAATGTTTCTATTAAGCAGCTGTTTATCATTACCACTAATTCATAGCCCTCACGTCCATGCCGAACCACTAGATGATATCTGTATACGTAATGTCCTACCTTATCTTAATAAGAAAGATTTATTTAGGTTTTCTCAGATAAATAAAAAAGCTTCAAGATCAGTATTTACCTTCAATCAATTACCTGCTTCAATGGAAGTACCAGAAAATGTTGATAATTTTTTTAAAAGACTTAATTATTTGGAAAATAAAGTAAAAGGCATGCAAGTACTTACTTTTAAATCATATAATAGTTATAGATACCTACCAGCACCAGCGAATCCAGATGATCTTATAGATCAACTTATCTTATTTATGAAAGAAAACAACCTTAACACAGTACATTTTCACAATGTAGTATTTAATAATTTAAATGAAGTTAAAAAATTTGTCGACTTTATGGAAAATTGTAGAAAAAATGAAATCTGCGTAAATTTCACAAAAGTAATTTTCACAAAAGTAAATGTAATAAATGAATTAAACAGTGATTTATGTTTTAAACTAAAAGGATTATTAAACGACGGCAATACCATTAAAAATTCGAGAAAATGTATATTAATTAGCTTACCTGATACATGTTTAAGTTTTAATAATAATAATAATTATTATTATAATTATTGTCACGTCAACGAATTTAAAAAAAATATGAAAAAAGTACTTGATTTCTTACCTCATGTTAAATTCATTCATATTAAAGAAATAGTGGGTCCTTCGTCTAAAGATGTAATAAGTGAACTTAGTGATGAATTAGGTGTTAAATTTCATTGTAGTATTATGGATTATAATAATGAACTTAATGAAAATGTAATTTGTGATGAAATACTTTTAGATGTGAGTGAATGGAAAGACTTTATAGAAAATAATATACATGAAAAAGATTCAGAAGTGCTAGGAGATCAGATTCGGTCTCTGGAAATATGTGCTCGTTCGTGTGACGATGAGGACGATGAGGACGATGAGGACGATGAGGACAATGAGGACAATGAGGACAATGAGGACAATGAGGACGATGAAGAAATAGATCAGATTCGGTCTCTGGAAATATGTGCTCGTTCGTGTGACGATGAGGACGATGAGGACGATGAAGAAATAGATCAGATTCGGTCTCTGGAAATATGTGCTCGTCCGTATGACGATGATGACGATGAGGAAGAAGAAGAAAGAGATAGAAAATAATATACATGAAAAAGATTCAGAAGTGCTAGGAGATCAGATTCGGTCTCTGGAAATATGTGCTCGTTCGTGTGACGATGAGGACGATGAGGACGATGAGGACGATGAG
>CALWUT010000005.1 GCA_944384825.1 uncultured Clostridia bacterium
AAAAAGATAGTATGGACAAGCTAATAGGACTGTATATACCTGATACAAGTGATTATAATCCAAAAAATCCTATCATTGACAATGATAAACAAGATTGTTCCTTAACCCAAAATCACACAAAAAATCACATTTTAAAATTCCAAGATTTTAATAATGTTGCATCAAGCAAAATTATCTACACACATTAATTAAACCACTTAAAATATCCCTGACACATGCTCAAAACATAGTTTGACACCAATTAATTGGTGTCAAGTGAAAAATTGGAGTCAGAATTGGTGTCAAAAATTAAAGCTGGTTGGTGTCAAAATTGGTGTCAATTAAAAAATTGACATTATGGTTTTAGCCAAATGCTCCTTTTACCACTCGGCTATAAGTGATTTTATTAGGAGTATTCATATAATAAAGTACACATTGAATATAGTTTTCGATGTGTATTTTTATTCTTCAAAAAAATTATTTTCTTTCATTAAGTGATTACAATTTTAAAATACTTTCATTTTTAAGATTGAAATGCAAGTATAATCATCATATAATCAGTTATAGAGATTAAATGCAAATATAATTATTTTATTTGCAGAAAAGAAGAATATCTATGATTAGCAATAGAGCCGGAAAATTTATAAAGATCGGTAAAGAACAGTCTGAGTATTTATGCTTTGTTCCCTCTCCCCTTCCTCTGCAAAATGAAAACGACATAAAATATGACAATGAAATTATATATCTCATTTCTGAAGCTAACAGACAAATAGGAAGGCTTGATGAAGTAACAGATTTCTTAATTGCACCAAACTGTTTCGTATATATGTACGCAAGAAAAGAAGCTACACTCTCTTCACAAATCGAGGGTACAAAAGCAACCTTTTCAGATTTAATAAAGGCTGAAGCCGATATGAAAGATGAAGTCCCTAACGACGTTAAAGAAATAGAAAATTATATGAAAGCCATTGAATATGGATTTGAAAGGATAAAGACTTTACCTCTTTCCTTAAGACTTATAAGAGAAATACATGCTATATTAATGTCTGACGCCCGCGGTGAACATAAAACTCCGGGAGAATTTAGAACATCTCAAAACTGGATTGGTGGATATTCTATAAATTCTGCTTCATATATTCCTCCTTCAGTGGAATATCTCGGAACTTGCTTTGATAATTTTGAAAAATTTATGCATGAAGAAGATAAAATTTCTCCGCTTATAAAAGTTGCTCTGCTGCATAGTCATTTTGAAATGATACATCCGTTCCTTGATGGTAATGGCAGACTCGGAAGACTTCTTATTACTCAATATCTTTCAGTAAACAATATACTCCACAGGCCTACTTTATATCTATCTAAATATTTTAAAAAATACCGATCGGTATATTACGATTTACTTTCAAACATACATCAAAAAGGACAGTACGAAGAATTTATAAAATTTTTTCTGACAGGAATAATCGAAACTTCAAAAGAAGCTGTAGAAATTGCAAGAAACATAACAGAATTAAAAAATAGCGATATAAAAAAATAAGTACCTTTGGAAGATTAAGTGAAAGCGCTTTAACTATATACGAAGGCTTATTTTCTAAGCCCACAATAAGAATTGAAGACGTTTCTAAGGCTTTAAACGTTAGTGTTTCTACAGCAGGGAGACTCCTTAATAAACTTACCAGTGAGAATATACTCAAAAATCTAGACAACAAAAAGAAAGATAAAGTATTCGTATATCAAAAATATATTGATATATTTAATCAAGAATAATAAAATCACCATTTTATATTTCAAAGCAGCAAATTATAAAAATTTTATGTCCTATTTTTGCATAAGATAGGGCAATTTTTTATCTCTAATAGGTTACTAATATAAAGTAATTTTTAAGGAGATAAAAATATGAATCATAAAAATTCTAAAAACAGTTATGAACAACATTTAAGGGAAAAACACAAAATACCTGATGAGTGTGAAGTATTTGTAAGACAAGGTTACATTACAAAAGAAAGCAACATTCCTCATAGTGAGGATTTGACTCAGCGTGGCAAACTGCTGCAAACACAATTCAGAATTTATAAGTTAATATATGATGAAGTTAAAGATGAAATTCTAAAAATATACAGCATTATCGATCAGGCAAAAGAAGATTTGGAAATTTTAAAAATTCAAAATAGTTCTTATTCAGTGGATAAAGATTTACTTGAAATTGAAATAGAATCCACAGCAGAAACCATGATTGACGAATTATCTCGATCTATACGTAAACTCACGCAGAAAACATATGAAAAGACTTATAAAACTTTAATTGAAGAATGGCCCGATACATTAGGAAATGACCTGGAATTATTAAAATTATCTAACAACAATTTGATAAAGAATGAACTCTATGATACAATAAGTTCATGGATTGCAAACTTTAAAGCATGGCTTTTTGACAACATAAATTTTGCATTTGACGATTCATTTTTAGAAGAAAAAGGCTTCATACAAAAGGGTCTATTCGATAATTTTTTCGATGGCATAAAAGAAACTTTCGAAAAAGTCAAAGATAAAATAGAGACCATAACAAGAAATGCAATTTTAACTGCTCAAACAGCAGCACAGAAAATTGCATTTAAAGTGCAAAGAGTTGAATCCTATGAAATTATTTTATCAGGCCATCCCAATACTTGTGAAAAATGCCGTGAGATGGCAGACAAGTCAAAAAACAGACCTATTAATATAGCCGATTTAAAGATAGGTGAAACTGCTCCACCCTTTCATCCTAATTGCAGATGTACAATGATACCTAGTGTTTTCGCTGAAAAAGACGGAAGTGTACGGGAACAGATTGTTATAGCTTTTAATGTTGCTTTTGAACTTTTAGCACAAATAGGTCTTACGGAAAAGTTAATCCCACCATTTTATGATTTTGTAAAGTCGGCAATTTGGAATATAGGAAGTTTTTATTTAGGAAATATGAAAAAACTTCCCTTAGCCAAAGAAATGTTTTATTTAGGTATGTATGGCGAAGGTAAAGGGATGTCCAAAAAAGCAACTGAATTGATTATCGAATGTCTTAAAGAATCAGACATATTGAAAGAAAAAATAAGAGAGTATACTAAAAACGGTAAAGACTTTAATTCTGGCAAAACTTTAGCTCACTTTACACCTAAAGAACCTGATCTTCACTATTCTGTGCAAAGAGTTGATCTATGGCTTGAGGGTAAAAAATTAGAAGAGGAAGGCAAATGGGAAATTAAGGTAAAATTAAGAGACGAATATGATTTTACTGAATTTCGCAACAGATTAGCATTTACAGACTTGGCAAACAATTTAGGAGAAGCTATGCAGCGAAATGGTATGATGACGGAATTTACAACAGAGGTTGAATTTACGCATATTTTTGAGGAATTATAAATGGAAATTTTTAAAAATAGTACTGTTAAAATTATAAGTATAGTTTTATTAGTTTTAAGTGGGGGTATGTTTTTTATGTCATTGCCTAAGCTTTTCTCTAAGATTTTGACAAAAATAATTGATTCTATACCAACCGAACCTATGTATGATGCAGATGGAAAAATGATACATCAGGATGATCGCCATACACTATATTCTTTTGGCAACAGAAGACAATTTTCAATCGAAAAATGTGGTGGTGGTACAGAAATTTCAGTGTATCTACTTGATAGAGATAAAGGCAAAGAGATCGATGAGATAAAAAATTTTACGCTTTCTTCGATACCTTACATTTATGCCTTTGGCAGAAATGGTTATACAAAATTAAACTATGAAACAGGTGAGACTATTCAAAGTGAAAATATAACTGATTTTAGTGTAGAAGATCAGAAAATTTTAAAAAACATTGAAAGTTATAATTATTTAAATGAACTAAATGAAAAAAGGCATAAACGTAAAAGAAATAGTTAATTTTGATTTTACAGAATTTAGAAACAGCTTAGCGTTTGCAGATTTAGCAAATAATTTAGGAGAAGCTATGCAGCGAAATGGTATGATGACGGAATTTACAACAGAGGTTGAATTTACGCATATTTTTGAGGGATTATAAATGAATAATATTTTAAAAAAATTAATAATAGTTTCATTAATTATAGGTGGAAGTATATTTCCCGTATCGTTTGCTTTCATAAAAACTATGAATTGGATTAATTATGAACTAGAACCTAAATACGATTCAGAGGGGAAAATGATATGCCAAGATGGACGCAACACAAAAACTTCTTTTGGTAAAAGAAATGAATTTACCATATTTAGATGTAGTAGCAATGGAAAAGTTTCATGGTTTTTTTATAACAGGGATAAAAACAAAGATATAGATAAGATAAGATATTTTACCCGTTCTTCTTCATCTCCGTGCGTTTACACCTTAGGCGAAAAAGGCTACACGAAACTAAATTATGAAACAGGAGAAATTATTCAAAGTAAAAATATCAATGATTTTTCTAAGGAAGATCAAGAAATTTTTAATTCTCTTGAAAAGAAATAGACTAAACTTACGTATATTTTTGAGGGAGTATAAATGAAAATTTTTAAAAATAGTACTGTTAAAATTATAAGTATAGTTTTATTAGTTTTAAGTGGGGGTATATTTTTTATGTCATTGCCCAAGCTTTTTTCTAAGATTTTGACAAAAATAGTTGATGCTATACCAACTGAACCTATGTACGACGCAGATGGGAAAATGATATATCAGGATGACCGTCATACAATTGCCTCTTTTGGAAAAAGAAAAGAGTTTGACATATGGAAGAATGGATCTAAAGGTGAAGTAAGTTGGATTTTATTTGACAGAGATAAAAATAAAGAGATCGATAGAATTGATCGTTATACATTGTCGCCATCAAAATTGATTGTTTATACAATTGGCGAAAAAGGCTATACAAAGTTAAATTCTGAAACTGCTGAAGTTATTCAAAGTAAAGATATAAATTTGTTTTCAGAAGAAGATATAAAAATCTTCAAAGAATTAGAAGCAGGAAAAGGTGGAATTAAACATCAAAAATAGAAAATTGGACTTACACTAGAGTGGCAATATAAAAATACCATGCAAAATAATAATTAAGAAAATCATCTATAACACTTCTCCCTCTGGTATAATTATAAGGAAAAATAATATAGTATTGGTGAGCAAAGTGGAAGGCATAACCGGAGTAGTTGAGAGGATAACATACCAAAATGAAGAGACAGGATACGGAGTAGTAAAAGTAAGAGTAAAAGGCTTTTCAGAGCTTATTACTTTTACTGGAAAATTTGTGTCAATTAATGTTGGGACAGTCATTGAAGCAAAAGGCAACTTTACGATAAACAAAAAATTTGGCAGGCAATTTAGCATTATAGAATATAAAGAAAATTTACCAGCTAGTATTAACGGAATTGAAAAATATCTCGGCAGTGGATCTATCGAAGGAATAGGAGCTAAATTTGCAAAGCAAATTGTAAAAGAGTTCAGAAATGAGACTATAAATATCATAAAAAATAATCCTATCCAATTTTTAATATGTATAAGAACATATTATCTTTTAATCCATTTAATTTTTTAGAACATTCATATAAATTTATCTCGCCTTGGGCTCTTTATATATTTTCTTCCACTCTTTCAGGAGGATTACTTCTAAGCTATTTACTATTTAATATAACAAGACATCTATTTAAAGAAACCACAATATATAGAGTTAAAAAGATTTCACTAATTTCTATAGGTTTAATCTTTATATTTTACTGTTTAAGCTGTGCGTATTTAAGTTTTAAAATAAAACATATAGCAGATGAAAGCTACGCAACATATGGAGAAGTTAATAAATTTCCTGATGATATTTCAGACTTAAATTTTTTAAGAATGTGTATTAGAGACAATTACAATAAAGATAAGATAACTTACGAAGAAAAATGGTGTTCATTTCCTGTATCTTTAATGGTTTTAAATAAGGCAAGAGCTTGGTACTGGTACGAATATAAAAGTAATCTTAATGGCGCAAAAACCGATTTATACTTTCCTGTAATAGTAGACTTAAAATTAAAAAATTTAAATGGGTAATTACAGATGTATTTCACATGCCATAATGAATGATGCTGAAAATCCTGTAAAAGTTGGAGATATTATGTATCTACAGTGGGATAAAGATTATCCTTACCATGCTACATCAGCGAAATCGAGGACGATATGATTTATTACGCTACACATACGGATTCATATCAGGAAAAGCCACTATCCAATTTTTTTAATGATAACAAAAATGGAGTAGCATACATCTTAAAAATAAAACAGGAGAGTTTTATGAAAAAATTTCTATCAATATTTAAATATGAACGCCTATTTTCTAAGCCCACAATAAGAATTGAAGACGTTTCTAAGGCTTTAAACGTTAGTGCTTCTACAGATGGAGGACTTCTTAATAAGCTGTCTAATGAAGACATACTCAAAAATCTAGACAACAAAAAGAAAGATAAAGTATTCGTATATCAAAAATATCTTGATATATTTAATCAGGAATAACTACAGTGATCCCATATCTCTTCCGATTTTACTTTAATAAAAAATCCATAATCTCTAAAATCAAATCACATATTGAGCTTAACTCTATACCTTGTGCGTATGAGTATTCTTTTTGATACTTATTCCACAAGTTACTTATTTGTTTATCGTTTTTTATTTGATGTAGTATTGATGAATATTCATTTAATATATGTGGCGTTTCTCTTTTTTGTGTAGTAGCCAAAAGAGCCTCTTTTAAATATTTTTTGTTAATTTCATTTTTCTTTAATTTATGTAAAACCCATAAATCATAGTAATCTCTAAGACGAGTGCTTGCAATTCCTCTTGACAAAATAGTATGTAATTTTTCAGCTAAAACAGTTTCTAAGCTATAAGCCAAAATGTCTATTTTTTTATCTTCAAACATCAAAGGATATTTATAATCCATTTCTTTTGGAGTAATCTTATCTCCGGCAGTAATATCCACGCTAATGGGAATTTTAAGACCTTCATAATTACAAACAATAGATATTCTCATACCCGGATAGATATCTTAAATTCTTATATCTGATATTTTCAGTATACCGAATGTAACACCATCATCTACGTCTATTAATATCAATTCGCTAAACACTTTAAAAATATTGTTTTTTCAATCTTTAAATTTTTCACAGTAGTGTCTATATCGACAGTAACACGCTTACTAATTCCTAAAAGTGAAGATATTAAAATACCACCTCTTATTATAAACTTATCTTTATATAGAGAAACGGATATTCTTTCAAGTAAACGCTCCATCATATAAATTCTTATTAAGTGCTTTAAACTAGATGAAAATTCAGTTGAAACTCCTTTTGAATTAGACTCCGATCCAAAGAAAAGCTATCTTCTCATTTTTATAACTAAAAACAGGTTCGGATACGCAAATACATATCAAATAGTGGCTGAAGTAGACTTCGGAACCAATGAATACAAAGAGATAGGTTTTGCTAAAATCATGCCGGACTTTTAAATCGTTATAGTTTAGGCGGTGACGGAAATAAATATCACCGAACTTAAGGAATACATCATAAAAAACAATAAAACTACATTTATTCTTGAAAATTTAAAGTGCCACCATATAAAGCATATAGGTAATCAAATAAGGGCAGCTTTTCCAGATGGGGATAATCCTACCGCAATATGTGTATATAAAGACACCCTCAAAGTGAATGAATATACCCACAATAAACTAAATGGAGACATAATTACTCTTGCAGAAGATATTTTAAATATCAATTTTTTGAATACGCTGAGTTGGTTTGAAAAGATTCTAAATATAAAAAAGATCTGTAATGATAAAGCCAAAAATCAAAAATTAAAATATGACCCTTTAGATATTTTCAAAAAGCACATATCAACAACCAGTGCCAATAGTGAAAATTATAAATCATATAAAAATGAAATACTTAGCGATTATGTTCCTGTTCTACACGAAAACTGGTTTCACGAAGGAATAACGGAAACAACCAGAAAACTATTTAATATATGCTATAGCTCAAAGAATAAAAGAATTATAATCCCCTATCGTGATTTAAACGACCCAGAAAAGTACGTTGGAATCATAGGAAGAACTACGGAACCATCATATAAAGAGCTTGGCATACCTAAATATTTAGCTATAAAGCCTTTCTCTAAATCTAAAGCTGTTTACGGATATATCGAAAACTATACGTCAATCCAAAAATCAGGGACAGTAGTAATATTTGAGTCAGAAAAATCAGTACTGAAAAGGCACTCCAGACTTGATAAATCTACTTTGGCAATAGGCGGACATGAAATCAGTAATGAACAAGTAAAATTAATTCTTGGACTAAATGTAGACGTGGTAATTTGTTTTGACAAAGATATTGAAGCTAACAAAATTAGAGAAACCTGCGAAAAATTTTGGCTTCACCGAAAAACTTACTATATGTTTGATAAATGGAATTTACTAAAACCAAAAGAAAGTCCTGCTGATTTAGAGGACAAGCTATATAAACTTATGTTCAAATATAAACTTCACTACGATAAATCGGAACATCAAAAATATACTAATGAAAGGATACGATAAGAATGGCTATCCCTATTACAATAGAGACGAGAAACGAAAGTTTTAAAAGTGTAGATAAAAAGAGTAGGCAAAAAATCATATTAAATGCTCTTGGTAATAGTAGACTTACAGCACGTCAAATAGCCTATAAACTTGGATATAAAGACCTTAATTATGTTGTAAAGCCACGATTAACCGAACTTCTTCAAGAAGGAACTATTATAACTAAAGATAAAGAATTTGACCCAATTACTAATAGGAATGTCGCTGTATATCAATTAAACGAAACTTCATCTTCACAAATACCCTCTAAAAGAAAAACTTTAGAAGACATAGAATCAATAAAACAAAAATATAGCATAAAAACTTTATGGTCGTGATCCAGATATAAAACTTATGAAAACGACCCTTTCACTTATTATCTGAAATACGTTAAAAAAGTGACTCCAGATAGATTAGACTCCATTTACTCTCCCATGGGAACAGCTGCACATGAAATTATAGATATGTATTATGCCGGAAACATACATCAAGAGGAAATGATAACAAAATACAAAGAAAAACTATACGAACTTTCACTGTTTGATTACAAATTTGATAGGACTAATGAAGCAAAAAACAAAGCTATTTCAGATAAGTACGAAAAAAATCTGTTTCATTTCTTTAAAAATCATAAAAAGCCTAATTTTAAAACTGCTTTAGAAGAATTTATTTTAATAAAACTATCCCCCAAGGTTTACTTTCAAGGATACATTGATTGCATACATACCTCTATCAGTGAAAAAGGCAGAGAAGTCTTTATAACTGATTTTAAGACCTCTTCCCTATGCAGAGGCGAAGCACTAAACAAAATGGCGGGACAGTTACTTTTATACGCAATGGGGATTCATCAAAAAACGGGTATTCCATATGAGAGAATACATATACAATTTAACTTTTTAAAATACTTAAAATGTTCCATGCAAAGATTAAATAGCAAAATGACTACTACAAATCTTGAAAGACGTGATTATGTTGAGCGTATGTCCAATCTCATAAAAATGTGGCTTAAAAATTCATCTGAAAATATAGACGATTTTCAATTAAATTTGCTTTTAGAAAAAGCAATAAAAGAAAACAGTCTTGATATTCTGCCTGAAAACGTAAAAAATAAATTTATTCTTGATGATTGTGTTATTGAAGTCCCTTATAATGAAAACTCCATAAAAGAACTCACAGAAAATATTACTAAAACTATATCAGATATTGAAAATAAAACCTCAGAATATGAGCTTTCAAATTGTGACGACGAAAAAGGCAATGAATTATTTTGGAATGATATAACCGACAAAAGTAGTTTTTTTATGGCAAATCTTTCAGAATATAGTGCTAAACTTCATAAGCCATACAGAAAATATTTGGAGCAAAAAGGATTTAACGATGAGTAACTATAAAATTTAAACTTCTCCAAGCAGGAGAAAATGTTAATAGCACATCGAAATAAAAGGACTAACTTTAATATATAAATTCTTATTTCATCATTTTTCTAAAAAGTTTAATAGCGTGACCCTCATGATCTTCATTCTCAATGACTGCACCTATTTTTTTTAGTACTTCTTTCATTTCATCTAAAACAACATTAATTTCACCTGTTTCTTTACCTTTATACTCTGCTTCCACATAATCCCCTAATTCTTTGACTGAATCTATTGATATTTCTACATCACCATAAAGCCAACTCTCTCTCAGCTTATCTACAGTTACCAACTTATAAAACCCTAAAACTTTCAATATTTCTTTCATTTCGTTCGACGATGAAACTTCTACTTCATACTCGTTGCAATATGTTCTGATTACTTCCCCTTCAGGAAGCCAATGTTTGTAATTCAAAGTAGTTTTATCTTCTTCCTCTCTTATTCTAAGCCAATCATATATATGACTTACACTTCTATCGTTTATAAAAGTTGAATTTTTATTATCGTAGTATGTGTCTACCTGATGAGTCGAAAACAAAAACTCAGCATTTTTGTTCAACCAATCTGATAAAACATCTTTATTCAATAATTCATATCTTACTTCAATCTCTTTTTTCATAAATTAAACATCCTTTCTTAAATACAACGATTTTAAATATTATATCATAAACAATAATTTAACGAAAGAAATGATCAATAATGACAATAAAAAACTACGTACCATATCACATACATACAGAACTTAGTTTACTTGACAGTTGCACAAATCATAAATTATATACTGATAAAGCTAAAAGCCTCGGTCAAAAAGCAATAGCGTTTACCGAGCATGGAAACATATATAAATGGATAGAAAAAAAGATGTACTGCGACAAGCAAGGAATAAAGTACATCCATGGTGTTGAGTGCTATATAACAATGAATCTTGTTGAAAAAATCCGTGATAACTATCACACTATACTTCTTGCCAAAAATTATGAAGGCCTAAAAGAAATTAATTCACTAATTGACTTATCATCAAGAAATGACCATTTCTACTATAAGCCACGAATATCAGTAAATGAATTTTTACAAATATCGAGTAATGTAGTAAAAATTAGCTCGTGCCTTGCTTCCCCTTTAAATTATCCCAACGATATAGACCCTAATATTTTTAATAAATTGTGCCTTCACTACGATTACTACGAAATTCAACCCCACATAAATAGTGAAAGACAAAAAAGATATAATCTCTATCTTCTTGATTTATATCAAAAATACGGGAAACCTTTAATAGCCGGAACCGATACACATAGTTTAGATAGTTATAAGGCAGAATGCCGAAAAATTCTTCAGAAGGCAAAACATATAGAGTTTTCAGACGAAGATAAATTTGATTTGACTTATAAATCTTATGATGAACTTATTGATATGTTTGAACTACAAGGAGTTTTACCTGAAAAAGTTTACCTTGAAGCTATAGAAAACACAAACATTCTGGCAGACAGCATAGAAAACTTCAATTTAGATTTATCTATGAAGTATCCAAAATTATATGAAAACGAAGAAAAAGTTTTTAAAGAAAGAATTTTAAATAAGTGCGAAGAAAAATTAAAGTCAGGGATTATAAAACCCGATAAACGCTATCTTGAAAATATAAAGGAAGAAATGCGTGTTTTTAAAAAAATCGGGATGATAGGTTTTATGCTTTTTATGTCAGACTTGATGACTTGGTGCAGAGAAAATAATATCCCAAGTTCTCCTTGCAGGGGTTCAGTCGGTGGCAGTGCGATAGCTTATATTACTGATATAACTGACGTTGATCCTGTCAAGTGGGGTACAGTTTTTTCAAGATTTGCAAACGAAGATAGAATTGAAATCGGCGATATAGATATTGACATAGCCCCAAACCAACGTGAATTGGTTTACGAACATATAATAAACGGTTTTGGCAAAGACTTTACAGCTTACGTCTTAGCAATCGGCACTATTTCCGACAAAGGAACAATTGATGAAATTGGACGAGCCTTTAATATGCCTCTACATTCTGTTGCAATTATAAAATCAGAATACGAAGCAAACCCGGAAAAAGCTAAAAAAGATTATCCTAAATTTTTTTATTACTTTGACGGACTCTTAGGAACAGCTGTATCACAGTCTATGCATCCGGCCGGAATAATAGTGTCTCCCCTACATTTGCCTTCAAATTATGGGACCTTTTGGGATGATAACAAAAGAATTACATGTATTGATATGGAAGAAGCTCATGAAGTTTCACTCGTAAAATATGATATTTTAGCTCCCAAAAATATTCAGATCATAAATGAAACTTGTAAGCTTGCGGGAATTAAATATCCTTTATCTCACGAAATTAACTGGAACGATGAAAATGTATGGGATGATATGCTCAACTCTTCAGTGGGAATATTTCAATTTGAAGGAGACTTTGCATTTTCTCTTCTTAAGGAATATAAGCCTAAAAAGGTAAACGACTTATCTCTTATCAATGCAGTGCTCAGACCTTCAGGAGCAAGCTTTAGAGATAGACTTTTAAGAAAAGAATTTAACAAAAATCCCTCACCACAGATAGACGAACTTTTAAAAGAAAATAACGGTTTTCTTGTGTTTCAAGAGGATACAATAAAATTTTTGACTGAAATCTGCGGTCTTTCTGGAAGTGAAGCCGATAACGTCAGACGTGCAATAGGTCGAAAACAAAAGGATAGACTCGACGCTGCTATACCGAAAATCCTTGAGGGATACTGCTTGAAATCAGATAAACCCAAAGAGCAAGCCGAAAAAGAAGCTAAAGAATTTTTGCAGATTATTGAAGATAGTTCTCGGTATCAGTTCGGGTACAACCACAGCACCGGATATAGTATGCTTGGGTTCTTATGTGCTTATATGCGGTACTATTACCCTATAAAATTTTTAACTGCGTATCTTAACTGTGCTGATACTCTCGAAGATATAAATAAAGGTACTGAGCTTGCAGAAATTCTAAAAATTAAAATATCATCCGTTAAATTTGGAAAATCTCTGGCAAGTTATACTTTTGATAAAGTCGAAAATATCATTTACAAAGGTGTAGGAAGTATAAAGTTTTTAAATGATAAAGTGGCAGATGAATTATATAGTTTAAGTCAGAATAATAAATACAAAAGCTTTACTTTTCTCCTTCAAGATATAAACAATAAGACATCATGTAACAGTCGGCAAGTACAAATATTGATAACTCTTAACTATTTTAGAGATTTTGGCAAAAACAAAAAACTTTTAGAAATTTTCAAGACGTATCAGTTACTCTCTAAGAAAAAACAAGTATCCACAAAAGATATGGAAAACCTACATTTAGATAAAGATATTCTTGAAAGACACACCAAAACCAAGACAAATAAAATGTTTAAGGAAATTAATTGGACTTCATATATAGACGAAATTTCAAAACCTATTAAAGATGAATGCCTACCTTTAAAAGAACAAATAAAAGCTGAAATAGAATACTTAGGAAGTCCAGTTACTACAATAAAGAATCTAACTGAAGATTTCATGGCAGTAATAGAATTTAAAACTTATAAAGATAAGTACAGACCTTATATTACTCTTTATATTTTGAAAACAGGAGAAAAAATTAAAACTAAAATCACGGATAGTAAATTATTTTCTTCAAACCCATTTAAACTATATGATATTTTGAAAACGGCAAAGCTTTCTAGTAAGAAGAAAATTAAAAATATAAATGGTAAATGGATTAGAACAGATGAAGATGAAAAAATTCTAACCTCTTGGGAGGTCTGCTAATGGATATAGAATCACTACGTTCTTTTCTAAGCTCAATCTCACTTACAAACAATCAAATAAATGAAATCGTAAGAGAGTACCCTAATATCATTCAAATTCTTAAAGAAAATCGAGTAAATGAAATTGATATTTCTAAACTTCATGGAATTGGTCCCTACATTTTAAAAGTCATAGAAAGAAAAATAAACTCTAATCTTTCATACACCGAATTTCCAGAAGTTTTTGGAGAATTCATAAATCTTCATATTGCTAAACAGCTTAAAGAAAAATACAAGCTTTTAAGTGAAATAACCCGTGAGATGAATAAAAATCCTTATAAATATCTTTGTAGCCTTGATGGTATATCATTTAAAACCGCTGACTCAATCATTCTGAAACTATCCAAAAGAGGTAATCAATTGGATTTTAATTTACCCAGCAATTTTATGCAGTCAAAAGATAGATGCACTCAAGGAATACTATTTTTACTCAATCAAAATGAAATGTCCGGCAATACAAATATGAGCATAGCTTTACTTAAAAAAACAACTTCAAAAATTAGTACCTGAATGCTTTCATCATTTTTCAAGCATTTTAAATGCCCATGCATACCCTAAAGAAATTTATATTAATGAAAAAGTAAATACTGTATCAAGAGCAAAGACATATTTTACTGAAAAAAAGATTGCTGATTTAATTAAACAAGCTATCACATCAAAAGTTTGCTGGGATATAAATACAGCTAAATTTCACAAAATCAAGGATTTTACTCTAAGTTTGGAACAATCTCAGACTCTGGATATGGTATGTAAAAATAGCATTTCAATACTTACGGGTAGTGCGGGAACTGGTAAATCTTCCTCCATTTTAGCATTAATTAACATGCTTAAAAGCAATAACAAAAGCTTTGTTTTAGCTGCTCCTACCGGACTGGCTGCAAAAGTCGCAAGCAGATATGCAAATGCTCTTGCAAGTACAATTCATAAGCTTCTTGGATTCGATGTTATAACAAAATCATTTACTTACGGAAAAAACAAAAAATTACCATATGATATGGTAATAATTGATGAAGTCTCAATGTGTGATATATTTTTATTTTGCTCATTACTTGAGGCTATTAACTTTAAAAAAACTAAACTTCTTTTAATAGGAGATTCTGCACAGCTTCCTTCTGTTGGACTGGGAAATATTCTTTATGACTTAGTAAACTCTAAAGTAATTCCAGTAAACTCTCTGACAAAAGTTTTCCGTACCGGCGAAGGTGGTATATTAACTGCTGCTACATATGTAAGAACTTCGAAGTCTTATCTTAGTAGTTCTCTTGAAAATCAGTTTATCGGTAATGACAAGGGCTATGCTTTCATTCCTTCTTCTGCTGAAATTATGATGGAAAACATAAAAAAATTATACTCTTCACTCCTGCAAAAAGGCTATACGCCAAAGGATATACTGATACTTTCAGCATATAACAAAGGAAACCTTGGAACAAACAAAATTAATGAAGAAATACAGCTCATAGCCAACCCTAATCGAAACTTCAAAAATAAAAATATATCAATAAATAACTTTGATGGTAGCAAAACTAGATTTTATGTAAATGATTTAGTTTTACAAACTAAAAATAATTATTGTGCAGTTAACAAACAAAACAATATAAATATAGATCTCCAGTTCACATTTATACCCAATGGAGAAATTGGAATCATCAAAAATATTTCAAATCTAGGAATCGAAATTCAATTTGAAAATACTGTTATTTATCAAAGAGAAGATATGAAAAACCTTAAACTTGCCTATTCCATATCTGTTCATAAAAGTCAAGGTGGATGTGCAAAAATAGTCATCCTAATTACACCCAGATGCCACACATTCATGCTAAATTCTAACCTCTTATATGTAGGAATTACAAGAGCCACAGAAAAAGTTTATCATCTGGGAGAAGCCCGAACTGTAAACAGAGTGGTACATAAAAAAGTAGACTTCAAACGGGAAACCTCTCTACTAAATATGTTAAAGGGATGTGATTAAATGGGATATATGTGCAGAAAAAACCATAACAGAGAATGTGAATGTTGTCGGGAATGTGTAAAGCAAAAAAGCAATCTTAAATGTAGTAACTGCAGTGAAGAAATATTCGGGAAATATTACTTAATAGACGAAAAAAATTACTGTTTAGAATGTTTGGAGGATTTATATGAAAAATATTCAGACTAAAAGAAACTTAGAATTTGGTATAGCCAAGAACGAACAATTGAATACCCATAATAAAAAAGCTCAAGTATCATCTTATTCTCTAACGGTTGTCATAAGGGAAACGTGTTAAGAAATTTGCTTAATATGTTGAAAATTATACATATCGAAATTAATGATACAGAAAAATTAAAAAACAAATTTATTTCTATGCCAATTCTTGAAGTAGATGATAATATAATGAATTTTTCCCAAGCAATAAAGTGGATTCGTAAAAATAATAAAGGGAGGAAATTCTTTGACTAATAAAGATAGATATAAAAGCGACTGTCACGAGCTTAATCTTCTATCTGAAGTTTTCAAAATTAATGATTTAGCTAAATTTTTAACAATCTCTAAAACAACAATATACAACCTGATAATAACTAAAAAGTTACCTCATTTAAAAATAGACAGGACAATCATCATTTTTAAACAACAATTTATTGATTGGCAAAGCAAAAGAAGTATTACTCCCCTTCCTGAAACCCAAGTTATAAAAAATTTACCCCATATTATAAAAATCTCTACATTAGCTAAAATTATAAATATCTCGAAAAGTAAATTATATGATTTAGTAGATTCTAATTTGATTTGTCACTCAAAAATAGGCACTAGAATCATAATTTTTAAAAATGATTTCTTGAACTGGCTTTCTGAATTTTCAAACTAAACACGCATTGTGGTATTGACGCGACTACTTAACTAACTTAAAATATTTCTTGCATAAAATTATACTTAAAATTTGTCTTAAAATTTAGTAATACCTTGATTCTTAATTAAAAAAAGAAAGGTAGTATAAAATTATGTCTAATAAAAGATCTAATGGTGAAGGAACCATAACATTAAGAAAAGACGGGAGGTGGATGGCAAGGTACACCTACAACGGTAAAAGAGTACCTATTTACGGAAAGACACAAAAAGAAGTAAAAACTCTGCTAAAACAAAAATTGAAAGAAATTGAAATAGCTTCAGAAAAAGGTTACACAAACTATATAGAAAAAAGTAAAGTTACTCTTGGGCAGTGGCTTGATATATGGCTTGAAAAATACTGCAAAACATCTGTCAGAGCCCACATATTCATGGTATGAAATGTTTGTTAGGGTACACATCAAACCTATACTTGGAGAATGTAAAATGTGCGACTTAAATACTGAAAAGCTGCAAGAACTCTTCAATTTAAAAAAGAAATGTCCACATAGCAAGGATAAAACCAGAACTTTAAGTAATAGGACTATAGACGGCATGAGGAGGGTTATACGAGCAGCACTTAACCAAGCTAAAATTGATGGATACATACTATCTGATCCAATAAAAGGAGTTAAAATGGGGAATTTAAGTAGACCTGATGTTAGAGCATTAACTCGAGAAGAACAATATAGGCTTCATAAAACAGCAGAAAAATGGCAAAAAGATTGGCCTTCAGCTTTCGGGATAATTCTTTCAATGTATACTGGTATGCGTAAAGGAGAAGTTTTGGGACTTAGGTGGTGCGATGTAGACTTATTCACAGAAAATCCAACTATACATGCACGCCATTCTCTCTCAAGGCAAGTAGATTTATCTGGGGGAAATACAAAAACTGTAAGAAAACTAAGCGACACAAAAACTAATGGTTCAAAAAGGAATATTCCAATAATGCCTCAGCTTTTAGATGATTTTAAAAAATATAGAGAATCTCAAATACATCTCAAAAAGCAAAATAACATAACTCATGAAGAAACAGATTTTGTATTTCAAAGTTCAGTATTTAAAGAACATGAGCCTAGAAGATTTTATTATAAATATTTAGAGATTCTCAAAGATGCCAATATTCAAAATGCTGATTTTCATACTCTCAGGCATACGTTTGCAACTAGAGCAATAGAGAATGTAATGGATATAAATACTCTCTCGGCAATTTTAGGTCACGCTCAAACTTCAACTACTGTAAATAGATACTGTCATGCAATTGAAGAATATAAAAAAATAGGTATGGAAAAAGTAGCTTATATCTTTTAGAATTACAGCTAAAATAAAATTGACACCAATAATTGGTGTCAAATCAAAAATTTAAGTTGCTAACTGGAGTCGAAAAAACCTCGTATTGGTGTCAAAATTGGTGTCAAACTGGACTTTTAAGGGAATAGTTCTATGTGTACAAAACTGAAGTTTGGCTAAAGTACGGGAGTTTTTAATGGAGCTACTGGGCGGGATCGAACCGCCGACCTGCTGATTACGAATCAGCTGCTCTACCAACTGAGCTACAGTAGCAAAATTTAATACCACCCCTAAGAAAATCACTTTTACAATTATATATTAGATGAAAAATTTAGTCAACATTTTTCAGTAAATATTTAAATTTTATAGATATACTTTTGAAAATATTTATATAATAGAATATAGTCTAATGTAAAATACATTTTTATTATAAGTTTTTAGGAGTGAAATTATTATGAGTCTAGTAAATACTAAAAAAATGTTAAATAAAGCATGCAACGAAGGATATGCAGTAGGTGCATTTAATGTAAATAATATGGAAATAATTCAATCAGTAGTTCAAGCAGCAAATGAACTTTCTTCTCCTTTAATTTTACAAGCTTCTATGGGTGCCAGAAAATACGCAGGAACAACTTATCTTAAAAAATTAGTAGAAGCAGCGGAATCTGAATCTAATATTCCCATCGCTCTTCATCTAGATCACGGAGAATCTTTTGAAGCTTGCAAAGAATGTATAGATAGCGGATTTACTTCTGTTATGATTGACGGCTCCTCTTTAGAATACAGCAAAAATGTTGAAATAACTCGTAAAGTAGTAAAGTACGCTCATAAATATAATGTAAGCGTCGAAGCTGAGCTTGGCAGTCTCTCAGGAATTGAAGACGAAGTGAAAATAACTAAAGAAAATTCATTTTATACTGACCCCGATCAAGCTGCCGATTTTGTTAAAAAAACCAATGTTGATTCTTTGGCAATTGCTATCGGAACCAGTCACGGAGCATACAAATTCAAACCAAACCAAACACCCAAACTTCGATTTGATATACTTGAAAAAATTCAGAAAAAGATTCCTTCTTTTCCTTTAGTCCTCCACGGAGCTTCTACTATACTTCCGGAATACATAAATGAAATAAATCACTATGGCGGAAGTATACAAAACGCGTTAGGCATCCCTGAAGAAGAATTAAAGAAAGCAGCTAAGATGTCAATATCAAAAATAAACATCGACTCAGATTTACGCCTTGCTATGACAGCATCAATTCGTAAATACCTTTTTCAACACCCTAATAAGTTTGATCCTCGAGAATATTTATCAGAAGCTAAAACTTCGATAAAATCGTTAGTAAAAAACAAAATTCAAAATGTATTGGGATGTGCATACAAAATTTAATGAAAAACAATTAATCTTCCTATCTTAACCTTTAACAAATAAATCTTTCAATTATCAATCCTAACAATAAAGCTGTTTAATTAATCAATTTATAAAAATGTAGCGGAAAAACTCCACTGCATTCATTAAAAGACTTTAGCGTAGACAAATTTAAAATTAATTTTGCTCATTATTTCTATTTTTACGTCTCAGACGATTCTCCATTTTAAAACGTTCTGACACCATTTTAAAAATTTCATTTCTTGCCTCTGATGATAATAACCTTACACCTAAAATTAAATCCTTTTCTCTTTCAGTTAAGTTTTCCTCCGTAGGTACAGAAGGAGATGTAGTTTCAACTGTCTCACCCAAAGAACCTTCTTTACTTTCTGGGAGCTGAGTGTACTTGCTGTCAGAAAAAACACTATTACATTCTGAATCCAAAATTTCAGTATAGTCAACTTTAAATATTTGAGAAAGCTGTAAGATAGTCTTTACATCAGGTCTGATTCTACCTGATTCGTAGTAAGAATAAGTTGATCTATCTATTTTTAGTATGTCCGCTACTTGTTTCTGAGTATACTTACATTTTATTCTAAGTTTTTTTAGTGTTTCCGGAATTTTTGAAATAATAACTATCACTCCGTTTTACAATATCCTACTCCTTACATCTAATGAACAATGTTATCATAATGTTTGTTACTTATCAATACCTCAAAATTTCCCAATTTTGGGAATCAATCTGAGTCATCTTTATTTTTACGATTCTTAATAAATACATATATCCCTGCAATAATAATTCCTATGATAATCAAAATTAAGACTAGCTTTAATGCACTTCCTAACTGTGTGGTACCTATATTTTCCGTCTTAAATTCTTCTTGTTGGTCAGCAGAATTTAATTCTTGATCTACCATTTGATCAGTATTGTTTACTTCTACTTTATTGGAATCTGTACCTGAATTTTCTGAACTTCCGGATAAAGAAGTTAAAGTATAATCAGTTAAAGTAGACAAATTAGCGTCTAACGAATCAATTAAAGAAGACCTTCCAGGTACACTAGATCTTCGAGCAACTATTCCCATGGGACTAAAAGAAGAAGTTTCTAAAGACGTTGTATTATTAGACATATTCAAAGATAGGAAATTTAATTTACCATCGTCTTTTTCATGAATTCCTGTCGGAGACTCAAAATACGTCATGTCAGGAGTAGGAAATCTGACTACAACGGTTTGTCCTTCCGGTAATGTGTAACGACAATCATTTATGACGTCCCAGAGATACACGTCATAAAGAGATAAAATATATTCTGAATTAAGTTTCTCATATATACGAGCACAAACATCAATATCAGATAAAATCGGATTTGCTATGATTTTAATATACCAGTCCAATCCTTCTATCGTTACTCCGTTATAAACATGATTCAATGGTGCTATACTTTCCTGCAAATTTTTCAAAATGTCGTAATTGCCTATAGTAGCTTTTTGACTTTCGTCAAGTGAGTTATAAAGTCTTGTAGCTTCGATTACTGCTTCCATATCATTTGAGTTCTCTACTGACGTGGGAAGAGTCTCGATCTTGTTTATAAGAGACGCCGAAGCAGTTTTTTCTACTCCCACTACCATAACTATTTTATTTTCTATAACTTTGGGAACTCTGTACATATCATTCTCTTCAATTGAGATCTCCTGGTTACCTAACATAACTTTTATTTGAGAATCAGAATACGCAGAATATAATTTTACTTTGAAATAAAAATCTTCTCCGTAACCAACTTGATTGTCACCTGTAATTACAGCACCAGAAGAAGAATAATAATCTATTCCCTCAGTATCTGTTAAAGTAACGACATATTTATTCTTTACAATATTTCCTACTTTAATTGTTATATCTTCTGTAATGTTTTGTATCAGGTATCTTCCCGAAGCTAACTTTTGAGCAGTTACATTACTTCCGTTTCCGTCATTAACCAATATATACATATTAGAAATTGATTCATCATAGGCGTCCTCAACTCCAACTGCAAATTCAAAATTTTGGCCATACTTTACTTTAAAGCTACCGGATATTGTTGCACCTTGATCATTGTAATATATTACTCCTTCTGTATTAGCAAGACTTACATTATAAATAATATTTTCAACATTTTCTATTGTAATTGTATAGCCATCAGTAATATTTGTTATTTTATATACTCCTGAGGACTCTGGTTTGAGTTCTTTTGATGCACCACTTGATGACATTATATTTACTACCATCGACTCCCCTAATACATATCCGGTTTTTTCTTTAATCTTGAATTCATAATTTTCGCCATAGTTAACGACCTTGGTTCCTGAAAGACTATTTTCGGTTTCGGCATCTAAAAAGTAAGCAGCTATATTGTCAACAAAATTCAGAACGTATTGATTTAACTTTATGCCTTCGACTCTAACTTCTAAATTCTGCGTTACATTAATAATTTTATACTTACCGCTTACTAAATTTAATTCGTCTATTTCATTACCCGCATCTTTAGAGTAAATTTTTACCTTTACATCAGAATTACTGCATTTCTCTTCAAGCTTCAAGGAAACCTCTATATTTTTTCCATATTCTACATCTGAAATACCAGAACTTACATCTTTACTTCCTTGATAAAAGGTTACTTGTGTTTCTTCATTATTTTCACCTGTTACATCTGAAAGATTATAAGAAGAAACAAAAGTTATGTTGAACTTTAAATGTGATATTTTCGCTTCAACAGTTAGTGTTTTACCGCTTAGCTTATCAGAAGAAATTGTATATATAAAGTAATCTCCATTACCTTCTCCAGTAAGGTATTCTTCACCTACCTTCATTTCCACACTATTTAAATCATACCCTACATCCGGTTTTACGGCAAATTTATAGTCGCTATTTTTTACTGCGGATATAGTACCTAGTATTACTTCACTTAATTCATCATTTTCAACTTTATAGAAACTTAAACCTTCGCAGGCCTTAAAAGTTACAAATGAATATTCCTGGTCTAAATTTAACTCAAAATCTATATTTGTGTTAACATTAGAAATTGTTATTCTATAATTTTTATTGTTATTATTCAAGCTAATAGTATAACTTATATTTTTATCCGTATCTGATTCTTGTATTGTCAATGTATCTAATATGTCTACTTCTTCATCAATTGTTTTTTGAATTTCTAAATATAAACTATCACCATATTTTACATCTATCGTTCCCTCATTCTCAATGGGGGTGTCAGTAGCTTCTTCTGAAAAACCATTTTTGTATTGAATGATCTCTGCACCTTTAAGAGAAAATTTAGCTTTAAATGTTTTTACACTAATACCGCTCACATTTATTTTAAGCTCAATTTCATTATTTTTGTCGATGCCGGAAGTATCAATTGTAATCAAATACTTTCCGTTCACAATCTTAAAATCACATTCTTTCGATTCATCACCATAATTCAAAGTACATGCAAAGTCTTGTTCATTAATTTGACAACTTTCATCTAATTCGAAAGTAATATTTTCACTTTTACCGAAAGTAATTTCAAAACCATTTACACCTCCGCCATATATTTTATCTCCGTTTGTTACATTAGATTCACCGCTGTCGTTTTCTGTTACAGTTGCTCTATAAAAAGTAATTTTATCTTCAAATTCTTCATCAATGTTAAACGCAGCATGATATATACATTCGTAAAGTTCTATTTTTACGCCAAAAACTATATCTCCGGTTACTTTCTTAAGGGTCACTGTAGCACTTCTTTCGTCTGCAGCCTTGTTAATAGTTACTTCAGAAACCAAATTACTTTTTTTTATTTCGTCTGAATTAATGAAATTTTCATCTAATTTGTATTTATCAGAATTTACTTTTACTTCAAACTGAAAATCTTTCCCATTTGGAATTAAGTGTTGTATAGTTTTACCTTGTGTTACCGTGTGTTCAGCTTCACCATTATTATTATTATTATATTCGTTGTAACTAACTGTCAATATACTATCATCGTATTTTGCATCCCATAAAAATGTAATGTCATGCAATGCAACTACACCTTTAACTATCAAAGTGCATTTTCTATCATTTTCCGCGGAATCATCGTATGCTTGTTGTAAGGTCTCCTTTGAAATTGTGAAGTGGTATCCATCTTTATCATAAATAGAATATGATGTTTCTGTTTTATCTGGTTCAGTTACTTTTAATTCGTTTCCATTATATCCTTCCATCATCTTTATAATAAATTTAAAATCGCCAGCAATGTTAACCTTAGTTTGATTTTCAGCTAGACTGCTTCCTCCGTATTCCGATGTGATAGATAAAATTTGCTCTTTAACTATTATCTCGTTGTCCTCGTCGTCCTCTTCTATTTGATCTTCTATATCAAATTTATTTCCATTTTCATCTAAAAATTCAAGTCTGCACATTTTTGAATTTATACCGGAAATAACAATATTTTTATTTTCATTTACTTTATCCAAATTAATAGTTAATTTTATTGACGTTTTTTCTACATTATCATACTCAACGTTATTTACTGTTACTTTACAGAACTCGAAAGTATATATATAATCTATATTAAATTCATACTTTAAAGATTCGCCATGTTTTACAGTATCTTCTATAGTAATATCATCATCGGAGCCTGAAAACAAAGTTTTTTCTTCATTGGAAGAGATTTTCTTTAATTCTGTTACTTTTGACCCGTCAAAAGTAAGCTTAACTTTATATTTGTTTAACTCAATTCCTTTTATGCTAATAATCATTTCAGACGCAGCTGGAACATTAGTTGAAAATTTTTTCTTTGTATAATCCCCGAGGTTATCATCATTGCTCACTTTCAATACAGTAAATTGAGAATCTGTATAACCCGTATTTAGAACTACATAAAAAGTGAAACTTTTCCCCCATTCTTCGACATGTTCAAATGTTTTATTATCTACTTCAGTATAAAACTCCGTGTTAGTAAAGTCGTTAGGCGACTCCGGAGCTTCCCCTGCTCCTTTATAGATATAAATACTAACTTGGTCAGAATTTAATGCGAGATAGTTTCCTAAATTTTCCGGACTTTCGTCCCCCATAAATTTAATATTACACTTATTAACTATTTTAATATTAATTTCGAAATTTCCAGGCGTGTTATCGGTACTGTTAACGTCTAAAGAGTTTACTGTATATTTAAGGAAATTTTTGCGCTCTGAATCTGTAGTTCCCGGTGGAAGCGCTGCAGCATCTAAGGTATGTTCAACACCGGTTGTGTCACGATATGTTAAAGTAATATCATTATATTCAGAAATAATACTATCACGCGCTTTTGTTCTTACGAAGAAAGTACAGCTCCTGCCTTGACTACTCAGAAAATTTAAATATTGTATGCTGTTTTCTTCCTTTGAAGTAACGCTTTTAACTCCGTCCTTTAAGCTTTCATTTTCATCTAGGGGGCATACAAGACTTGAATCTGATCCTTCGTACACATAAATTTCCATATCCTCGGTTGTTAAATTTAACTTACCACTATCATCTATTCTATAAAAATCAACATTGCAATTTAACGCTATACCATTAATGTATATATCAGTAGTATCATCAGAACCAGTTGCTTCATAAACTTCGAATCCTCTTTTTGCGCCTAAATTAGTAAAATTTTCAACTTCTAAGTTAGATTCGCTATAATTTTCAGTAGGTTTTAAATAGAATATAATTTTATTTGTAGAGTCGGAAGTATAATTTAAATATCCTTTTTCACTTTCCGTAGGACTAACATAACTAACATTTTTGAAGTCAACTGAATTAAGATCATATTCTGGCATGTTTTCTACATCCTGCGCACTACCTGTATAAACATATAACTCAACTTGATCAGAAGTTAAATCTATAAAATTTCCTTCTTTATTATCTTTACCTTTGAAATTAAAAGCATATGTTTTTGCAGGCGTCTCACTTTCCTCTCCGTCTGCTAAAGCAGGAGATAATTGATCATCTTGATACTTAGGTTCTAGCGTTACTTCTATTTTACTAATAGAACTTCTTATTCCTCCGAATCTATTAAAGTGATTATATATTGTGACTTCATGTTTTCCGTTGTTTTCTTTGGATATTTCACAAGAAAGTTGTGTTGTGACTCCTTCGTTGATTGTTTCTGCCGTTACACTTTTTAACCCATAAGGTTCGGTTTCTTCATTTAAATTAATATCAAATCTATATTTATTATCATACTTAAACGTATCTTGCCAGTTGACGATAAATTTTGACTTATCTAAAATTTCTCCTTCTGAAGTGACAAAGTTAGGTTCGGAAGCATTTAGGTCTATAATTTTTATACCTTTGATTTCTATATGTTTATCATCAGTTATTGGATCTGTTGTCCATTCGAAGGAGTCATCTGTGAAATAGGAAGTCATCTCTTCCCTATTTTTCTCTTCATGACCGGATGATTTATTAATAATAGTGGCTAACAAATAATTTAAACCTTCTTTTTTAGTTATCGGCTCGTATCCATCTTTTAAACTTACTCTAAATTTAATGCTTTCCCCGGCATTTACAGTTACTTTATTATTTACAACCGGTTCGAATTCTTCATTTTTTCGCATTATTTGAATTTCAGCTATTTCATTTTGCTTTGTATTTTCATTCAATTCTCCACAAATTAAATCAAAACTAATAGTATGCGTTGTCTTACCAAAGCTTTTAAACGCAAATGCACATAGTATTATAAGACCCAGAAAAACAATCAACAAAGTAAATTTGTAACTGATAAAAAAATTTCCATTTTTATTTTGACTTGATTTTTTCTGTAATAAATTTTCCATAATTTTCACCATTCCCTTAGATAATTTAAGTTCAAAAAGAAAGATTGTATAGAGTATAAAAAATCTAACAATAAAATTTATTTTGTGAAAATTATATCATTTAATTCTAAGTAATTCAATATAACTATAAAATAAAAATAAGATAATTAAAATTACAAAAGTTTATTCTAAAAACAATTAGCAAATTTAAATTTTGTTTTATTATCAAACATCTTTTAATTATAAAATCAGTTAAACCTCCCAGTAAAACATTCACATATAATATAATAAATGCCTGTTAACAATTTACAAGAAAAATATTAATGCAAATTTTAGCTATAATTTGACATATTAAATTCTATTTACTATAATAATTATACTACAAATTACTTTTAGGAGGAGTGAAAAATGAGAAAATTTATGTGGATACTTTCAGGCATTTGTCTATTGATTCTAGGAATTTACTTGATGCTTAACCCATTATCGGCACTCAACTATATTGCCATTTTGCTAGCAATAATAATTGTAATTCAAGGAATAGCAGGAATTGTTGAATACTCAAACTCTAAAGACAGATCAGGAAAAGGCTGGGATTTATTTGCAGCTATTTTAAATACCATATTTGGAATATTTCTTTTGTTTTCCCCTCTGAATCTAGTCTTAACTGCTATACTTCCTATTATGTTCGGAATATGGGTAATGGTTAAAGGTTTAATGCAATGCATTGAATCAATTTATCTTAGTAAAATCAATAGTGAAATATGGGGTTACGTATTAACTTTCGGAATACTAAACTTTTTAGTTGGTATTTTAATGCTTACTAATCCCTTAATCCCTGCGTTTACTCTAGCTTTTTATATTGGCATCGGATTTATAGCAGCCGGTTTATCTTCGATATTTATTAAGAAATAATTTAAAAATTAAATCTCATACGTAGAAACAATAAAAACTAACGACCCTAAATGATAAATTCATTTTTAGGTCGTTATAATATTTTATATTGTTGTCTGGTTCAAAGATTAAATCACGTATAATTTTTTTAAACTTTTAAATAATTAAAAATTAGAATTTGTTCAATTACTTTCAGTACTTTTAATTTTATCTTCTAACTCTTTAATTTTTCCTAAAGCATCACTAGCATTAAATTCAAATTTCTCACATGCTAATTTTTTGCAAATATTCAAATACGTAATAACATCTTCTTTTTTTGCTCCACCATATTTTTTGTTAAGTTCGAAGGAATAATAAGTTCTATTTTCTATATCTAAATCTTCAATCTTGTCGAGCTTTAAATACTTAAAGTCACGGGCCAAATCATACAACGAACCATCAGAGATTTTGTCAGATATTAAAAGAAGACCTAATAAAGTTTTGCTTACCCTTAATAAATTTTCCTCAGAATCAACCCCAACCCTAAATAGTCCAAAATCTGAAAGTTTTATTCTGGATTTAGGCTTAGAATTTTGGCTATCTTTCGAATCAGTCTGCGTGTCTTTAAAGAAAAGTAAATTTTGTAACTGAACGTCTCTATGATAAAAATTTCTTTCATTTAATAAGCTTACTGCTTTTAAAACTTGCCTTGCTCTTCTTAACGTAGATTTAAGAGTTTTTTGAGTTAGATTTTTTGTTTCTCTCTTGTTTTGTATTTCTTTAACCTTGGCACGCATATCCATCTTTGCTAGAGGTGATTCAAAAACCCCATCTTTAACTTTCTTTGGAATAACAAAATATTTTTCTGCGTCAGGTATTTTTCCTAATTCTTGAGAAGCTAAAGCCTCTTTCTTTATATCAAAATCAGAAAGCTTCTTAAAAAATTTTAACGCCACTTCTGTACCATCTTGTTTTTTATATTTATCTACACTAGCTTGGGCACCCTTGCCTAAAGACTCTACGAAATCATATGTGTCTTGACCTATTAAAATATGACGCCGCTCCTCTTTTTTATGCTCTTTCTTCATTTTTTTAATGAATTTAGCATTATAAAACTTCGGCCAATTTAGGGGGCAGTTATATCTAAAATACTTTACACTCATCATAAATTCTTTTATTTTTTCATGGCAACGTACAAATAAAGCCGTACTTCGATCACTAGACTTTTTAATTTCTCTGTTTGAATCAATCAATTTATCCACCAGAGTAGCACCATTTTCTCGAGCCCAACTACTATCACTATTTAAAATCTGATCTTTTACATTCGTAATTTCAGTTGGTAAACCATCAAGTTTGTCTATTAAATGTAAATATATCTTATCAATCAAATCCCCCAGAGCATACTCTATATCTTTAGAATCAGTAATGATGAGCAATGACCTATTATCACTTAAAAATTGATTTTTATCTAAAAATTCACCGCCGGTTACTTTTAGTAATTCATCAAACATGTCAGAAAAAATTTCTTTAAAATCAACTTTGGGTTCAAACCTAAAATTATACTTATCATATATACGTTGAGCAGAATCTTCAGTAGAAGAATTATTCGCATTACTTGTTGTTGATTTAGGTTCAGATGCTTTTACTTCATCTGAATTTTCTTCCGAAGATGTAGAAGATGTGTTTTGTTCAACTGTTTGTGTATTATCAGTTTGTTGTTCACTAGGAGTTTCAGTAGAAGAATTATTCGCATTACTTGTTGTTGATTTAGGTTCAGATGCTTTTACTTCATTTGAACTTTTTTCCGAAGATAAAGATTCTAAACGATTCAAATCTCCACTATTTAATTTTAAAATGTTTCCCACAGTGCTGATGCCTAAACCTTCTAAGTTTAAAGAACCACCCTGGTTTTTTCCTCCAGATGTTATATAATTAGAGACTTGAAATTCTTGATTGCCATTCTTAGTATAATCACTACTACATACTAAAACTAAAGCTATCAATCTTACAAAATTTAAAATATCACAATTAAAACTACGTACCTTAACTTTTTCAAGTACACCTAATTTTTCTTCCGAAAGACCTTGCTTTTCTAATTCTTTGATAATTCCTAACAAAGATCGCTTATCTGCGTCCTCGAGGTTTCCTTTTGTAATTACCAAACGGGCAAGTCTTGACAATCTATCCGCAACGTTCATGTAATATTGATATGAAACTACTCCTGCTCCAACGGCTGTTGCTGTACCTAACGTTCCCAGTATTTTTTTTAGGTAGACTCATTCCTTTATTTTCTTTTAATTGCGCTGTTTTAGTTGGAAGCATAGCCCCTGCCTGCGGTATTGCGGAGCTTGTTAACGATAAAGAAGAGAGAGCTATAGATAAAGCTTTGGTCATATTTTTATTTAGCGTTCCTCCGGCGATACCATCGAGACTATTTTCATCCAATAAGTCTAAATCCATTTTAGACAACTCTTCAACTTCATTTTGAAATTTTTCTAAAGTATCTGAATATCCATTTTCCCTGCACATTTTATAAAGTTCATTAATGTTGTTTGTAGCACAAAATTTTTCTAACTTAATTTTGTTGGACTTAATTTTTTCAATTGTTTCTAACAAACTTGTATTATTGCCTTTCATAACTCCTCCTTAAAAAATTATTACTACGTGATTTTCAATATAAACTCAAGTTATAAATTTCGAATTAAGTATTTAATTAATGACATTAAATATAAGTGCATTAATTTTATATTTAAATTTAATTTTACAAAATATAATCTATTAAATTAAATGTTTACAACAAAAAAACACTCTATTAAGAATGCGAAGCATGTACATGGTGCGCCCGGCGTGAATCGAACACGCGACATCCAGCTTAGGAGGCCGGCCCTCTATCCAACTGAGGTACGGACGCATATTAAATTTTTATTAGCTTAGAAATTGAATGAACTGATTCTTAAAACGCAGAATTTTTATAAAATGTGAGTTTATAGTCAATTACTTTACTTAATGTACTACTTCGCAATTTTAAATGTATTTTTTATGAGATTCTTTTGTCCCATTAAATTAAAACTCACTCTAAATATCATTTAAATTTTTATTCAAATAAGATAGCAAATAAAACCTAAATTCATTCTATCAAATTCAAAGTTAAATTGTCAAGAATTTTAAAAAATTAGATTTTATTTGTTCATTTAAAAAATTTGTAGATTTTTTATTTAAAAACCAAAATAACTAAGCAATCCTTCATATATACCCTGTGAAAATTGAAATTGATCATTTCGTAACTTTTCTACATCCTGTTCATTGGTTATGTAAGCAAGCTCTATCAACACAGCGGGCATATTAGTATTTTTTAAAACATAAAGTGAAGGTCTCACACGAAGTCCATTATTCTTAGTTTCTACTAAGCTGACTATACTCGTTAATATATGCTCTCCTAAAAAATAAGATTGTGTGTACTCTTGATATACATAAACTTCAGTTCCATTTATCGCAGGATTTGTGTTAGCATTTGTATGAATACTCAAAAAGTAGTTTGCCGGCCAGTCATTTGCCATTTTAACCCTTTCTGCCAAACTGGTAGAATTAGACACACCAAGTATTTCAGTCGGTGTATTTCTGGAAAGTTTAACTTCAAATTTTTGATCTTCTCTTAATAAATCAGCTAGATACATCCCTACATTATAGGTTATATCTTGCTCTCTAAGTCCAAATCCTTCCGCTCCTGCATTTACATTTTTAGGATTATGGCCTTGATCTATAAATATTTTTATCGCCAAAAATCTCACTCCTCTCAATTTTAATATATGTTTTTTCTTGAAAGATCGTGAGAACTATGAGAATATTTAATGTTCTTTTACAAATTTAAAAATTTAAATAGTTTTTTCCCCATTAAAACATTAATAGTGCATTCCGGAACTAAATACATACAATTGTAAATAAATGAATAAGTCCATATGTTACACTTAAAAGGAATATATTCACCCCAAAGTACTACTCCGGAAATAGACGCCATAATTATTTTTAAAATAAATGAAAAAATTATCCCTATAAAAATTCTGTACTTAGAAGCAAATTTAATACTGAACACTATACTCATTAAACAGTAAGGTAAAATGTAATCCATTAAAATAATTGCAAGAAAAGAACTTAAACTTTTTGCAGGAGGAATTTTAAAAGAAATAATTAAGTGAATCAAACAATAAGATAAATTAGCAAAAATACTAGTTTTAAATCCTCGTCTATATGCTAAAATTACTAAAGGAAGTGTATGCCCCAAAGTTACTGATCCTCCAAAAGGCATTTTAAATAAGATTATATTACTAAAAAATAAACTTAAAGATACAAAGCATATCCCTTCCGTCGTGTTTCGTAAATTTTTAATTTTAAATCACCTTTTAATCTAATTAAAATATCATTAAGGATGGTTGCTAACATGATAAATGAAATACTCAATCAAGATAAAAATTCAGTTTGGATTATGTATAACTCTGAAAATTGTGATCCTTATTTTTCTAAATTTATAACTAACAAGACAATTGTACCCGCTTTGTGTATCTTAAGCAACAATAATAAATTCTTGATTGCTCATGCTCTTGACGTCGAAAATTTGCATGATTTCAAGGGAGAAGTCTTAACTTATGACGGAGAAAATTCTCTCATCCAAACTATGACCGAGATCCTCCATAAACTTAAATACCCTCAAGTTATTTACCTTAATTATTCCGATAAACTAGATTCTCAAACAGATGTTTTAGGTTATGGAACGTATCGGTTTATAACCGACAATATTATCGCTGATTATAAACAAAGAAATATAAAGTTACCTGATTTTAAATCCGCTGATGCGTTTATATATAAATTACTGGATTCAAAAACTGATGAAGATATTTTTTACCTTAGACTCGCTGCCAACAGAGCTCTTGAAATATTAAATGTTGCATTTAAAAAAATAAAAATAGGCATGACTGAAAAGCAAATTCTAAATTTAATTCATAATATCTCAGGTTTCAAATCAAAAAGTCTCAGAAGATATAACATTATAAAAGAAAATTTTTCATGGGAAAAAGAATTATGCCCTATTGTATTAATAGGACCTAATTTGAAAAAAGGAGGGCATAGTAAAGCTGGAAATCAAATGTTACAACCAGGACATACAGTATATGTGGACTTCGGCATCCAAATCCATTTAAAAGACGGAAGAAAATATTCAAGTGATCTCCAAAGAATGGGATACGCTCTGAAATCAAAAGAATTTAGTGCACCTCCAGAAATAAAAAAGGTATTTTCAACCTTATATGAAGCTATAGATATAGGTATAAAAAATTGTAAACCGGGAGTTAAAGGATATGAAATAGATAAACTTGTACGAGATCACATAACAAAAAAAGGATATCCAAATTACAACCATGCGACCGGACATCCAGTAGGTGAAAATGCTCATAGTCCAGGAACCAGTATGTCTCCTAAAGGCCATAAAAGATCCGGACTTCCACTCCAAGAAAACGGAGTATATACAATTGAACCTCGTATTCAAATAAAAAATGGCGGATCCATAGAAGAAATGGTTAGAGTAACCCCAAACGGCGGAATTACTCTTTGTGAAAGACAAAAAAACTTATATCTAATCAGATATTAAAAAGCAATTTTAAATAATCGTATTTTAACAGTTATTTTTCTGCTTTTTTCATAATCAAATTTTGAGTACAGTAAAGATTCTCTGAATAAAACGATTTATTCAGAGTAAGCCTAGCATTGAAGCATCCCCCTAAACACTTCTCAGCATGCTTACATTTTAAGCAGTCTCCTTTAAGACCTTCTTTCTTAAAGCGTCTTCTCCACAAAAATAAATTTGGATCTTCCCATATTTCTCCCAAGCTTCTTTCTCGTATGTTTCCTTCCACGAATTCTTTACTTCTTATGGACGTGCATCCAATAACATCTCCGTTATGTAACAGGCCAAAACTACAAATTCCGGCGCTGCATCCGTCCCACTCTATAATATCCTCCGCATGATAAGCCCTTTTATATATTTCTCTTTGTTTTTCATTATAATATCCGATGCAATCTGCAGGATATATTGCAATTTTGCCTTCTAGTGAAACTTTAAAGCAGTAATCAATTACTTTAGGAATATCAGAGGGTTCCAAAAGCCAGTCAGAATTCTTAGAAAGGCTTCCCATAGGAAAACCTATCTGTACTTGCCAGCAAGTTACGTTTTCTCTTATTAAAGCTTCTTTTAATTCATCTAAGCGGTTAATGTTTTTTTTAGTTAAAGTAGTAATGCATCCGAGTTCAACATTATTAGAATGTAAAATTCGGTAAGATTTTAAAGCACGTTCAAAAGATCCCGGTTTTCTTATAAAATCATGAACTTCTTTTGGGCCGTCTAAGCTTATAAGTACTCTGACACCGCCTTCTAATTTTCCCAACTCTCTAGCTACATTTTCATTGATAAGCCATCCGTTAGTTATAATGTTTATTAGTATTCCTTTTCTTTTGGCGTATTTAACTACTTCTATAAGGTCAGCTCTCGTAAAAGGTTCTCCGCCGGAAATACTAATCCATTCAATTCCCATATCTACGCACATATCTATAAACTTAAATGCTTCTTCGGTACTAAGTTCGTCGGGCAGAGCATTTTCACATACCGAACCGCAATGTTTACATCTCATATTACATCCCATAGTTATTTCCCAAACGCAAGTGTAAGGAGCTTTATATTCCATTTTATATACCTCATACTTTCAAAATTCAAAATACTACTTTTAATCCCACTACTTTATTATTAAAATAGTGGGCATTGTTAAAAGTTATTGTTATTCTTCATAATGAATCAGCATATCTTTTTTATTGTTTTTATTTGGATCTTCTTCCTCATCTTTAATAAGAATACTATTAATAGGCTTCCAACTTTCCAATCCCCCTACTATTTCACTTAATACATCGTCATTTAATTTCTCGAGTTTATCATTTATCACTTCCATAATAGTTTTACCTCCTGCAAAAATTATAAGTTAAAAGATTGCTAGTTTTGACCATGCTAGATTTCTTTTGAGATTTTCGCAGATACTTCATATACTTTAGAGGTTACCTTATTTTATGAAATTATTCTCTTTAAATATTATATTTGATTAAAAATTTTGAATTTATTCATTTAAATTCTTACATTTATTTTTGTCTAAATTCTCTTCAAAAGATAGATCATCTTTAGACTTTTTCAAAGAATCAGGTATAGAAATCTTAGGTCTCAATCCCGGCATGGGTGCTCCGTACGCTAAAATTATTGGTTTTTTTAATATCTTATCTTTAAAATTTGAATGTTCTTTAACTTCAGTCAACTTTCCTCCAGCTGTTTCTTCCAGATCCTTTTTATTCAATTTTTTATCTTTCCCGTATGACATTTTTAATTAACTCCTTTATCGTTTTTTGCTCATCTGTAAAAGTACTTGATTTTAGTTTTTAATCTGATCCATATTAATAAGTCAAAGTTAGTCTTAGTAGCTTCATATTCTAAATGGTAACATTTTATCTGAGGAAATTTTTTTAGATGTCATTTCCATTTTTGTTCCGCCTGAGATTTTTTCTTTACCTTTCACTGTAAATTCCTCCCTTTTTAGGTCATAGATTTAAATTTTAAGTATGAGCTTCTTCCATACAGTTCAAATAGTTTATTACCTTTTCTACTTCGTACATTGGTGTAGAAGCACCAGCAGTAATACCTATATTGTTAAATTTTTTTAAATCATAGTTCTTTAATTCAGTATATTTTTCAATGTGTATAGTTTGTACATGATTTTTACAAATTTCATACAATTTAACTGTATTTGAACTGTTATATCCTCCCACAACAATTATTAAATCAGAGGTTTTCGCTAGTTTTTCAGCATACGACTGTCTTAAACTAGTTATATTGCAAATGGTATCACAAATTTTTATATTTGTAAACCCCTCAAGAATAAATTTTACGCATTTTTCCCATTTTTCTACCGAAAAAGTTGTTTGTGAAACCATTAAACTATTAACCGTTTTGAAAATTTTTTCTCGGCAAAGAATAATATCTTTAAGCTGCGCTAAATCTTCAAAAATATAAACTTTACCTGAAAAATAACTGCATATCCCTTCTACTTCAGGGTGAGTTCTTTTTCCCGCAACAAGTAAAATATCATAAGTTTCACACCCTTTTTTTACAATATCATGTATCCTCTTAACGAACGGACAAGTAGCATCTATATATTTTATCTGTTTTCTTTTAAGCTGGTTTATAACCTCTTGTGTGGTTCCATGCGATCTTATTACTACTAAACTGCTTTTAATATCAGAAAAGGAGTGAACTACTTTCACTCCACGATTTCGCAGGTCTTCAATTACCTGATTATTATGTATTAATTCTCCAAATGTGCATACTTTAACGTTATTTTTCAATAAATCCTCTACTATATTTAATGCTCTGCTTACACCAAAACAAAATCCGGAATTTTTAGCTACTGTAACTTTCAAATTTCTACTCTCCTTAAATCTTTTATACTTTCCATAATTTCGTGAGTCCTTTCTTTTATTTCTTTACGTGCATTATTATCTATGCTAATTTTACCTTGAACTATAGGGTCTCCATAAACAATAAACGTCCTTTTGAAGATATGGATTTTATTATCTTTTGAACTGCCGGTTATGCAAACAGGTAAAATAGGAGATTCTGTTTCACTTGCAAGTAATGCAACTCCAGAACGGGGACGCAAAAATTCTCCTGTTTTTGATCTTGTACCTTCAATAAATATCCCCAGTATATTTCCGGAAGTAGAAATCTCTGCAGCATGCTTTATTGCTTCTCCGTCACCTTTTCCGCGTTTAACAGGAAATGTTCCTAAAGCGTAGAGTATTCGTCCTAAAATCTTGTTCTTAAAAAGTTCAGACTTGGCCATAAAATATACAGGCCGCGGATGAGCAACCATTAACAAAATAGGATCCCACGCCGATAAATGATTAGAACATAATATATATCCTCCTGAAATTTTATCAGCATTTTCTTTACCTTTAATTTCATATGGAAAAAATATTTTAACAATGGGTTTAAGTAATAACACGCAAGTTTTATAAAAAATACTAGAAAATCTCACTTTCCTACACGCTCCTTGATAATATCTAAAAGCTTATCTGCGGTCTCTTCTAATGTATATGAAGAATTGTCAAAAATGATAGCATCGTCCGACTTTCTTAACGGACAAATTTCTCTGTTTGAATCATTCATATCCCTCTCGTTTATATCTTTTAAAACTTCTGAATAACTCACTTTTTCACTTAATTGTTTATACCTTCTTTCGGCACGTACTTCCGGAGAAGCAGTTAAAAAAATTTTTACTTCAGCATTGGGAATTACAACAGTACCAATATCGCGGCCATCCATTACTACATTTCTATTTTTAGCTATTTCTCTCTGAAGTCCTAATAAATAAATACGTACTTCAGATAAAGCAGATACTTCAGAAGCTATTTTAGATATTTTTTCTAAACGTATTTTATCAGTAATATCTTCATTATTTAAAAATATTTTTTGTGTATGATTGGAATTTTCTATTTCTATCTTTATATCTTTAAGAGCTTGCGTAAGGTTTTCAATTTTCCTAAAGTCTACGTTATTAATATAAAAATAATAAGCTACTCCTCTATATAATGCTCCCGTATCTACGTTTACAAAGCCAAGCTTACGCGCTAAAATTTTCGAAACCGTACTTTTCCCTGACCCGGAAGGACCATCTATTGCTATGCAAACCATGTTTAATACTTCTCCTCTTTACATTTTATATATAAGTTTAGATCCTAGCTTAAATTAAAGTCTAGAATCTAAATAATCACTATTTATTTTATTATCTTTTCTCAGAAATTTCCTTGCTAATGCGCTCTATAAATTCTTCCTTGCTCATCGCTCCTAAATCGCCTTCCGACCGACTCCTGACAGAAAGCATATTACTTTCCGCTTCTTTACTTCCTAATATAACCATATAAGGAACTTTATTAACTTGCGCTTCTCTTATCTTATAACCTATCTTTTCATTTCTTAAATCGACTGAAACTCTAGGCGCAAAATCTCTTATCTGCTTTTGTACTTCCAGGGAAAGCTCGTGAAATTCTTCACTTATCGGCAAAATTTTTACTTGCTCAGGTGCAATCCAAAGCGGTAAAGCTCCTGCATACTTTTCTATCAAGAGTGCCAAAGTACGTTCATAGCAACCTAGTGAAGTTCTATGAATAACATAAGGAAATTTCTTTTCTCCGTCTTTGTCTACATACTCCATACCGAATTTCTTTGCAAGCTGAAAATCTATTTGAATAGTAATTAACGTATCTTCTTTGCCATGAACATTTTTAAACTGAATGTCTAGTTTCGGGCCGTAAAAAGCAGCTTCACCATCTGCTTCATCGTAAACCAGCTCTGCTTTATCTAAAATTTCACGCATTTTTCCTTGAACGTTTTCCCATTCTATCGCACTACCTATATATTTATCTCTATTATTTTCATCCCACTTTGAAAACCTATACGTTACATCATTTTCAAGCTTTAGACATCTAAGCATATACCTAGCCAGTTCCAGACATTCTCTAAACTCGCTCTCAAGCTGATCCGGTGTACATGCAATATGGCCTTCAGAAATAGTAAACTGCCTTAAACGTATAAGTCCATGCATTTCTCCGCTTGATTCATTCCTAAATAATGTTGAAGTCTCATTTAGTCTCATGGGGAGGTCGCGGTAGCTTCTGCTTTTATTTAAATAAACTTGAAACTGAAACGGACATGTCATGGGTCTTAACGCAAAGACTTCATCATCTTTAGATTCATCACCTAATATAAACATGTTTTCTTTATAGTGATACCAATGCTCGGAAATTTTATACAATTCATTCTTTGCAAGAAAAGGTGTTTTCGTTAATAAATACCCCCTCTTTTCTTCCTCATCTTCCACAAATCTTTGAAGAAGTTGAATCACTTTTGAACCTTTTGGCAACAAAATTGGAAGACCTTGACCTATGTAGTCAACTGTCGTAAAAAATTCCAATTCTCTACCGATTTTATTATGATCCCTCTTCTTGGCTTCTTCTACTGATTTTAAGTATTCATCAAGCATTTTCTGTGACGGGAAAGACGTACCATAAAGTCTTTTAAGCATTTTATTTTTAGAGTTACCTTTCCAATATGCACCGGTTGAATTAGTAATTTTTATAGCTTTAACCATACCTGTCAGCGGAAGATGGATTCCCGAACACATGTCCACAAATTCACCTTGCTTTCGAAAACTCAAACTTCCTTTTTCTGAGTAATCTTCTGCTAACTCAACCTTATAAGGCTCCTTACGTTCTAATAAAAACTCACGGGCGTCTTTTGCAGAAAGTTCAAATTTCTCAACTTGTAAATTTTCTTTGATTATTTTTCTCATTTCAGTTTCAATATTAGATATATCTTCACTTGTAAATGTATGATCTATGTCAAAATCATAATAAAATCCGTTTTCAATTGCAGGTCCTATTCCAAGTTTCGCTTCGGGAAAAAGTCTTTTAACTGCCTGGGCAAGAATATGAGAAGAGGTATGACGATATATATTCTTTCCTTCTAAAGAATCGAAAGTTACAAATTCTATATTGCAATCACTTACTATTTTGTCCTGCAAATCTTTGATTTCTCCATTTACTTTTGCCGCACAAATAAAGTTACTTTCCGACTCTTTACTCCACTCTTCAGCAATCTTCATAAGAGTAGTGCCTAATCTCACTTCTTTCATAGAACCGTCTTTAAGGAAAATCTTTACCATAATATCAACCCTTTCTGAAAATTACTTCATTATTTATTGGAGTAAAAAATTACCCTACTTAATTATAATATCATTTTTAAAAAGCTTTTTCAACTGTTCCTAACATTATTTTATAAATCTGCATTTTTTAAGTAAAATTATTATAAAGTAAAGTAATATAAATCCACCCAGTATAAATAATATCATCCACGGATTTTCAGAAATCCCTCCGGCTTTCACTTCTATCCACAGCTTATCCATAAGAGAATTTATTTCCGGAGAAAGATTAGTAAATATTTGGCTTTTATCAAGTACTTCCTTACTAGGATAGAAAATTTCATTATTCTTTACTTCTTCGTCAAGTTTCTCATATGCTTCCTTATGAGGAGTAGAATAACCTATATGTTTGACATTCGCAAGAGCAATATCTGTTCGGCACATAAAGTTAATGTACTGCTCAGCTTGACGTTTGTGAGAGGAATTTTTAGGTATGCAAAGTGAATCTACAAACATCGTACTCCCTTCTTTTGGAATTACAAATCCTATGTTTTCATTACTTTTCATAATTGCAGCTGCATCACCGGCATAATAGGGTGCAAGAACCGCTTCATGATTTCCCATTTTATTAAAAATTTGATCCATTACGTAAGCTTGTACGAGAGGCTTTTGACGAAGCAGTTCATTTGCAGCTTCTTTCCATTTTTCACTATCCTGAGTATTAATTGGATAACCCAGCCTTAATAAAGATATCGCAAAGCTATCCCTAGCATTATCAAACATTAATATCTTATTTTTATACTTTTTATTCCAAAGTATATCCCAGCTTATTTCTTCTTCTTTTTCAACTACTTCTTCTTTGTTGTAAAATATTCCCACCATTCCCCACATGTATGGAACGGAATATTCATTATTCGGATCAAAATTAAGCCCTTTAAAATTATTATTAATTAGATTAAAGTTTGGTATATTTGAAAAATTCAATTTTTCAAGCATGTCATTTTCTATGAGTTTAGAAACCATATAATCTGACGGAATTATAACATCGTAATCAAAACCTCCTCCGGAAAGTTTTGCAAATAATTCTTCATTGTTTTGAAATGTCTTATAATTAACTTTTATTCCTGTTTCCTTGGTAAATTCTTTGTTGACGTCTATACTTCCTTCCGAACCGTTAGAAATGAATTCTCCCCAACTGTAAACATTTATATATTCTTTAGCTTTTTCGCTTTTATATTCGCATCCGGTAATAAATAATCCTATTATACTTATAAAAGCAATAAAGCAAAACCGTCTTTTCAATATTTCTTTCCCCTCTTAATATAACTATAAATTATTTGTACTGAGCAACTTATCTTTTTCTCCTCTAAGATTGATGATTACAAGTAAAATGAAAACAAACATAAAAAGTAAAGCAGAAAGAACATTTATTTCCGGACTTACCATTTTTCGCGTCATAGAGTAAACTGCTATAGGTAAAGTTTGAGTAGTCCCGCCTGTAAAATAGCTTATGACAAAATCGTCTATCGACATAGTAAACGACATAATAAATCCAGTAACTATCCCTGATGTTATTTGAGGCAGAACAACTTTAAAAAACGCACTAAACGGACTGCATCCCAAATCTTGTGCAGCTTCGTAAATATTTGAATCCATTTGCCTAAGCTTCGGCATAACCGATAAAATTACATAAGGCAGACAAAAAGTTGTATGTGCACTTATTAAAGTTAAGAGTCCAGGTTTAAAAACTCCTAAGCTATTGTATAAAAAAACAAACATTAACATTAATGATACTCCTGTAACAATTTCTGGATTTATCATTGGAATATTTGTTATATTCATTATAAGCTTTCTTGTTAATTTCTTACTTCTTGTTATTCCTACTGCCGCTACAGTTCCAAGCAAAGTAGCAATTATAGAAGAAACTACTGCTACTGTTAAAGTATTATAAAACGCTCCCAGTATTTCTTGGTTTTCAAAAAGCCGTTGATACCATTTGAATGTAAAACCTGCCCAAACGACTCTGCTTTTTGAATCATTAAACGAAAAAGCCATAAGTACAAAAATAGGTAAATATAAAAACAAAAATATAAGTGACATATATATCCTATCAAATATTTTCAGTTTGCTTCCCTCCTTACAAAAAAATTTCCTCTTCACTTCCATTATCAAGAGAATTCATTATCCCCATGCATATCATAATAATTATCATTAAAATCAGCGAAATGCATGAACCTAAATAAGGATTATAAGCATTCCCAAGAAACTGCATTTCTATGAGGTCACCTATTACCAAAATAGAGCCTCCTCCAAGCATTTTCGATATTATAAAAGTGCTGACAGAAGGCACAAATACCATTGTAACTCCTGAAACTATTCCGGGTATACTTAAGGGAAAAATCACTTTAGTAAACACTTCTAACTTGTTAGCGCCTAAATCTTGCGCCGCTTCTATAACTTTCTTATCTATCTTAGTAAGTACCGTATAAATAGGCAATATCATGTATGGAAGAAAATTATAAACCATCCCTAACATTACTGCCCCGGGCGTATTTATCATATTTAGCCTTTGAATTTCAAAGAAGTTAAGCAGTCTATTTATAAGGCCGTTATATTCAAGAAGAGTCATCCATGCATACGTCCTTAGCAAGAAGCTTGTCCACATTGGAATCATAAGTAGCATAATAAAAATATTTTGATATTTAAAATTAGCTTTAGAAATAAAATGAGCAGCTGGATATCCTATTATTAAACAAATAATAGTAGACGCCGCGCCCAAAGAAATAGACCTTAAAAAAACAGCTGAATATTTTCCCGCTTCTATAAGATTCTCAAATGTTAAACTGCCTGATGAGTCTGTAAACGAAAAAAATACGACCAGCATCATAGGTACTATAACAAATATTGCCATCCAAAGCAGATAAGGAAAAAGACTTAGTCTAATTTTCATCCTTTACACCTCTTAATTTTTTTTAGCTTTAAAATACTAATGATGTTGTTCTTCATAAAATTCATCACTAAAAGCGCTATAGTCTCCTACCTCTGATGAATAAGAAGAAGTTTTCATAATATGTATAGCATCGGGACGTATTAGCAATCCTATTTTATTTCCTTCTTCTTGGTTTTCAGTAGTTTGGATCATCCATTTAAATCCTTCAACGTCTACTATAATTTCATTATGCACACCTTTAAACGTTACTGAAGTAATAACTCCGGAAATATTTCCCGATTCCGGAGGTACTACTTTTATGTCCTCAGGACGTATAACTACGTCTACGCAACTCATTTTTTCAAAGCCTTTATCTAAACATTTAAATTCTTTACCATAAAATTTCACTTTATAGTCTTCAATCATAACTCCGGGTACTATATTACTTTCTCCTATAAAATCCGCTACAAAGGCATTTTTCGGTTCATTGTAAATATCTTCCGGAGGTCCTATTTGCTGTATAGATCCCTTATCCATCACGACTACCGTATCCGACATTGATAACGCTTCTTCTTGATCATGAGTTACTAAAATAAAAGTTATTCCGGTTTTTTGATGAATACTTTTAAGTTCCGATTGCATGTCTTTACGTAATTTTAAATCAAGTGCACCAAGCGGTTCATCCAAAAGTAATACTTTCGGATTATTCGCAAGCGCTCTTGCAATAGCGACTCTTTGTTGTTGACCCCCGGAAAGTGAGTTAACATCTCGGTCAATGTAAGCAACTAAATTAACCATCTTCAGCATTTCAATTACTTTTGATTTTATTTCAGATTCTGATTTTTTTTGGACTCTAAGTCCAAACGCTACATTCTCATATACGTTTAAATGAGGAAATAAAGCGTACTTCTGAAATATTGTATTTACTTCTCTTTTATGAGCAGGAACATCATTAATTTTTTTACCTTTGAAAAAAACATTACCTTTTTCAGGAGTTAAAAATCCCGCAATTATTCTAAGTGTAGTGGTTTTACCGCATCCGGACGGACCTAGTAAAGTAACAAATTCGCCTTCTTTTATGTCTAAGTTAAGCTCCTTAAGAATTATTTCACCATTAAATGATACCTGAATTTTCTCTAGTTTTATTATTGATGGTTTCATACTTTAAAAAGCACAGTTTAAACTTCCTACTATGCTTATCTCACCGCCTTTCACTTAAAAGTAAATTTAGTTCCTAATGGAGTATCCTCCAAAATTACGTTCAACGATTTAAGTTCATCTCTTATTTCATCTGCAAGCTTCCAATTTTTCTCTTTTCTTGCCTGTTCTCTTTTCTTAATTAAATCTTTTATTTTTTCTTCTTTAAGAGTATCTCCTGCTTTGTCATTTTCGGAAATCAGTCCCAAAATACCTGTGAGCTTATTAAAAAGCTTTCGAATATTTTCAACGTCATTTTTGTAAATTTTAGACTTAGATAATACGTTACTGTTTACGTCTTTTATCAGCTCGAAAATCACCGAAACGGCATCGGCGGTATTGAGATCATCGTCAAGAGATTCAATAAATTTATTTTCATATGATTTCAAATCTAAATTATATTCTGATTCTTTTTTATCAGAACAATCTAAAGAATTCTCTAAAATAAATTCCAAATTTTCCTTGAAAGTGTAAAGCCTCTCAAGTGCACTCTTACACTGAACTATCACTTCTTCACTATAATTTATAGGACTTCTGTAATGAGAAGAAATCATAAGATATCTTATAGGTTCATATCCGTACTTTTGCGCTATCTCTCTTACAGTAAAGAAATTATTAAGCGATTTGGACATCTTTTTACTGTCAACATTTATATATCCGTTATGAATCCAATAATTAGCAAATTTAATCCCTGTAAAGCATTCGCTTTGAGCAATTTCATTTTCATGATGAGGGAAAATAAGGTCCTGCCCTCCGCAGTGAATATCTATCGTTTTTCCCAAATACTTCTGAACCATAGCAGAACATTCTATATGCCAACCCGGTCTACCTTTTCCCCACGGACTTTCCCAAAATGGTTCTCCCGGCTTAGCTGCTTTCCATAAAGCAAAATCAAGAGGGTCATTTTTAGCTTCGTCTATATGTATACGTGCTCCAGACTGAAGCTCATCAATAGTTTGATTAGATAATTTACCATAATTTTCAAATTTTCTTGTTTTAAAGTATACATCTCCATTATCTAATGCATAAGCAAATCCTTTATTTATAAGACCGCTTATTATCTTTATAATTTCATTAATATTTTCAGTAGCTCTCGGATGATATGTCGCTTTTTTAATATTTAATCCTACTGCGTCTTTTTCGTATTCTTTTATATATTTCTCAGAAATAGCGGAAAAATCACTTTTATTACTTATTGCTTTATTTATTATTTTGTCGTCAACATCAGTAAAATTCTGAACGTAAGTTACCTTATAACCTTTATACTCTAAATATCGTCGCAAAACATCAAATACGCACAGAGGTCTTGCATTACCGATATGAATAAAATTATAAACAGTAGGCCCGCACGCGTAGATTAATACTTCAGGAGGATTTAAAGGTTTAAAAATTTCTTTTTTTCTACTATAGGTATTGTAAAGCTTCAAAAGTTCTTCCTCACTTTCTTTAGTCTTATTGCTGGGTGGTCATATCAAGTCAAAAATTAGCAATAACATAAAAAATATTCAAATATCAAGCGATATACATTTTCTGTTGGAATATAAATATATAACTCCCGAAATGTACGAAAGAATTACTGAAATCCATATAAGAAAATTTTGAATAAAGTTAATCATATTAACATCAGGTGGAGAAAAAATAAAATGATTTTTCCATAAATCAATATAAACTTCCGAAAATAATATCCAGATAATAGACATCATCTGAGTAAAAGTTTTTAATTTCCCAAAAAAATTGGCAGACACTACTTCGCCGTTATTCTGAAGTACTATAAGCCTTACAGACGTAACTATAAATTCCCTAGCTACTATCAAAACAACTGCTAGCGCAGGAACTAATCCTGAAGCAACAAAACAAATAAACATGGAAACAACTAGTATTTTATCAGAAAGTGGATCCATAATCTGTCCAAAAGAAGTTATAATATTGTACTTTCTAGCAAATTTACCATCCAAATAATCAGTATAAGACGCCAAAAGAAATAAAAATCCTGCATAAAAGTATCTGTGCTTTATAGCATCGCCTAGCAAAAGCATAACAATCAAAGGAACTAAAGCAATTCTTAGAAGTGTAAGTTTATTTGAAATATTTATAGTTTCATTTCTCCTTTTTTGCTTTTATTTATATTCTCATTGTATTATTAATAGTTAAATTAAAAATCTTATTTCTCGCCTAATTTTAAAGCAGAACATATTTGACTCCAGCTATATCCAAGTCTAGTTAAATATGCTAGTGCACGATTTTTTTCTTTTTGGTTTTTTAAATTTTTCATGTTTTTTTTATTAATTATGCATTCAAGATTAGAATATTCATCTATATTAATATTTTCTACAATTTCAGAAATTATTTCTGGGTTTATGCCTTTTTTCGCAAGTTCAATTTTAATTCTTTTTATTCCATATCGTTTTACTTCTATAAGTTGCCTTGCATAATTTGCGGCAAATTCTTTGTCATTTAATAAGCCTATGCTTTCAAGTTTTTTTATTGTTTCTTGGGCGCAGTCTTCTCCAAAACTGCGCTTGATTTTATCTATAAGTTCTTTTTTGGAATGAGATCTATATGAAAGAATATTTAAAGCTTTCTCTTTAGCTTTATAAAAATCAGCACTTTTCGTAATACTATCTAAAAGTTGTTCGTCAATATAGGAGCCGCGTTTTAGTTTACTTTTAGAAAATGCTTCTGCTGACATACTCACTAAATATTGTCCATCAGCATATATAAGAATTTGATTTTTTTTGCCTATTTTTATATCTGTTACTATCATTTTTTATTCTGCCGATTCTGAAGCTGCATTATTATCATAAGCAGCGGGGTCAACAATAGGATTTTCCAAGTTAGCTGAAACTGAACTTTTTGAGTATAGCTTATCATACTCGTCTAGTACTTTTTTCTCAATTTCTTTCATTACATGTGGATTGTTTTTAAAGTACTCTTTTACTTTATCGCGTCCCTGAGCTAATTTTTGTTCTCCGTACGCAAACCAGGATCCGGACTTTTGAACAACTTCAAATTTAACAGCTAAATCTAAAAGCTCACCTTCTCTAGAAATTCCTTGCCCATACATTACGTCAAATTCTGCCTCTCTAAAAGGAGGTGCCATTTTATTCTTTACCACTTTAGCCCTAGTTCTTGAACCTATTACTTCTCCACCAGATTTTAAAGTTTCAATCTTTCTTATATCTATACGAACTGAAGAATAGAACTTAAGCGCACGTCCCCCAGGAGTCACTTCCGGATTTCCGTATACTACTCCGACTTTTTCTCTAAGCTGATTTATAAATATAGCTACACAATTAGACTTGGAAATCGCTCCCGCAAGCTTTCTGAGAGCTTGAGACATAAGCCTAGCTTGTAATCCTACGTGCGAGTCCCCCATTTCCCCTTCAATTTCTGCCCGCGGAACAAGCGCAGCTACGGAATCTACTACTATTACATCTATAGCTCCTGAACGCACTAATGACTCAGTTATTTCAAGAGCCTGTTCACCTGTATCCGGTTGAGAAACCAGAAGTGAATCGACGTCTACTCCAAGAGCTGCAGCATAAACCGGATCAAGTGCATGTTCAACGTCAATAAAAGCTGCACATCCTCCGTTTTTTTGTCCTTGAGCTATACAGTGAAGTGCAAGAGTGGTCTTTCCTGAAGATTCAGGTCCATATATTTCAATAATTCTTCCTCTGGGAAGCCCTCCAATTCCAAGAGCTATGTCCAGAGAAAGTGATCCGGTTGGAATAACGTCCACTTGCATTGCTTCATTTTTTCCAAGTCTCATAATTGCTCCCTTACCAAATTGTCTTTCAATTTGACCAAGTGCTGTTTCCAAAGCTTTATTTTTATCAAATGCCATTTTTATTTTCCTCCCTGATATTATTTATTTAGACTATATCCTTAAAATCTCTATTTAATTCCTTAAAATTTAATGCTTTTAAGTCTCTGTGCTGCACATAAAGTATTTTCATAAGACCCAAACGAAGATAACCTTATAAATCCCTCTCCGTTAGATCCGAATCCTGAACCGGGCGTACTTACGATATTCGCCTTTTCTAATAGGTAATCAAACAGCTCCCAAGATTTCATCCCCTGCGGGCCTTTAAACCATATATACGGGGAATTTTCTCCTCCGGTGTACCAAAAGCCAAGCTCTTTTATTGCCTCAGACAAAATTCTGGCATTCCTTTTATAGTACCTGACACATTTTAAAGTCTCTTCCTTACCTTCCGGCGAAAGCGCTGCTAAAGCTGCTTTTTGAGTTATATATGAAACCCCATTGAACTTAATTGACTGACGTCTGAGCCATACTTCTCCTAAGTTCTCCGAGCCAACTTTCAATTCTTTAGGTATTACCATATATGCGCAGCGAATTCCAGTAAATCCAGCACTTTTTGAAAAAGAACAAAGCTCTATGGCACATTTTCTTGATCCTTCAATTTCAAATATACTGTGAGGTAAATCAGAGCTTTCAATAAAAGCTTCATACGCTGCATCAAATATAATTAAACTTTCATTAATATTTGCAAAGTCTACCCATCTTTTCAGCTGCGCCCTGTTATAAACTGCTCCCGTAGGATTGTTGGGTGAACATATATATATAATATCTGCTTTTAAATTTTCTTCCGGCAATGGTAAAAACTCATTATCCTCAGTAGCACTTACGTAGTGGATTTTATGTCCGCTCATAACACTTGCGTCTAAATATACAGGATAAACAGGATCAGTTATTAAAACTGTCGATTCAGAAGACAATACATCTAAAATATTAGCCGCGTCACTTTTAGCTCCATCAGACACATAAATCTCTTCTGCTTTTACTTCCACTCCATAGTCTAAATATTTTTTACTTATTGCTTCTCTTAAAAAGTTATATCCCTCATAAGGACCATACCCACGAAAATTCTTTGCGTCATTCATTTCCCTTGAAGCGTCTTGCATAGCTTTTGTTATTACTGGGCTTAAAGGAAGTGTAACGTCACCGATGCCCATGCTGATTAACTGTGCGGCAGGATTTTTGGAAATGTAATCTTTGGCTTTATTCTGTATATCCACGAACAAGTAATTTTTTTTTAAATTTTTAAGATTAGCGTTTAATTTTACCATTAATTTTCCTCCGATATATAAAACCTATATTAATTTAATCTCCCGAAGCTCTAACAAATTCCCTAAATAAAGGATGAGCATAATTAGGTCTGCTTTTAAACTCCGGATGATACTGCACACCTACAAAAAATTTATTCTTAGGTATTTCAACCGCTTCTACTAGCACTCCATTAGGTGAAATCCCGCTTATTTTCATTCCCTTATTTTCAAATCGTTCTCTATATTCATTGTTAAACTCATATCTATGACGATGACGTTCAAAAATTTCTGGCTTTTCATAACATTTGTGCAAAAGAGAATTTTCCTTTATTTTACATGGATATGCTCCTAAACGCATTGTTCCGCCTTTTTGAGTTTTATCCTGTTGGTCTGCCATCATACTGATAACAGGATTACTTGAATTCTCGAACTCACTTGAACTAGCATCAGAAAGATTTAAAACATTACGTGCAAACTCAATTACTGCCGCTTGCATTCCCAAGCATATTCCCAAAAAAGGAATATTATTTTCACGTGCATATTTAATTGCAGCTATTTTACCTTCTATCCCGCGTGTCCCAAATCCTCCCGGCACGAGTATTCCATTACAATCACCAAGCAAATCATCTACTGTATACTGAGTAACAAGTTCTGAATCTATCCACTTTATTTCTACATTTGTATTAGTTTCAAATCCGGCGTGATTTAAAGCTTCTGCAACAGATAAATATGCGTCATGTAATTTTACGTATTTCCCTACAAGAGCTATTTTGACTTTCTTTCTTCGATTATCAATGCGTTCAAGCATTTTATTCCATTCAGTCAAATTTGCTGGATCGGTTTTAATATTTAATTCTCTGCATACAATGTCCGAAAAGTGACTTTTCTCCAGCATTAAAGGTACATAGTAAAGCGACGGAGTATCAATATTTTCAATAACACAATCAGGTTTTATATTACAAAACAGCGAAATTTTTTCTCTTATATTATCGCTTAACGATTTGGCACACCTTGCTACAAGTATATCCGGATTTATTCCCATCGACCGCAGTTCTTTGACTGAATGCTGAGTAGGTTTAGATTTGTATTCTCCTGAGCCGAAAATATAAGGTATCAAAGTTACATGGATAAAAATACAGTTTTCTTTCCCTACTTCTATTGAAATCTGACGTATAGATTCTAAAAATGGCTGACTTTCAATATCTCCCGTAGTTCCTCCAATCTCAGTTATTACAACGTCAGCTTTTGACTTTTCCCCTACTGAATAAATAAATTTTTTAATTTCATTTGTTATATGAGGAATAACCTGGATAGTTTCTCCCAGATATTCTCCTCTTCTTTCTTTATTAAGTACGTTCCAATATACTTTTCCTGTTGTAAGATTAGAATACTTATTTAAATTTTCGTCTATAAATCTTTCATAATGCCCAAGATCGAGGTCAGTTTCCGCGCCGTCTTCAGTAACGAAAACTTCACCATGCTGATAAGGACTCATAGTTCCCGGATCGACATTTATATACGGATCAAGCTTTTGAGCGGTTACGTTTAATCCCCTAGATTTTAAAAGGCGTCCTAATGAAGCAGCTGTTATTCCTTTTCCTAAACCGGAAACCACTCCGCCGGTTACAAATACATATTTACTCATATTTCTAATTCTCCTTCAAAAACTTTTACTGCATTCCCAATCATAAATACTGCACTTTCACTATAATTTATTTTTAACTTTCCTCCTCGAAGATGTACAATAACGTCACTGTTTCTATCACAATATCCATTTTCAGCTGCCGCTACCACACTTGCACATGCTCCGCTCCCACATGCCAAAGTTTCTCCGCTTCCACGCTCCCATACTCTCATAGCTAAATTGTTTCTATCTATGACGCTTACAAATTCTACATTTATGCCTTCAGGAAACATCGTATGGACAGAAAGCTGAGAGCCAATGTCCTTTACTTCTACAGAATAAACCTCGTCTTCAAATATAACGCAGTGCGGATTCCCGACAGAAACGCAAGTTATAGAATACTTATTATTGCCGACAGTAATTGTTTCATTTATAACTTTGTCTTTATTCGGTACCATCGGAATACTTGATGGCGAAAGACTAGCTTTTCCCATATTTACTTTTACAGTAGCTTCATTTTTATTATTTTCTAAAATTTCTAAAGTTTTAACTCCGCTTAGCGTCTCAATTTTTATTCCGCTTAGCTTTTCACATATACCATTGTCATATAAATATTTAGCTACGCATCTTATACCGTTTCCACACATTTTTCCTTCACTACCGTCTTTATTGAAAATTCTCATTTTTGCGTCAGCTACTTGTGAAGGTTCAATCAGTATTATGCCGTCTCCACCTATACTGCATCGTCTATCCGACAGAATAATACTTAGCCGATTTGGATCATCTATCTTTTGATTAAAACAATTTATATAAACATAATCGTTACCACAACCATGCATTTTAGTAAATTTAATTTTCATATTTGTCCTCCGCTGTGCTTTATGTATAATATTAATTTTACCTCTATTTTAAGTGGTTTACAACAGATTTACTACTATTAAACCATTTTAAGCATCTATAACAAAAATAATCAGAGCAATGTACTTGTATGCACAATACCTCTGATTATAAAATATTTATATAACTATATTTTCAAACGTTTTTATGATGTCCTTTTCCGCGGCGAGACTCTGTTTTTTTCTTAAAATCAGATAATTTTTCATCACTTAACTTTTTAAATTTTGTAATCATGTCTTCAAATTTATTGGCAGTTTGTTCAGAATTTTTAGCTTTCTTTTCAAAAAAAACCTTTTTTTCAACCGGTTTAGCTGCAGCTTCAACTTGTTTCATAGAAAGTTCAATTTTACCATTACTAAGTATATTCATAATTTTAACTTTTACCATGTCGCCTTCTTTTATATAATCCTTAATTTCCTTTACGAATTTGGTCGAAACTTCAGATATATGAACTAAACCTGTTTTTCCGGTTTCCAGCTCTATAAATGCTCCAAAATTTGTGATTCCTGTTACTTTTCCTTCAACTACTTTTCCTACTTCAAGTTGCATAAAAAAACAACTTCCCCTCCTTGATTTACTTATAAATTATTTTATAATATTCTCAAATACTCTTACGTTTTTCCCTGAATAAGAATAGGATTCTTCGTTAGAGCTTTTTGGTTTTTCTTCAGTTTCTATCTTTTTCAGCATGTTTATAACTTCTTTATTTTTATTTTTTTCAATTAAGATTTGTTCATTAAGTATGCGAAGTTTTTCCGTTTGGTTCTTAAGCTTTACATACTGGTTTACAAAAGCGGAAAGTGCACAAATAATTACTGATAAAATAACCAGCTTAAAAACGAATTTTTTACTTTTTTTTACAATTACTTTCATTTGTTTATAATTCTCCACATGATGCTTAAAAATAATGATCTAAACTAATATATTATTGTTCTATTATGCAATTAGTGAAGAATAAATTCAAGTGGTTTTTTACTTTTTATTAAATATTTATATTTTTCATTCATATTTGAATTTCATATTGTTTAAATTTTCTATTCGATTTCTTTTTTCTTGTCTTTTTTCGGTATGATTTTGTTTTTTAATCTTATTAATAAGCTCTTTAAAGCTTTAACTGTCTTATTTGACATACGATAAATAAGTTCTCCTATGGTTACATGATAAACTATCCATCCGATACCTTCCCCAGCAAGAATATAAAACCGAGAATCTCCGCTATTAAACCCTAATATGAATATAAACGTTATAATTCCGCTTACTACAAAATATAGTATGTCTTGAAAAAATATCATTATACTTTTTGAGTTTATTATCATCCTTATAATTCTGAAAACATCATAAAGAAATCCGAGAGTTATTCCAAGTAAACAAGAATACATAAAAATTAAAATTTGTTCAGTAAGCGTCTGCTGCAAATACTTGTCACCTACTTAAATAATTTAGAGAAAAATCCATGAGATGACGTAAAATTGTTATCCGTATAACTTAGAACGCTTACCTTTCCTTCTACTTCTAAATCTCCTAATTCTAAACTTAGTTTTTTTATGTTCAGGTTTTCTCCTTTAATTGTAAGCTTTCCTATATCCGTTGAAGCAGTTATAGACTTATCATCGAAATTGTCTACATCTGTTACTCCACTTATAATAAGTTTTTTTCGATTCTCAAGTGTTAAATTATGCGGGCATTTCACACTTTTTTGATTGCTTTCTTTTATCCCATTCAAGTTTATCTACCTCCAAAGTTAAAACCAATGCTCTTTATAACCAGTTTAAGAAATATCTATGATGTAATCCAAGTAAAATAGTACTATATGTTAATTATACAGTATAGCTACTAACGTTCTGAGCAGCATTCATTATCCCAATTTTGGAAGTATAAAAGCATGTTCCTCCCTGCATCCAAACTACATAAGGATCACGCAGCGGACCATCAGCTGAAAGCTCTATTGACGAACCGGATATGAAATTCCCCGCTGCCATTATTACTTTATCTCCATATCCCGGCATATCCCATGGTTCGGGAACAACAAAAGAATCTATAGGCGATTTTCCTTGAATTCCACGACAGAACCCTATTAACGCTTGAGAACTTTTAAGTGTTATAGACTGTACTATATCGAATCTTTTGTCATTATACTTTGGAGAAACTTCATATCCTAAAATTTCAAAAATTGCAGATGCAAAAACTGCAGTTTTCAAAGCTTGTGAAACGGCGCCTGGAGCATTATATATTCCCATAAACAAATCTCTGTATCCTGAAGCATTTGCTCCTATTTCCTTTCCTATACCAGGCGCTGTAAATCTGTTTGAACAAAGATTTATAAGATGTTTCTTTCCTGCAATGTATCCACCTGACGGTGAAATACCTCCCCCTGGATTCTTTATTAGCGAACCTACAATTAAATCCGATCCAAACTCAGAAGGTTCTTTGACTTCAACAAATTCTCCATAGCAATTATCCACTATCGTTATAATTTCAGGATCTACTTCTTTAACCAGACTAACCAATTCCCCTATGTATTCCGAGGATAAAGAAGGCCTTAAAGAGTATCCTCTTGATCTTTGAATATAAACTGCTTTAAATTTACTTTTAAGCTTATTTTTTATTTTGTCAAAATACCTGCTCTTATCAGACTCCAACTCAACATACTCGAACTCTATACCAAAATTCTTTAAAGATCCTATATCTTTTTTTGATTTTCCAATTACATCTTCCATAGTATCGTAAGGTTTACCCGTCACGCTTAAAACTTTATCTCCCGGACGCAAAATTCCAAATAGTGCTGTACTCAGCGCGTGGGTGCCGCTTGCAAATCCATGTCTTACTAGTGCGTCTTGCGTCTTAAAAATTTTTGAATAAACCTCATCCAGCTTTTCGCGTCCTCTATCGCTATATCCATACCCGGTAGTGGGAATGAAATGACTCTCGCTTACGTTACTTTCAATAAATGCATGAAGAACTTTTTGAGAATTAAATTCTTCGATTTTTTCTATCTCTTTAAATTCTTGACTACATAATTCTAATGCTCGGTTTGATATTTTCTCTATTTCTTTATTAAATTTGAAAATTTTTAAAACCTCTTTTCAATAAGATTTTTTGCAATATTAAACCATAAAAGCAAGAAAAAATCAAAATTTAAATTATAAAAAAACTGCATTATTTGAAAAATTAGACGAAACAATTAGGCAATTAGACAATCATAGAAGAGAAAATTTAAACCTTAAAAGTCTTTAAGCTTTCCCAAAGTTATTCTCTACGAAACTCAGATAAAATAACTAAAGCGCAAGATTCTCTAATGGATTAAATTTTAGACGAGTTAAAGACTTTTATTCAGATATAAAATAAGAGCGATTGTCTTTTTTTAAAGTCTTAAGATCTAAAATCCCTTTTTCATTAGGACTTATCTTGTTAAGTATAATCTCGGAAGCCGTTAATATTTTATACTCTATATCTTCTTCATTTCCAAAATGCACGGATATTCTATTATCATAGTTAACTATTAAATTATTGTTATCGGTAACATCTATACTTTTTATTAAAATTAATCCTTTCTCTTTAAAAAGTCCATTTATTAATTCGACTTTTTCCTTTAGAGAAGAATCCTCATAGGTAATCACTCGTTCTTCGGAAACCGAAAATTTTAACCCTACAACACTTACAAATTCAGGAATATCCTGAGAGCATTCTTCAAGAAGCTTATTGTTTTCACCTACTAAAAAATACTTTTCCTCAGAAACTAAAATAAAACTAGGCTGAGTGAGCTTCACTTCAATACTTACTTTATTAGGAAAAGATTTTTTTACTATTGCACTTTCTATGTAAGGTAACGACTGACATATTCTTTTTTCTGTTTCATTAGAATTTAAAAAGCATAAATTATCTCCTGCTTTTACTCCTGAAGCATAAATTATACTTTGACTGTCATATTTCAAATTACTTTTAGCATATACTTCTTTGACAGCAAAAATAGTATTTAATGAATAAATAATCCCTAAAGACAACAATATTAAAAACACTAAAAATGAAAATATTATAATTAGTCTGTTTAAAAGTACTTTTCTTTTGTGCTTTCGTGATCTTTTTTTTCTGATTTCGCTACTTTGAACTACTTTAGAATTTCTTTTTAATTCTTTTCTCATCATTTAAACCTTTCAAATTCTTTTTATATTCGCTCCCACATTACATAATACCGTCTCTATATTTTCATATCCTCTATCTAAATAATTGACGCCTGTTACTGTAGTCTTGCCTTCTGCACTAAGTCCTGCTACGACCAATGCTGCCGCCCCTCGCAAATCCATCGCTTTCACTTTTGCTCCGGAAAGTCTACGCACGCCGTCTACAATCGCCACTTTCCCCTCTACTTTTATATCCGCTCCCAGTCTTAAAAGTTCATCTACATGTTTATATCTATTTGAAAATATATTCTCAATGAACATACTGGTACCATCAGATACTGTATTCATTGCCATTATGGGCGCCTGGGCGTCAGTAGGAAACCCCGGGTAAGGCATGGTGCGAATAAGACGATTAGCATAAAGTCTTGAAGGAGCTTCTATTTTCAAGCTGTCTTCGCTTAAAAATTTTACTATACATCCTGCTTCTTCAAAAATAGGTACTGCAGAACTTATATGATCTTTAGAAATATTTTTTAGAAATAATTTACCTGCGTTAACAGCACCGGCAGACATATAGGTAATTGCAGCTATTCTATCCGGAATAATAGTATGTTCAGCTCCATGAAGACGATCTACTCCTTCAACTATAATTGTACTATCTCCATAGCATTTTATTCTTGCTCCACATTTACTAAGAAAATCAGCTAAATCAATTATTTCAGGTTCTTTTGCTGCATTAGTTATTACTGTATTCCCCTTAGCTAAAACTGCAGCTAAAAGTAAATTTTCTGTTGCACCTACGCTTGGAAAAGAAAGAGTGATATTACATCCTCTAAGACTGGTTGCAGCTTCACATTCTAATATCCCATGACCTTCATTAACTAAGAGTCCCATTTGTCTTAAACCATCCAAATGTAAATCAATGGGTCTCGGGCCAAGCTCACATCCTCCGGGAAAACATAATTTTGCAGATCCCATAACTGAAATTAATGAGCCTAAAAATATTATAGACGATCTCATTTCTCTCATCAAGAAATCCGGTATATTATTTTTTGAAATTTCTTTTGAGTTTACAATCAACGTATTACCTTCGAATCTAGTTTTACATCCTAAATAATCTAATATTTTAATTGTTGCTTTCACATCAGAAATGTGGGGGCAATTGTGTATTATACATTCATCTTTACAAATTATAGACGAAGCTAAAATAGGAAGTACACTATTTTTTGCACCTTGTACTTTTATTTCACCTTCTAAGCGTCGTGAACCTTCAATTAATAACTCTGCCACTCATTACTCACCCCTCCGGAAATTTTATCTGTGATTTACACAAAAAATGTGTCATAGTTTTATTATTAACCATTGATTTGCAGTAAATCCTTCTATATTGGGTATAATATTCCAAGCAGATTGTCCGGTGATAACGAAATGCGTATTATGGTCTAACATAATTTATAGCTATTATATGTTATAATGTAAAATTAATAGTGAATATTTTAATCTTTTTAATTCTTATAAACAGAAAATGAATTTTTAGTGGAGGAACATAAAAATGAAAAAATGGAATAACAAATCGATCTTTACTGTATTCCTATTATTAATTCCAATAGGATTTATAATATATTTTTTTACGTCTGAAAACGGGCTCATGGATCTTATGGAAAATGCTACTAATTTTAATAAATGGTGGCTTGCCGCAGGAGTTTTATGTCAATTTTCAAATATAGCTATAGACGCTTATATACTTTATAAGCTTACACATAATTACAATAAAAATTATACTTTCCGACAGTCTTTGAAAAATACTGCAGTAGGACAATTTTTCAGTGTTATTACTCCGGGTGCAGTAGGTGGACAACCTATGCAACTATACTGTATGTCCAAACAAAAATTAGATACAGGAGTATCAACTTCCTGCCTTATGCAAAAATTTCTCGTCTATCAAACCACGATTACTTTTTATAGTTTTATAGCTATGCTTTGCAACTTGGATTTATTTAAAGGAGACTTAAAAGGATGGATGCTTAGTCTTGCAGCTTTTGGATTTATTTCTCATGCCGTTATTGTAGTTTTTACGTTTATGTTTTCTTTTAACAAAAAACTGACAACTAAAATAATTAAGTTTTTCTTTGACTTTTTATCAAAAATAAAAATTATAAAAAATCCTCCCGAAAAAGCAAAAAAAGTAAAGCAGCAGCTTAAATCGTTTCATGAAAGTAATTCTAACTTATACAGAAATAAAAGGTTGCTTTTAACTACTTTTTCATTTACAGTCCTTCAACTAACTCTAATATTTTCTATCCCATATATGATTTATAGAGCTTTTAATTTTTCAGGCGCCAGTATTTTTGATATGATAACCGGTCAAGCATTCGTTACAATGGTTTCTTCATTTGTTCCACTTCCCGGTGGATCGGGAGCCGCAGAAGGAAGCTTTTATGTATTTTTTGCAATGTTTTTTACGGAAAACACTATAAAATCTGCTATACTTATTTGGAGAATTATAACTTATTTCTTAAACATTATAATTTTTGCTCCTTTTTCTAACGTAGGTAAAATTTCGGATAATTCTGAGAAAGTTTAATTAAGGTTTGAAGGAGAAGTTTAAAATGAAAAATCCAACCATAAGTTTGATAATCCCTGTTTACAATGTGGAAAAATATCTAAGAAAAGCCCTGGAGTCCGTTGAGAATCAAACATTCAAGGACTTTGAAGCAATTATTATTAATGATGGTTCAACAGATAATAGTCTTAAAATAATATTAGAATTTTGTCAGAAAAATAAAAATTTTGTACTCATCAATCAGAAAAATAGCGGACCTGCAGATGCAAGAAATGCCGCGTTAAAAGTTTCCAAAGGTGAATACATAGCTTTTATGGATAGTGATGATTACATTGAACCGAGTTTTTTAGAATGTTTATATGAAGCTGCGAGAAAAAATGAAGCAGATATGGTATGCTGTAATTTCAATGTTTACTACCCCGAAAAAGATATAAGCGTATTTATACCAATTCATTCATTTCCTGGCGTTTATTCTAAAACAAAAGCTCTGAAAAAACTTATTCTGGATATAGGAACACATTATTTTGTCTGGAATAAACTAACTAAAAAAGAACTTTTCTTTAATAACAATATTAAATTCGATAAGATGTATTTTGAAGATATATCTATATCTCCTAAACTATTTTACTACTCTAAAAAAATAGTGTTTTTAAGTAAGGTACTATATAACTATAGTAGCCGAGAATCAAGTATCCTGCATTCTATCAACGTCACCAAGATAAACGATTTCATAAGATCACTTGGAGTAATCAGAAATTTCTTTGAAATGGTAGACGTTTATAAAGAATACAATAATCATGTGTGGGTATACGCTCAAAAATCTAAAATCGTAAGCTACTATTATATCCTATGCTTACATGCAAAAGCATCAAATTTTAAAGGTTTTATAGATAATATATCGGCCGCTAAAAAATCTATTGATTATTTTGTAAGCAACGACTTTAAACCTGTAATCCAGCAGACTCCTATAGATATTCCGTATCCTGTTAAACAGCCTACAAACAATAAAAACAAAATAAAAAATTCAAAACATTGAAATTTACTAGTAATAATTAGAATTTTTCCGGAAAAAATAATCCTATGAAAAATTTTAATTTACAATCCAAACCAACTAATACGTCACATTCCGATAATAGAAAGAAAATTATCAGGAAAAAGCTAAAATCATTATTTAATATAATTTTAATATTAGTCTCTTTTGGAATCTTAGTGTATTTTTGTGTTGTTGATAACAATCTCTTCAACCTTATTAATTTATTCCCTTCTTTAAATTCATTATTTATTATATTAGCAGCTTCTTTACTTATAATTTCATGGTATTTTGATAGTCTAGTACTATATAAAATAATAAATTCTACTCCAAATACAAAAAGGCAAAAAAAGTTTGTGGTATTCGGAATAAGTGTAATAGGACAGTATTTTACTCTCCTTACTCCTCTTGGCGTTGGTGGACAACCAATTCAAGTTTTAGAACTCACTAAAAGGCATATAGATAAAAGTACTGCACTTTCGATAGTTACTAAAAAATTTTTTATATATCAGACTACATTCTTAATATATCTATTTATATCAATAATATTTTCTTTTCAAAAAGTAAAAAATCTTCCTAAAGAGTATATAGCTGCTCTTATTATAGGCATTATATTTCAAGGATCAATCATATTTGCATTGTTCTTGTTTTCCACTAATAAACGCTTCACTTTAAAAATAGTAGAATTTTTTCTGCATCTTCTTAATAAAATTCGCATAATAAAAGATTATAAGAAAATTTTAAATGGCATAGACTCTAAGTTAGACTTTTTTGTAAAAATAAATTCTACAATTACAAAAAATAAACTTTTAAACGTTAAACTGTCCTTCTATACATTTATGCAGCTGTCGGCAATACTATTAATTCCATTTTTTGTATTTCAAGCTTTTGGAGAAGTCAAAGCTCAAATTCCAGAATCAATCTTTAGTCAAATGCTGACAAATACTATTTCTTCTTTTACTCCTCTTCCCGGATCTGCAGGTACTGCTGAAAAATCTTTTCTTATTATGTTTAGGGACTATTTAACTCCCCAAAAATTAGCTAGTGCTATGTTAATATGTCGTGCTATAACTTTTTACCTAGCTATAATATTTGGAACTGTTTTTTATAAAATTTATGGTAAATTACAAAAATAATATTTATGATCTGTATATTTTATTTTTACTAATCTTTTTTGTTTAGTGTATTGTTCTGATTTTTATATCACTAGATAATTTTAAAATTGACAAATCAGATCTATTAAATTAGAATTAAATTTGCAGTTAAATATTGCATATTTAAAAATAAAAAGGATGGTAAAAATGTTAAGAAAATTAAACACCAAAGAATTAGAGAAAGTATCAGGCGGAGAAATATTTAAAGTAATTCCAAAAATTGCAAAAGGAACAATGGCTGAAAAATTCTTTATACAAAATACAGACTCAGAAGGTAAGTGGCATCCTTGTGTTGCGCCTGAAGTAATACGAAAATATTTCTCAATAAGATATGACGTTATTGATAATTATAATCAGTTAATGGGTACATTTTATACATTAAAAAATGCTGAAAGATATGCACAATTAATGGGCATTAACACAGACGTAATTGAAACTTATGAAATAGTTGATTTTTAAAATATTAGCAAATTCTAATTCTTTTTTGATTTATAATTTAATACCAATACGATACGTAAAAAAATCCAGCTATAATTTGCTGGATTTTTTATTAAAATAAATTTAGGGATTTATATTAAAAGAAATAATAATTATAAACTTATCATACACTTATAGAGTAGGTTAAACAATTTTGTTTGACTTGATTTTTTTTAATTTTTAATTCATATTTTTTAATTTTTACTTCAAATCAAACTTATTATATTAACTACAAATAGGAGCTACAGAAACAGAAACGTCTAAATGAGGACGTATACCATAATTATGTAAAGCATAATAAGCGCTTTCTAAAGCAAGATTAGGTAAATTGTTATGAAAACTTAAATGAGAAAGTACTATATTTTTAGTCCCGTTTTCAACTAAAAATGGTAGTATTTCAGAACATGTTTGGTTAGAAAGATGACCTAAATTCGATAAAATCCGTCTTTTTACACTATAAGGATAAGTACCATTCTCCAACATCATAATATCGTGGTTGGATTCAATTATTACATTACTACATCCTTTTAACGAACTTTTGACTTTTTCAGGTATATAACCAAGATCAGTACATATAGCTAATCTTTCTCCTTCACTAGAGGTTATTACATATCCTAAACCTTCCTTACAGTCATGAGGAAGTAAAAATGGACAAACCAATGCAAATCCTATTTCATATTCTCTGTCTTCAGAAACTATTTGAACTTTTGTTTTTTTATCTATTATTCCTTTAAATCTAAGATGCTCTAAAGTACCTTGGGAAGTATATATTTTTAAACTACATTTTTGAAGCAGAGTTTTTAAAGCGGAAATATGGTCTATATGTTCGTGGGTTAAAAGTATGCCTTTTATTTTGTTTATATTTATATTTTTTTTTGATAAACTTACTTCTATTTGTTTAAAACTTTTACCCGCATCCACTAAAAGACCTTCACCAGAAGAAAATTCTATATAAGTGCTATTTCCTTTACTGCCACTAAAAAGAGGATAAAATTTTATAATTTATTCTTCCTTTCTCTTGAATTTTTTATGTTAACCTACTTCTTCTTGAGTATCAGTTTCCCTGATCTTAGAAATTTCTGCACCTATACTTTGAAGTTTTTCTACCATATTTTCATAACCGCGTTCAATATGTTTGATATCTTCAATTATAGTTTTTCCTTTAGCTGAAAGACCTGCAATAACTAAAGCAGCTCCTGCTCTAAGATCAGTTGCTTTAACCGGAGCTCCGATAAGATCCTTTACTCCTTCGATTACTGCCAACCTTCCGTCTACTGAAATATTAGCTCCCATTCTACGAAGTTCTTCTATATATCTAAATCGATTATCCCAAACTGCTTCATTTACAATACTTGTGCCTACAGCTCTAGAAAGCAGCGACGTAATTTGAGGTTGCATGTCAGTAGGGAATCCTGGGTGTGGCATTGTTTTAACATTGCACTTTTTTAAATCTTCGTTTCCTTTAGCTCTAATTGAATCTCCATACTCATAAATTTCCACTCCTATCTCTTTCAGTTTTGCCGTAATAGACTCCAAATGCTTGGGAGTTATATTTTCAATAGTAATATCTCCTGCTGTAGCAGCAGCAATTGTTAAATAAGTCCCTGCTTCTATTTGATCGGGAATTATTGAGTAATTTGTACCGCTAAGAGTTTTTACTCCTCTTATTTTTATAATATCCGTTCCTGCTCCAACTATATCAGCACCCATACAATTTAAAAAGTTAGCTAAATCCACAATGTGCGGCTCTCTTGCCGCGTTTTCTATGACAGTAAGACCTTCAGCTTTCACAGCTGCTAAAAGTATATTTACAGTTGCTCCTACTGATACAACGTCCAGATATACATTGCTTCCCGTTAATTTATCACATCTTACTTGGACCATCCCTGCATCTAAAGAGTAGTCTGCTCCCAATGCTTTAAAACCTTTAAGGTGCTGATCTATAGGACGAATCCCAAAATCACAGCCTCCCGGTAAATAAACTTTAGACTCATTAAACTTTCCGAGAAGTGCACCTAAAAGATAACAAGAAGCTCTTATGTTTCTCATAATCTCATAGGAGGCCACCTCGCATCTCATATTTCCAGGATCAATTTCTATAGTGCTTTTATTTAGCATTTTTACATTAACACCAATATTTTCCAAAAGTTTACACATAAGTGTAATGTCACTAATATTAGGTACATTTTCAATTCTGCATACTCCATCGGAAAGTGCAGCCGCAGGAAGTATTGCCAAAGCTGCGTTTTTAGCTCCGCTTATAGAAACTTTTCCATGTAGTTTCTTTCTTCCTGAAATAATTATTTTATCCACAATACTTACACCTCTTACTTTAAAAATAAATTATAAATTCAGTTTAATAAATTATTTCCATATTGGACGTTTTCATCGTCTTCATCTTCCTCTTCGGCTGTTCTTTCCTGAATCATAGCAGATGCTTTAGCTTTATAGTCAAAAGATTTTGTTTTCTTTACATTGTTGGATGAAAGATCAAAATCAACCTCATAAACTCTGTATTGAGAACCATCTATATTAACATTAAGTGTTTTTTTGCCACTAGTTCCTTTTACATACACTGTATAAGTTCCATTATAAGCAGGTATTACTTTCTTTGAAGAATCAAAAACTCCATTAATATAAGATGATACTGTTATTTCATACTCTACTTCTGCTGGTAAGTCTACCAGTACTTCAATTGTCCTTTCTTTCTTTACTCCTGAACTTGCTGTAATTTTAACTTGTGTATTTTTTGAAACTGTAACTCCCGGAAGAGGATCAGTTGCAATGACTATATTTTTTTCTTTATCGCTGTTTTCATAAATTACGCTGTCTATTACTTTTAATCCTGCAGATGTAAGTTCGTTTTTAGCGACTTCCAGAGATTTATTTATAACGTTGGGTACAGTTATTTTTTCTTCAGCAGGTCCTTTACTTATATAGAGTCTTATAGTAGTATCGGCAGTTACTTTCGTATCTTCTCGGGGATCCACATTACATACCAATCCTTCCGCAGTATCGCTACTATTTATAGTGAGTACCTCGCACTTAAGTCCAAGATTGGATATTTTACTTTTTGCTACTTCTTCTGTCATACCTTTGACCGATGGTACTGTAATTAACACTCCAAAACTATTTACTTTCAACGATATGGTTGCGCCTTCTTTAATTTTCTTTGAACCCGGAAGAGGATCCTGATCAATTATTATACCTTCTTGCTTAGAACCATCGTATACTGATTCAACTTTCCAAATAAATTTATAATCCGGATTATTTTGTACATCAGAAAGCTTCATGTTAATGAGATTTGGAACATCAACATCTTTTGCTTTACTCATTCCACAAGAATTAAACCATGCAGCAAAAACGAATATCAAAGCAAATAATCCTACTGCTACCGCTATTCCTCCTGCAATAACTCCTGCTTTTGTACGCTTTTTTTCTTCTTCTTTATTGAAATTGTCACCATAATCAGATTTAGAGCGAGTCACATCCCCTACTTTATCTATATACTTAGTAGGATTATCATCCACACAAAACTTATAGCCAAAATGTATAGTTGGATCTTCCTGAAATTTTTTAAGATCTGAAATCATTTCATCTGTGCTTGAATACCTATTTGCAGGATTTTTCTCCATTGCACGTAAAGTTATCTCTTCAAGTCCTTGCGGTATATCCGGATTTATTTCTCTCGGAGGACTGGGTTTAGTTTGCATTTGCATAATAGCTACCGACACGGCATTATCCGCTTCAAACGGAAGCTTACCGGTTAACATTTCATAAAGCATTACTCCTACGGAGTAAATATCCGCTTTTTCATCAATTACGCTTCCTTTTGCTTGTTCAGGCGAGATATAGTGTACTGATCCTATTGCACGATCCGTCATAGTTTGAGTTTCATTTCTAGAAAAACGCGCTATACCAAAATCAGTTACTTTAATTGTACCATCCTTTAAAAGCATAATATTTTGAGGTTTAATGTCTCTATGAATTACACCTTTTCCGTGAGCGTGCTGGAGCGCCGACAAAATCTGATTTACAAAATAAAGTGCATCATGCCAATTTATGACTTTTTGTCTGGAGATAAACTCTTTAAGAGTTATCCCGTCTATATATTCCATTACAATGTACTGAATTTTTGTTCCAAAGCTTACGTCATATACCTGAACTATGTTAGGATGCGAAAGAACTGCAATGGCTTTAGATTCATTTTTAAATCTACGCACAAACTCTCTATTTCCTAAAAATTCATCTTTAAGGATTTTTATAGCTACAATCTTATCTTCTATAATATCGTAAGCCCGATATACAACCGCCATACCTCCTACGCCAATTAACTCTTGTATTTCATATCTAGCATCCAATCTTTTTCCTGTATATTTATCCAAGCTTTTTCTCTCCTATCCCGGTTTTTAAGTATAATTAAATCTGATCTTCACCATCACACTTAATTATTGATACTGTGATATTATCATTTCCGCCTCGTGCATTACATTCGTCTATTAATATCTTTGGAATTTTATCAAGATTATATTTACAAAAAAATTTATAAATTTCATAGTCTTCAAGATGATTAGAAAGACCATCCGTACAAAGCATTAATATATCTCCGTTTTCTAAATGCATTTCATTGTAATCTAATTTAATGTTGTCATTTACGCCGAGAGCGCGAGTAATAATATTTTTTTGTGCATGATTTCGTGCTTCTGTAGCAGTAATTTCTCCGCTATCCACCATTTCTTGAACCATCGAGTGATCAACACTTATTTGCTTTATTCCACGCTTTCCAATGACGTATGCCCGACTATCTCCCGCGTGAAAGATTTGCAGCTTCATGTTACTTACTATCGCCAGTACGACTGTAGTTCCCATTCCTCTTAAAGTATCATCCTGCCGAGACTTACTGAATACCTCAGCGTTAGCGCATTCAATAGCATACTCCATTAATCTTTTAATCTCTTCACTATTTTTTTTATCTTTAAGAAGCTCACTCATATATTTTGAAATCTCTTCTACTGCTATATTACTTGCTATATCTCCACCATTATTTCCACCCATGCCGTCGCACACTACGCTCCAAGCTAACGCAGGAGATATTAATTGTCCGGCTACAGCGTCTTGATTACTTTTCCTTTTTTTACCAATATCAGTTCTACTGTAAAATTCCATATACTTAAATTAACCTCCTATTTGAGTGCGGTTGTACCTAAGCTGACCACATGCACCGTTAATATCTTTTCCTAACGTTCTTCTAACTGTCGCATTAATTTTGTATTTTTCCAGTACATTTTTAAATCTGTATATATCATTAGGTGAGCTTGTTTGCCACTCGCAGCTTAAAGAATTATTTAAAGGAATTAAATTTACATGACAGAGCATTCCTTGCAAAAGTTTTCCAAGTTCATTTGCACTATCTAAAGAATCATTTACGTCCTTAATCATAACATATTCAAAAGAAATACGCCGATTGGTTTGTTGAGTATAGTGCTTACATGAAGCGATTAATTCATTTACACCCCATTTATTATTTATTTTCATTATTTTGCTTCTTATTCCATCATTAGGAGCATGAAGAGATACTGAAAGAGTTATCTGAAGCTTTTCTCTTGCTAGAGAGTAAATTTTATCTACAATTCCACATGTGGAAAGAGAAATATGTCTTGCACCTATATTTAAATGATCCGGAGAGGTTATAAGTTTTAAAAATTTTATTACGTTTGAATAGTTGTCCAAAGGTTCTCCCATTCCCATAAAAACTACATTTGATATCTTAATACCCAAATCTCTTTGAGCAGTTTCAATTTGAGATATCATTTCGCTTGGAAACAAATTTCTAGAGAACCCTCCCTTACCCGTTGAACAAAAAGCGCATCCCATTTTACATCCCGCCTGAGTTGAAATGCACATTGAATAACCATGTTTGTATTTCATAATTACAGCTTCTATAACTTCTTCGTCATATAAACTAAATAAATATTTTACCGTAGAATCCAAAGAAACTTTCTTTTCTTTTATCCTTACTCCTAAAAAACGATAACTAAGTTTTAATTCTTCACGAAGCGCTTTAGGTAAATTTGTCATATCATCAAAAGAAGCTGTACCTTTAGTAATCCAATCGTATACTTGACATACTCTATATGATTCTATAAATTTTTTCGACATATCTTCAAAAATTTCTTCAAAAAACATGGATTTAATATCTTTTTTATCCAATTTAAACTTATACACCTCCCGAAAATATTACCATTATTATATTTTTATATTATAAATACTAACGTATATAACTGTCAAGTTTAATAGTTTTGAGTTTTATTTTAAACTTAAATATCTTATAAAGTAAATTATTCTGTAAGTAATGACAATATTTTACTATATATTTCACTTGGATCTTCGTAAAAATTATCTTTTATACTATTCGCTATATCTCTATTTGGAGCATAAAGGGTTAATTTCAACATTTCGAAAGAATTATCAGAAATAATACATGTTATTGTAAACCCTACGTCATTTTTCCGAATTATAACTTTATTTTCCTTTTCAGAGCGAATCCTTTCTAAATAAGATATTACTGCTGTTAACGCTTTATCCCGTACAGCTCTAGGAATAATTTTTTCCAATTCTTCTACAATTATTTTTCCTTGAGTAGTAATTAAGTATCCTTCTTCAGAGTGCTCTTTTATACTTCCGTTTGAGATCATTTCACAAAATGCTTCGCTTACTTCAAAATAATTTGCTAAACCATTAGTTTGAAGTACGAGAGTAATGTCACTTTTTTTAATTGGAACATTAATCTTATCCATAATGTAACAAATCAGTACTTTTATTTCTTTTTTATCTCTTAGTCCTCCTGGGACTACTCCGGCAGAAAAAGTATTTATTTTAATTATCTTTCACCCTTTCTATTGAAATACATTTAAAATTATGTTATACTAATATTTAGTAAATTTTATTAGCTAATTATGTAATGTCTTCATCTAAGCTTTTACATTTAATCGATATTCTATCCAAAACTTTCTCGATATTCTCTTTAGTCTTAATAAGATGTCTATCTTGGCACCAAACTACAATATGAAAAATTTTATTATCTTCATCTTTTTCAATTTTTATTTCCGGAGCGGGAAGTTGACATACGTAATTATTAGCCAGAAATTCCTTACGCAGAAATCTGTCAATTTCTTTCTCTTGTACATCTTTATTCAGTAATAACTTGAACTCCAACCGCGAAAGATTATACCTACTTTTTCTAACAATGCTATTGGAAATAAGTTTTGCATTAGGTATTATAACTGTTTTATCTTCTTCCTCCGTTTGTAAAGTAGTAAATAGCATTTCTATCTTTACAACAGTTCCAGAATACTTTTCGAATTCTATAAAATCTCCTACATGTATAGGTTTAGTTACTATCAGTACCATTCCGCTTATAAAGTTAGATAGACTATCTTTAAGTGAAATTCCTACAGCGATAAACGAAGCTCCGATTGCAGTAAGAATAGAAGTAACATCAAATCCTACACAGCTCATGACCGCTGCTAAAAGTATTACTTTTAAGCAGAATTTTAAAGAAGAATTTAAAAATGATGTAATACCTGTGTCCACGCCTGCTTTATGAAAAAACACTAAAGAGATTTTAGATATCTTATTTATGCTCCACCAGCCTATTAAAAGTAACACTATCGCTTCAACCACGCCTAAAATATGACTTTTTATATTTAAGATGATAGAGCTAATAAAATTTTCCAATTAATTTAAATCCCCCTTTAAGTTAATGTGAATTTTTTAATTAATAAATTCATTAACAATAATTTTATTTTATGGAAAGGCGAGTAATTATGATTGGTAATTTTTTAAGAAATACAGTTTCTGTACTAATCTCTACGATTTTATTGGTAATTTCCGTTTCAGCTGCTGAGGCAGAAAGTTTAACTAACGAGCCTCTAAACTCAGATGAATTGGTTTCTTTACATCTAGACCTTGGTTCTAACTCCGAGCTTAAAGAAAAATTCAATAAAAATTATGAAATACAAGTAACGTTTGATGAAAGTAAGCTTAAATATAAAAAATTCAATTACAAAGGAGCTTTTAAAAAGAAAGACCTTCACCTTGAAAAATCTGAAAACCTACTGGAAATAAATTATCGTCCTGAAGGTAAACCTATCAAAAGAAGATCTAGAAAAGTTAAATCTGAATCTCTTGAATTTATATTTTCCGTAAAAAATACTGCACCTAAATGCGAAACTTTAATCGAATCAAAGTTCATAAACCTAGATACAAATGATGTAAAACCGATTAATTCTAAAATTGTATCTTTAGCCGGTAATCCGGATCTAGATAAATGTAAAATCAAAAATCTAACACCCGATGCAGGAATTTTATTTCCTGACTTTAATCCGGAAGTCTTTGACTATGAAATGAATGTAGAACACTATATAAAATATATTGATTTCGATGTTGATCCTATGATGGAAGATCTAAAAGTAAAAATAAGTCGCAGTAAATTAAATCCCGCCGGTGAATATACTGACTTTTCCATAACTGTTTCAAATCCTAAGTTAAAACTAAAAAATACTTATAATGTAAAAGTTTACAGAAAAGATAAACCAAAACATGAGTCTAACAAACATGATAACAAAGTAAACATTAAAAGTGAAAATAACACTACTAACGCTCCGAAAGCTGAAAAAAGCAAGAACAAAAACAAAAGTAAAAACAAGAGTAAAAATTCAAAGCATAAAAGTAAGTCAACGGAAGCGTCCCGAAATCATGATACCAGTTCTAAAAAAGTTAGTAAACCAAAACTTCTGGATAAAGATAATCAAAAAGAAAGCGAAGTAAAGGAAGCAAATTTGGAAACTTGTAACTCTGAACCAAAACCCGAAAATACTATATCAACCGACAATAATGAAAATTCAAACCTCAGAACTTACATAACAGTTACGTTTTTAGCAGTTAGTGCGGGAATAGCAATTTATTTTTCCATTAAAACCATTATATCTAAGAAAAAATTTGAAAAAACCAATGAAAACAAAAAATCTTAATGTAAATACTGTGCTTAACAAAAAATAAAAAATATGGTAGAATTCCTTCGGGCAGCAAGATAATTAATTTCTCCGGAGGTGAAGTAGGACTTAATCCTACGACATATAATATGATTAACTTTTTAATATACAAATTTATTCCTAGAAATACAAATTCTAATGATCCATTAGTAAGAATGCGTTTAGGGATGCTTAGTGGAATAGTAGGAATTATATGTAATTTACTGTTATCAATAAGTAAATTTTTTGCCGGAATGTTAACTTCGTCAATAGCAATAATGGCCGACGCTTTTAACAACTTATCCGACGCAATTTCTTCTATAGTAACACTTATATGTTTTAAAACATCTAATAATCCTGCTGACAAAGATCATCCTTTCGGTTATGGAAGAATCGAATATATTTCAGGGTTTATAGTTTCAATCGCTATAATATTTATGGGAATTGAATTTATTAAATCATCAATAGAAAACATTTTCAGTCCGGAATCTGTTACTTCCGGAATAATTCCCATAATTATTCTTATATCCTCTATGATTATTAAACTTTGTCTGGGAGCATTTAATAAAAAAATAGGAAGTATAATGGAATCAACTGCCGTAAAAGCTACCGCCTTTGATAGCTTGGGAGATGCTATCATAACTTTGACTATTCTTATAGGTATGATAATAACTTACTTTACAGGAGTATCAATAGACGCATATTTAGGAATAGGAGTAGCTGCATTCATAATATATACAGGAATCAAAATGTTAAAAGAAACTATAAACCCTCTTCTTGGATCTTCTCCTGCTCCGGAACTGATAAAAGAAATTAAAGAAACAGTTAATATGTTCCCCAATATTCTTGGTATACATGAACTTGCAGTTCACAACTACGGACCCGGAAGAAGTTCAATATCATTTCACGCAGAAGTCTCGGCAAATAAAAATATTATGGATCTTCACGATTCAATAGATGAACTTGAAAAAAAGCTTGAAAGTAAATTTAAATGCCAAGCTATAATTCATATGGATCCAGTAGTAACTGACGATAAGATAGTTAATGACATGAGAGATAAACTTTCAACTTTGGTAAAGCTAATTCATAAGGATGCTAAAGTTTATGACTTAAGAGTTGTTCCCGGTAATTCTCCGACACTAATTTTTCAAATATCAGTACCATATAATATAGATAAGAAAGACTCTGAAATATCCAAATCAATTGCTTTAAGCCTGAAAAAAATAGAACCAGGATATGAATGTATTATAGAGGTTAATAAAGATTACTTTGAAGTATGAAAATTTTAAATTATATTAAATAAAAGGATTTTTTAAATGGACAATTCCGAACACCGTAAATTTATGCGTTTAGCACTGGAAGAAGCCAATAAATCTAAAGATGAATTGGAAGTTCCTATTGGAGCAGTTTTAGTGCACCAAGACAAAATTATATCTACAGGCAGAAACAGACGAGAATTTCTTAAAAACGCACTCTTACATGCTGAAATAGATGCTATAAATAAAGCTTGTAAAAAACTTGATCGCTGGCGTTTGACGGGATGTACTTTATATGTAACATTAGAGCCATGTCCTATGTGCGCAGGAGCGATCATAAATTCTAGAATTTCTAAATTAGTTTATGGTACTTCAGATCCTAAAGCAGGTTCTTGTGGTTCAATTATAAATTTATTCGAATTGCCTTATAACCATATACCTAAAATTGTAAACGGAATTTTAAAAGAGGAATGTTCGGAAATTCTTTCTTCTTTCTTTAAAAAATTAAGAAAAAATAAATCAATTTAACTTTTCCGTTATTAAGTTTGAAAGATTAGTCCAATCTTCCATTTTAAGATTCTCAGCTCTTAAATTTGAATCTATATGCGCTAGGTTTAAAATTTCAGTTGTTTTTTCTTTACTGATTAACAATCCGGAGCTTAAGGAATTTAATAAGTTTTTTCTACGCTTAGAAAATGCAGTACGAACTAACCTAAAAAAAATTTTTTTATTTTTAATGTCTTTTGAAATATTCTTATTTATTTTTATTCTTATAACGCATGAGTCTACTTTCGGTATGGGAATAAAACTAGATTTTTTAACGTCAAAAAGTATTTCAGGGTTTCCAAAATATCTTACTGCTATACTTATAGCACCGGAAGCTCTGTCGCCCGGCAAGGCACATATACGATTCGCAGCTTCTTTTTGAATCATTATGACTATAGAATTTATACTAAATTCATTTTCAAGTAAGTACATTATAATATCTGAAGTTATATAGTAAGGCAAATTAGCACATACGCTTACATTTTTGCAGTCGATTAATTCAGTTTTTATAAGTTTTTCAATGTTAACTTTCAGTATATCCGCTTGAATAATTTTAGTATTATTAAATGAACTTAAATTACTTAATAATACGGGAATAAGCCTTTTATCAAGTTCAACTGCTAATACTTTCTTAAATTTTTCAGCAAGACAAACCGTCAAAGTTCCTATTCCTGAACCTATCTCGATAACTCCGTCTTCTGGAGAAATCAGACACGCTTCCACCATTTTTGGACATACTGAAGAATTAGTTATAAAATTTTGGCCTAAACTTTTTGAAAATTTAAAATCATTTTCCAACAAAATTTGTTTAATCACGTTTATATTTGATAAATCTTTCAAATTTTAATTCTCCTTAAATTCTTTTATTAATATTATACAAAGCGTATTGTATATTAACAAGTAAAAGAATAAAGTTCAGTCCTTAAAGGTTAATTTCATACAGACTGAACTTTATTTTGGATTAAAAGTTTTTATTAAAGTTATAATTTATCCTGGGATTTGGTGAAAAGCGCAGCAACGTACCCGCAAAAAATTGCCGCAGAAATACCCGCTGCTCCAGCAGTTAACCCTCCGCTAATTATTCCTAGAACTCCTTGTTTGCGTATAGCTTCAACTACTCCATTAGCCATTAAATATCCAAATCCACATAGAGGAATCGTAGCTCCTGCTCCTGCAAATTTTACTAAAGGTTCATATACTCCGATGGCAGTAAGACCTACTCCTAGTACTACCAGTAAAACTAAAATTCGTGCAGGCGTCATATTGGTTTTGTCAATGAGTATCTGAGCTAGAGCGCATATTATGCCTCCTACTAAAAATGCATTCAAGTATTCCACATTTATCTCTCCCTTTAATAAAAATAAACAACCAACATTACTTACATTAATAAAATACATAAATCAAAGCTGATAAAGTTATTATGTGAACTATTGAGTTATAAATTCATAAAATATCAAAAAATAGGTGGTTAATAATGATAGGTATTATTTGTGCAATGCAAGAAGAAATCAATCAAATGTTACTCTTAATGAAAAACGTAAAACAAATTCAAAGTTTCCCTTTTAATTTTTTTGTAGGTTCAATAATGGGGAAAGAATGCGTAGCAGCACTTAGTAATGTCGGAAAAGTTCATGCTGCCATTTGCTGCCAAGCTATGATTTTGAATTATAAACCGAAACTTATCTTAAACGTCGGTGTCGCTGGTGCGATTAATGAAGAACTACAAATCGGCGATTTAGTTATTGCTTCAGGAGTAATTCAACATGATTTTGATATTTCTGCATTTCCACATCGTAAAAAAGGAGAAATAAGCGGAATAAATTCTGTCGAAATAAAATGTACCCCCTGGATTATGGAAAAATTAATAAATTTCAGAAACGATTTTCCTCAAATCTCATTTGAAAAAGGTACTATATTAACCGGAGATCAATTTGTAAATTCTTTAGAAAAACGTTTAAATTTAAAAAAAGAATTTGGAGGTCTGGCCTGTGAAATGGAAGCGGGAAGTATAGCTCAGACTGCCTTTTTAAATAAAGTGGAATTTGGAATAGTGCGTTCCATATCAGACGGTGCAAACAACAAGTCAGTTAATGACTTTAATTCTTTTATAGACTTGTCTTCTAAAAATGCAGCAAAGCTTTGTTCAAAATTTATAGAATCGCTGTAGGATTAATGTCAACGGAAATTGAAATCCCTAATGAATTTTTAAAATCAAATATCAGTTCTCGAATCATATCTCTAAATTTTTTGCTGTTTCGGCATTTTATTACTATTTTATATCTATAACTGTTAGAAATTTTTTTAATTAGTGCAGACGTTGGAGGTAAAATTCGAAGCGGTAAATCGTTATATCGGTCTTGTGCGGCAGCTTTAAGACTTTCAAAAAATTGAACGCACGCTTTCCATACTTTTTCTTCGTTTTTACCAGTAAACATCACTACACAGATGTCCGCAAAAGGAGGATTAAGCGTAAGTCTCCTAATTTTTATTTCATTTTCAAAAAATTCTCTATAATTTTGATCTGAAGCTAGTTTTATTATTTGATTTTCAGGAGTGAAAGTTTGTATTATAGCCTTTCCAGGTACTTTTCCTCGTCCGGCGCGTCCTACTGTTTGGGTTATAAGCGAAAACGCTTTTTCATAACTTCTAAAATCACTTTCAAATAAAAACTGATCTGCCATAAGTACTCCCACTAAAGTAACTTTAGGAAAATTAAATCCTTTAGCTACCATTTGAGTCCCAATTAATATATCATATTTTCCGTTTTCAAATGATTTTAAAGTTTTCTCACGAGAGAATTTGCTAGTATTTACTAAGTCCGAATCCATTCGCAAAATTTTAGCCTCCGGAAGAAACTCGGCAAGCTGTGATTCTATTTTCTGAGTTCCAAATCCTAAGTAAACTAGCTTGTCTTTACCGCATAATTCACAATTATCTGAAAAGCATCGGGAATAGCCGCAGTAATGACATATAAGTTTGCCGCTTACTTTATGATAAATAAGAGAAACACTACAATGCGGACATCTCTGCACTTCTTCGCACTCTTTACATTTTACAAAAGTATTATATCCCCTCCTATTAACCAATATAAGGGATTGTTCTTTTTTTAAAAGTGTAGTTTGCAATGATTTTATTAGCTCAAAACTAAAAGGAATACCTAATTTAAATTCTATTTCGTTGTTCATATCAACTATTTTTACTTTTGGAAGCTGATTATCATTATATCTGTTTTTTAAACTGTAAAGATGATATTTGCCTTTTAATGCATTATAATAACTTTCTACTGAAGGAGTAGCTGAAGAAAATAACAGCATACAGTCATTGTATTTACATCTGTATTTAGCAATTTCTCTGGCGTCAATTTTAGGAGTATTATCAGATTTATACGCTGATTCATGCTCTTCGTCTACAACTATAAGTCCTAAATTATTTAAAGGTGCAAATACTGCACTTCTTGCTCCTAATATCACTTTAATTTCTCCGCTTTTAGCTTTATTCCATGTATCTGCTTTTTCATTATCTGAGACTTTGCTATGTACTACAGCTATTTTATCTTTATACTTTAATTTAAAAATTTCTGTAAACTGAGTGGTCAAAGCAATTTCAGGAACTAAAAATATAGCGTTTTTATTAAGTTTTAGAACGTAATCAACTAGTTTTAAAATAACCTGTGTTTTTCCGCTTCCAGTAACTCCATGAATAAGTGATACACAATATTTTTCTTCTTTATAAAGATTAAGCAATTCTTCAAATACACAGCTCTGATCCCGACTAAGATTAACATCCTCGCAGAAGTTTTCATCATTAAATGAATTGCAGACGCATTCATCAGTCTCTGCCTGCTCACTTTCATAAATAATTCCTTTTTTTATTAGTGATTTTATAACTGAAGTATTTACTCCTGTTAAGCTGCGTAATTCTTTTAGTGTAATTTTTTTATTGTAAGCAGACAGATACTCACATACTTCTTTTTGCTTCTTCGGAAGTTTGAATTCATTAAATTTCTTATCGGTATTTAAATTAAGAAATTTATTTACTTTTTTCGTTGGAATTTTTGAGATTGTTAATTCTTCTGATATTAAACCTTTAATTATAAGTCTATTTAACAAATTACTATTGATATTTAAATTTTTAAGATCTTCTAGACGAAAATAGTTGCGTTTTAAAGTTCTAATTTTAAAAAAGAAATTTCTTTCCCAATCTTCAAGATTTTGACTAAGTATTTCAGCATTAAAAGTGTATTTTATACTTTTTAAATTTCCTTTTAGTGCCTCAGGCAAAACTAATCTTACCGCTTCGTAATACGAACAGAAATAGTTTTCTCTTATCCATTTTACAAGATCTAGCATCTCCACAGAAATATGCAGTACATTATCCAGTACTGCATATATATTTTTTATATCTTTTGAGTCTTCTTGTTGAGATAACTCAAAAATTAATCCTTGACGTTTTTTGTTGTTCTTTCCAAAAGGAACTACTACTCTCTTACCTACTTCTACTGATCCTTGCAGCTCTTCAGGTACTAAATAACTATATAATTTATCAGCTTTTAAATTTATTTTTTCCACCGCTATTTTCGCAATCAAAGTTTATTTTCCTTCTATTTCAATTTTTTGCATGCTTCTAACTTAGTTATGCTTGTATTCAAAGATTTTTTACAAGTATCAATTGTATTTAATTCGGACTTACTTAGTTTATCGTCCTTTTTAAACTGTATCCTCGATATTGCTGAAATATGGTCATATGCCTTTCGTAAGCTTTTTATTAGTTCGTCAATCATATCTTCCCACATTTCCTTAACTGTATTTGCAGATTTTTATTTCTGTTTATTTTATTAATCACTTTATCTATTTTTTAAATTGCTACATCTAAACCTTTTGATACTTTTGATTTCAACTGATTATCTTTTAAATTTAAATTTTTATTTAAATCTTCAAGCTTATTTTTTTTATCCTTTATATCTCCCATCACCAAATCTACTTCGTCTGAAGATTCCTTTACTAACTTTTGAAATTCTTCGCTAGTATTAAGTTTTTTGGAAGCTTCATTTTGTAGTTTTTCAACTCTTTTTTCAAGGTTATTTTCTTTCGTTATTTTATTAGCATATGAAGAAAAAAGACGAGAAAAACGTAAAAGATCTGGTAAACATTCTATAAACTCTTTATTAAAATCATCTTCCTTAGAAAGACGGCAATAACCTTGAATTTCCTTTTGAACGTATGCTGCTTTTTTAAACTTTTCAGAATTTGAAGATTTATTAAACTCTTCAATTAAATCTTTCACATCTTCTGAAGTGCATTTATCTTTTTTCAGTAATGCTTTACACATTTCCTGAGACATCATAAGCATTCTCGTAGGGATTTATGCACATACGATAGCATTTAATTCAGATAAACCAATAGGTGCTGAGCTATGAATTTTATATGACCCAACGACTTTTGGTGATCCTTTTCTAAATTTGTCTAATGCTTTTTTAAAAGCTTTAGCATTAAAAGCACCATTTATATACTTAGAAATATTTTTGTATGATCCTTTACTTAACTTTTCATATTGTTTAAAAATTTTTTCCTCCATAATATCGCATACGGATTCTAATTCTGACTTTTTAGGCATACTTATCATTCCTTTCTTTTTTTATAAAAATCAAGAACAATAATAATTATACCAAAAAATATTATATAGTCAATATATATATATTGAAATTTTTGTTAATAATTAACAACAAACCCTTACTCTGATTCAACTATATCAAACTTGTGATTCTTAAATTCTTGGAAAGCAATCATTACAGGCTTTTCAGACATCTCTTCTCCGTGAAGAGAAAGCTCTTCCGTAATCTGCCGTGCTCTTTGAGCAACAGCTACAACGAGTGGAAATTTACTCGCTTTCCCGTTTACCATATCAGCTACACATAATTTACTCATCTTTCAATATCTCCTCTATCTTTGATTTCATTCTAGGAAACTTAAGTGTTTCCGCATCAATTATTTTTAAAATTTGGCTCGCACATTCATCAATGTATTCGTTTATAACTACATATTTATATCTTTTAGAAAGATTTATTTCCTGAATAGATTTTGCAATTCTTTTAGAAATTACTTCCTCGGAATCAAGTGCACGCTTTGAAAGTCGTTTAGCTAGCTCTTTTAAAGAAGGAGGCAGTACAAATATACTTACTACATCCTCCACTTTATTTATTACTTGCTCTCCGCCTTGTACTTCTATCTCCAATATAACGTTATTTCCTTTATTTAATTCTTCATTTAAAGCCTTAAGAGGAGTACCATAATAGTTTCCGCAATATTTAGCGTATTCTAACATTTCTCCTTTACTGGCAATTTCTAAAAATTCACTTTCATCTAAAAAATGATAATCTTTACTTTCAACTTCTCCTTCGCGAGGCTTACGAGTAGTATAAGAAACCGAAAGCTTTAAATTTTTCCTTCTCCCTAAAACTTTTTTTAGTATTGATCCTTTTCCTACTCCAGAAGAACCCGAGATTACTATTAATAACCCTTTCTTACTGTCATCAGTACTATCCATAAAGTTTTGTTTCCTCTCCTTTAAAATAATTAGCGAACTTTTCTTCAGAAAAAACGCTTCTAAATATATACTTATTAAACTAATTCTTCGTGAATAAAAAATTATCTTAAATTAAACTCTTTTCAAAAATCTTAGTTATTAGAATTCAAACTTTCAAGTTCTTCTTTTTCTACTTTACTTAAAATTTTTTCAGGAGTTAAAGCAGATAAAATAACATGTCCACTATTCATAATAAAAACTGACTGTGTTTTTCTTCCACAAGTGGCGTCAATTAAAATATTTTTATCTTTTGCTAAATGAATTAGTCTCCTCACGGGAGATGATTCAGAAGTTAAAACACAAACCATTTTTTCTAACGATAAAAGATTACCAAATCCAATATTTAATAATTTCAAAATAAAACTCCTCATTAAAAGGGTATAAAAATAACTAAACCTTACCCTAACATGTAAAACTCTAAACTTACATGCCTTCAAGCAAAATTCAAAATAATTTTTAATCTATTTGGAGGCGCCACCCAGATTCGAACTGGGGATAGAGGTTTTGCAGACCTCGGCCTTACCACTTGGCTATAGCGCCTCAATTATATAAATTGGAGCGGATGACGGGGCTCGAACCCGCTACCTCCACCTTGGCAAGGTGGCGCTCTACCAGATGAGCTACATCCGCACACTTGGTGCCTCCGGATGGAATCGAACCATCGACACAAGGATTTTCAGTCCTTTGCTCTACCAACTGAGCTACAGAGGCAACACTACTTTTTTATTCTACATTCTTGTCTTTATTTAATTATTAATATGCATAAACTTCTATTTCTATTACTACATTTATAAAAATACTGGCGACCCGGAACGGGCTCGAACCGTCGACCTCTAGCGTGACAGGCTAGCGTTCTAACCAACTGAACTACCGGGCCATATGTAATAAACTGGTGGGAACAACAGGACTCGAACCTGTGACCCCTTGCTTGTAAGGCAAGTGCTCTAACCAACTGAGCTATGCTCCCACAAAACTACTCTTACATCCATATATTGACTCATTTACATTTACTTTCATTGTCAAAGCACTTGTTATTAACCATCAACGATTAAATCATACCATTATACTACTTTTGTGTCAAGTATTTATTTACAATTTTTTTATTTTTATATATATATTGCAATATGAAATTTTTTTTTAGTTTTTTTATTCAATTTTACTTACATAAGATTTATTTTTTATTAACTATAGATTCCGTAATTTTTCCTAGTTTTTTCTTCAAAAGTTTTTGTCTTACATCGGATCCTAAAAATTCAAGTCTTATATTATTGCCCATTACTCTTGAAACCATACTTTGAGAATAAGTTTTTTCAAGTTCTTTCATAGTAAAATTTGTACTTATAATTGTAGGCTTAGCTTTAATTATCCTAGAGTTAATAATATTATAAATGCAAGAATTCGAAAAAGCAGTAGAAAATTCTGTACCTAAATCATCGATTATAAGTAAATCGCAATCTGTAAAGCATTTTTCTAAATCGGAACTATCTAAATTAGGTTTAAATTTTTCTCTTTCCATCTTAGAAACCAAACTTTGAACAGAATTATATAAAACTCCGTAACCTTTATTTATTACTTCGTGGGCAATAGCTAATGAAAGATGAGTTTTACCTAGTCCAGTGTTACCAGTAAAAAGTAAGCTAGGAGAATCTTTACTAAAGTCCTTAGCATAATTTTTGCAATAATCTAGAATAAGACCCATCCGTTTCCGTGGAGAAGAACCTCCCGTTTTCAACGGAACCTCGGAATAATAATCGAGTGAAAAAGCTCCAAATGAAGAAAGAGACAATACAGAAGTTTCATTAAGCTTCCTGTAGCACTCTTTTCTTAAAAGCTCTTTCATACATCTGCAAATTTTTCCATCTATAAATCCATCGTCTTTGCATAAAGAACAAAAGTATTTTATTTTAAAGTAACCATCAGGAAATCCTAACTTATTAATTATGAAGCTTAATTCTTTCCTCAAAGATTCGTTTTTTTCTCTAAGATGTAAAAGCTCTAGTTTAACATTACCTCCTTTAGCTACTGCTCTCGCAGCTCTCACTCCCGTTAATGCTAACTCACTTTCTATTTCAGCGGCGCGCGAACTTTTAGAGTAAAGAATTTTTTGTTTTTTTTCAAATTCTTTCTGAGCACTAATCTTTCTAAGATATAATTTTTTACTTGCTTCTTCAAACATCTCTTGAGTGTATCCCACTTTTTTACTTTGACCTCCTCGAATTTTACTTTTCGTCAAATATACTATAGCTTTCATATTCTTCTATGCTATATGATGAATTCTCTTCATTTCTAGAATAATGCTTTTTACCTGAGACCATCTTATTTGGAACAAACATCTTAGCTTGTTCTAAAGTGGATATTCCTTGACTGCGCCACCTTTTTATAATTCCATCCATATAATGAATAGAGTACTTGCCTTTGGAATTTATACATATATCATAAGCATGTTTTATTAATTTTTCATCTATTTTCCATTCATCAAACCATCTTAAAATTATTTCTTCTTCTTGAGATGAAGGTGCCCTATGCTCAATACTTATAATGCACTCAAACTTCTTCCACAGAACTGAATTATGCGATAAGCTTTGAATTTTTTTTTCCGCTTTATCAATTGTATCCACTCCTGCAGCCGCCCAGCCTATCCCCATCCTTTCAATACTCCGGATATTACTCCTTCCAATACTCACACAATACTGAATTAACATTAATATTACATCTATGGGAAGTCCTTCATTATCATGAAGCATTATTAAAATAGTACTATCTCCACTCGATATGGGACGTCTTAAAGCAACTTGTGCTTCTTGAATCATATAGTATATTTCCTTTGAATTTTTTATTCTTTTAGCAATATGTGAAAGTTCAGGGCGTTGGTAACAAGTCAATAGCTTTCTAGGTAAGTTTAAAGTTGAATTTGACTCAGATTCAGAAGCTGAAGAACAAATTTTTAAAATTTTACCATAAGCTTTCTCAGACTCATGAGCAGAAAGAATTCCCAGTTCATTCCAGTATTTAAATGCTTCTTCAAACTCTTCTTCTTTTATATTAAGTTTTTTGGTTACTTCCTCTAAATTTATAGTTTTATCGCTGTTTCTCAAAATCCAAAGCAGCACTTTAATCTGAGTAAGCGTAATTTTTCCAAGGTATTTATCTACCACAGCGCTCGGAACTGCAAACACTGAATTCCAATACCCAAGTGATATCTTATAATCCAATTTTTTCTCCTCCATTTTATAACTCAAAAGGATAAAAATTTCATTTAATTATATTAAAATACATAAACCATTAATCTATCTCTTTAAAATAAAGCTCGTACCATACTATAAAGATATATACAGTCCATACTTTCCGACTGTTATCCCATTTTCCTAAATAGTGGTCTTCTAATAGCTTTAATATTTCTGGAACATTAAAAAATTTTTTTGCCGTTTCAGAATTAAACGCTTCTTTTACAGTACCATAATACTTTTTATCTCTAAGCCAGACGCGTGTAGGAACCGGGAATCCCAACTTTTCTTTTTTTGCCGTACTTTCAGGAAGTCTTTTCATCGCCGCTTTCCTTAAAGCATACTTAGTATTTTCTTTAGGAGTTTTAAGTTTTGTAGGCAATTTTGAAGCAATCTTAAAAACTTCTCTGTCTAAAAAAGGAACGCGAAGTTCGATAGAATTAGCCATGCTCATTCTGTCAGCTTTGAGGAGTATATCCCCTACCATCCACATATTTATATCTAAATACTGCATTTTGGTAACGTCGTCATATTTTTTAGCTTTGCTATATAATTCTTTACACAAATTTAAAGGATCAGTTACCACTTCTGGACATTTAAGGATTTTTTTCTTATCACTTTCGGAAAACATATGAGCGTTACCTATATATTTATGTTCTACATCATGTTCTCCTCGGATTATAAAACTCCTTCCTTTAAATCTAAACGGAATTTTTTTTACTAAATCAGACAAAAAAGTACGTACGTTTTGAGGAAGTAGCTTTTGATACATTTTAAAAACTCTCGGTTCATTATATACTGTGTAACCTCCGAAAAGCTCATCCGCTCCTTCGCCTGAAAGAACTACCTTTACATGCTCACTTGCAAGCTTTGAAACAAAGTAAAGAGCAATGCACGATGGATCGGCAAGTGGTTGATCCATATAATACTGAACTTTCTTTATAGAAGACCAAAATTCTTTAGAAGTTATAACTTTATAATAATGGTTTACATTTATTTTTTTTGCTAAATTTTGAGCCCAAGAAATTTCATTGTACTTTTCACCAAAATCAAACCCCACGGTAAAAGCTTTCTGACCTTCAAAATACGAAGAAACATAGCTTGAGTCTATTCCACTAGACAAAAAGCATCCTACTTCCACATCACTTATCCTATGAACGTCTACAGAGTTTTTAAATGTTTCCTCTATTTTTTTAGAAGCGGTTTCTAATTCTAAACTTTCATCTATCTCAAATCTAGGCTCGAAATACCTTTCTACTTCAATATTTCCTAGTTTATAAGTTAAGGTATACCCCGGCATTAAACAGTATACACCTTCAAAAAAAGTCTCTGGGGGAACTGCGTATTGAAACGAAAGATAATTATCTAAAGCTTTATAATTAAATTTTTTTTCGAATTCTGGAAATACAAGTATACTTTTTATTTCTGACGCATATACAAAATTATTTTTTACCTTTGTCCAATAAAGAGGCTTTATTCCAAAAGGATCCCTAGCCAAAAAAAGAATTTTGTTATTTCTGTCCCAAATAGCGAATGCAAACATTCCACGCAGCTTTTTTACAAGGTCTTTTCCCCATTCTTCGAATCCATGAATTAAGACTTCTGAATCAGTATTAGTATAAAACTTATGTCCGTTGCTTACCAGCTGCTCTTTTATTTCTTTATAATTATAAATTTCACCGTTAAAGGTTAGAACTAAATTATTATTCTCATTGTAAATAGGCTGCCGACCACTATCCAAATCAATAATGCTCAGCCTACGAAATCCCATTGAAACGTCTTTATCTACGAAATATCCCGAATCATCAGGACCTCTGTGAGTTATAAGATCTGCCATTTTTTCTATAACTTTAGGTTTGTCAACAGTACTTCCCACGAATCCACAAATTCCGCACATTTAAATTGCCTCCAACTTAATATAAGTGTTGTTCTTTGATTATTGTACCACAAAGATCCTTGTCTTACAATTTAGTTGGCAGAAAATTTATTACATACTTGATTTATATTACCAAAAAGTATATATTTAACATAAATTTATGTTTTATAGGTGATATTATGTTTATACTCAAAAGATTATTCAGTAGCAAGACTGAAAATAAACCAAAAGCATTTGACCAAGATCTCCTTATGAAAAGTAAAGAAGGCCGGAAGTTTCAAAAAGAACTGGACGATTCTTTACTTGGAGGTTTTGAAAAGTATCAAGATATTCTGAAGGATTATGTATCTATAAAGTATCCAAATTATGTAAAGTTTTTATTTAAATTTTTATCTGATTCTATAATCCGTTTAAGTGAAAAAAATAATGAAATAATTAAGGTAGCTGAAAATACATTTTTATCAGTATTAACTTTTTACATGGAAAATTTAGAAAAATGCAAAAATAAAGAAGAAGAATCGCAATGTAAATCTGAATTTGAAAAGAATTCTAAGTTAGTTATTGATAGAGCTAAAGAAATATTGAAGAAAGAATTTGAGAAAGAATTTAGAAATTTGAAAGACGAAATCGAAACAAATTTGAAAGATAAAAAATCAGCGAAAATTGAAGACGTTAAAAACAGATTTAAAAAATGGATAGATGATCTTAAAAAAGTATTAATAAGAAAGACCCAAATTTTAATAAAAAACTGGCTCATATAATGGAAGCTACAATTGTTTTAAAAAAAGCCCAAAGCGATTTCGGTAAAGAGAATTATAAAATCTCCGAAGAAGACCGAGATCTCATAGAAGCAATCATATATTCCGGAAATCATCGTAGTAATCGATTTAAGTTGAATAAAGAAAATAAATTTAGTAAAAGTGATTATAAACTATTTAAAATTCGTGATGATCAATCCTTAAGGTTCGTTATTAATATGATGAATTTCGTAGTAGATGATGCTAACAGAGAAGCCTCAATTCCATTTATTAATGAATGGGTTGGTATAGGCTGTCCATTAACACCTAACGAATTTGACGAAATAATGATGAAACGTAAAAATGGACAACCTAAATATCCATCATGAAAAAAATGATTCTTTAAGAATATTTATAGATTTCTTCTCCAGTCTTGATACGTAAGATCTAGAAATTTTAAGCCTCCGCGCAACTTCACGTTGTGGCAGAGGTTTTGTGCCATTTAAACCAAATCTTAAATACAAAATTATTCTTTCTCTAGGACCTAAAAGCTTAATAATCTGACGATTCAACTTTTGAATATCTAATTTTACATCTATCTCCTCAGCTATAGATTTATCACACGCAATTGTATCTATAAGAGTAAGAGCATTTCCATTTTTATCTGTATCAATAGGTTCATCAAGAGAAATATCAAGTGAAGATTTGCTGGTATTTCTTAAGTACATAAGAATTTCGTTTTCAATACACCTGGAAGCATAACTAGAAAGCTTGACTCCTCTTTCAGGCTTAAATGTATTTACAGCTTTTATTAGTCCAATAGTTCCTATAGAAATCAGATCGTCAGAATCAATATTTTTAAAATTGTATTTTTTCGATATGTGCGCTACTAACCTTAAATTATGTTTTATAAGTTTAGTTTTTGCTTCTTTTTTTCCTTGTTTGAGAAGACATATGTAATCTTCTTCTTCTTTCTTAGAAAGAGGCCTCGGAAAGGAATTTTTGGACGTTAAATGTAATATAAAAAAAGGTAAATTTATTATTGCTTCAATAATTCCAGTAAACCACACTATAGTTCTCCCACCTATCTCTAAATACAATGTTAATCAACTTATCAAGTCCATCCTTAATTTTATGATTTTCTCTTCAAATTTGTGCATGACCTAACCAATAAATTCTTGATTTGCGAAGCAATAAATGTTATTATAAAATTCAATTTATCTTAAATGCATTGGAAGATGACTGCATTATGAACAGTAAAATTGAGGCAGTTATAAATTTACTTAAAGACGAATACCCTCAAGCAAATTGCTCACTTATTTACAGCTCTCCATTAGAACTACTCATCTGCACTCGACTTTCCGCTCACTGTACAGATGCAAGAGTAAATTTGGTTACTCCTTCTTTGTTTTCTGCTTTTAAAAGCGTGGAAGATTTTGCAAAAGCCGACCCTGCAGAAATAGAAAAATACGTAAAATCTTGTGGTCTTTATAAAACCAAATCTAAAAATATAGTTGACATGTGTAAAAAAATAATTTCATGCTTTGGAGGTCAAGTACCTAACAATCAAAAAGACTTAGAATCACTTCCGGGAATAGGAAGAAAATCTGCTAATCTTATTCTCGGAGAAATTTACCGTAAACCAGGTATAATCGTAGATACTCATTTTTCAAGAGCAACTAATCGTTTGGGATTTCATAACTCAAAAGATCCTCTTAAAATAGAAAAAATAATGAAAGAAATAGTACCTGAAAAAGAATCAATAGACTTTTGTCATAGACTTGTCTTACATGGAAGAGTAGTATGCAAAGCTCGAAATCCTCTTTGCGATAGCTGCACACTAAAAAACTTATGTAATTACTATAGGAAAATCCAAAACTAACAGTTATACTCCCTATATTTAAATATAATCTTTTATGATATAATTCTCTTTGGCACATATAGTCTTAATATGCTTGTCAAATTACTAGTAATTAATATTTTTTAATCTACCGTTTGGTTTAAATACTGCTTAAAATCGATCAGAATTTTATTTTCTCTAAGCATAGTTTAAAATAAAACGTAAAGAGAGGATATACAAAATGAATTCAGAATTTTATGTTACTCTTTTAGATATCATAAAAGAATTACCGTTTGAAATAGCTCTGATGCCAAAAGACCCTCAAGAAATTAAAATAAGATCGCCGCATATAAACCGAATGGGATTGGAACTTATTGGATCCCTGGAAAATTTCGATAACGGACGAATAATAATTATGGGTGAAAGTGAAAATCATTTTTTGTCTACTTTATCATCTGAAGAAATTTATAAGTCCGTAGAAGCAATCCTTTCTCTTCATCCTCCCGTATTAATAATAACTTATGACATTCAGCCAAGAAAGGAAATCTTGGAAGTAGCAAAAAAATATAACATTCCTATATTAACTTCCACCGATACTGCAGCTCAGACCACTAATGACCTAACCCCATTTTTAAATCTTCATTTGGCGCCTCGTATAACACGTCCCGGAGGATTAATGACTGTTCACGGCGAAGGAATACTTTTAGTAGGAGAAAGCGGAGTAGGAAAGAGTGAAACTGCTATAGAACTTTTAAAAAGAGGTCATAAATTAGTTGCAGATGATTTAGTAGAAATAAGAAAAATACCTAAAAATACTTTAATAGGTACCGCCCCTGAAAATATACGTCATTTTATTGAAGTCCGCGGAATAGGAATAATAAATGCAAGAAGAATATTTGGTATAGGAGCAGTTAAGCTTACAGAAACAATAGACATGGTAGTAAACTTAGGGCCTTGGCAGGACGAAAAACAATATGATCGTATGGGTGCTGAGTGTTTGTACACTCAAATTTTAGGCGTTAAAGTTCCATATATTGATATACCAGTAAGACCGGGAAGAAATTTAGCTGTAATTATTGAAGTTGCCGCTATGAATAATCGCCAAAGAAAATTGGGGTATAGTGCCGCAAGAGAATTGTTTATAAACTTAGGCATGGAATGTCCAAAACCTGAAAATGAAAAGCTGGAAAGATGTATTTGGGATATATAAATCATACTTATCAGAAGGAAGTGAAAGAAACGGAACAAATATATACCGTTTCCAATAATGAAAATAATAGCTGATACTCATTGTCATACAATAGCTTCCTCCCACGCTTACAGTACATTAATGGAAAACGTACATGAAGCAAAAGCTCAAGGTTTATATGCTATCGCAATAACTGATCATGCACGAACTATGCCGAGTCCTCCGGGAACATGGTATTTTGAAAATTTCAATGTGATTCCTAAAAGCATAGAAGGTGTTAATGTACTAAGAGGAATAGAAGCAAACGTCTTAAACTCTGAAGGAAATCTTGACCTCCCGGATCTTAAAGGAAAATTTAAATTCGATTGGATAATTGCATCCATTCATGATATAGCATTTAAAGGCAATAAAAGTTTTGATGAATGCACAAAAACGTGGCTTAAAATAGCGGAAAATCCACTCGTTCACGTAATAGGCCACAGCGGACTACCTGACTATCTTTATGATTACGAAAAAGTAATACCTGTATTCGGAGAAAAGGGAAAACTTGTTGAAATAAATAACAGTTCCTTTAAAATTAGAAAAGGCTCTCATGAAAACTGTAAAAAAATAGCTATAATTTGCAAGAAATATAAAGTTCCCATAGTTGTAAATTCAGACGCTCACTTTTGTATGCAAATCGGTCGCTTTGAAAAAGCTATTGATATGCTTGAAGAAATAGAATTTCCTGAGGAATTAATAGTGAATTCCAGTAATGAAAGGTTTAACGCTTATCTGAAAAAACATACGTGTTTCTTTCAAGATATGTAGTTCGTATTTATTAAAAAATTCAGTTTTTAAATTATTATTTTTCTCATATAAATTAAAAATAAAAGTTATATTTATAAATTAATTTATCAAAATCAGTTATAAAGGAGGTATAAGGTTATTACTTTGTCACCATATCAATCTTTAATAAATTTATCTACAAAACTAGGATGTAAAGTTTTAATAAATGAACCTCTTAAAAAATACACTTCATTCAAAATAGGAGGTCCTGCGGATCTAATAGTGTACGTAAACAACGAAAAAAACCTCATTGAAATTTTGACACACATATATGAATATGAAATACCATTTTTTACTTTCGGAAATGGTTCTAATCTTTTAGTTTCAGATGAAGGATATCGTGGAGTAATTATTTGTCTTGATGGAGATTTAAAATGTATAAGAAAAGAAAATGACACCTTAATAACCTGCGGTGCCGGAGCGCCTTTAGGAAAAGCGTGCGTATTTGCAATGAAAAATGAACTTTCCGGACTTGAATTCGCTTGGGGAATACCAGGCACTTGTGGTGGAGCGCTTTTTATGAATGCAGGAGCTTATGGTAAAGATATTTCTAATGTAATATTTAAAGCTAATCATGTCACTCCAGATGGAAAAACATGCACATTACGCCAAGATGATATGAACCTTTCTTACAGAAAAAGTTTATATTCTGATAATCCCTTTATTATAACTTCTATAAGTATAAGTCTTGATAAAGGAATTTATGAGGATATAAAATTAAACATGCGTCAAATTGTTTTAAAAAGGAAAAACAAACAGCCTCTTGAATATCCAAGCGCCGGAAGTATATTTAAACGTCCCGTCGGAGGATATTATGCCGGTGAATTAATAGAAAACTGCAACCTTAAAGGCACAGCGATAGGCAGGGCAATGGTAAGCACCAAACATAGCGGATTTATTATCAATACCGGAAACGCTACCGCAGAGGATGTATCCAATCTTATAAAATTAATAAAAGAAAAAGTTTACAATAAAACTGGTATAATGCTTGAATGTGAAATAAAAACTTTAGGAAACATTTCAATATAAAAGCGAAAGGTCATAAAGTTATGTCATTTACTTGTAAAGTGAAAAATGAATTATCAGCTTTAGAATTCAAGGATTTTGAAAAAATACGTTCTCAACTATGTTCAATGTTGATTTTTGGAGGAAAGTTTTATAAAGAATCCCTTACTATTTTTTATGAAAATGAAAATGTAACTAAAAGACTTTGTTATCTGCTTGATTCTATATCCGAACAGTTACCTGAAAAAATTAAATATACAATAAAATCTGGCATTTTCTTTAATAAAAAAAATTATAAAATTAAAGTTAATTTTTTTAATAACTTTTTCTTAGACTTTAAAAATTTTAGCGAATTTTATAAAAAAAATATCAAAAACAATTCAAAAGCAGAATTTTTATCAGGAATCTTTCTTTCTTGTGGTAATATTGCAAATCCGGAAGTTGATTATCATTTAGAATTTAACGTATCTTCTGAAAAATTAGCAAGGTTTTTAGTGTCTATATTTAATTCATTTAAAACTCTAAATATAAATCCAGGGATTATATCACGAAAAAAACGATACTTAGTATACATTAAAGGATCTGAAAAAATAACTGATTTTTTAGTCTTAACAGGCGCCAAACTATGTGCAATGGAATTTATGCAAGTGAAAATGGTAAAAGAAGTAAGAAATCATATTAACAGAACAACTAATTTTGAAACCGCTAATATTTCCAAAGCTGCTCTTACCGCTTCCGAACATATAAAATCAATAAAAAAAATAAAACGCTTCGGTAAATTTAACAGCTTACCTAAAAATTTAAAAGAGATTGCTGAACTTAGGCTCAACAATCCCTATGCTTCTTTAAATGAACTTTCAAAACTTTGCAAAAATCCTATAACTAAATCCGGAGTAAATCACCGGTTGCACAAATTAATGAGAATATCTAAAAACTTATAAATTAAAATTTATTACTTAAGCTTTTCTCTTAACAGCTTCAAAATAAATTTTTCTCTTCGTGAAACTTGTACTTGAGTCATCCCAAGCATTTTAGCTATTTTTGATTGAGTAATACCTTTAAAAAATCTTAAATATATAAGTCGTTTGTCTATTTCGTTAAATTTGCTCAAAACTTCAAAAATAGATAACTTAAGAAAAATTTTTTCATCTTCAGGAGGAATAGGAATATCATTTTCTATACAATTTCCATCGTTTTCAAAAACACTTATGGTAACGGGAAATTTTGAAATTTCTATAGCTTCTATAACTTGATCCCGGCTGATTTTCATAGCACTGCATATTTCACTAAGAGTAGGTTCACGAGAATGAATATCCATAAATTTTTCTCTGTGATATTTTATCTTTATTGCTAAATCTTTAAGTCTTCTACTCACTTTTAAAGAACTGTTTTCTCTAAATAAACATTTTATCTCTCCCAAAATAACTGGAACGGCATAAGTAGAAAACTTTACTTTTTTATTCCAGTCAAAATTCTTAGCTGCTTTAGTAAGTCCTACACATCCAGATTGAAAAATATCATCATATTCTATTCCCCTATTTTTAAATCTTTGACAGCACGCATGAACAAGTCCTAAATGCTTTTCAATACTTATTGTTTCTTGTGTTTCCATAGGATTAAATTTCACTTTTTACTGTTCTACGTATAATAAACTTTTGAAGCGTTACTGTGGTTCCTTTCCCTACCTTAGAAGTAACCTTAATTTTATCCATAAAACTTTGCATTACAGCAAAACCGAGTCCTGATCTTTCACTTCCTCCGGTAGTGAAAAGAGGTTCCATAGCTCTCTCTACATTTTCAATACCGCAGCCTCGATCCTTAATTTGAATTGTTATTTTTCCATTACTGTAAATTTTTGAAGTTATGTAAATTTTACCTATGTCTGTTTTGTACCCATGAACTATACAGTTAGTTACCGCTTCTGATACAGCGGTTTTTATGTCTGCAAGTTCATCAATCGTAGGATCAAGCTGTGCTACAAAAGCCGAAATTGCAGTCCTTGCAAACGATTCATTACAAGACCTACTAAGAAAATTTAAACTCATTTCATTTATTATCTCCTGCATGGTTTTCTTTTATCCTCCTCTTCAAATATACCTAATTTAGCAAGGCCTGAAAGTTTTATCATTCTTTCAAGATTTTTAGGGATATTTATGACTTTTAACGTCCCTTTTAGTGAACTTATTAATTTAAATCGTCCCATTATTAATCCTATGCCTGAACTATCCATAAATTGAACGCCTGAAAAATCAAGTTTAAGTTGTCGTGGGACGTAATTTTCTACACAGTTATCTATCGTCTCACGAATTTCCTTTGCAGTATGATGATCGATATCACCTTCAATTAAAGCAGTTAATTTGTTATCCTGTAGCGAGATTTTAACTCCCATAATTACTCTCCTTTCTTTTAATTTCAAAGCTTGTACTATTGTTGAAAATTAAAAACCTTTTCCATTATAGGATAAAGGTTTTCAAAAAACTATTTTGTAGAAATAAGTCAAAAAATTAAATTATATCATATTTTATACTTCTTCAATTTTAACTGAAGTTTTCTTCCGCTCTTCCTTTTGCGTTATCGGAAATTCTACATAAGCTAGTTTACCATCTAAAAAATCTTGCAACTTCTTTAAATCCAAGTCACTCTTAGTCATTATATCGCCGTATGCCTTCGAATACACCATAATTAAATCTCTATCTTTGCAATCTTTAGCTCTAGGCGCACATTTTAACCCGCCTATATATTCAAAATCGCACCAAGCTCCATCATTTCTCCTGCCAATAGCTGAATTCCAAAGAAACACAGACCAGAAATTTCTTTCATCTACCGCAGTTACTAATACATTACTTTTCAAAACATCTTCCGGACGTGTAATAATTATCCTATAAACATCATTTAGGACTGTTGCGTAATTAGCTACCTTTTCATAATAAAATTGTGATCTTGTAGACCATATTCTTGCTACGTTTACCAAATTATGTACCACACATATTGCCATTCCTACTCCCGGCGTAATTGACACAAAATTAAATAACTTACTTAATATATCAAATGCACATGAAACGGCTATGCCCACTCCTAATGCGTGACTCACTGCTGCCATTCCTAAGGAGCAGATAAAGCTTTCTATTGCTATTTTTTCATCTGTACCTAAAAATTCTGATATAGTTTTAATATTTTCATTGCCCTTTAAGTTTTCATTTAAATTTTTTAAAAATAATTTTGCTGCAATCTGCCCTGTAGATTTTGCAATTTTTTCAGATTTTACCGCTTCTTTTCGGGCTTCTATCAATAATTGGGCAAATGCTTTCAAAAAGCTGTCGCTTCTATCGTTTCTTAACAAAAGAGGTATATTATATACTCTAACAGTTCTGTAATCATCGCAAAACATTATGTAACTAGGATACTTTTCCCAACAACAAGGTGGTACATCAGAATCAGAAGTTTGTCTGTCTTTCTCGCGTCGTTCAAAATGATCTCTAAGCATTCCAATATAACCTTCATGTTCATCTAACGGATCGCCTTTTGGACCTGCAAAAGTAAGGATGCTGTTACTAAGCATAAACATTAGTAATATAAAAAATGTAAATATTCTTTTCAATTTTATTCTCCTCGTGATATAGCGTTTAATAATAACTGACGAATACCTGGTTTCCCATCAGCAGGACGTAGTTCGCCTTGATGATATAATCCACTATAAGAATCTGTAATTGTTTCCTTGTTTTTTGGTCTAATTATAATTGCTATTCCATTATCCGAAAAAGCTTTATTAAAATCTTCACATCCAATATTACAATAACGATAGCCGTTTCGTAAATCTGAGAGCATACAATGTATTCCATACAAGGGATTTCCAAATCCATAAAAAGAACCATCGAATTTATACTCGTATCCTGGTCTATCATCATGCCCTCCATGTCCCATTGGTGTGCCCAATTGGGAATCTCTGTAATCAGGGTAAAAGAAACCTGCTAAACCTACTAACGCAATAGCTACTTGACACACTGTAGCAATGGTGGAACCACCGCCAAGTTTCTCTAAAGCATAAATTCCGGTCACGGCAACACTTAATGCTGCTCCTCTTATTGCTAAATTTTGTGTAGTTGAATATCTTTTTTTATAAATCTCATCCGCTTTCTTTTCAAATTCTTTTAACTTTTCCGGTATCTTTTCTGTTGAGATGTAAATTATTTTGGTACCATCTGATAAAATCTCCTCTCTGTCAATTCCCCCTGCACTTGCTTTAAAAAAGCTCGAACACACTATCATTCCACTTAGTACTAAAGAAAAAAATTTTTTCATTTGCTTCCCTCTTATATTTTTACTACAATTTAATTATAACACTAATTTAACTGATTTTATACCATATACTACAATTTTTTTTACATAATGAGTGTTTTGTTCAATACTTGAATAAAAAATTTTGTAAATTTAATATAATTAGTTATATCTAAAGTAACTTTATATTCTAAATTCCATTATACTTTTATTTAATTTAGAAATTTTACCCTCTAAATTTTTAACTAATTCCTTGGCTCCTTCTACTACATGCTTAGGAGCTTTAGATAAGAATTCTTTATTATTTAATCTTTTGTTAGCTTGTTCAAGTTGATTTTTAGAAACTTCAAGTTCTTTTTTTAGTTTTTCAATTTCGGATTCTATATCTACAAGACCTTCAAGGGACATATATATCTTTGCGTATTCATTAACTGACGCTGCACATCCTGAAATATTAAATTTATCCAAGATATTTAGTTCTTTTATATTTGCAAGTCTACATAATTCATTTTTATATTTACTTAAAATTTCATCAATATTTGAATTTGTCGTCTCAATGTTAATCTCAACTTTCCTACTTTGGGGTACATTCATTTCCCGTCTTAGATTACGCACCATCTTTACTACTGACATTAATACTTCAATTTCTTTCTCTGCATTTTGGCTTAAATAATTAGAATTATGCTTCGGAAAATCTGAAACCATTATAGGATAATCCTGAGAATTGAAAGAATGCCAAATTTTTTCAGTTACAAAAGGCATAAACGGATGAAGCAACTTTAATATACTATTAAAAACATACACGAGTACAGAATTTCTATTAGAAATTTTAGAAAACTCTATATACCAATCACAAAATTCATCCCAAACAAAATCATAAATTTTCTGCGCTGCTAAACCTAAATCTAATGCTTCCATCTCTAAAGTCACTTGCTCTATTACTTTATTTAATCGACTTAAAATCCATTTATCTATGCTATCCAACTCACCGAGATTAAATTTTTTACGAGTTTCTTTTTCAGAAAGCTTCATATGAATAAATCTTGCAGCATTCCATATCTTATTTGCAAAATTTCTACTTGCCTCAACTTTTTCACTATAAAATCGTAAATCATTACCGGGACTATTTCCCAAAATAAGTGAAAATCTTAACGCATCTGCACCATACTGTTCAATTACTTCCAAAGGATCTATACCATTTCCTAAAGATTTGGACATTTTCCTACCTTGAGAATCTCTTACAAGTCCGTGAATTAAAACTTGCTTGAAAGGTGGTTTATTAGTCATTTCTAAGGAGGAAAATATCATTTTTGCAACCCAAAAAAATATTATATCATAACCAGTTACAAGTAAATTTGTTGGAAAAAAACGTCTTAAATCATCGGTATTTTCTGGCCAACCTAAAACCGAAAAAGGCCACAAACCAGAAGAAAACCATGTATCTAAAGTATCTTCTTCTCTTTTTAAATTCTTAGAAAAGCATTTTCTGCACTCCTTTACTTCTTCTTTAGACACAATTATTTCGTTGCAGTCCTTACAGTACCAAACAGGAATTCTATGTCCCCACCACAGCTGCCGCGAAATACACCAATCTTTAATATTTTCCATCCAGTGATAGTAAATTTTACTAAACCTATTCGGGACAAATTCAATATTCCCATCTTTAACGCATTTTAATGCTTTTTCTGCAAGTTCTTTCATTTTAACAAACCATTGAGTTGAAAGTCGTGGCTCTACAACTGCAGAACATCTATAACATAATCCTACACTATGACTCAGCTCTTCTATTTTGGAAATATATCCCTCTTCCTTAAGCTTCTTTACAAATTCTTTTCTCGCATCATCCCTATTTAAACCACAGTATCTTCCGCTTAATTCATTCATGCAGCCTTTTTCATTCATAACCTCTATAACCGGAAGATTATGCCTTAATCCTATCTCAAAATCGTTTGGATCATGGGCAGGAGTGATTTTAAGAACTCCGGTACCTATTTCCATATCTACGTAGTTATCACCCACTATGGATACTTCTCTCCCAATAACAGGAACAATAACTTTTTTACCTATTAAGTCTTTGTAACGATCGTCGTTAGGATTAACAGCAAGCGCTACGTCTCCAAATATCGTTTCAGGTCGGGTTGTTGCTACTTCTACATATCTATCTTCTCCAACTAATTTATAACGAATATACCAAAAATGCCCATTTAGTTCTTCAAAATTTACTTCAGAATCCGAAATTGAAGTTAAACATTTAGGGCACCAATTTATTATTTTTTTACCTCTATATATTAAACCTTTGTCATAAAGCTTTATAAAAAACTCTTTTACTGCTTCACTACATCCTTCATCCATTGTGAAGCGCTCTCTACTCCAATCGCAAGAAACTCCTAATTTTTTAAGTTGTTTGGTTATATTACTTCCATATTTATTTTTCCATTCCCAAGCACGCTTTAAAAAAGCTTTTCTCCCCAACTTTTCTTTAGAAATTCCTTCAGTTCTCAGCTGTTCCATAAGCTTAGCTTCTGTAGCAATAGCAGCATGATCAGTCCCGGGAATCCAAAGAGCTGAATATCCTTGCATTCTTTTGAATCGAATCATTGTGTCTTGCATAGTTTGATCTAAAGCATGACCCATATGTAAATTTCCGGTTATATTAGGTGGAGGCATAACAATAGTGTAAGTTTCCTTGCTTTCATCTCTAGAAGGCTTAAAGCATTCATTTTCTTCCCAAAATTTATATATACTTTCTTCAGTTTTTTTAGGATCATAATTTTTCTCTAAATGTTTACACATAGCTTATTTACTCCTTTTAAGCGTTACAGTACTTACATACAATACTCTTAAGCTCATCTGTACCTTCGCCGCTCAGAGCGGAAAATATTATCTTTTCAATATTTTTATATTTTCTGAGCTCTTCATTCATTAAACGTTCACGCTCAATTCTTGCAATTTTTCTTAGCTTATCGCTTTTTGACGATACTATAACAAAAGTAAATTTATTTTCATACAAATAATCCATCATTTGGAAGTCCAAAGAGGAAGGAGAATGCCGCATATCAATTACTTGAACAACAAGTGATATATTTTTACTTTCAGAAAAATATCCTTCTACAAGCTTCGACCAACGCTTTTTTTCTGCAAACGATACTTTAGCATAACCATACCCCGGCAAATCCACAAATCTTATTTTGTCAACACTATACAAGTTAAGATTAATCGTCTTACCGGGTTTGGTACTCGTCCTCGCTAAGGACTTTCTATTTAAAAGCTTATTAATAAGTGAAGATTTACCTACATTAGACTTACCTGAAAAAACTACTTCTGATACATTATCATTTTCTAATTGCTTTAAGTTTCCGATAGATTTTAAAAAACTAGCGTTATTAAAATTAATCATTTCTATTTCATCCTTATTATACATGCCTTTATAAGTTATTAATTTACAAGCGCATGCTTAAGTACCGTATCCAAATCGTCTGCCATAACAAAGTTTACTGAATTCTTTACAATATCATCTATTTTTTCTAAATCATTTTCATTATCAGCCGGAATAATTACCGTTTTAATTCCTTCTTTATAAGCAGCCATGGTTTTTTCTTTAAGTCCACCTATAGGAAGTACTTTCCCTTTTAGCGTTACTTCGCCTGTCATTGCGACATCGGCGGATACTGGGGTTTTACTCAAAGCGGAAACCAATGCAGTAGTCATAGTAACTCCAGCCGAGGGACCGTCTTTCGGAACTGCTCCTTCAGGCGCATGAATGTGAATATCCAAATTCTTATAAAAGTCCTCATTAATGCCAAGCTTTTCAGAATTACTCCTTATATAACTTACTGCAATTTGAGCAGATTCTTTCATAACATCACCTAAAGAACCGGTGATTTGAAGTTTCCCTTTACCTTTCATAAGAGCTACTTCTATCGGCATACATTCTCCGCCTACGGAAGTCCATGCTAATCCCTTAACCAGTCCTATCTGATTTTCAAAATTAAGCCTTTCTTTCTTGTATTTTTCAGGGCCTAATATCGATTTAAGATTGTTAACATCTACTTTCATTGTTTTAGAATTACCAGCAACAATATCCTTAGCCGCTTTACGCATTAAAGCTGCAAGCTTTCTTTCCAGTTCTCTAACTCCCGCTTCCTTAGTATAGCATTCGATTAATATCTTCAGAGCTTCATCACTTATACTAAAATTACGCTTATTTAGTCCATGACGTTTAAGTTGTTTAGGAATTAGATGCTTTGAAGCTATATTAAATTTTTCCTCATAAGTATAACTATAAAGATCGATAATTTCCATTCTGTCATACAGCGGCCCTGGTATTAAGCTTTTATCATTTGCGGTTACTATAAACATCACTTGACTTAAATCAAAAGGTACTCCCAAATATCTATCATGAAACTCAAAATTTTGCTCCGGATCTAATACTTCTAAAAGTGCAGAAGCCGGATCTCCTTTATAGTCCTTAGCAAGCTTGTCTATTTCGTCTAGGAGTATTAATGGATTGTTTGTTTTAACTTGATTAATAGCAAAAATAATTCTTCCCGGCATAGCTCCTACATAAGTCTTTCTATGTCCTCTTATTTCGCTTTCGTCATTCACTCCTCCCAAAGAAATCCTTACGTATTTTTTACCCATTGCTTTAGCAAGTGATTTCGCGATAGAAGTCTTTCCCACGCCCGGAGGTCCAGATAAACATATTATTTGTCCTTTTATATCAGGAGCTAACTTTTTCACCGCTAAAAATTCCAATATCCGATTTTTGACATCCTTAAGTCCAAAGTGGTTTTTATCCAAAATCTTTTTAGCTTTACTTATATCTATAACATCTTTTGTTGAGCGGTTCCAAGGAAGTGAAAGACATAAATCCAAGTAGCTTCTCTGGATCTGTGAATCAGGTGAAGATAAAGGAGTTCTCGAAAAGTTATCACATTCTTTTTTAAGCTTTTCAAAAGTAACAGAAGGCAAATTAAGTTTTTCAAGCTTTGATCTATACTCTTCTGCTTCACTAAATGGATCGGCCTCTTCCCCTAATTCTTGAGATATTGCTTTCATCTGTTCTCTTAAGAAATACTCTTTTTGACTCTGATCTAAATTTTCCTTGATTTTTAATCCTATTTCATATTCGCATTTTAAAATCTCGATTTCTTTAACTAAAGCTAGTACTACTTTTTGAAGTCTAATTACCGGATCTACTTCTTCCAATAAAGATTGTTTTCTTTCAAACTCTAAAGGAACATTTGATAATATATAATCAGCAGTTTTAGATATGCTTTTTTGAATCATTAATCCTGTCATTAAGTCACTAGGAATTTTTGAAGAAAGACCTAAATATTCTTCAAATATCTCTTTTGCCTTACGCAGCAATGCTTCATGAACTAAATCGAGATCAGATTCTTTAGATTCAATTCTTAAAATTTTAGCTTTTAAAAACTTTTTTCCTTCAATGAATTCAGTAGCTTGTGCACGACAAATACCTTCAACTAATATTTTTAAAGTGCTGTCTGTTTGCTTCAGAATTTGTTTAACTTTAGCTAAAACACCGAACGAATATAGTTCTTCGGGAGCAGCATTTTTCTCATCCGGATTTTTTTGAGTAACTAAAAATATTAATTGATTATCTTTCATTGCTTCTTCTACAGCAAGTACGGAACTTTTTTTGCCCACTTCAAAATGTAAAATTACATCTGGAAACATAACAAAACCACGAAGTGTAATTATAGGAACTATTTCCTCTTCATTAAGCAGCTTATCTATTTTTAATCATCTCCTTTCTTTTATGAAGCGTCTATGTTTTTAGAAGGCTTCTTACTCTTCAACTTTTCAGGATTAATAGAAATAACCACGGGACTTCTTAATTCATTATATAAAAACTCCGGCTCTTTATTTCCATTGATGACGTCTTCATCAATGACAACTTTTTCTACAGTATAATTTGAAGGAACATCAAACATAACTTTCTGTAAAGTTTCTTCAATTATTGATCTTAACCCTCTGGCTCCAATATTTCTCTCAATAGCTTTCTTGGCCACTGCCCTTAACGCCGATTCTTTAAATTCAAGCTCTACTTTATCAAGAGCAAACAGCTTTTTATACTGTTTAACAAGAGAGTTCTTAGGTTCTACAAGTATTTTTACTAATGCGTTTTCGTCAAGACCTTGCAAAGAAGCTATGACCGGCATTCTTCCAACCAGTTCAGGAATTAATCCGTATTTTACGAAATCTTGAGGAACTGCTTTACTCATCCAATCAGTAGAATCAAGTTCTTTTCTAGTACGAACATCTGCAGCAAATCCCATTGAAGAAGTACTTACCCTTTTTTCTATTATTTTTTCTATCCCTTCAAATGCTCCTCCACAAATGAAAAGAATATTAGATGTATCTATTTGAATAAATTCTTGTTGAGGATGCTTGCGTCCTCCCTTGGGAGGAACAGAAGAAGTAGTACCTTCAAGTATCTTTAAAAGAGCTTGCTGTACGCCCTCACCACTAACGTCCCTAGTTATAGACGCATTTTCAGATTTACGAGCAATTTTATCTATTTCATCTACGTAAATTATACCGCATTCCGCTTTTTCTATATCGTAATTAGCTGCTTGAATAAGCCTTAACAGTATGTTTTCTACGTCTTCTCCAACATATCCTGCCTCCGTAAGAGTTGTAGCGTCTGCAATAGCAAAAGGAACATCTATTATTCTAGCTAAAGTCTGAGCTAAAAGCGTCTTTCCAACTCCTGTAGGGCCAAGCAAAAGTATATTGCTTTTTTTGAGTTCTACATCATTTTCTTCATTTCCGAAAAATATACGTTTGTAATGGTTATAAACTGCTACCGAAAGAGCTACTTTCGCTCTATCCTGTCCAATAACATATTCATCTAAATATTTCTTTATCTCTTGAGGCTTAGGTAAAACCTTTTCCTCCTTATTGGTCTTAGACTCAGAAGAACCCGAAGATGTGCGAATTTCTTTTTTGCCTTTAGATTCAATCACTTCTTCGTCCAGAATACTTACGCATAAATCAATACATTCATCACAAATGCAAACCCCAGGACCTGCTACAAGTTTATTTGCTTCTTCCTGAGGCTTACCGCAAAAAGAGCAACTAAGCACTCTATCATTACTTCCGTTATCTATAGTCATAATAAACCACCGATTCCTCACATACACAAAGTAAAATAAGTTTATAACAAAAAAATATAGGGCTTTCCTATCAATTTTTTAATAAAAGCGTTTCATATTTTGAATTACTACTTTTAATTAATTTATAAATTAAAAAGGAAAACCCTCATTTGCACTTCAAAATAAAAACTATATTATCTCTTATATAAAATCTTATCTATTAGTCCATACTTAACAGCTTCATCTGCACTCATAAAGTTATCTCTTTCAGTATCAGCTGCTACCCTTTCATAAGATTGGCCTGTTCTTTCAGATAAAATCTTATTTAATTTGTCTTTAGTTTTTAGAATATGCTGAGCATGTATATTAATGTCAGTAGCTTGACCTTTCGCTCCTCCGCTCGGCTGATGAATCATTATGTCACTATTGGGAAGTGCATATCTTTTTCCTTTAGTTCCTGAAGCTAACAAAAATGCTCCCATGCTTGCTGCAAGACCCATACAGATCGTGGATACGTCACATTTAATATACTGCATGGTATCATATATTGCCATTCCGTCAGTAACTGATCCTCCTGGACTATTTATATATAAATTTATATCTTTTGAAGCGTCTTGCCCCTCTAAATACAGTAGCTGTGCTACAACTAAACCTGCGCTTGTAGAATTTACTTCCTCATTAAGCATTACTATTCTATCATTTAAAAGTCGTGAAAATATGTCATATGATCTTTCACCGCGACCCGTTTGCTCAACCACATAAGGTACCAAACTCATTTACAAATACCTCTTTTCGAAAAATTAATTTTATCTGATTATTAGTCATTACTAAAATTTCAAGGTTACAATATTTTAGTCTTTAATTTTTAAAATTTTGTTTTTTAAACTTTCTAAAGATTTTCTATATATAATCTCTTTTTCTATATCCTCGGCAGGAATAAGTTTCTTTAATTGCTTTGCAGACATAGCATAAGACTTCGCAGCAGTTTCATACTCATTATCTAATTCTTCTGGACTAACAGATATTTTTTCTATTTCAGCTAATTTTTTAAGTCCCAACTCTAATTTCACTCTCGCTAAAGCTTGCGGTCTGTAAGTCTTAAGTAAAGCTTCTTCATTAGATCCGGTATATTGAATGTAATCTTTCATGCTAAGGCCTTGAGATCTAAGACTATACTCAAAATCTTTTAGAAAGCTTCTGCATTTACTTTTAATTAAAGCTTCAGGAATTTCTGCATCTACAAGTTCTGTAAATTTATTTATCATTTCGTTCTCTGTTTCATTTTCAGCTTTTTTCTTATTTTTTTGAATCAGCTTTTCTTTTAAATCTTTTCTATATTCTTCTAAAGTATCAAACTCACTTATATCTTTTACAAACTCATCATCTACTACGGGCAATTCTTTTTTTTGAATTTTATTAATTTTTATTTTAAACGTCGCTTCTTTACCTGCTAAATTTGGAACATGATATCCTTCGGGGAAAGTAACATTGATTTCAAATTCTTCATCTATGTTATGTCCTATCAGTTGATCTTCAAAGCCATCTATAAACTGCTTTCTGCCAATTTCTAAATCTACATTCTCTGATTTTCCGCCTTGAAAAGCTTTTGAATCAACGAACCCTTCAAAATTTATGTTAACTACGTCGCCTTTTTCTACTGATCCGCTTTCTACGCTTATAAGACGTGCATTATCTTCTCTCACTTTTTTAATGGCATCTTCTAAATCTTTATCTGAAACTTCTTCGGAAATTTTATTTTCTATCTTAATATTATTATAGTCTCCTAAAGTAACCTCCGGCATAACAGTAATTTTTACTTTAAAAGTAATTCCTTCTTCTTTTGTCATTTTTACAAGCTCAAAGTCTATGTGATCTTCAACTAATTCAAGTCCTGCTTCTTTAACAGCTTCCTCTACGGCATAAGGGTATATATTACTTAAAGCATCTTCATAAAATATTTCTTCTCCGTAATATTTCTCTATAAACTTTCTTGGAGCTTTGCCTTTTCTAAATCCAGGTATAGTTATTTTATTTTTTTGTTTATTAAATACCTTGTCTACCTCTTTGGAAAATTCTTCTGGGGTTATTTCAATCTCCAACTCATAACGATTAGTTTCTATTTTATTTGACGATTTTAACTTCATTTGCATTACGCCATCCTTTCATTAAATTTACATATATAGTAAAAATTTAAGTAATCTTAATAATTCAATTATAATTTTTTAATTTAATCATACTTAAATATTACTTACTAATCTTAATAAACTTACTAAACAAAATTAACATTTTTAGGCATTTACATTTAATATTATGTAACTAAAACAGGACAAAAATTTATATAATCACATGAAACCAAAGAAAAATTTATTCCTTTATAATCACCTTCTACAATTTTTTTCGAAGCTATATTGCCATGAATATGTCCATAATAACACTTTTTAATTTTTTTTTCAATTAAAAGATTTATAATTTCTTCAGACTCATCTTTTCCATAGACAGGAGGATAATGCAAAAAAACTCGAATATTCCCGAAATTTTTAAGCTCCGCTATTTCTATTGAACGCCTTAAACGTTCAACTTCACGTGTAAATATTTTCTTATCCGCATCGCTTTCACTCCTGCACATCCATCCGCGTGTTCCGCAAATATATAAATTTTCCACTTCGCATGCTGAATTATGCAAAATTGAAATGCTATAAAAATTGTTTTCTTTTAAAAAATTATTTACTTTTTTTGAGGTGCTCCACCAAAAATCATGGTTGCCTTTCAACAATATTTTTTTTCCTGGGAGTTTATTTAAAAACTCTAAATCTTTCTTTGCTTCTTCCAGCTTCATTGCCCAAGATATATCTCCTATTATCACAACAGTATCATTTTCATTTATTTTAAATTTCCAATTCTTTTTTAGCTTCTCTACATATCCCTCCCAACCATTAAATACTTCCATAGATTTTTCGGCATCTAAAGATAAATGCAAGTCCGATATAGTATAAACCGCCATTTAATCTCCTTTCTAGTTTGTACATTTTTTCTCATTCAGCCTCTAAAAAAAATTATTCAAAAAATTATAAGCATTAGAGAAAAAGATTTTATCCAAAATCTCAGATTTAAAGTTCTTTTTTAAAAAATACTCGTAAAGACTTTGTATCGACTCTATACCATGCATTGTAGAAGGAATATTTGAACCGTCGAAATCGCTTCCAATACAAACTGTATTTTGACCGTCAAGCGATAAGAAATAATCTACATGCCTTAGTATATCCTCAAAACCTGAGCTACCGGGCTCCTTCAAAAATGAATCGCAAAATGTAACTCCTACTATTCCTCCTAAATTCTTTATAATTTTAAACTGATCGTCTAATAAATTACGTCTATGGTCACAAATGGACTTAGAATTTGAATGAGTAGCAATAAAGGGCTTGGAAGATACCGAACATACATCATAAAATAGCTTTTCACTGGCATGAGAAACATCTATTACAATATTGTGCCTTTCAAGTTCCGAAATCAACGTCTTTCCAAATTGAGTAAGTCCTATCGGACTGGATACACCTATACCATCTCCGGCTTCGCAGGAACCATTCCAGGTTAAAGTTATAATTTTTACTCCCAGCTCGTGCATAAATTTTACCTTTGAAATGTCTCCCATAAGTGCTGCCGAACTTTCTAGAGTTAGTATTATTCCTTTTTGCTCTTTAGCTATAACATTTTCCATATCGCTTTTTTCTTTACAAAGTATGAATTCGCCATTTAACTTTTTCTCTTCTGAAAATAATTTGTTTGCACATTTCTCTAAAAACTCAAAAGCTTCTTTTCCTCTCATTTCATCCGGAATCCACACCGCAAAACATCCAATGTAAGGCTTATAAATAGATGCTTTTGATAAAGATACATGAAAATCGTTTTTATAAATTCCCTGCTTTTCATTAACTATCCTGTAAAGCGTATCACAATGCAAATCAAAAAAACGCATCGTATTCATCAGCTCCAAAGCAATTTTCATAATAAGAAAGACTTTTCGGCACTTTGTTTAAGTCTAATAAAACTTCAGCTACGTCAAAACGAGGCTGCATATCTACGTCGTTACTTCTGATATAATTAAATGCTGTTTTTATTATCTTTATTCTCTTACTCTTATCTACTGCTTCAATCCCTTTATAAAAATTAGACGCTCTCCTTGATTTTACTTCTACAAATACAATATATTTGTCATTTTTTGAAATTATATCTATTTCCCCATAAATACTATGATAATTCTTACAAACAATCAAATACCCTTTATCTTTTAAATATTCACAAACGAAATCCTCGCCCCTTTTTCCTATTTTAAACCGGTTAGACGCCACTATTTATTATTTTTGATAAAAATGTACGCCTATGTAAAGGGCAAAGACCATACTTTTTTATCATTTCTATGTGTAATTTAGTACCATAACCTTTATGATTTTCAAAACCATATTGGGGGTATAGCGAGGACTTGTCTATCATAAACCTGTCTCTGGATACTTTAGCAAGTATGGAGGCACACGCAATACTGTGAGAAAGAGCGTCTCCTTTTATTACTGCCTCTGAATCGTATTTCCATTCCGGCAGAGTATTACCATCAACCAATATAAAATCAGGTTTTTCCTTAAGTGATTCAACAGCATTAATCATTGCTAAATGAGTTGCTTTTAAAATGTTAATTTCATCAATTTTTGCTGCGTCTATAGAAGCTACAGCATAGCAAATAGAAACTTTACATATCTCATCGTAAAGTTTTTCTCGTTTCTGAGGTGATAATTTTTTAGAATCATTTACTCCTTCTATAACTTTCCCAGGCGGCAAAATTACAGCGGCAGCATATACCGAACCTGCCAAAGATCCCCTTCCTGCTTCATCTACTCCACATATTAATTTTTTGCCTTCCGACAAGTACTTTTTTTCATAAGATAACCAATCCATATATTAAAAATCCTTTAATTTCAAACTTAATTTTGTATTCATGGAAGTTCCAGTATTATTTTTCCAAGTTTTCCTGATCTGAATTCTTCTAAAATCATCTCAGAAGTCCTTAGAACATTCACTTCTCCTCCTGCCACAAGCATTTTTCGATTTTTTCCAATTAGGCTTAATAACTCATAAGCGTTTTGATTTTCAATAGAAGATAACTCTAAACTGTATCTTTTAATGAGATTTTCAGGACACTCTTTTTTCATTTTTTCTATAAATTTGGCTGCTAAATTTTCTAAGTCCAAAATTGAATCTTTAATTGCTCCGGTAAAAGCTAAATTACAGGCTATATTATTGTCACTTAGCTTAGGAGGCAAAACTCCCGGTGTATCTAGAAGCTCTATACTTTTCCCAACAGTTACCCATTGAGTTTTCCTTGTAACTCCCGGCCTGTTTTCTACTTTTGCTTTTAAGTTACCTGCAAGTTTATTTATAAAAGCTGACTTTCCGGTATTAGGTATTCCTGTAACCATAATCCGGATTTTTCTGCCTATCATTCCCTTAGACTTCCACACTTTTAATTTAGGTTCCATAATAGAGGTTATTTTACTAATAAAGTAAGCTGCACTTTTAGAGTTCTTGGTACTAAACGAGACACATTCTAAATTCTTACTTTCATAAAAATTTATCCATTGTTTTACATGCGCAAATTCTACTAAATCAGTTTTATTTAAAACTAAAATTTTCGGCTTGCTTTCATATAACGAAAAAAAATCAGGATTTCTACTTGAAATTGGTATTCTGGAATCTACAATCTCTGCTACTAAATCTACAAGCTTTAAATTTTCTTTAATTTCTCTTTTAGCTTTTGCCATATGTCCGGGAAACCAGTTAATATTGTCAGGTGCTGCCATACTCTTACTTAATCACTCCAATTCTCTCAAGCGGAAACAATCTAAATACCGCTTTCCCAACTACGTCTTTATATGGTATTATTCCTACTTCACTAAACCTACTATCCGTGGAATTATTTCTGTTGTCTCCCATTATCCAAATATATCCTTCCGAAACCACGAAAGGCAATTTAACATCTCCTTTTAGCCATAAAGCTCTTTCTTTTGTATATGTTTCCTCTACCTTCTTACCATCTACCATTACACTTCCGCTGTTATAGTCAATATCAACAATTTGACCTCCAACTGCTATTACTCTCTTTATCATAGGAACATCAAGTTTCTCTCCACGTCTTATAACCACTACATCTCCATTTTTAGGAGAATAACCGCATTGCCATATTAAAACTTTATCATTGTTTTTGAGCGTTGGCAGCATAGATTCTCCACTGATATTTACAGTCCTGAACAAAAAGCACATAAGAAAAACTACTATTATTATTGCTTGTACAGTAGATTCAAACAGTTCAAAGCAAAAAGATAAAAACTCTGACTTTCTGTCTAAATCAGAAGTAAAATTTAGGTCTTCATCGCAGTTGGGCATAAGATATTCAGTCCTCTTTAAGCGTATAGTAATAATTATTCAATAACTTTTATTCTGCTGGGAGGGTATACAACAAATTTTGCTTTCCCTACAATATCTTCATTACGAATCAATCCTACCATTTTATGACGACTATCCCCCGAATGATTCCTGTTATCACCCATTACAAAGCAATAACCTTGAGGTATTACTGAAGGAATTTCCGCGTCTCCACGCAGCCACATGGGTTCTTTAATATACGTTTCATTAAGTTTTACTCCGTCCACAATTACACTTCCATCATCAAAATTTATTTTAAGTGTTTGGCCTTCAGTAGCAATTACACGCTTTATTAATGGCTTATCAAATTCTTGACCATGTTTAATTACTACAACGTCTCCGTCTTTAGGAACATACTTCCATCTCATGACAGCTACTCTATCTCTGTCATGAAGAGTGTCCATCATAGACTGTCCATCGACCATAAAAAAGCGAAATAAAAAAGTCATTAGCACTACCACAACTATAAATGCCTGAACTATCGATTCCGTCCACTCAAAACAAAAAGTTGAAAACTTACTCGCTGGATTACTTATTTCACATGTTTGACTTTCTAAACTAATTTTATAGTTCTTTTTTTTCTCGTACATCCTTTATGCTCCTTTCTTCTTAAGGTGGAAATAGTACAAATGTTTCAAAAACACTCTTTATATCGTATTCACAAACTATTAAAAATGACTTATTAAACTAGAAAAAAACAGGGGAATAAATTCCCCAAATATTATTAATTTATTTTTTCTTTAACCTTTGCAGCTTTTCCTACGCGATCTCTGAGATAATAAAGCTTCGCTCTACGTACTCTACCTTTTCTCACTACCTTAACATCTTTAACGTTAGGAGAATGCATAGGAAATATTCTTTCTACACCGCATCCATATGAAACTTTTCTTACTGTAAAAGTTTCAGCTATACCGCTCCCTTTCTTTGCAATTACTGTTCCTTCAAAAACTTGAATTCTTTCTCTGTCACCTTCTTTAATTTGTACATCCACCTTAATAGTGTCTCCTACACTAAAAACCGGTAAATTACTTTTTAAAGATGATTGTGATACCTTAGATAAAATATCCATATTTTCCTCCAATTAGTCTACACATTCATGCCTTTTATAATTTAAAGACAGAGGAATGCTGATATTTTCGTATCATAAAATCCAATACTTTGATTTTCATGAACAAATTGAGTTTACCATAATTTTTAACTATTTGCAATAATATTTTTCAGAAAAAAGCTCTCACAAAGTAAAATAGCTAAACATTTATAAATTAATTTCTTGTGTTAGAGAATCAGTCTTGATCTAAAATTTCTTCTTTTTCTAATATTGTTGAATTATCCGCACAAGAAAGATATGTATAATTTGGAATAAAAAACAAATACACCATAAAAACAGACATGACAGATTTTAATCTTTTAATCATAAATCCCCTTTTTGGTTTAATAAAATTTCTCCCAAGTAATTTTTAAACTCCTCAGATACGTCCGGGTGACGAAGTCCCGTTTCGACTGAAGCAATTAATGCTCCAAGCTTACTTCCTATGTCATACCTTTTACCTATAAAATCAACCGCTATCATTCCTTGCTTCCTCGCAATTATTTTCATAGCGTCAGTAAGCTGAATTTCTCCTCCGACGCCTGGCGGTGTATCTTCTAATATATCAAAAATTTCAGGAGTAAGCACGCATCTTCCTAAAATAGAATAAAGTGACATAACTTGGTCAGGTTTCGGTTTTTCTATCATATCAGTACACATAAAAAGATTATCACGTATATTTTTTACTTTTAGCGATCCGTACCTTCCTATTTGATCCTCAGGCATTTCTTTAGCTCCTACAGCACAAAGTCCAAATTCATTATATGCATTAATGAGCTGCTTACATACTGGAATATTTTTACTATAAATCACATCATCCGGATACATAACGGCAAATGGTTCATCCCCTACAAAGCTTTTGGCACACAATACAGCATGACCAAGTCCTTTAGCTTCTTTTTGACGTATGAAATATAAATTAACTAAATCTGAAATCTTTTTTACAGTCTCATACATTATTTCATTGCTATTCTTGTTTAAAAGATTTTCTAGCTCCGGATTCTTATCAAAATGATCTTCTAGGATTTCTTTACCTCGGTTACTTATTATTAAAATATCCGTTATACCTGAATTTGCCGCTTCTTCTACTATGTACTGAATGGCAGGTTTGTCAACTATAGGAAAAATTTCTTTTGGTAATGCTTTGGTTGCCGGAAGAAGCCGCGTACCAAATCCTCCTGCAGGTATAACTGCTTTTCTAATTTTCACTTCAAAACTCTCGCTTTCTATGATATATTTAATATGCAGTATTATTTTACTTAATATAAAATTTTAAAGTCAAGGAAAGTGAAAATAAAATGATAATTAATGGAAAGGAATTAGCGGACAAAATTATTACTCAGTCCAAATCAGAAGCTATTAAACTTAAAAAATACGGAATTTACCCTAAATTTGCAGTAATAATAGTAGGTGATGAAGACCCTGCTTCCAAAACATACGTAAGTAATAAAAGAAAAGCATGCGAAAAAGCAGAAATAAATTCAGAGGAGTATCCATTACCTTCAACTGTCTCTCAAGAAAAAATCATAGAAATCATCGAAAGACTTAATGCAGACAAAACTGTTTCAGGGATTTTAGTTCAGCTCCCTCTTCCTCCACATTTAAACTCCAAAATTATATGTGAAAGAATAAGTCCTTTGAAAGATGTAGACGCATTTACATCAGTTAATGTAGGAAAACTTATTCAAGGTACTGCTACTTTATTACCTTGTACACCTGCCGGAATAATAGAAATATTTAAGCATGAAAACATAAATTTAGAGGGAAAGCATTGCGTAGTGTTAGGTCGAAGTGATATAGTAGGTAAGCCTACTGCCGCTTTGTTGCTGCAACAAAACGCAACAGTAACTGTTTGCCATAGTAAAACGAAAAATATAACCCAGCACTGTAAAAAAGCCGACGTGCTTATTTCGGCAGTAGGAAAAAGAAATTTCGTAAACTCAGAAATGGTAAAAAAAGGAGCAGTGATTATAGATGTAGGAATAAATAAAGATGAAAAAGGTAAACTGTGTGGAGACGTGGACTTTAAAAGCGTTGAACCTCTCTGTTCATACATTACTCCTGTCCCAGGCGGAGTAGGCCCTTTAACAGTAGCAATGCTAATTAAAAATACTGTAACAGCATCAAGAATTCAAAATGAAAGAATAATAAAGGAGTAACTTGAAATTATGAATATTTGGCATGATATCGAACCTTCAAGAATTGCAGCAGAAGAATTTGTAGCGGTAATAGAAATATCAAAGGGAAGTAAACTTAAATATGAATTAGATAAAGAAACAGGAATGCTTCAGTTAGACAGAATCCTTTACACTTCAACTCATTATCCGGCAAACTATGGATTTATCCCTAGAACTTACGCAGATGATAATGACCCTTTAGACGTATTAGTCCTTTGCTCTGAACATATTTATCCAATGACGATAGTAAAATGTTATCCTATAGGGATGATTACCATGATGGATTCAGGAAGCAGCGATGAAAAAATTATAGCTATACCAAAAAATGATCCTATATATAACAGATATACTGATATTTCAGAATTGCCTTCTCATATATTTGAAGAAATGAAACATTTTTTCAGCGTATATAAAATGCTTGAAAATAAATCTACAGTCGTAGAAGATATAAAAGGCAGAGAAGTAGCTATTGAAACCATCGCCGCCGCAATTAGTTCATACAATAAAAAATATATGGATAAAAACTAACTCCAAGGAGTGATGACAAATTTTACAGCTTGAAGAATTAAGTTTAGAACTAAACAAACTTAAACCTAAAATGAAGTCCCTTCACGAGACTTTAAAAATAGAATCTTCAAAATCAAAATTAAAAATCTTAGAAGAAAAAACAGCTAATCCAAATTTTTGGTCAGACTCGGAAAATTCACGAAAGGTACTTTCAGAAATAAAATCATTAAGTGCAAACATAAAAGAGTATAAAAATATTAAAGAAAATTTTGAAGAACTAGAAGTACTAATAGAAATAGCTTCTGAGGAAGAAGATATATCTTCTTTAGAGGATATTCAAGAAAAATTTAAAAGCTTAAAAAATGACATAGAAAGTCTTACACTTACAACTTTGTTAAATGGAGAATATGATTCTCAAAACGCAATTTTAACCCTTCACGCCGGCGCAGGAGGTACGGAATCCCAAGATTGGGCTGAAATGCTTTGTCGGATGTACATGCGCTGGGCGGAGAAACACAAATATAAAGTCAAAATACTCGATTATCTAGATGGCGAAGAAGCTGGTTTGAAAAGTGCGTCTATACTAATAGAAGGATTAAACGCTTACGGATTTTTAAAAGGTGAAAATGGTGTACATCGTCTTGTGAGAATTTCCCCTTTTGACGCTTCGGGAAGAAGACATACTTCGTTCGCGTCTTTAGAAGTAATCCCTGAAATTAATGATGAAATTAAAATAGATATTTCACCGGATGATATAAAAATGGATGTATATCGTGCAAGCGGAGCTGGAGGACAACATGTAAACAAAACTTCTTCCGCTGTACGGCTCACTCATATTCCCACAGGAATAGTAGTTGCATGCCAAAACGAAAGAAGTCAGTTTCAAAACAGAGATACTGCCATGAAAATATTAAAATCCAAATTAATAGAAATAAAAGAAAGAGAACACCTCGAAAAAATAGAAGACATTAAAGGAACTCAAAAAGAAATTGCTTGGGGCTCGCAAATCCGTTCTTACACTTTTATGCCATACACTTTGGTAAAAGACCATAGGACAGGATATGAAGTAGGAAACGTAGAATCAGTTATGAATGGAGAAATAGATGGTTTTATTGATGCTTATTTGAAAAGCTCAATTTAGGTATATAAGCTATGGTACAGCAATAAACAGACTTTGCTCCACTTTCAAGCAATATTTTTACACATTCATATAATGTACTGCCGCTTGTAATTATGTCGTCACATACAAGAATAACCTTGTTTTTAATATTTTCTTTCTCCGCTGAATTTACTGCAAAAGCTCCCTTTACATTTTCGCGCCTATGAACCATACTTAATTCATGTTGAATTTTGGTTTCCTTAATTTTTAAGAGTAAATCTTTGCAGGGAATCCCGGTTTCACTAGATAAATCTACTGCTAAACATTGTGATTGGTTATATCCTCTGTCTCTCTTACGATCTCTTCTCAAAGGTACAAAAGTAATGTAATCAAATGTTATATTTTTAAAATTGCTCTGAAGTTCTTCCGCTATAATTTTAGCAAAAAACTCGGAGTAATTTTTATACCCTCTGAATTTAAATCTCCAAATTGCATTCTTTATTTTTCCTGCGTACTCAAAAGGCGAAACACATTTTATTGTTTTTTCACTAAAGTCCGATAAGTCGTTTAGATATCTTATTTTAGTATCGGTTTTAAAGCTCTTACTGCAAAAATTACAAGTATACTCTTTGCGTTTTACTATAACGTTATTACATAATACGCATTTGTTCGGATAAATTAAATTCAAAATAGAATTGAAAATGTCTCTTAGCATTACTGATCCTTCTACTCATTAATTATATTTATTGCTTTTTGCAGCTGATCATCTTTTTCATAAGACAATTTATTCTGCAAACACAAAATTTCTTTTTGTTCGTCCATACTTACAATATGATCCGGAGACACACCTTTACCATAAAAATTATCTTTTTTAGAAGTAACGTAAACAGCGTCCGGAAAAACCATTATAGAATCTTCATCTATTTCTACCATTTTTTCAGTTGCAGCATTTCCGGAAGTTATTCCACCTACAACTTGAGCATTAATTGAATCTTTTAATCCTGACGCAATAATTTCAGCAGCTCCCCACGAATAATTGCCTGTAAGCACTACTACTTTTACATCAACCCCAGGAGTATCAGATTTGCACACTACATTTTCTTCTCCGTTTTTATTTACTGTGTATACTAAATCCCCTTCCGGAGCTAAATATCTAAGAATTTTGAACGCCTCTTCTACCATTCCTCCGTAAGAAGACCTTAAATCTATAATTATCTTATCAACCTGCTTAGACTTAAATGAGTCAATAGCTTCAATAACCTCATCTCCTGAATTTTTTCCTAAAGTCCCAAACCTTATATAACCTATTGATCTGTCTTTTATTTTATCAACAAACACTTCACTAGGTTGATTTTTCTTCTCTTCAGTGTATTTCAAATAATCAGCACGATTAAAAAATTTACAATTTACATCATCTACTCCGCCTAAATATCCTATATATATTCCCTCTAAAAGTTTAGATTCTTCAATGTTGCCAATATATTCATTTCTTATTATATAATCTATTTCACTTAAATTTCCGTACATTTTTTGCTTTTCTTGAGTATACGAAACTAGATTATTAAATTTATCCATAGCTATTTTATATCCTAGTGAATATACACCTGATGCAACCACAAATAAAACTGCTAATCCAACTCCTAAAGAAACCTTTTTACTTAAAAATTTCACTCCTTTCCACCTCCAATATTTTAATATTAACTATTACTAACTAATAAGATTACCAAAATTTTCTCATTTATCTGTATATATAATGATCTCTTACTCCTACTCTACGAATATATACTGCACTATTCGAGGCATGAGCGCATGTTTTTCTTGCGTGAGAACAAATGTAATTGCTTAAATGATCGCTTCTTGAACGCGTTTTGCATGAACTATAGTTAAATTCGTTAAATTTGTAAATCCTATTTCTAAAACTAATGTTATACTTAATATTTTACTTAATTTTTTCATTTTTTCTCCTTTAGTTAAATGCGTAATTCATAGTTTACAGCATATTATTTAAACTAAATTTATTAAAGCTGATAAGTTTGAAATTCCTTTAATAATCTTAAGAATACTCAATACTCAATTAAATTTACTTTAGATAACTTTTTATTGCCATATGAATTGCTTAATGTGTTTCACTTAAACTTTTTACTTTTTAACTTTGTTTCTAGTTTTACTGACGGTACCTTATATATTTAATTTTTATCCGATAAAATTTTTAGATTAACCTCCTACGTAATTTAAAGGATTTTGACGAATTCCATTAACTCTAAACTCAAAATGCAAATGAGGGCCGGTAGAAAATCCAGTATTTCCAACTTGCCCTATAACTTGTCCACGAGAAACTCTTTGTCCCGGAGAAACAACTACATTACTCATATGTCCATACAGTGTGGAAACACCATTTCCGTGATCTATTACGACAAATTTTCCATATCCTCCTCCACCTTGCCCGCGCACATTAGCCACAGTATTGCTCATTATCACTATTCCGCCATTTGCCGCAACAATATTTGACCCGTATATTCCTTTTCCTGCTACATCTATAGCTCCGTGCATATGAGACCGATTAACGCAATCGTAAAAACCTGAACTTATGTACCTAAATCCCGGGACCGGCCATACGTAACCTCCCTTGCTTATTGTCAATGAAGAAGTATTAGAAGCTGATATATTAGCTTTAGAAGGCGAAGACAAATCACTTTGCTTTTTTCTTTTTTCTTCTTCCTCTCTTCTACGCTGTTCTTCATAATACCTTGTGATTTGAGCATCTATAGCCTTTATTTCAGCATCATTTTGATCTATTTCTTTTTCAGCTTCTCTTTCATTTTCTTTATATTCTAATATAAGTTTCTCGCTTTTATCCAATAAATCTTGAAGTTCTATTTTACTTTTTTCCAATTGTTCAATTTCTTCTTTTTGTTTTTCTCTCATTTCACAAATGCTGTTTTCTTCCTTTTCAAGCTCTTCAAGACTGCTTTTTAAACTACCCATTAGTTCCTTTACAGTCTCGCTTACTGAACGAACTATATCTGCTTTATCAAGAAAATCATCAAAACTTTTAGATCCCAAAATTATATCAAGTGCAGAAGTATCCCCAGCAACATAAATTGAAACAAGCGCTTCTTTTAGTAAACTAGTCTTTCTTTTAATTTCTTCATTCATTTCATTTATGCGTACTTGAATTCTTTCAATTTTCTTATTTAATTCGCTTATGTACACATTTGATTCGTCAATTTTACTTTTTACAACTTCAATTTGCTCATCCAGCGATTTTTTATTTTCAGTTTCACTTCTTACTTTTTCCTTGGTAATTCTTAAACTGTTTTCCAGTTCTTGTCTATGGTTTTTAAGTTCTGCTCTAAGTCTTTTTTGCTCCTCAATATTCACCGACGAAACCACAGGATTATTTACACACACCATCATTAGTCCTAAAGCTGTTAAGGATGATAATAACACCTTTTTTTTACTGCTATCCTTCAAAACTTACACCTTCCCTTTTTAAATAACGTCTTATTGAAATTAATCCACCTACAACGCCAAAAATCAGTCCTGCAATTAAAAAATATCCCAAAATACTTAAAAATATATTTTTTGAATAAATACCATGAAAACTAATTATTCCACCTAATACGTCTACAAAAGTTTTATATGCGAAGTTAAGAATAACACTTGAAATTAATGCAGAAGCTATTCCAATTATAATTCCTTCCACTATGAATGGCGCACGGATAAACCAATTCGTCGCCCCTACCGATTTCATTATTCCTATTTCTACCCGTCGACTATGTATTGTAAGTTTAATGGTATTTGCAATTATGAACATAGATACTATTCCTAAAGAACAAACTGTCCACATTCCTGCAGTAGAAATTAATCTATTTAAGTCTGAAAGCCGCTTAGCGGTATCACTACGATCACTTACTGAATCTACGTTCTCTATAGACTTCAGTTCTTCAACTGTCTTTTCATAAAGCCCTAAGTCTTTCATACTGATATGAAACGCTTCCGGAAAAGGACTACCTGACTCATGCAAAACTTCATATAGTCCTCCTAAAACTTCTCTATACTTTTCTGAAGCTTGTTCACTAGAATAATACTCATACTTTAAAATATTTGGAACATTTCTGATTTTTTCTTCAACTTTACTAATTTGATCTTTTGTAACTCCTTTCTTAAGAAAAACAGTCATACTATTTTGATGCTCTACTGATTTAAGTGCACTACTGAGATTCAAAGACAGTAAAAGAGCACTTCCCGTTAAAATCATACAGCAAACCATAACGGCTATTGATGCCATTGACATTATTCCATTGATCCAAACGTTTTTTATTCCTTCTTTCAAAGAATATTTTACAAATTGTAAATTCACTCAATTTTCACCACCTTCTTATTATCATTTATCAGGCGTCCGTGGGAAATTTCTACAACTCGGAAATTAAACATCTTAACCAGGGTTATATCATGAGTTACCATTATAACAGTTGTTCCACATTCATTTATACTGCTTAAAAGGTTTACTATATCAAATGACATTGCAGGATCGATATTTCCGGTAGGTTCATCCGCTATAATAATTCCAGGATTATTAACCAGTGCTCGTGCTAATCCTACTCTTTGTTTTTCTCCACCTGAAAGTTCTCTCACTTTTCTTGAGGACTTATCCCTCAGATCTACAAGATTTAAAACATAGTCTACCCGTGAACTTACTTCTCGTGGATGTGCTCCTATAACATGCATTGCAAAAGCAACATTTTCAAAAACTGTCATTTTTTCTATAAGTCTAAAGTCTTGGAATACAATTCCCAAACTCCGTCTATAGTAAGGAATTTTTCTTTTTTTCATTGTAGTAATATCTAAACCATTTACTATTACTTTACCAGAACTAGGTTCTTCTTCTTTTGTAAAGATTTTAAGTAAAGTACTTTTACCGGAACCGGAAGCTCCTACTATAAATAAAAATTGTCCGTCTGGTATGATTAAATTCAATCCGTCTAAAGCTCGGGTTCCTGTTTCATAATTCTTGACAACATTTTTAAATTCTATCATAAATTCCTCGGTTTAATTTTAAAAAAATTAATGCGTTGCCTAAAAATTCAAGCAACACATTATTTAAATATTTTAGCTATTAAATGCTGTAAAAACATATAATCAATTATATCAAGATTTTAATATAATGTGATGCTTCTGAAATATATTTTACAACATTGTCATAAAAACATCAAGTCCTAAAATTTGACGGGGTTAGACATTAAATATTTTTTTACCATAAGCGCAACTTTAAATACAATAGCGTCTTCGAATTCCCTCAAATCAAGACCGGTAATTTTTTTGATTTTTTCTAATCTATAAACAAGAGTATTTCTGTGAACAAATAATTTTCTGGAAGTTTCTGAAACATTCAAATTATTTTCGAAAAATTTTTGGATTGTGAAAAGAGTTTCTCTATCCATAGCTTCAAGTGAGCCTTTCTTAAACACTTCTTTTAAGAAAGTTTCGCAAAGTGTTGCAGGTAACTGATAGACAAGTCTTGCTATACCTAAATTATCATAAGTAATTACGCTTTTCTCAGTATCGAAAACTTTACCTACTTCTATTGCAATCTGAGCTTCAGTGTATGAACGAGCAAGTTCGCGAATTCCTGTAACTGCTGTACCGATTCCTATCACGCAATGAATATAATATTCTCCTGCCAGAGTATCTACTATCGAAGCGGCAAGCTTTTCAAGAGATCTTGTGGTTGTATCTTTTTTAATTTCTTTAACAAGTGCAATGTCATTTTCTGTTATACTTACTACAAAATCCTTGGATTTATCCGGAAAGAGAGTTTGAATTACTTCATAAGGAGAAACTTCAGATTTAGATGTAATTTTAACTAGCATACATATTCTACTTACGTCTGAATTAAATCTTAGTTCTCTGGCTTTTATGTAAACATCTCCTGGCAAAATGTTATCAAGAAGGACATTTTTAATGAAATTCAGTTTATCATATTTCTCGTCATAATGCTCTTTAACGCTGTTCATCGCCACTGAAAGTACAATCGCATCCTTTTTACACATTTCATCTGTTCCTGAGACAAATACAGCGTACTCCGGACACGACGGATTGCCAAAAGGTTTATATGTACAACCTTCGGTTACAAAAAGATCAGTAGATAAAAAAGACTCCGGACTAATTGAACAAACAGTTTCTCCGATTTTCGAAGAATCACTACATGCAATAATTACACAAGAGTCATCTACTACTCCTATGGTTCTTCCAATTACGTCAGTTGTTTGACGAATTATGTCTTGAAATAGCTTGTTAGAAATCATATTCATCTTCCTTTATAATTAAATTTTTAACATATAAATAATTTATACCTTATTTTATTAATTATATACAATTAATATTGTTTTGCAAGATTTTATTTTCTGAATGTAAAGTTTATTTTTAAAAATTATGTTTTGACTATTATTTTTTTACACAACATTAAAGTTTATATGAAATAAGTACACATTAATTTGGGATTTTTTAGTAAATAAAGAAAACTTATAATAAAAATTTACAGCTTTACATAAAATTTCAGAATAATAACTAAACTCATTCACATAACTAACTGATTTTTTAATACATTTTCTAACAGATTTAGAAACTTAAAATAAACATTTGGGTACTTATTAAAGTCTATTTATGTAATTTTAGAATAATAAATCAATACTAAGATGCTTTTTTCTTATTATAATTTTACTATAATCTTAAAATTAATCTTTACATCTTGATTTAAAATATATGTAGAAATTAGTAAAAAAATGTCGAAGATGAGATTTAAACACACACATGTGATTTAAAATCAAAAACTAAAACTACTCGTTAATAAGTAGTTTCTTTGCCAAAAACGTTTAAAGCATTTTTGATAATCGCTTATTATATCTTCAGAAATTGGCATTTTAATCTTCAAGTACATTACACACGCAGACGAACTCTTATAGTAATATCTACTCGTTTTAATAATATAAACTATGATTGAAAATTCCAAAATTCTCTCCTTATACGTACAAGCGCTCACTCCTGTACTATTTTTCTCGAAACTAAAATCAAGAAAAGCTATAATATTATTTACTTGATTTTCCATTGGCGGAGTTGTGGTAGCGTTAAAAGCTGTAACTGCTAAACAGAATATCGAAGCTCTAAAAATGCTTTGGAAGAACTTTTTAAACTTTTCATCTAAATTCTTTCTATTCATTTCTCATCGGTGAGATCAAATCACTCAACTAAGAAATCCTTACTTCGCATCTGTCGCGATTAGAACTTGGGTAAAACAAAAGAGCACGTCGGTGTCATTCCTGCTTCTATTTCACTAACCTCCGACATTCAAAGAATCCTCGTATATTAAAAATTTGCTATTTCGCTTTCTCGTGCTATAATAATAATACAGCTAGGTGTTGCAAATAGCAATAGTGCCTATGTAGTTTATTTACCTTAAACAGGGTTAGAATGTAACCAGCACTCCAGCTTGCTCTTCACTTTAGTTATTATTCCAAAGTTTTACTCTTGATTATATATTACTTTTGAAAAATTTCAAGTATATAGTGGAAAATGATCTCATTTTCTATATCTAAACTTAAAATTTGAATTTAAGCTTTCACTTTCTCACAAAATATCGCTTATATAATATGGAAATACACTAAAATTTAGCTTAAATAAAATTTAATATGAATTTAATTGATTGTATCTTTATTTGATGTTATAATGAGACTCTCCTGTCCAAGGAGTGTATATACTAAGTTTAGATATGCCTTACTTACTTTGGATTCGCCGTATTTTTATTTCGGAGAATCCATATTTTTTATATTCTAAATATAACAAAAATTTGTATGTTTTTCCAGTTAAATGTATTTAATTTAATCTAAATTGAATCTTCTGTATAATTTAAGCAAGTTTTACTGTACATTACTGTTCTTATATGATACATTAATTTAGTCAGCAGCTACAAAAACGATAGTCGTGGAATTATCAAGGTAGTTTACTTGACGGACACTTGTTTTCTTAAGTATCAACTTAAGTTGAGAAATAGAAAAAAGCGTCATTTTTTTACAATTTATGGTAGTACATAAAAATGTACTACCACTTTTTGATTTCATTTATATAATTGTAAATTTGTTTGGTATATATTGTATAAATTAAAGAAATTTTTTACATTTTGTACTAAAAATATATACATTTTATAGTGCCAATTAGACATTTTAAAACATATTTTAACTTTTTTTATATTAAGTGTTTACAAATCAAATGATTTATGCTATATTGATTTTGTCGAGTACTGTTAATTCAGTTGTAATGCAGGTTTATCCGTTTCCTACATTCCAAAGTCAATGTGTTCCTACCACAGTTGATTTACTCGACTTTTTTATTTGTAAAATGAAAATGATAAAAAACGACTTTTAGTGCATCGTTTTCTATATAATAAAAGTTTTATCGGTAAGCTGTTTTTTATCTTTAATAATAACTACACATTTTAGATAAAGCCTCTCAGAAATTACATCTGATGAGGCTTTTTTATATTTAATCACAGGGGAATTTTTATCTATCTATTCTCAGAATTATATTGATTAGAAATAAAATTTATCCGAGTAATCCACCACATCCATGTTTACCTTCGTTTTCTCCTCTTTCAGTTCCTTCTTCCTCTCGATCGCATGGATAACCATGATATCTACAGTCTATTCTCGCTTGACCTACTTCCGTTTTTGCACCAAATATTACAGGTACCTCGATTCTTATTTTCTGACTTACCGTAAATTTACAAACTTCACGTGGCTTTCCTTCACATGTTGTTGTTCCTCGTGCGATTATCGGTTTACCTATACACTCTGCTTTTATTTTTCCTATGTCTGCAAATGGTTTAATCTCTACTGGTACTCCCACTACTACGTCTTGATATCCTACTGCAGGACACGTTTCTGGACGATGTATGTATGATTTTTGATATTCCAATGACATTATATTTACCTCCTGAAATAATTTTATTCTTGTCTTTTCGAGTTACAATCATGCTGTCATCACTTTTTATAAAAAATTGACAGATAAAGTAATCTCATTATCTATTATATTCAAGAAGTACTCTATATGTGTATAATCAACTTTTCACAGTTGAAGAAAATAAAAAATTTATATATAATTGTAATGTATTTAATCAAAATTTATATGTTTGGAAGTGTCATTTTTGAAAAAAATAATAAAAGCTATTTCAATATTCTCTATCTTTACAATGTTAACCGCTTGTACTCAAAACGATCAATCCGAAAAAATTGAACCCCCTTCTCCTTCCGTCAGTAATGTAGGATTTCAGACCGAAAAACCAAGCGAAAATGAAGAAATTGCCGATGTTTATACATCTTTAGGAAATTTTAAAGTAAGATTTTTCTCAGATCGTACTCCTAAAGCAGTAGAAAATTTTAAAGAACTCTCTAAAAAAGGTTATTATAACGGATTGATATTCCATCGCGTAATTAAAAATTTCATGATCCAAAGCGGAGATCCGGAAGGTACAGGCATGGGCGGTGAAAGTATATGGGGAGAAGCTTTTGAAGATGAATTTTGCGAAGACTTATTTAACATCACAGGTGCTCTTGCAATGGCTAATAGAGGCTCGAATACTAACGGAAGTCAATTTTTTATCAACAACCAAAACCCCGAAAATTTCCCAGGTTGGGAAAGATTCCAAAGTACTTATGATACATATAAGAAAAATCCTGCGTCATTTGAAAAAAGATATGGCGGAACTATAGATATGTCTAAAATAACTGAAGATATAAAAAATTTATATGTCAATCACGGCGGAAATCCATACTTAGATGGTTACTATAACACAGCTAAAAAAGGCCATACCGTCTTTGGACAAGTATTTGAAGGCTTGGACGTAATAAACAAAATTTCAGAATCTGAAACTGATGAAAATGATAGACCTATTCAAGAAGTTAAAATAGAAAAAATAAATATTATTCCTTATAATCCTTAATAATGTCTAAAATAAATCTTTATAGGTGAATATTATGCAAGTAATTTCCGGAAGTCTTAGAGGACTTAAATTAGAGTCTTTAAAGGATGACTCCCTCCGTCCTACAAAAGATAGAATAAAAAAGTCAATTTTTGATATTTTGAGATTTCAAATTAAAGGTAAAGTTTTTTTAGATTTGTTCGGTGGTACAGGCCAAATAGGGATAGAAGCTTTCAGTCAAGGCTTTGAAAAAGTTATAATAGTTGAAAAAAACAAGAAAAACGTAAGTATAATAAATAAAAATTTAAAAAAAATAAAAATTCCTCATTCTATTAAAGTATTTAATTTGGACGCCGTAGAATTTTTAAATAATTTTTCTTCTAAAGCAGATATAATCTTTTTAGATCCTCCTTATAAAGAAGTGGAACTTCTAAACCATACATTAAATTTAATTTCAAATCTTGAATTTCCGCCTGAAATAATTGCAGTAGAAACACTTTCCTCTCAAAATATTCCTGAAAAAATCCAAAAATTTAATTTGCGAAAAATATATAATTATGGTAGAATATCACTAAATTTATATGAATTAAAGGAATTATAAATTTAAGACTAATTTAATTACGAAAGCAGGAGATTTATGGTTAGTGTAGAAAAACTAATAGGCGACCTTGAAGATACATTAGAATCAGCTTGGCAACTACCAATGTCGGGAGGTAAAAGCGTCCTGGATATAAAAAGAATAAGAAAAATAATTGAAGAAATAAGATCAAACTTACCTATGGAAATAACTCAAGCTAAAAGAATAGTCCAGGATCGCTCGGCAATAATTGACGCCGCCCGTTCGGAATCAGAAACAATATTGAAAACAGCAGAAGAAAAAATAAGATCTATGATTAGCAATAATGAAATAACTAGAGCGGCTCAGTCAAAAGCAGACTCTATAATTGCTGAAGCAACGGCTAAAGCTAAAGAAATCAAAATATCAAGTAGTGAATATGCGGCAAATGTAATGAAAAATTTAGATGAGGCAATTACTGATCATCTCTCCAAAATTAGAAAAGCTCGTCATATGTTTCAAACAGATGGATTAAAATCTGAATAATGCAGTTTCTAATAAAATATCCTTCTTTCTTTTATTTAAAAAGATAACGTTAAATTTAAAAGTTCTCTGATTAATTTCAAAGAACTTTTTGTTGTATACTAATTTTGTTATAAGTAATTATTATTTATAAGGTTCAAGCCATTTTTTATCCTGCATAAATTTTCCCTCTTGCAGCGCATGCTTTAAGTAATTTTGTACTTCGTTTTCAGCTTTAGGTTGATCTGTTGAACTATTTATAGTACTACTCACAGCTCCAGATGTATAAGCTTCACTAACTTGTTTACCGCTTTTATCTACAATTATATAATAAGGTCCTTTATAACTCACCATACCCAACAAATCCTTAGTATCTCCATTTTTATGATTGTATTGCTCTTCCATTCTTTTTTCTCCTTTAGCTATTTTTAAACAGTTCTGAGATTCACAGTTAATGTAGTTTCCATATGATCCTGCTGTTTTTATTTCATTTAAAGATTTCCGCGCATGTTCTATTTTTACGCCCATATTATTATCAAATACTACATACTCTTCAAGTTTCTTGGCAAATTCTATCTTTTCTTCTAACTTTTTAGTAGCACTTTCGATTTTCTTTAATAGTTCTCCATCGATCTTAGTTTCACTTGTACATTCAATTTTTCCCAATTTATTTATTTCTTCTAAAAAACTATCCATTTTAAGAATTAGTCTTGATAACACTCCAATTTTAATTTTAAAATTTTCAATTTTTGCATATGTTTCTAATGAATTCTTCCATTCCGTTTCTTCCTTTTCAAATTTTTTTAAAACTTCATCATACTTTCCTTTTTGCGAATTTTTCTCTCCCAATTTTATAATTACTAATTTCTTTTCTTCCGATACATTAATACCATATTTCTCTCCTTCTTTAATTTTCTGCTTCAATGGTTTTTTTTTCGAAGAAAAATCTTCAATAAAGGTGTTATTTCCTTTAAGAGTATTATTAATTTGTTTTATGTCTTTAATTTTTTTATCCAATAATTCGTTCTTATTTTCTATAGTTTTTAATTTTTCTTTTATCAAATCTCCTAAAAAAGGATATTTTTTTAAATCTATTTTAACATTCTTTAGACTTTTAATGTCCGCTTCTGCACAGATCGTATTTACTTTATCTATTTGATTTTCTACTTTTCTTCTAAAATTTTTATCGTAATAATAAGTTGAATATAAAATATTTAATTCTTCTTTTATTTTTTTTAGCTCTTTCTCTAAATTTGATTTATTAATTTCTTTGTTAAATTTAATTTTTCTAATTAGTCTTTTTTTAATTGATTTTCCTATAATACTCGAATATTTTCCTTCAACGTATGACAGAGTTTTCTTTAAATTTTTGCGTCTGTCATCTACGTCTTTTGGTATTTTAAATTCTGTCTTGAAATATTGTTTATCTAACATAAATTTACCTCCTAATTTTATTTTTATATATAAATGCTACAATTGTTTTTAAGGGAAGTCAATATTTAAAATAAAAATTACTCCATTTAATTGGAGTAATTAAATAAATTTATAAAATAAAATGATTAAAAACCTACACCTAATAAGTAAATTTTAGTTAAACATTAAAATTATATCCTAAGGTTAATCAAATTAGTCTAGACTTAAAAAGAATACCATCCAAATGATCAATTTCATGGCAAAATGCTCTTGCTTTAAGATTTCGTCCAAAATAACTTACTTCATTACCCTTTCGATCTTTCCCTATAACCTTAACATACATTGGTCTTAAAGTAGTACCTACAAATCCTGGACAAGATAAGCATCCTTCTTCCGCACGCTGCTCCCCTCCAGCTTCAATTATTTCAGGATTAACAACTTCAATTTTCTTTTCTCCAATCTCTATAACAATAACACGTCTTAAAATTCCCACTTGAGGCGCTGCTAACCCTACGCCTCTTTCTTTTCTCATAGTATCAAGCATATCATCTATTAAAATGCTTAGCTTATCATCAAATTTCTCAACTGGTTTACATTTTTTATATAAAATATCATTTCCTTCAGTTATTACTTTTCTTATTGCCAAATCAATTACACCTCAGCTTAACTTATAATTAAGAATTTATCTCTTATTTTATTATACAATAATTATTACGAAGGAGCAACTCCTCCATAACGATCATACCAGCACTGAGGCATTAAAGGATTTTCAGACTTAGAAGCTAAACTTGTATCGATTTCTAAGCTTTCCCCTTCTTTCACTTTTTTCGCTACTACTACAGTCCTGAAACCTTTAAATTCATAAGAACATGTAGAAAGAGTCAATAGCTTATCATCTGCTCCCGCAACGATTGGTATATTTATTAAAGACCGTTTTTTTATTTCTTCAATGTATTCTATAAAGTTTTTTGGATTACTAAAATTAGAAATTGTATAGTTAAATATCTCTCCTTGATCACTAAGAGTGTTGGTTTTAAAAACAGATATTATTTTCCAGTTTCCTTCTTCATTTAAAGTATCAAACTTAATTATGGGATGTTTCCTATAAAATTCTAAGTCCGAAAATTTCATTAGGTCAGCAAACATTTTCCCGTCTGCCATATGATGACCATAAAGAACTATATTTTTAGCTTCTTCAGAATAATTATCGTAACTTAAAAATATACTTCCATATTTAGATTTTTCTTTCTTGTAATTATGAGAAAGATAAAAATCAGAATCTTCTTTCGGGCTTCTCAATACAGGATAATCTATATTGGTATCCTCTATAGAAATCCATCCTACAATGTCACCATTCAAATCTAATAAAGAAGAAAATTTATTCTCAGTTTCGGGTTCATAGTAGAGCTCCCGAGCACTTTCGTTAATTTTACTCTCATTCCATGAATCGAAAACTAATAATTTTAATAGTATCCCTGAAGATACTATTAATACAACAATGCAAATCCACATTAATAATTTACGAAAAATTTTAATCACATTCTTCTTTTGGATTCAATATATTTTTATTTTTCTTAAAATTAATCATCAAATTCCGCAAAATCGTCTTCTACTGCCTCTTTTTCAGATTTTGTGTCCGTTTTTAAACTCCCACCACATTTGGCACAGTAAGAAGAATCCATATCGTTATGGTGACCGCAAGACTTACAAAGAACTTTATTTTTTGCAAATGCAATTTGTTTTTTTAAATTTTCTATTTCTTTGTTTAATTGTTTTATAAGTTGAATTTGAGTCGTAATTTTTTGGTTTTCTGTAATATTCTCCTCACTACACTCATAAACCATTCTTCCAAGTCCTTCAAACTCAGATTTAAGCTCAGATTTAAGTTCTATAAGTTTAAGATTTAATTTAGATACGTCTACTAATTGACCTGCTTTCTCTCCTATAACATCTACAGCTCCTTTTGCACGTGAAATAAATTCTTCAAATGGCTTCATTATTAATCCTCTCCTACTATATAAATTATGATTTTTTTGTATTTTAATATATTATAGCTAAAAAAATTAAAGTTGGCAATATTTATATTTTTATTATTATTTGCATAATCAATTTAATTAATACTTTAAAGCAAAAAATTATATATTATAAAATCATATTTATAATAGTTGCTTTAAAAATAAAATTTTCAAAGTCCCGTTTTATTCAATTTTTCTTTAATAAGAGAAGTCACTCCAGCATGACCAGGATAAACTATATAATCAGTTTTTTCAGTATTCAAGCTATAAAGTTTTTGAATGGATTTTTTTAAATCTTCCTTATTACCTGTTGGAAAATGCGCATACCCACAGTCACCTTTAAATAAAGTATCACCCGAAAAAATAATATTTTCAGCAATATAACATACGCTTCCTTGAGTATGCCCGGGAGTACTCAGAACTTTAAACGGAATTTCCGAAAAATAAAACTCGTACCCTTCTTTTACGAATATATCAGCATCAAAATTTTCCATTATCCCTTTTGAACGTCTCAAAAATTTGCGAGATAAGTTTAATAAATTATCTTGAGTAAACTCTCCGTCAAGCTCAGAAATGACTATTTTTGCTCCAGTAACTTCACGATACTTTTTTGCTTTTAATATATGATCAAAATGTCCATGAGTAAGAAGTATGTATTTTACTTCTTCTAACAAAGAAATTTCTTTGTCTAGTTCGCTGCTCTCTCCACCAGGATCTACAATAATTCCAATATTTTTATGTATGTCCTTTATAAGATAACAATTTGTAGGAATAGATCCGACTTTAAAAATTTTAACTTCTATCATATTGGGTTACATCCTTTTCACAGATATTATGCCTTCGATTCTTAATAAATTGTCAATTACAAACTTTAACTGGGTTTGGTTTTTAATGACTAAAGTAATTATAGCTGATATTTTACAATTAGGTAAAACTTTCGAATTAAGTGAAATTAAAGGAATGCCTAATGCAGAAATTTTCCTTGCAAGATTAGTTAAAAATTCGTCGCTAAAATGCGCTAGAATCTCCAAATTGGTTTTAAACTCTATATTTAAACTATTCGCCCAGTTGACACTTATCCATCTGTCTTGTAACTCTTTATTTTCTATTCCTCTTTTTACGTTTTCACAACTTACCTTATGAATTGAAACTCCGTATCCCTTAGTTATAAATCCCACTATTTTATCTCCAGGAAATGGATTGCAACATTTAGCAAACTTTACCGAACAATTTTTCATACCCTCTACTATTACACCTGTTGAACTTTTGGTACTCTTCTCATCTTTAACACCAATATTTAAATCTTTACTCTTTTTAAACTCGAAAACATTTTGTTCCTTTTTTAGCATTGCATATTCATTCTTTAGACGAGGCATGATTTTCCAAAGTTGAATACCAGAATATCCTACAGCAGCAAAAAAATCATCTAAACTATTATATTGATTCTTTCTAAAAACAGGCTTTAGAAAGTCTTCTAAATCTTCCGATGATAACTTAATCTTATGTTTTACAAGTTCAGATTCAAATTTTATTTTTCCCTCTTCAATATTTTCTTCTCTGCACTCTTTTTTAAACCATTGCTTTATTTTATTTCTAGCTTCACTAGTTTTGACTATATTTATCCATTCTCGATTTGGCCCTTTTTTTGGATCTTTAGTTTTTATTATCTCAACTATTTCACCCATTTTAAGCGTATAGTTTATCGGAACCATTTTCTTGTTTACTTTTGCTCCTATCATTCTGTTACCCAGCTCCGTATGTATAGCATATGCAAAATCTATAACTGTGGATCCAACAGGTAAAGCTATAACTTCTCCCTTAGGAGTAAGAACAAATATCTCTTTAGGTACAAGATCAGATTTGATACTTCTTACTACGTCCGTTATATCACCAACATTTTTATAGTTATCAAGTACTTTACGAACCCATGATAAAGAATCCCCAAGAGAACTGTTTTCCCCTAAAAGACTAAGTTTATATTTCCAATGTGCGGCAATTCCGTATTCAGCAGTTCGATGCATTTTCCAAGTACGTATTTGTACTTCAAACGGAATTCCTTCCTTACTTAAAACCGTTGTATGAAGAGACTGATACATATTTGGTTTAGGAGTAGAAATATAGTCTTTAAAGCGACTTGGAATAGGTTGAAACATATCGTGAATTACTCCAAAAACATTGTAACATTCATTTATTGTATTTACTATCAACCTTACTGCATATATATCATAAATTTGATCTAAAGTTTTTCCTTTTATAAACATCTTTTTATAAATTTCATTTGAACTTTTAACTCTTCCTTCAATGTATACGTCCGGAACATACTTCTGAACTCTATCTATAATTCGCTTTTTAGTCAAGTTTATGAATTTTTCTCTGTCACTCTTACAAAGTGCTAAAGATTTTTCTATTTCTTCATACGCAACGGGATCCAAGCATTTTAAAGAAATATCTTCAAGCTCGTCTTTTATAGTTCGTATCCCTAATCTATGAGCTATAGGTGCAAAAATTTCCATATTTTGAAGAGACTTATCCCGACGTTTTTGAGGAGGCATACATTCAATCGTACGCATATTTTGGAGTCGGTCGGCAAGCTTTATCAGTATTACTCTTATGTCATGAGACATAGCAAAAAGCATTTTTCTTACATTTTCCGCTTGTTGCTCTTCGGGGGAACGTGAAGAAATGAAACCTAGCTTCGTTACTCCGTCCACCAAATTACAAATTTCTTCTCCAAAAAGATTTCTTATGTCTTCCTTACTTACGGACGTATCCTCTACAACATCATGAAGCAGAGCAGCTACTACCGACTCAGTATCCATTCCTAGCTCTACAAGTATATACGCAACGGAAACGGGATGTAAAATATAATCAAGTCCAGAGACGCGTTTTTGACCATCGTGAGCGCGCCGTGCTACGCAGTATGCTTTATCGATTAATTCTAAATTATAATTTTCATCGCTTTCGTTTATTAATTTCAAAAGTTCGGAATACGTATGATAATTAAGTCCTTTAACCATAGCTGTTCTCTCCTTTAAACTGACTCAAACTGCTTAAAATTTTAGAACTCGATAAATCCACCTTTCCACTAAAATTTTTTATCACTACTTCGAACTCATCAACATTCCATTTAACGTTTATCAAATTCATCTCTTGAAGTACGTCTAAAACTATATATATTTTCCCATAATTTTCCGAATTTTTAAATAGTCTACAATCTAAAGTGTCAACTCTTAAGCGTACTTTAGCTTTTGAAATAAAGTAACGATAAATATTAGCAAATTCACTGCGAGTAGGCAAAAGATATCCTATTTCCTTTTCTGAAAGATTTTCTCCTCTTTTGAACTTCTCATAAATCTGTTTTTGTTTTATCACTTCTTTCATATCCAAACCCGAAAGTTTTAAGTCCAAAACATAAACTGAAACACTTTTGATACTTTTATACTCATCTTTATGAATTGTAGCTGCAATATCAACTATTTCCCCTTCTCTGTATAACAATTCCCCTATAGTTTTATTAAAATAAAACGCATTTATGTATCTTTTGCCATCAAAAAAAGTCAGCTTTAAGTGCTTTTTACCTATCGGTTTTATCTTATAGATCTTTACGTTATCTATTAGAAATACAGGTTCCGGATTTTTATTTCCATATGGTTCGAGAATTTCTACAGAGTCAAGCAACAAATTAGAAAACGAAGAGATACTCAACTTTAAATCTATACAAAGTTTAGGAAACTGGACTAAAAGTTTTCTGGAATTTTCAATCATTTTCTTACAGAATTTTTCTATATTTTCTGTCCTAAGATTTATTCCCGCAGCCATGGTATGGCCTCCGAATTTTTCTAAATACTGCGCTCCCGAAATCACAAGATTATATACGGAAAATCCTTCAACACTCCTGCAAGATCCTCGTGCTTCTCCCGTTTCATAAGAAAAAGAAATTAAAATACATGGTTTTCCATATCTCTGAGATATTTTCGAAGCAGCTATACCTAACACTCCATGATGCCAGTTCATTCCTTTTAATATAATAACGTTCTCATACTTTATCTGTGGATTATTTTTTATTTGCTTCTCCACATCTTCTAAAATCTTTTTTTCCACGTTTTTTCTTAAATTATTAAGTTCATCTAAATGTTTACATATGTTTATACATTCTTCTTCTTTTTCACTAGTTAATAACTTTACAGCTAAATCAGCAGTTTCCATACGTCCGCTTGCATTAATACGAGGTACTAATTTAAACGCTGCATCTATTGAATTAATATTCTGAGAATTAATTCCTAAAATATTTATAAAAGTTTTTATTCCGAGAATATTGGAGTTCCCAGCAAATTCTAAACCCTTTTTTACTAAATACCTTGTCTCACCAAATAAAGGCATAGAATCACCCAAAGATCCTAATGCTACTAGTTCCATATACTTACTTTCAAGAATATTAAAGTCCTCAAGAGCTTCTAAAAGTTTATATGCTACTCCAACTCCTGCTAAATTTTTATATTCTTCTCCCCAATTTTCTCTCCATGGATCAATTATTAGTCCAGGCGAAGGCAATTTCTCCGGGACTTTGTGGTGGTCGGTTATAATAACTTTCATTCCTAGCGCTGCCGCTTTCTTCACTTCTTCATGTGCAGATACTCCATTATCTACTGTCAGCAAGATTTTTACTCCTTGTGCATGAAGCTTATCTACTGCTGAAATATTAAGTCCATATCCTTCTAAATCTCTGTGTGGTATGTAATAAATAACGTCTGCACCTTTATCCTTTAAATAACAATAAACCAAAGTAGTTGCTGTTATTCCATCGGCGTCATAATCTCCGTAAACACATATTTTTTCCTTTTTTTCAATCGCCTCTTTTAAACATTTAACACTCTCATCCATATCCGTAAACTTAAGAGCTTCTCTCTCCAAAGCTTCCCAATTTAAAAAGTTAACCACTTCATCTTTTTCTCTAAAACCCCTGGAATACAATATTGCCGCTGCAATATATGGAACATTCCAAGCGTTGGCATAACTTTTTGTCTCCTCTTCATTTATATCACTTACCTGCCATTCACACAGTCCCACATTTATTACCTCCTTCCTTTTATTTATCAGCTAGTTATCACTTAAAGCCTACTAATCTTTTATTAAGTCTTTTACAACCTCAGAGGCTATTATAAGTCCGGCAGCTCCAGGGACAAATGAAATGCTAGAGTTTATCTTATTTATAGGTTTATATAACGGTATTTCTTTTGAATAAACCACTTTTAAAGATTTTACTCTTTCCAGCTTAAGTCTTCTTCTCATTACTCTCGCTAAGGGACAATTTAAAGTTTTATAAATGTCTGTCACTTCAAGTTTAAGAGGATCAATTTTATTTCCTGTTCCCATAGAGCTTATCACTCTCACACCCGCTTTTTTAGCTTTTGATATAATTAATACTTTGGCAGAAACGTCGTCAATGCAATCCACAACGTAATCATATTTTTCAAAGCTATATTCATTTTCATTAGTTTCATTGAAAAAGCAGCTATAAGCATTAACTACAGTACTGGGACTTATTTTTAAAGCTCTTTCTTTCATTAACCGAACTTTATCTTGTCCAATTGTAAGTCTGTCAGCTATTAACTGACGATTTATATTAGTAATTTCTACTTTATCTCCATCGAAAATATCTACTTGTCCTATCCCGCATCTTACCAAAGACTCAATTACAAACGTTCCTACTCCTCCTACTCCAAAAACTGCTATTTTACTGTTTTGAAGTTTTTCAAATGCTTGCTTACCTATTAGAAGTTTAGTTCTGAAAAACGGATCATTCATTTTCATTTTCCTTATTTCTAAAATTAAATTTATAAAAGTCCCAATTAACTTAAAATATATATGTTAAATTACAAACTTACAGCTTAAAAGTTTGTAATTTCAATAAAATAACACCACTTCGAATTAATGACCTTTTAAATCTATTTATCTTGAGTTTCATAATTAAATCTGCTAAGTATAGGCTTAATAGGTATAATATATATTTTATCTAATCTTTAAGTCGATTGTCAATTAAAGTATTCTATTTTCTTTATTCAAGAGTCGGTAAGAGATTAAAGTGGTATACTAAATTCAGAAATTTAACTATAAACAAAAAGGAGCTATGTAAAGTGAAATTCGAAATTAAATCTAAATATAAACCATGCGGAGATCAACCTAAAGCTATCAAGTCTTTAGCAACAGGAGTTTTAAATGGTATCAAAGAACAAACGCTATTAGGCGTGACAGGATCAGGTAAAACTTTTACAATGGCAAATATAATAGAAAAAGTCCAAAAGCCTACTCTTGTCCTAGCTCATAACAAAACTTTAGCGGCACAGCTGTGTAGTGAATTTAAATCATTTTTCCCGAACAATGCAGTAGAATATTTCGTTTCTTATTATGATTACTATCAACCTGAATCTTATGTTGCCTCAACAGATACTTACATCGAAAAAGATTCCGCTATTAACGACGAAATAGATAAGCTCAGACACTCGGCCACTTCCTCGCTTTCCGAACGAAACGATGTAATAATAGTTTCAAGCGTTTCTTGTATATATAGTCTTGGGGATCCTATCGACTATAAAAATATGGTTATATCTTTAAGACCGAATACCGAAAAAAATCGTGATGATCTTATAAATAAACTTGTAAAGCTTCAGTATACAAGAAACAATCTTTCACCTAAGAGAAATGAATTTAGAGTAAGAGGAGATGTAGTAGAAATTTTTCCTTCTTCATCTCGCAATATGATCAGAATTGAATTCTTCGGAGATTTTATAGAAAGAATATGCGAAGTAAATCCTTTAACAGGAGAAATTACTTCGGTTTTAAAACACGTAGCTATATACCCAGCTTCACATTACATTGTTCCTAAAGAAAAACTTATGATAGCTATAGAAAAAATAAAAGCTGAAGCTTCATCAAGAATAAAGTATTTCAGAGAAAATAATAAGCTGTTGGAAGCACAGCGTCTTGAACAAAGGATAAAATATGACGTGGAGCTTTTGGAAGAAATAGGATTTTGTAAAGGAATAGAAAATTATTCTGCCGTAATTTCAGGAAGAAAACCCGGAAGTATTCCGTGTACTCTGTTTGACTATTTTCCTAAAGATTTTTTAATGTTCATAGATGAGTCTCATGTAACTTTACCGCAAATAAAAGCAATGTACGCAGGCGATCGAGCAAGAAAAGAAAATTTGATAGAATATGGTTTTAGACTTCCTTCCTCCTATGATAACAGACCTATGAATTTTGATGAATTCTACTCTAAAATTAATAAAGTAATATTCGTAAGTGCAACTCCTGGAGATTTTGAACTTCAAAAAAGTAAAAACGTTGTGGAGCAAGTTATACGGCCTACAGGACTTTTAGATCCCGAAATAACAGTAAAACCTATAAGCGGACAAATTGACGATATTATAAGTGAAATAAACAAAAGAATACCTCTAGGCGAAAAAGTCTTTATTACAACCCTGACTAAGAAAATGGCTGAAGACTTAACTGAATACCTTAAGGAAGTCGGAATAAAAGTTACTTACATGCATAGTGATATAGATACAATAGAACGAATGAAAATAGTAAAAGATCTACGCATCGGAGTAATCGATGCTCTAGTAGGAATAAATCTCCTGCGAGAAGGACTGGATATCCCGGAAGTTTCTTTTGTCGCTATCTTAGACGCAGACAAACAAGGTTTTTTACGTTCTGAAAGATCTTTAATTCAAACTATCGGACGAGCTGCAAGAAATGTAAACGGAAAAGTTACAATGTATGCCGACGAAGTAACTTATTCCATGGAGCTAGCTATAAGAGAAACAAACAGAAGAAGAAAACTCCAAGATGAGTACAACAAAAAACATAATAAAACACCAAAGACAATTGTAAAAGAAGTATCCGATATTATCGAAATTTCTGATAAAAGTAATTTAAATCCTAAAAATAAAGTTAATAAATTAAGCGAAAAAGAAAAACAAGAAATAATAAAGCGACTTACTCACGAAATGCAAACTGCTGCAAAAATGCTTGAATTTGAACATGCTGCATTTTTACGCGACGAAATAGAGAAAATAAAAAGTAATAAATAAATCAAGAAAGTCAAAGGAGGAAAATTAAATGTCTGAAAATATAATTATAAAAGGTGCAAAGGTACACAATTTAAAAAACGTCAGCTTAACCATTCCACGAAATAAATTTATCGTATTTACCGGACTTTCAGGATCCGGTAAATCATCCCTGGCTTTTGATACTATCTATGCAGAAGGTCAAAGAAGATATTTAGAATCCCTCTCTTCGTATGCACGTCAATTTCTAGGCCAAATGGATAAACCGGACGTAGAAAGCATCGAAGGACTTTCCCCTGCAATTTCCATAGATCAAAAAACCACTTCTAAAAATCCGCGTTCTACTGTAGGAACTGTGACGGAAATATACGACTATCTTAGATTGCTTTACGCAAGAATCGGAATCCCTCATTGCCCTATATGCGGAAGAGAAATAGTCCATCAAACTACAGATCAAATTGTAGATAAAATATTGAAGTATGAACTCGGTACAAAAATTATAGTCCTTGCTCCTTTAGTGAGAGGTAAAAAAGGAGAACATACAAAAGAACTTGAAGCAGCTAGAAAAAATGGATTTGTAAGAATTAGAGTAGACGGAGAAATTTACGATCTGTCTGAAAAAATTCCCTTAGAGAAAAATAAAAAACATACTTTAGAAGTTATCGTAGACAGATTAATCCTCTCAGAAAAAATCAAATCGCGCCTAGCGGAAGCTGTGGAAACAGCTGCAAATATTTCTGGAGGAATAGTTATAGTAAATTTTAACTCTAGCAATGAAAGTGTGTTTTCACAAAATTACGCTTGCCCGGAACACAATATCGCTATTGAAGAACTTTCGCCACGAATGTTTTCATTTAACAGTCCTTTTGGAGCGTGCAAGAAATGTACAGGCCTGGGAATATTCATGAAAGTAGATCCTAAATTAGTAGTTCCGGACAAAAGCAAGTCAGTAAACGAAGGAGGAATAAAAGGAAGCGGCTGGTCAATGGAAGGAAACTCTATAGCTAATATGTATTTTGAAGCTCTTTCTAAAAAATACAAATTTTCACTCGATGAACCTTTAGAAAATTTGTCTGACTTTGTCTTAAACATCTTACTCTATGGTACAAACGGAGAAGTCTTAAATTTAGTAAGAAAAACTCTTTCAGGCAACGTCTCAACTTATCAAAGTTCGTTTGAAGGAATTATTAACAATTTAGAACGAAGATTCAAAGATACGAAAAGTGAATGGATAAAAAGAGAAATTCAATCCTTTATGAATGAAATACCTTGCGATGAGTGTCATGGTCAGAGACTTTCTCCTTTGGCACTTAGCGTAACAGTAGAAAAAATGAATATTGCCGATCTTTGCAATATGTCCATATCTAAAATTTTAGAGTTCATAAAATCGTTAACTCTTAGTGAAACTTTAAGTAAAATCGCTTCACCTATACTTAAAGAAATAAATAAACGTTTAACATTCTTAAAAGACGTCGGACTTGAATATTTAACTCTTTCTCGTAGTTCAGGGACTCTTTCGGGAGGAGAAAGTCAAAGAATACGTCTAGCTACCCAAATAGGCTCATCTTTAATGGGAATTCTTTACGTACTAGATGAGCCGAGCATAGGTCTTCACCAGCGTGACAACAGTAAGCTTTTAGACGCACTAAAAAATTTAAGAGACGCAGGAAATACACTCATTGTAGTCGAACATGACGAAGATACTATGTATGCTTCTGATTATATAGTGGACGTAGGACCGGGATCCGGAGTAAACGGAGGTAATATTGTATGCGCAGGAAATATTGAAGATATTAAGTTATGTGAAAATTCCATTACTGGTCAATATTTAAGCGGTAAAAAATTTATTCCTGTACCTAAAAAAAGACGCACGGGAAATGGTAAATTTCTTAAAGTAATAGGTGCAAAACATAATAATCTTAAAAACATAAACGTTAATATTCCTCTGGGAACTTTCATAGGAATTACAGGAGTGTCAGGTTCCGGTAAATCCAGTTTAGTCAACGAGATAATATTTAAAAAGCTCTCATCGTCTTTAAATCACTCAAAAGAAATTCCAGGAAAACATGATAAAATTCTAGGTATAGAAAATCTTGATAAAGTAATAGATATAAACCAGTCTCCTATAGGAAGAACTCCAAGATCAAATCCAGCAACCTATACAGGAGTTTTTGATCATATACGTAACTTATTTGCTTCTACTAATGATTCAAAAGCTAAAGGATTTAGTAGCGGACGATTTTCCTTTAATGTTAAAGGAGGAAGATGCGAAGCTTGTCAAGGTGAAGGAATAGTTAAAATTGAAATGCATTTTCTTTCAGATATTTATATTCCCTGCGAAGTATGTAAAGGACAAAGATATAGCCGAGAAACTTTAAATATTAAATACAAAAACAAAAATATAAACGATATCTTAAATATGACTGCAGAAGAAGCTCTTAATTTCTTTGAAAATATCCCTTCAATAAAAAGAAAAATTCAAGCTCTTAATGACGTAGGATTGGGTTACGTAAAACTCGGCCAGCCCGCTACTACTTTATCCGGCGGTGAAGCTCAAAGAGTTAAACTTGCAACTGAACTCTCAAGGCGTGCTACAGGAAAAACGTTTTATATTCTTGATGAACCAACTACCGGACTTCATGTTGCAGATGTTCACAAGCTGGTAAATGTCATTCAAAAATTAGTAGACGCTGGAAATAGCGTACTCGTAATTGAGCATAATTTAGATGTAATTAAAACTTGCGACTATATTATAGATTTGGGTCCTGAAGGCGGAGAAAAAGGCGGAGAAATTATAGGAGAAGGAACTCCTGAAGAAATAACACACACTGCAAATTCATATACAGGGCAATTTTTAAATAAAATTATTTAAATATCATAAAAAAGTATATTTAAAATTTTCAACTATTACTTGACAATTGATAACCTATAAATTATAATTTGATTTGTTATATTAATTAACTTTAACAAGGAAGTTGAAAAAATGACTAGAGGAGAATTAAAAAAAAATACCAAAACCCAAATTTCAGGAAACGTATGCCTTTTGTTTTTGTGTGGACTAATTGTTCAATTGCCTTCTTACCTAACAATATGGAATTCGTTGAATTATGTAATTAAAGATTTATTCAGATCTAATATTATTAACTTGCAAGTATCTCTATGTAATTCATCAAGTATACCATATGAATTAGTGATGTCTTTATTGATAATTATAATTCAGCCAATTCTTAATTTTGCTTTGGTAAAAATTTACTTAAAAGTTTCTAGAGGTCAGTCTTTTAGTTTAAAAAGTTTTTTTAAAGGAATAATTGATTCCAATCCCATCGATAAAGTAGTTTGGTTAAGTATTTTAAGGTCAGTTTTTACTTTTTTATGGTGTTTACTTCTTATTATTCCGGGAATAATAAAAGGTTATTCATACTCTATGGCCTTTTACATACTTGCAGATAATCCAAGTATGAAAGCAAAGAAAGCTTTGAAAGAAAGCGAAAGATTAATGGAAGGTCATAAATGGCAACTTTTCATCCTTGATCTCTCATTTATTTGGTGGTTTTTGCTAGTAATTGTTACCTTTAATATAGCTTCTATATACGTAGATCCTTATTACAAAGCAACTCATGCAAATTTTTATAATCATTTAAAAGAAGACCAACAACTTATTTAAACATATTTTATTAAATCCGATAAGCTAAAATTATAATGCACGCCAAATTTAATTGGCGTGTATCATTTATTTCGATATTTTACTTCTTAGTCTTAAAGTTTTGTCTAAAATTTTTTTTCTTATTCTAAGAGACTTAGGAGTTACTTCTAACAGCTCGTCATCGTCTATAAATTCTATTGATTGCTCCAGACTTAATAACGTAGGAGGAGTAAGCTTTAGAGCTTCATCTGATCCTGCCGCTCTCATATTTGTTACGTGCTTTTTTTTGCACACATTTACAGTTATATCCTCAGCTTTAGATGTTGATCCGACTACCATTCCTTCATACACTTCAACTCCCGGCCCAATAAATAGCTTACCACGTTCTTGAGCCGCAAATAATCCGTAACCTGTACTGACTCCTGTTTCATGCGCTACTAAGGATCCATGATAACGCTGTATAATCTCACCTTTGTAAGGTTCATAGCAGTCAAATATCTGATTTATTATTCCTTTACCATTTGTGTCAGTTAAAAACTCCGATCTATAACCGATTATTCCTCTTGAAGGAACTCGAAATTCAAGAAGTGTCATTCCTCCGTCTTTAGGAAACATATTAATAAGTTCAGCTTTTCTGGATCCTATCTTTTCCATTACAGTGCCTACGTAGTTTTCAGGGATTTCAACGGACAAAATCTCTATAGGTTCACATAACTGCTCATCTATTTTTTTCATTATAACCTGAGGCTTTGAAACTTGAAATTCAAATCCTTCTCTTCGCATGGTTTCAATTAAAATAGATAAATGAAGTTCTCCTCTACCTGATACCTTAAAAGTATCTGCAGAGTCAGTTTCTTCTACTTTCATCGACACGTTGGTTTCTATTTCTTTAAAAAGTCTTTCTCGCACATTACGTGAAGTGATAAATTTTCCCTCTCGTCCTGCAAACGGACTATTATTTACCATAAAATTCATAGAAACAGTCGGTTCGTCTATTTTTACAAAAGGCAAAGCTTCTGCGAACTCTGGCGAACATAAAGTTTCTCCGATATTTATATTAGGCACTCCTGAAATAGAAACTATCTCTCCTACTGAAGCACTAGAAGCCTCTACTTTTTTCAGACCTTCAAATTTATAAATTTTTCCTATTTTAACCTTTTTAGGTTCGCTTTCCGGAGTGCATATTACAGCAGCTTGCCCGGAAGTCAGAGTACCTCTTTCAATTCTTCCTACTCCGATTCTTCCTACGTAATCATCAAAATCTATATTTGAAATGAGGAGCTGAAGTGGAGCATTTGCTTTACCTTTCGGCGAAGGGACCTCTTTTATAATAGTTTCAAAAAGAGGTCTTAAATCCTTTCTTTCATCGTTTTTATCTAAAAATGCGTACCCATTTCTCCCTGAAGCATAAACCACAGGAAATTCTATCTGATCGTCATTTGCACCAAGTTCAATAAACAAATCTAAAACTTCATCAATGACTTCTTCCGGCCGTGCTCCATCTCTGTCAATTTTATTTATCACAACAACAGGTTTTTTACCAAGCTTTAACGCTTTTTGAAGTACAAAACGCGTCTGAGGCATACATCCTTCAAAAGCATCTACGAGTAAAAGTACTCCGTCTACCATCATTAATATTCTTTCTACTTCTCCTCCAAAATCTGCATGACCGGGAGTATCAACTATATTTATCTTCACATTGTCATACATTACTGAAGTATTCTTGGAAAGAATGGTTATTCCTCTTTCACGTTCAAGATCATTAGAGTCCATAACTCTTTCCGCAACACTTTCATTTAAACGAAATATTCCGCTTTGCTTTAACATTTGATCTACAAGCGTAGTTTTACCATGATCAACATGTGCTATAATTGCTATGTCTCTTAAATTACTGCTTTTGCTTTCCATCATTTTTTCCTTTCTTTGATTTTAATTATTATTTTAAATTATCTATAAGGTCCTTGAAATTTCCGCTTATTTCTTCTTTATTCCCTACAGGTATCTTGTCATATACCTCTAATACCTTACTTCTCATCCACAAACTCGGAGTCAATCTTAAAGCAAATCCACATCCATTATCCGTAATCCAATCAAAAAATTCTTTTTTAGGAAGACCATAAGTAACTAAAAGATTCATAATAACTCCACCATGAGTAAAAATTCCTGCTGAAGTTATCCCCCTTTTCACCAGTGATTCAACTATTTCTTCAAATGCTCTACATACTCTTTCTGTAAATTTTATTCCGCTTTCTCCGCCCGGAGTAGGGTCAGTGCGATTGTTTTTTACCCAGTTAACGTATCTGTCGTCCTTTAAAAGTTCATTTGTGGTTTTTCCCTCCCATTCTCCAAAATCCCATTCTTTTAAACTTTCTTTAATTATAGGTTTTATATTCGGATATATTATTTTAGCTGTCCTTACGCATCTGCAAAGCGGACTGCTATAACATTCTTCTATTTCCGGATATTGAAAATCATTTTTAAGTTGATAAAGCTTTTTTTCGCCTTCTTCACATACCGGAATGTCCAAAACACCTGCATACTGGCCTTTTAAATTTGCTTCTGTTATTCCATGTCGAATGAGATATATATTATAAGATTTCAAATTATATCCTCCTAAACTTTATTAATTGAAATTCTTTTTTCCGTTCCTTTCATAATCCGGGAAATGTTGCTTTTATGCTTGAAAATCACCAATATTGATATCAATAAAGCAAAAAAAGTTGGAACAATCAGCTTACTAGTGTCTCCGGCATAAACAAAGAAACTAACTAACAACGCTGAAACAGGGTAAGCTACTGCAGCTGAGAGCGAAGCTAAAGAAACTATTTTTGTAAAAATAAGAACCACAAGAAAAACACTTATTAATATTAAAAAAATACGCCAGTCAATTAAAAGAGAAGTAGCCCAAGCGGTTAAAATTCCTTTTCCTCCCCTAAAACCAAAAAAGCATGGATAAATATGCCCTACTATACACATAAATGCAGAAAAGTACAAGAACACTTGACTTATAATCGTATCTTGCACATTAACCATTTCTCTTAAAATAAAGCTTGCAAACCAAACTGCTAATACTCCCTTTGAAAAATCACCTATAAATGTAAGAATAGCTATTTTTTTACCCATTGTTCTTAGTGTATTAGTGAAACCTGCGTTCCCACTTCCATAATCTCTTATATCTTTGTTTACTTTTAAAATTTTGGTTACTAAAAGTGAAGAATTAATACATCCTATCAGATAAGAAACAATTAATGTCAATACAAGCAATAATATCCAGCATTCCTTTAAATTCCATAAAAAGCCTCTAAACACGCTAAATGCTCCTTACTATATCCATACTTAATTAAATTATTAAGTATAATTTTTAAATTATAAAATCTATATTTTGGATTCAAATTTCTTCTCAGATTTTTCCCTCAATATAAAACGAATAGGAGTACCTGTAAATTCAAAGGTATCTCTTAAAGTATTCTCAATATAATGCTGATAAGAAAAATGAAAAAGCTTCGATTGGTTAACAAAAAAAACAAAAGTAGGAGGTTTTACAGTCACTTGAGTCATATAATATATCTTTAAACGCTTTCCTTTACGAGTCGGAGGCGGAACTTTAACCACTGCCCTTGCAAGAACTTCGTTTAAAGTTCCTGTTGAAATCCTAAATGAATTGAATTCATTTACTTTGTTTATACACTCAAAAATCTCATTTATACGCTGACCGGTTTTTACAGATGTGAAAATTATCGGCGCGTAAGACATAAACAAAAACTTTTCTTTAATTTTCTTTTTATAAATATTAAAAGTTTTACTGTCTTTCGAAACTGCGTCCCATTTGTTTACTAAAATTATACATCCTTTTCCCGCTTCATGAGCTAAACCGGCTATTTTTGTATCTTGTTCACTTGCACCTTCTGTGGCATCTATCATTATTATGCATACATCTGCCCTGTCAATAGCCATTTTCGCTCTAAGAACACTATATTTTTCAATCTTTTCACTTATTTTATTTTGTTTTCGAATTCCTGCTGTATCTATAAAAGTGTAATTACCATAATTGTTAGATATTACAGTGTCCACAGCATCTCTAGTAGTACCTGCTATATCCGATACAATACTTCTTTCACTTCCGGAAAGATAATTTACCAGAGATGATTTCCCTACATTCGGTTTTCCTATTATCGCTACTGAAATACTTTGTGAATCGTCACTTTCACTTTCCGATGGAAGATGACTTAAAACTTTATCAAGTAGATCTCCTGTTCCATGACCATGAATAGATGAAACCTGCAATGGTTCTCCAAGACCTAAGCTGTAAAACTCGTAAAAATTATAGGCCTCCGAACCTACTTTATCACATTTATTAACACATAATATTATTGGCTTTGCAGATTTTTGAAGCATGCGTGCTATTTCTTCATCTGCTAAAGTCAGTCCGTCTTTCAAATCAACAACAAATATTACCGCATCTGCAAGTTCAATAGCTATCTCCGCTTGATAACGAATGCCTTTTGAGATAATATCGGCACTTTTTCCGCTTTCTATTCCACCGGTATCCACTAATGAAAAAGTTCTACCTCTCCATTCACAATCTCCATAAACTCTATCACGCGTTATTCCTGCGGTATCATCCACAATTGACATGCGTTTACCCGTTAACTTATTAAATAATGTCGACTTTCCAACGTTAGGACGACCCACAAGCGCCACAACTGCTTTAGACATCCTCTCACTTCCTCCCAAAGTTAAGGTTACTCTTAAAATCATATCTTTAAGAAACTAGAGAAGGATTACTCCTCCTCTAGTTTCATACATAGTTATTCTTTAAACTTTTCAAATATGCTTTCTACCAGCAAATTTAAAATATTTAAAAAGTAGTAAATCCTATAAGTAAATATAATAAAATTTAACAACTTGCTATAATTTAACCTATAAACTCAAACTCTATAAAAAATTTTAACATCAATTATTTAAAATTAAGCTTCCTTTTTTATAACTTCTCTATTTCTATAGTATCCACAGCTACCGCAAACTCTATGAATAAGCTTATATTCGCCACATTTTTCACATCTACTTAACGCCGGAGCTTCTAACTTCCAAACGCTAGAACGTCTTTTATCTCTTCTGGCTTTAGACGTTTTTCTTTTAGGTACTATTGCCACTTTATAACCCTCCTCTTAATTAAATGCTAAACCATTTCAACTCAAACAAAAAATATTATAAGCTAAACTTACAGTTTTGTCAACACACCCTAAAAGTTATTAAGAGACGCTAGAAACATTTTTTATTAAGATGAATGGAGTAAGTTCATCAGATTGTCCGGCGGGATTATCTTTAATAAGAGAGCTTAAAAACTCATCTGACAAACCTTCAAGTTCATTACTTCTTCCCAGTATATCAACTCCAAAATCATTAGCGTCCACTACCATAGAATTTATTCCAAGTGAATCATTAATATCCTGACAAACTTTGTCCGGATCTTTGGGGTTCAGTAAAGCAATGTCATGATAAAGATCGAAAGAAGAATTCATATAAAAGCCGTCTATTCCACTTATGCCATTTCCTGCTACTTTATAAAATACTCCTTTCATTCCAAATAATTTTGTTACTACTGAGCAAAAACATGCAAATAAGATTCTAGGAAGACCCGCCAAATTTATTGCTAACTGTAATTTATAAGGCTCGTCCATTCCGATACCATGACTATTTGACGAAGCAAATTTTGAAAGCGTCTTAGCCCAAAATCCTAATTTTACGTTCTTTTTCTCTACTATATTATTCTGACATAGTGATATTATCTTTTCACTTACAGACAGTATATCCCCTTTTTCATAAAAAGGCATTACGTATTTATTTATAAGTTCTAAGTAAGACTCTCCTCTGTTTACAAAATGAGTTTGGACAGCAATTCTATCAAATTCACACCCTGCCGTATTTATTTTTTCTCTTATATAATATGTTATACCGCCTTTTTCTCTCTTACATTCCGGATTATTTCTAAATCCCACAGCATTCTCTCCTAATAGTAAAATCTAGTTAAACAAAATGCATTATTGATATCCTGGACGATTCAAAAGTGAAAACATCTTATTTTTATATGCTTCTACTCCCGGCTGATTAAAAGGATCTACTCCTAAAATATGAGAAGAAATAGCACAAGATTTTTCAAAAAAGTACATTAAATAACCTAAATTATATTCATCTGTACTATCTATTTCTAAGTGAATTATTGGAGTCCCAGAATTGAAATGAGCAAAAGCAGCTGCTCTAAATGCTTGACGATTGACAAATTCTAAAGTCTTGTCTGATAAATAATTTAATTTATCTTCATTCGATTCATCATAAGGAATTATTAAATTATATGGGTCTTTTTTAATTGTAAGTATAGTCTCAAAAAATATTGGATTCCCTTCTTGAATAAACTGTCCCATAGAATGAAGATCAGTAGAAAAAATAACCGACGCCGGGAAAATTCCTTTACCGTCTTTTCCTTCACTTTCACCGAAAAGCTGTTTCCACCACTCAAAAAAGCAGTCTAAACGAGGTTCATACCCGCCTATTATCTCTATAAATTTCCCTTTATTATAAATAACATTTCTAAGCAAAGCGTATTTGTAACATTCATTCTCAGCAAGATCTAAATTCAAAAACCTAGATCTTGCGTCTGCTGCACCTTGAAGTAAAGCATGAATATCCCCACCGATAACGCTTAAAGGAAATAACCCTACAGAAGTAAGTACAGAATACCTTCCTCCTATGCTGGGAGGAATATTAAAGATTTTATATCCCTCCTTAAGAGCTATTTCTCTTAATAAACCTTTACTGGGATCAGTAATGCAGTAAATTCTTTCTTTTGCTTTATCTTTCCCATACTTTTCTTCAAGTAATTTCTTAAACAACCTAAATGTTACCATGCATTCAAGCGTCGTTCCGGATTTAGATACCACATTTAATGTTACATCTTTATATTTACATATTTCAAGAACCTCAGATACAGCTGCAGAACTCATATTATTTCCTATAAAAAATACGCTTGGAGTCTTTTTATCTAAGTAATTATAATTACAAGACTTTAAAAATTCTATTGCTGCTCGTGCTCCTAAGTATGATCCGCCAATTCCTATTATAACCAAAATTTCCGAATTGTTACGCACCTTCTCCGCTTCGACTTCAATATAATGGAGTTCTTCTTCTGAGTAATTTACCGGTAAATCCATCCAACCACGCAAATCAGTTCCAGGATAGTTCTTATCATGAAGTACTTTATGAGCTTGAATTAACTTATTTTCATACTCCTTAACTTCATTATCCGTTAAAAAGCCTTGTAAATATTTAGTACTTAAATTTATCATATCAGCAATAACCGCCTCTACATGTGTTTTACATTCTAATTCTACTCACATAAAAAGCAGATTATTACGAAACACACTCTATTAGTAATTTTATTTAATCATTTCAGCAACTTCATTTGCAAAGTTATCTTCTTTTTTGTCTATTCCTTCGCCCCTTTCGAATCTTACAAAAGAAACTATCTTTATATCTGATCCCAGTTCTTTGGAAACTTTTTCGATATATCCTTTAATACTGCAGCTTGGCTCTTTTACAAATGGTTGCTCTATTAAGCATACCTCTTTAAAATATTTTCCTATTCTTCCTTCAACAATTTTTTCAGCGATATTTTCCGGTTTTCCGTCATTTACTATTTGTTCTTTAAGAATTTTTCTTTCATGCTTAATAACATCATCAGGAACATCGGAAATATTTAAATAAAGTGGATTTGCTGCTGCAACTTGCATTGCAATGTCTTTAGAGAAATTTCTAAACGTTTCATTTTTTGCGATATCTTTATTTTCGGATTCAAATTTAACTAAAACTCCGATCTTACCGCCAGCGTGAACGTATCCACTCACGATTCCTTCAAAACGCTTAAAACGTCTGATCTTTATGTTTTCACCTATGGTTAATATTTTTTCCTGAAGTATATTTTCTACTGTTTTACCCTCTTCAGTTTTAAGCTTTAAAAGCTGCTCCACAGAAGAAGGATTTTCTTTTATTACGTTCTCTCCGCACAGCTTTACAAATGATTGAAAATCAGAATTCTTTGCCACAAAATCCGTTTCAGAATTTACTTCAATAGCTGCTCCTACGGTCGCTTCATCATTTGTATACGCCATTGCAAGTCCTTCTGCCGCTACGCGTGATGATTTCTTATTAGCTGCCGCTAATCCTTTTTCTCTTAAAAAATCTATTGCTGCAGCCATATCTCCACCGGAAGAAGCTAAAGCTTTCTTGCAGTCCATCATTCCGCAACCGGTTTTTTCTCTAAGCTCCTTAACGTCTTTAGCTGTAAAACTCATAATCATTCCTCCAAAAGTAATTTAAGTTGTAAATTTTTAATTGGCACTTTCTACGTTTTCAGAAGTCTTTAAAATTTCTTCACTTATTTCTTTTGTTACTTCTTCAGGAAGTACTTCAGCAGCTACTTCCCCTTCTTTTCCCTCGGTTACTGCACTAGAAATCGCAGAACAAACCAATTTAACAGCACGAATAGCATCATCGTTTCCTGGAATTACGTAGTCTACAACGTCAGGGTCACAGTTAGTGTCTACTATTGCGACAACCGGTATATCTAATTTCTTTGCTTCCGCTACTGCAATGCGTTCTTTTTTTGGATCTACTACAAATAGTGCTCCCGGAAGTTCTTTCATGTCTTTAACTCCACCTAAGAACTTTTCGAGCTTCTCTATTTCAAGACGCAGTTTTACAACTTCTTTTTTAGGAAGTAAGTTAAAAGTTCCATCTTGTTCCATAACTTTTAATTGATTAAGCCTTTTTACTCTTTTACGGATAGTAGTAAAGTTCGTAAGCATTCCGCCAAGCCAGCGGGCATTTACATAGCATGATCCTGACCTTAATGCTTCTAACTTTACAGACTCTTGAGCTTGTTTTTTGGTTCCTACGAACAAAACAGTTTTTCCTTCTTCAGTAATACGTTTAATAAAGCTGTAAGCTTCATCAAGTTTTTTTACTGTTTTTTGTAAGTCAATAATGTGAATTCCATTGCGCTGAGTGAAAATGTACGTTGACATTTTAGGGTTCCATCTGCGGGTTTGATGCCCAAAGTGAACTCCTGCTTCCAAAAGTTGTTTCATTGATACTACTGACATAAATTTTTCCTCCTTGGTTTTTTCCTCCGCCGATATTTTAAGCCTCAAGGCTCAACCATTGAGTACTGAAACCGGCGTGTGTACTTGGACACTTAAATATATCATAAATTTAATTTTATTTCAATACCTTTAAGACTCTTTTTTTAAATTATCATCATGGAATCACCGAAACTAAAAAAACGATATCTTTCTTTTACTGCTTCATCATAAGCTTTCAAGGTGTTTTTATATCCTGCAAAAGTACAAACTAAAATTATTAGGGTACTTTCCGGAAGATGAAAATTAGTAATAAGACCATCTATGACTCCAAATTCAAATCCCGGCTTAATAAATATATCTGTTGGCTCACTACAAGATTTTAGTTTACCATACTTCTTGTAAACCGATTCTAATACTCTACAGCTTGTAGTTCCTACGCTTATAACTCTTCCGCCTTGTTTTTTAGTACTTTCTATCAATTCGACTGTTTCCTGAGGTAAAATAAAATGCTCAGAATGCATTTTGTGATTTTCTATATTATCTTCTTTTACAGGTCTAAAAGTCCCCAAGCCTACATGCAGCGTTACAAATCCTTTTCCTATTCCTTTTTTCTCAATTTCCCTCAAAAGTCTAGACGTAAAATGAAGTCCTGCAGTCGGAGCGGCAGATGAACCAGACTCGTTTGCATAAATCGTCTGATATCTTGACTGGTCTTTAAGTTTTTGTTTTATATATGGAGGCAACGGCATGGTACCTATTTTCTCAAGCTTACTAAAAAAATTTTCAGTAGGTTCAAATTTAATAATTCGATTGCCATCTTCTAAAATTTCCGTAACCTCAGCATGTAGTAAAGGCTCCTCAGAAGTTCCGAAAACAAATTTAAATCCAACTTTAGCTTTCTTCCCCGGTTTTACAAGCACTTCCCATGTATTGGTTTCTCTTTGCTTTAAAAGCAAAAATTCCACTACTCTCTGAGTATTAACATTTTTACCCCAAACTCTCGCCGGCATAACTCTTGAATCGTTTAATATAAGACAATCTTTAGAACTTAAGTAGTTTGGCAAGTTATAAAAATGATCGTGAACCAGTTGGCCGCTATCTTTATCCATTACCATTAGTCGTGATGAATCTCTTGGTTCCAAAGGAAATTGTGCTATTAATTCCTCAGGTAAGTGATAATTAAATTGACTTTTTCTTGTTAATTCGTGTATTTTAAGTTTATCTATGTTATTACTATTCACTTTCTTACTCCTTAGAATAATAAATTGAGTGTGATCTTCAAATGATCAAATTGACAGATGTTTAAGTACAATGATATTATAAAGTCTTGAAAGCAAAAAATAAAATTTAAATTATAGATTATTGTAAAAAATATTAAAGTAAATAAAAGGCGGTGAAATGAGCAAATGATTTTATTCACATCGCTTTGTAAAATAAAACGTTAGTGGATCATAAGCTCAAAATTTATGAAAAAATATAAAGTTGGAATTATAGGAGCTACAGGAACAGTCGGACAAAAATTTATATCACTTTTAGAAAATCATCCTTGGTTTGAAATAAATACAGTCGCAGCTAGCGAAAAATCCGCAGGTAAAACCTTTAAAGAAGCTGTTAAAGATAAATGGATAATAAAAAAATCCATTCCTGAAAAAGTTTCTAAACTTAAAGTGTTAGATGCTGTAAAAGATGCTGAAAAAATTGCTGATAATGTAGATTTTGTATTTTGTGCAATAAACATGCCAAAAAACGAAACAGCAATCCTAGAAGAAACATACGCAAAACTCGAATGTCCGGTAATTTCAAATAATAGTGCAAATAGAAACATTGCGGACATACCTATGGTAATACCAGAAATCAATCCAGATCACATAGATATAATTCCTTATCAAAGAAAAAGACTTCATACAAAAAGAGGATTTATAGCTGTAAAGTCGAACTGCTCAATACAGTGCTATGTACCGGCACTTCACGCTCTTAAAGAATTTGGATTAAAATCCGTGCTTGTCTGTACATACCAAGCGATATCAGGGGCAGGGAAAAATTTTAAATCCTGGCCTGAAATGATAGATAACATAATACCATTCATACCAGGAGAAGAAGAAAAGTCAGAACAAGAACCATTAAAAATCTGGGGTAATATTAAGGGCGAGCAAATTATTAATGCTAAACTTCCGATTATTACCGCACAGTGCCTAAGAGTTCCGGTAACTGATGGTCATACAGCGGCAGTTTTTGCTTCTTTTGATAAAAAACCATCAACCGAAAGCATAGTAAGTAAATGGGAAAATTTTAAACCCTCTGCAAAAAGTATTGGCCTTCCAAGCTCTCCAAAAAAATTCTTAAACTATTTTTATGAAAATGACAGACCTCAGATCTCACTCGACAGAAACATAGAAAATGGAATGGGAATTTCTATTGGTAGACTTAGAAATGATACTCAATACGATATAAAATTTGTATGTATGAGTCATAATACCGTAAGAGGAGCAGCAGGGGGAGCAATCTTACTCGCTGAAATGTTATGTAAAGAAAATTATATTTAAAAAAATAATATAAGTTATCAATTTTATGGAGGTTTTAAAATGAAAAAGATTATTTTTAAAGGAGCAGGAGTAGCTCTTGTTACACCGATGAAAAACAATGGAGATATTAATTATAATACACTTGAAAAATTAATTGAATTTCAAATAGAAAACTCAACAGATGCTATCATAACCTGCGGAACTACGGGAGAATCCGCTACCCTTTCTCCTAAAGAACATAATCAATTAATAGAATTTACACTTAAAAAAGTTAAGAGAAGAGTACCAGTAATCGCGGGAACGGGTAGTAATAATACGAAAACAGCACTTCAGCTTTCTAAAGAAGCAGAGGAATTAGGCGTAGATGGACTACTCATAGTAACTCCATACTACAATAAAACTTCACAAGAAGGACTCATTCGGCACTATAATCATATTGCAGATAACGTCGATACCCCTATAATACTATATAACGTTCCTTCAAGAACAGGAGTAAATATATCTCCTGAAACCTATTATAAACTTTCAAAGCATCCTAATATTTGTGCTACCAAGGAAGCAAATGGTAATTTATCTTCAATTGCAAAAACAGCAGCTCTTTGCAAAGATAATTTAAATATATATTCAGGAAACGATGATCAAATAGTTCCTACGCTTTCACTTGGGGGAATTGGAGTTATTTCAGTTCTTTCAAATATCTGCCCTAAAGAGTGCCATAAAATGGTTAAAAAATTTATGGAGGGAAATACTCAATCAAGCAAAAACCTACAGCTAAAATATTTAGAACTTATAGAAGTACTATTTTGTGACGTTAATCCTATCCCGGTAAAAAGCGCTCTTAATATTATGGGTTTTGACTGCGGAAATTGCAGAATGCCACTTACAACTTTAAGCCAATCTTCTGAAAAATATCTTAAAGATGTATTAGCTAAATATAATTTAATACAAAAATAAAATTAAATACGGATGGTGAAAAAATATTTTCTCAAATAAATCTTGAGAAAAATACTTTGAAAATATGAAAATAATATTATGTGGATGTAATGGAAAAATGGGTAAATATATAACCCAAGTAGCAAAAAATTCAAAAAATATCGAGATAGTTGCAGGAATAGATAAAAACAATTCAGAAAATGAAAATTTTCCTGTTTTTACTTCTTTAGATAAAGTTAACTTAAATGCTGATATACTTATAGACTTTTCTCACCCTTCAGCCCTCGATGGAATATTAGAGTACTGTTCAAAAAAAGAAATCCCTGCGGTAATATGTACCACCGGATTTTCGAGTCTACAAGTTGAAAAGATAAAAGAGTATTCAAAAGAAATAGCAATTTTCTACTCTCAAAATATGTCTTTAGGAATAAATTTATTAATAAATTTGACTAAAAAAGCTACTGAGTTTTTAGGAGAAAATTTTAATGTAGAAATTATTGAAAAACATCATAACCAAAAAATAGATTCTCCTAGCGGCACTGCACTCATGATAGCAGACGAAATCTCAAAATGTTTACCCAAAAAACCTCAGTACATTTTTGACAGAACCAAATTAACTGCTCCAAGAAGTAAAAATGAAATTGGAATCCATTCTGTTCGTGCCGGGAATATCTGCGGAGACCACGAAGTAATATTTGCAGGTGAAAATGAAATTTTAACTATTTCTCATCATGCACAGTCACGAAATATCTTCGCAGAGGGAGCTTTAAGAGCCGCAGAGTTTGTAATGCTCAAGGCACCGGGATTATATACAATGCAGGATATGGTTAATTCTAAGAAAGTTTAAAAAACTAAATCAGAAATTTCACATGGATCTACATAAGTAAAAAATTTTTTAGCTATTCCTTTTATGGAATTAGAAACTTCCGATCCCTTTTGTGCTATTACGTATATAGGAATATTATTAGTATAAGCGTATCCTGCTTCTATACCTATTCCTATACTTACTTCGGAAGCGTCTATGATAAAAATATCCGAGGATTTAATATTTTTAAACGCTAAATTCATAACTTCGTCAGGAGCTAAAGTACATCTTTCATAATTTTGAACATCCCGGACAAATACAAATGTATTTATACCTTTCTTTTCAAGCGCTTTACAAATTTTTTCAATTTTGTCTTTATTTTTCATATCATCATAATACTTAATAGCTAAAAAAGCTTTCATAATTTTCTCCTTTTTACAGCAAATTTTTAATCAGTTTTGGAATTTAAATTTTTAGTAATTATTTTAGGAGATGTCTTAAAGTGTACATTTTAAAAAGAAAAGAAATGAACGCCAGACGTGGAGAATTTATAACTCCACACGGAACTATCCAGCTTCCCGGCTTCATGAACGTTGCTACATGTGGAGCAATAAAAGGCGGCGTATCCGCAATAGATTTAAAAAATATAAAATGCCAAGTCCAGCTTTGCAATACTTATCATCTACATTTGAGACCAGGAGATGAAATAGTAAAAAGTCAGGGTGGAATAAGAAAATTCACTTCTTGGGAAGGACCAGTCCTTACAGATAGCGGTGGGTTTCAAGTTTTTTCACTTTCTAAATTACGCAAAATTTCCGAAGAAGGAGTAGAGTTTTTTTCTCATATTGACGGTCATAAAATATTCATGGGTCCCGAAGAAAGTATGAAAATACAGTCAAACTTAGGCTCTACTATTGCTATGGCATTTGACGAATGCATTGCTAACCCGGCCGAGTACAATTATACTAAAAATTCATGCGATAGAACAGTAAGATGGCTTAAAAGATGTAAGGATACAATAGATCATTTAAATACTTTAGAAACTACCTTAAACCCTAAACAAATGTTATTCGGTATAAACCAAGGAAGTACTTATAAAGATATAAGAATAGAACACATGAAAAAAATACGTGAAATCAACGTTCAAGGTTTCGCTATCGGAGGATTGGCAGTCGGGGAAACCGCAAAGGAAATGTATGATACTATCGAAGCTGTAGAACCTTACATGCCTACGGATAAACCAAGATATCTCATGGGAGTAGGAACACCTATAAATATTCTTGAAGGAGTAGCTCGGGGAGTAGATCTTTTTGACTGCGTTATGCCGAGTCGAAACGCTCGCCATGGAAAAATATTTACATGGCAAGGTTCACTTAATATTCTAAATGCTAAATTTGAAAAAGATAACTCTCCTTTAGATGAAAATTGTAATTGTCCGACTTGCCAGTATCATTCTCGAGCTTACATAAGACATTTGCTCAAAAGTAAAGAAATTCTCGGAATGCGTTTATGCGTAATTCATAATCTTTATTTTTATAATACTTTGATGGGAAAAATTAGGCGCTCTCTTGATAACGGCAACTTCGAAATATTTTATAATCAATACAAAAGTATATTGTAATCTTAATAAAACCTGTAGTCGCTTTATGAGCAAAACTACAGGCTTACTTAATCTACTTTTAATCATTAACAAATCTAGGGGTTATTATGAATAACTTGAAATATGCAAGATTATTGTATAATTTTTAATCAGGTACATAAAATCCTTTATCGAAATCTTCTATTTTAGTCGTACCTCCGAGCTCTTCAGGTAAACTTTCAATTAATTCATCTACTTTTGTTTTAAAATCTTCCTCAGTATAGTTTTGTTCCTTATTCACTTTCTTGCAAAAATCATACATTTCTTTTACATCATTTATTTTTATGAACTCCGGAAGCAAAATGTCATCATCTAAGACTGCTTTTAAATCTCGCATTATCAAATCTTCCATTATAAATCCCCTTTACCTTATATAACTCTTATGATCTATGATTATAGAGATTATGTGAGAATAAGTCAATAGCATAGCAATCTTTTTTATCATCTTGCTTTAAAATTTCATGTTAATTATATTTAATTAGTAATATAGCCAAAAACATATTTTATAATTATCATTTCTTCAATTTTTAATTATTAATTTTAAATATTTTTTAAATTGACTTCTTATCTTTCCATACATACAATTTTTAATATATTATGGTTGTCTATAATTCATATAAATTAAATTTTATTTACTCAATTTCAGTTTGTTCAGTCTGTTGAGTTTGTTCAGTCTGTTGAGTTTGTTCAGTCTGTTCAGCTTGTTCAGTTTGTTCGGATTGTTCTTCCTCTTCGCTCTCTTCTTCAGAATCAACAACTTCTACATTAAATTTAAATTTCTCTTTATTCTGATAATCAAAGTCAGCTTTTAGTGTTATGTTTTCAAACGGTTCGTCTTTTTCTTTTAGCTCAGTAATTTTATTTACTATTTCAACAAATAATCCTCCCAAAAATCCGTCTATAGGACGAGCACCCTCATTTATCATTTCTAAAATCTCACCCATTTTTTCGTAAGAAGCGTCATCTATATTTACTGTGACTCCACCGCCTTCTTCGGTTTCTAAGAATTCTAACGTTGGAGTAAATTTATCTTTAGCAATTTGCATATATTCTGACTTAGTAAGATTGTCGAATTCTGCAATAGTTAAACGATTTAAAAATGATTTATCGTGTATAACACTAGTTCTTGAACCAGTATTATCATCGTCTGCCGTAGGATCAATAAGATTTCCCCTAGAATCAGTAGTTACTAAGCTTTTGAGCGAACCACTTGTTTCATTCGTAGTAAGAATAAAAGTTATTCCTGAACAATCATACTCTTTACCATTAATTACAGTTTTACCGTTATCAACAAAAGCACGTAATGTTTCATCTAACGGGTGAGTTGGGTCACTTTTTTTGTTAAACATTTTATCATATTCATTAATTATTACTACGCCATCTTTAGCATTATCTTTAATGTAACGCGAAAATCCACGTTCTTCAGAAGTGAACCAATCGTACTCATTCTTAGAAAACAACTGCTCAACTATTGATCCATGATTAGGATCCACTTCTGATGCAGACATGATATAAGGTTTAGCATTCGTAAGAGATGCCGCTAGCTTCTCAGCAGTAAACGATTTACCTGTACCTGATGGTCCATTAAAAACTATAACTTTAGCTTTCCCTTTTTCACCGGTCATTTCTCTTCTCGCACGATCATTAACTACCTGTTGAAAGAAGCCTCTTACTTTTTGTTTAGCGTGCTCTTGACCGTGTATTTTTTTTAGTGATTCTACTAATTCTTGATTTTTTTCTTCTTTATCGTATGGTTTCTTTTCCAGTTTTTCGGTGTAATTTGTCATAGTGAATACAAGATTATTTACCATTCTTCCCAAGCTGTTTAGTCCTTTTTCAGCAGTTCCAAAAAACTTCATTTTACTTTCCAATTTACCAATACCTGCATTAATTAGTGAAAATCCATCCCCCACTACGGAAGATAATAAAGCTCCCATAGATACAAGTATAGGCACTTTTTCGCCAACTTTATCAACCATATTTGAGAACCAACCCTCTTTTAATTCACTTTCAAGTTCAGTTATCCTTTCACTCACTTTATCGAGAATTTGATTTTTATTCATTTCCGCTAGGTCTTTCTTCTTAATATATTTGTTTATATTTTCCATATTTTTAATATCAGCATCTTTCTCTTTTGATTCTGTTTTCAATGTTTCTTTTAAACTTTCAAGTTCTTCTTTCTTTCTTTCTCTAGTTTGATCACGAATTTCAATGTTCTCTGATGCTTTAGCAGAAGAACTAAAATACCAAAGTATTCCAAGAGCAATGACACCTAACGCAAATTTACCTTTATGATTCCAAAGAGTGCTTCCAATACTTTTCAGTTTGTTTTTTATCCAGCCTCCCCATGTGCTTTCCTCTGATTCTTTAGAATTTGCAATTTTTTTAGAATTAGATTTAGGAGCTTTTATATTTGGAGCCTCCGTAGCAAAAGTACTTGCACCGGCAGAAAACAGTGAAGCAGCAGCTAATCCTCCTGCTAACCATTTCTTTACCGGACTAATTCCGCCTGAAACTAAATCCATTTCACTTTCATTCAATTCACCAGCTACATCTTTGGAGATATATGGAATCGGAAGTTTTTCTTCACATGCACTAACTAGATATTCTAAAAAGGTGTTGAATTCCTTACGCGTATAACCACCTTTAACCGATAAACAAAATCGATAAAGTTCTTCTATATCATCAATTTTTGCAAATTTTGAAATTAATTCTTCATTGTCAAAAATTTCTGCAAAGACTTCTGAAATATTATCCATCATTTTAACATTCCTCCTATATTAATTATAAAATCTGATAAACAAAACAACTATTCATAACAGTATAATATAATATTTTTTAGTTGTCAATTGTTTTTATTTATTTTATCTATACTTTTATATAATTAAGAATAATTGATATATAAAAATTTAAACACTACTGCCAAAAGCGAGCAGTAGTGTAATTTCCAAATATTCAAGTATATTTAGCGTGGAACTTTAAGAATTTGATTGACATATATTAAGTTTGCATCTTTTATACCATTCAGTTTAACAAGTTCTTCTACTGTTGTATTAAACTTATTTGCTATTCCAGAAAGTGTATCACCCATCAAAACTTTATAATAAAATACAGAGAAATCTTGAACTTTATTACTTGGAATCAAAAGTAACTGTCCGGAATATATCAAATCAACATTCTTTATTCCGTTAACTTCAGCCAACTTCTCAATTGATACATTGTAATTCTTTGATATTTCAGAAAGTGTATCTCCGCTTTTTACTCTATAATCAATATAAAACTCATTTTCAATCGGAGCTTCAGGTATAGATGGGTCTGACTTTTCAAAACCATTAAGACCTTTATTTTTTATAATTGAAGGATAGTCTTTAAACGCCTCATCTATGTCTACGCTACCATTAATGCCTCCAATTTCATTAGATTGCCCTTTTTGCCACATTCCACAGCTTACACTTGGATATCTTACATCATATTGTGCCAACCATAAATCGTACTTAGAAGCTAATTCTTCACTTATCAGGTAATTTTCCCACCAATTTAAACTGCAATATATCATAGCATAATATCCGGCTTTTTCAATTTCCTCACAAAACGCTATGCATATATCAGTACGGGTTTTATTATCCGGTGATAACTGTTCAGAAGATTCAATATCAAAGCATATCGGATATTCCAACTTCCTATTATCAATATTTTTAAGGCAAAACTCTGCTTCTTCCCTCGCTTCCCGAGAATTTAAAGCAGTTGAATAATGATAAGCCCCTAAAGGTATTTCTACTGCACTAGCGTTATTATAATTTTCTACAAATTTAGGATCAATATTTCCATTAGTTTGTGTACTATATCCTTCACGCAATATTGCAAATTTAACTCCGCTTTCCTTTACTTCATTCCAATTTATATTTCCTTGAAATTCTGATACGTCTATTCCATTTACCGGCATACTTTTTCCTCCTGAATTTTTGAATTAAGAAAATTTTCCATTTTGAAAAACTCTCTTATACATAATATTTTCGTAATTTTGATTTTGTTCTTTTATCTAAAGGAAGAGAAAATATTTTAGATTTGAATTATAATAATTATGGTTTTTTCATCCTCTTGTGATCTACTTTATAAAACAGAATATAAAATAGTTACTAAAAACAAAAAACTAAATTTATAAATATTAAAAGGTGCAAAACAAAATAGAAAGACTAAATGAAAAATTTTATCTTATGAACTTTATTAAGGTCGCCCCACTTTTATTAGGAAAGATTCTGTGCAGAAGAATAGAAAATAAAATAATAAGATCTCGTATAACAGAAACAGAAGCTTATTTTGGTGAAGAAGATACTGCTTGTCATGCATCCAAAGGTTTGACTAAACGCACTAAAACATTATACGAGGAAGGCGGAATTGCTTATATATATCTTTGCTATGGAATTCATTCCCTGCTAAATGTAGTAACTGGCTCGAAAGGATTTCCTCAAGCGGTGTTAATCAGAGGAATAGACAATTATAATGGTCCGGGTAAACTTACCAAATACTTAAAAATAGATACTAGTTTAAACGGCGAAAATTTATTGACTTCAACTCAATTATGGATTGAGGATGATGGACACTCATATGCATATGAATCAACTCCACGAATTGGAATAAATTATGCACCGAAGAATATAGGTACAAATTGTGGAGATTCCTTATTACTGAAAGTAGAGATAAAATTAATTGAATAATAATCAATTATTCTTTTAAAAATATATTTCAAATTTGCATAGTTTTAATCCAGGTTGAATATATGATAATTTTAAATATTACTGGTAAAATATAGAAAATAAATAAACATAATTTAATTAATTATTGATGTAAAATTTACATTTTAAAAAATGATTTTTTTAATTGACTTACAGAGATTTAAAATTTATAATTTATAAAATGATAAATGTTGTAAAGGAGATATTATAACAATGAAAAAAAGAATTTTTAAATTAAATGTAATTATATCAGTATTAATCATGGGATTTTCTGTATTTTCTTCACCAATCACCCATGCTAGCGAAGAAAAACCTAAAGTCACTGAATCTAAAGAAAATACAATTATTTTCAAAGAAACAGGTACTTACCAATTTGGTGATCATTTAATCGAAATAAATCTTGAGCCAATAACTACTACTCTTGATGACTCAAATGTCAGCTATTCATATTGTTCATAAATTAGACTCCCTAAAATTTTAATCTCTATTAAAAATAAAAAACATTTATCATTTATTTAAAAATAATCCATATCTTAAAAGATATGGATTTTAGTTGTTATTAAAATAATCAGATTCTTAAATTCTCGGGAATTTTAAAAATTATATTTAATCTTTTTTAACTTAAACAAATAACATGTATTAAAATAAACTTTTGCTGCCAAATTTTTTAAAATATATAAAATTTAAACTTGGTTAATATAATTGTATAATCTCATTACTTTATCTTCAAATATATCCTGTCCTACGGCTCTTCTAAAAGGTATTCCATAGGTTTGTAACAATTTGCGCAATAAATTTTTTTCCTGGTTGGATCTTTTGATAATTCTTTAAAAGCGTTTTTATTTTTTTCAAATATTTTTGTAAGCTTACGAACATCATCTTCTTTATAGCATTTTTTTGAAATAAAACTATCCAGTTGACTTTCAAAGTAAGTTAACGGATCCAATTTTTGAATTTTTTTATATAATTTCTCTTTCAGGTCATCTCGCGTTTTTTTAACTTCTTGTAATAATTCATTCATTGAATTCATTGTTAGCTGAATGTCACTTTCCATTCCTTTTATAAGCAAATCAGAATCTTTTATAAAATCATTATAAACTTTCTGCTTGCTTGAAGATCTAAAAGAAAGACTCCAGTCTTTATTACACTTTTTGATTAAACTATCAAAGATTTCCTTATTAGCATTCATTCTTCTTAGTCCTCTCTGTGGATCCATTTCCATCACTCCTTATAAAATTTATAACTCATTTCAATTATATATATATATATATATATGTGTGTCAAGTAATAAATATAAAATTTGAGTAAATTGACCAAAAATATAATCATTATTATTCTTTAATGATGGCTTCGTGAAACTTTTTCAATGAAAAGTATTTATGAGTTTAATTGTCCCACACCAAATTATAATGACAATTCATCATAATCAACTATTCCTTACATTTTCCAAAGAGTATTTTTAAAAGGAAAATACATTACTAGTTGCAGTAAGATACGCATTATTTCTAAATAGGTTTGGTATATTTTCAAAGATTTCATTAAACTTCAGAATTTATTTGATATAAGAGATTATAACCTATTTAAAACTTACATATTTTTGACGCGAATAAAAATTCGGAAAAAGAATTGATTTAGTTATAAAATTCCTTAAAAGAATTATGGGCAATGGGCTTAGAAAAAATAAAAGACTAGCGAGTGCTATCGCTAATCTTATTCAAAAATGGTCAAAACTTATCAGATAAACAATACTGGTGCGGATAACAGGAGTTGAACCTGCAAGAACTTTCGTTCACATGGACCTGAACCATGCGCGTCTGCCAATTCCGCCATATCCGCTTCAAAATATTTCAGTTACATTTTACACCTATAAATTGCAAGTGTCAATATTATTGTTGATAAAAATTAAATTTCAATTTTATTTAAAATATTATATAAAGGCAAAACTAAATTAGTAGCTCTATATTCATAACTTGTTCAGCAGAGAAAAAAGTCTGAAATGAGGACGCGAAAAATTTAAATATTATTAAGTTCACTTTCCTCATTTCAATTATACTCTGCGAAAACAGTACAACTCTTTAGCTTTTATATATTAAATATATCATAACTTTACGAGTAATAAAGAATTATTATCTAATCTAATTGTATAATCTTCGTTATCCGAAAAGAAATAATCTACTGTAGAAGCAGCTTGACCGCTAAGCGAGAGCGTTACCGAACTACCTGATGTTGTAAGATTAGCTTCTGTACTTATACCAATTATTCCCCCTGTTAGTCCGTTTGTATCAATTGTTCGATCAAGACGAATATCTAAATTATTTATAGTACCGTCTTCTAACTTATTATCCGAAACTGTAACTTTGTTTTGTAGTTTTAAATCACTTGTTTGACATACTATTCCTCCACCCTGCAGAATTGCAGTATTTCCACTTATAGTACAATCCGTTACAGTAGCTTTACCATTTATACTAATGCCACCACCATAGTTAGCTTTACTTTCTTTTATTTTACAATTATTTAAAGTTATTGTAGAGTTATAATCAATAAAAATTCCACCTCCCTGGTTATTAGCTTTAGTGTCGGAAATCTCACAATTCTCTAAATTCATCCAACTTCCTGCATCAACATTCATTCCACCGCCATTATTTTTAGCTGTACACTTTAAGATTTTACAATCAGTAAGGGTTGCATTTCCGCTTCCTCCGCCAGCCTGAATTGCTCCTCCTTTATTAGTTACTGTTCCGTTAGAAATGTCACAATTTAACATTTCCAGTGTTCCATCAGAACATACGGCACCGCCGGTTTGAGCTTGATTGTTTGAAAAGCTTACATAGTTAACCACTGCTTTACCTGAATTTGAAGTAAATATACTTCCATACTTTGCAATATTGTTTTTTATAATAATGTTTTTTACTGTACTTTTTCCAATTAACTCCAGATTACCATTAGTTTCTACGTAAAAAACTCCTCCTGATACTGAAGTAGTAATATTATTTCCATTGAAAGTTATTGACGAATTGGAATCTAAAAGTTTAATTTCAAACTTGGTATTACCTGAAACTCTAAACATTGAGTTGTCAACAAAACTTGAATGGCGATTTACAAATATATTCTTTTTTTCTATAGTTATAGATTCATTTTCTGATGCCTTGTAACAAGACATCATATAAATATTTTTTTCACTAAAAATTTGATGTACTGCATCAGAGAACTTTGTAATAGTACCTGAAGAATTTAGTGCTTCTGAAGTTAAAGCTTCGTCAGTATAGAAAATTCCATTTTTGTAGTAATAATCAGTTACTGGTATAGAAAGCTGTAAAACACCATTATTAAGACTTACTTCGTATACTTTACTATCTGAAAAGAAATAGTCTATCGTAGATGCAGCTTGACCGCTTGGAGAAATTATTACAGGAGACTCAATGGTTGGAGCATCTTGTGAGATTATGCCTATTTGACTTCCTTGTGTTAACTCTTTTGTGGTCATATAATTTCTTAAATATAAATTGCCTGTAGTGCCGTCATCTAATTTATTATCTTTAATCGTAACTTTACCTTTTAAAATTAACTCTCCTAATTGATATAATCCACTTCCGGCACTTTCTCCATTAGCCGAAGTTACATTAGAAATAATATCAGTATTTTCAAGTATCAATTTAGTATAGATACCTGTACTAACGCCTCCTCTGTCTAACGAGATATTATTAAATATTCTGCAATTAGTTATAGTTGTTTCTCCCAATGTATCGATTCCAGAACCAAATCTAGCTTCGTTTTTCTCTATCGTACAGTTGCTGATAATAGTATTGGAGTCTTCAAAACAATTAATTCCTCCACCAGCACGTTCGGCCACATTGCTTTCAATTAAGCAGTTATCTAACCGCGCACTGCAATTATTATTCACATGGACTCCAGCTCCATTAAAAGCTTTATTAGATGTCTTTATTTCACAATTTGTTAAATTAATATGTCCTTTTCCATTACTTTCCCCTACATATATTCCCCCACCTGCATCGTTTGCTGTTGACTTCTCTATGCAACAATTTTCCATTGTCACTTCGCCGCCATTGCAGCATACACTCCCGCCATTTGTCGAACTGTTATTACTTAATTTAACATTATTTATTACAGCGTTTCCATCAGGAGCAATATATATACCTCCTCCGGAATTATTGACAGTATTAGATTCTATAATTAAAAGTTTATTAGAATTTCCTTTAAGGTTTAATGTACCATAAGAAGCAACACAAAAAGTACCGCCGAATTCATGTAAATTTTGCCCATCTTCGACATTAGCATTAATCCCAGTAAACAATAACGTTGACTCTTCGTCAACCTCCAATGTAAGAGTCGATCCTCCGGTTACTATTATCATTGGTCTGTTAGTAAAACTTTCATGCCGTAACACATTTACTTGTTTTCCGCTAACTGAAGCTGTTTCGTCTCCAGATGTTTCATAACTCGACATCATGAATATCATATAACCATCATGAATTTGACTTACAGCATCACTCAGTTTTTGTAAATATCCGTCGCTACTATGAAGTGCAACTTTTTCTTTACATTCTTCGTCGTAATAAAAAAACTCATCTTTATAGTAATAATCACTAGGTCCTTCAATACTCCCATCCCCACTTACGTTCAATACCGAACTTATAGTTGCGTACACTATAGATAAACTAATAGCCAAAATTAATATTAAAATACTTGGTAAAAAAAAATTAACTTTTAGGATTCCTTTCATTCTTTTTTTAGCCATATTGTTTAACACCCTTTATTTCAAGTCTTCTCTTTTTTCGTCGTTTAAAATAAATCGATACACTGTTTCACCATCAATTACTAAGAACCAAGACGTTTCTGTTTCTGAGAATTCTGTAAATAAAATCGGTTTATCAAGACAGTCTCTAACATTTATAAGATCTATGAAATTATCTGTATCTACAAATTTGTATAAATTAAAATTTGAAAAATTATCAATTTTAGATATAAATTTACCAAACTTATTTATAATATTGAGTTTAGTTTTTTCATAATAACTCGTTTCATTTAAATACTTTATATAGGCTTTGATTAAAGAAAAAATCATTTTAAATGTTATTACTCCAACAATTACTGCCAATATAAAAAATAATACATTCCATAATCTATTTGATGAAATTTCAACTTTTTCACCATTTTCATCTATATCTTTATAATTTGCGCTTACTGCAATAGTTTGAGTTGTGAGCGGAAATTGTAAATTTAGTTCACTAGTATCAGTAATTGGAGTTTCAAAGGAATTGTCATTAGCCGTCAAGTTTATTCCAAATATTAACTTTAAATTATTATTCGTTCCTGCCAAATTATATTTAGATGTAAAGTCATTAATTATTTGATTATACTCATCATAATCAAGACTTACAGTTTCATTTATATTTATCTCGCTTTGATTAAAAAAGTCTTTTGTTTGATGTTCGAGTATATATTTCTCTTTTTTATAAATAAGTTTACTCTCGTCGCTGCTATCTGCAACTCTTGCGGCAGCTAAAACGTAATAATTACAATGATAGTCCATATATCTGTCCCCAACAAATTTATAATTGTAATCGACGTCAATATGGTCTATAAGACTTGCAATGTACTTTCTATTCTTCTCTAGATATTTTGTGCTGTAATCTTCGTTAGTTTTAAGATAAACTTTATAATCTATAGTTCCTTTCTCTTTATAGAAAAATTTATTTTCTTGTTTAAACGTAAAACCTAAATAAGAAAATAAAGTTAATAAAACAATTCCTAATACGGTAATAGTAATATGTGACTTCTTTATTTTATTCAATTCAATCCACTTCCAATATTAAAAATTTATAAGTTCATTAATCCAAACAGTAGGTAACCCTATACTTGGAATTTTTAATGTTACAATACCTATAACATCATCCAAAGTTGTTATAAAGCTGTCTTCGGCTATATTGCCATCTCCCTTTGTACGGAAACAAAAATCATTGTCTATTGCAACTATATTTGAGATTCTATGAACTAAAACTACATTAGAGTGCCTGAAAACAATTATATCCCCTATCTTTAAATTTTTAATTTCTTCGGTATTCAGTTTTTTAACTATCACCGCGTCACCTTTGCCTATTTCAGGAGTCATAGATTCAGATCCTACAGCTACAATAGAGTATTTAAAAAATCCAGTTACTAATCCTATTACAACTATCAAGAATGTTGATAATAATACTTTTATTGTTATTTTTAATGGATTGTCTTTATTGCCTGCCGCAAATTTTTTAGAACTTAACATTAAATAAAAATAAGCAAAAACAATAACAGGTATTGCTATATTTAGTATTGTTTGAAGATACAAACCTGTATTTGGAAGTATAGGTAAAAAGTATTGAGGTAATTCAAAAATTACTCTATAAAAAATTGTAGGTTTATAGCTAATCTTATACGAAATATGAGTAAGAGCAATATTTTTTATTATACTTGGTAAGACATGATATCCAATTATCTCAATACTGTCGCTGATATCAGAAAAGTTACATCTGTAAATTAAATCGGACACATCACATAAGCTTAAAATCAGTACGAGCAAACTTAAAACCAGCTTATTGCTTTTTCCATTGATGGCAACTACATATCTAAACATTTCAGAAGCTGTAATAAATAGTCCAAATTTAAAAACATTTTTAAATATACTCAAAAAACTTAAATCATTAGAGTTACTATAAAATCCTGTAATTAATCCAAGCAAATATACGGCAATATAGTAAAGGGACGCAATAATTATTATTGTATAAATGGCATCTGTTAAGTAATATCTGTTATCACGTTCATAATTCATAAAAAAGGCTAGAAGTAAAAACAGTATACTCAACACTATAGTTAAAAAGTTTATAGATATTATGTCCTTTATAAAACTATCAACTATCATTACACAACAGAATAGTAATTCTATAAATACTAAAAAATATTCTTTACTGTTAATTCTATTTATTCCACACATATATTTTTCCTTTTTTACTCAATTATATTTGTTACTAATTAACGTTTTCCCACGTTGGAGCTATATTAAATGAAAAATCACCGGAAACTATAGAAGGATAGGATTGCGCGTCAGGAGCATCCGTTAATTTATGAGAAATTTTTACATACCAAAAAGTTTCACCATTCCCCGGAAGATAATTTTCAGAAAGAGTATTTCCTGATGACCATTTCGCTACTTCGGAATTGCACTCCGCGTCTTTATAAACTCCCACAAGTAAATTATCTTTTCCATCACCATTAATGGTTACTGTCGGATCATTCACTAGCTTGACAGCCGTATTGCCTCTATTTATAATTCCCAACTGATAAATCATATACGCTCCAAAATCATAAATTTCTGTTCCCGAAATAGTAGCGGTATCATTGGCTTTTGTAGTTGTACTTATCGCAACTGAACCGATTTTACCGAAAGCTTTTGTCTGCTCATCAATATTATCCACATTTCCTGAATTCTCTTTGCTAGTCCAAGTTGTTCCATCTGTTGATGTAAAATCGTCGTTTTCTGAGGTAGTTGAAATAGAGCCTATTGCCACAGGGTAACTTTTTGTGCCGTTGAATTGTACAGCAGCCGCTCTGATACGTGTATCACCTCCGCTTTTAATATTTAAAGTGCTTGATATTGCAGCATAAGCAATTGATAATACACCCAATCCTACTAATAAAGTTAATGCCACTAATGACTTTTTGTTTTCTTTATTCATAATCATGTTCCTTTCTAAAAATGTTTTTAATTAAAATACTCAAAAATATTAGGTTTGTCAAGTATTGTACATAAAATTTTTAAAATATGAATTTTATTTTCAATTATTTATTTTTGGAAATCTTATTTATATTATTTACTGTAATTAAAATTAAAATCTACCTGATATTTGAAATACCAAGTAATTTTGTTTTAAAACAAAAATTATGATGAAAATAATATTACCATCCTTATATCAGTACAGAAAAAACAGTACGTACTTTTGAAACTTTTTCAAAATTTAATAACTTGCAATGCATAGAGTGTTAAACTAGAAAAAATACGAGCATGACAAGAATATATTACCATTCAATTTTTGAAAAAATATAAATAGCACTACTGGCAAATCACGGTGCGAATAATCACCATCATTAAAATTCAGAAGGTTATATATTTTTATTCTCTAGAACAAGTGGAATGAATTTGCTAAGAAGCATATCTTTATTATATTTGACAACCCCACCGAATCCAATTCGGAGATAAGCACTCCGCTACTAAAAAGTCTTTCAAGAATTACTGAGACCAAAAGTAGTTAATGGGTATAAATGTACAAAGATTGGGAATAATAAAAATGTGTCAACTAAATTTTTGCTGAAAGGATGAATTTATGTGGCCAAACAAGGTATGAATAGAGACGGTGATCATCCGTCTGTAACCAAAAATAAAGAAAAACATCGGCAAGAATCGTTTGTGCCTCTAATACAAGGAGACGCTAAATCGGGAAAAAGAAAAGCAACACAACCTAATCCACCACCAAAAAATTAAATATGGAGGTATAACACATGAACTATACACTTGATGACTCCAAAACTGTACAATCCCCAAAGGAATTGCCAAATGAAAATGTAGAGCACGAATTTAAACAGGAAAAAGCAATATTTGAAGAAAAAAACATCGACAGTAATCAAAGCAAGTAAACAGTAAAAGTTATACTTTAAAACACCTGAAGTCAAAATCAGGTGTTTTTTATTTCAAAAAGAAATTTTTACTCATTTTTCCTAACCTTCAACTCTTATAGTATTTTCACGAATAATTCTCAATTTTAAACTTCTGTCTTAATTCATCAATAGCTTTGTGATGAAACTTTTTATAAGATAACTTTAGTTTTACTTTAAATTATATTCAATAAGCATTAACAATTAATTTCATTTTTTAAATGTCGTTATTGTATTAAGCTCTATATTTTCAAAAATAATTTCTAACTTAATTTTTAAATCTTCATCTATACGAATATTAATTTTAGATCTTGAAGTTTAAATTTCATCGTTTAATTATCTTATATACACAATATTAATTATTGTCAATATAATGTAATTAAAATGAGGTAATCACTTCTTGACTCATATATTATAGAATGTCGAAAAACAGAATTAACTGTAAAAGTCGTAAATTTCTCAGGCATAAATATTTATTAATTTTAAACTCCAAATAAAAATATTAGTTGAAAGGAGAAATTCTAATGATAACAAAATATCAGTCAGATATAGGAAACAATTACGTAAGAAATATAGTTTCTTATATAGAACCTAACTGTACTTATATAGAATTATCAATTGCAGAGATCGCTAACATTGAATTTCCATCCAAGAACACTAAATTTAGTTCTCAATTAAAGTATTTAAGATTTGCATTGCCTAATAATTCACAAAAGTGGAATACCTCTTAAAAAGGAGTAAATGCAAATAAAATAAGTTGATCTTCCAATAAATTTACATCAAACATAGAGATTACCAAGAACATCTTTGAATTTGTGGAATAACAGAAAAGAATGTATTATATGAATTTTTAAGCTTGTATAATTTAAATTTCAGTTTTAGTGTATAATGGATAGAGCGTCCTTAGGATTACAATTTTTGATTACAAGCTTAGATTTATAAAAAATAAAGAAGCTATATCAAGCTTAAGTTTATCTAAACATGTATAAAAGAATTTTATTATATTTAAACTTAAAACTATTTTATTGGTTTCTAATTTTAACTTGAAAGTTACTAGCCGATGAATGTTACGTTTAACTTCAATATAAAATAACTATTTCTAAAGTTCTAAATTGTTTAATAAACTGATATAAATACGTAGATCCTCAAAGAATTGCTTTTTTAAGGTTTATATGGTAAATTTTTAACTACTTGTTTTAGAAAGGAGGAAATTAGTATAAGTTAAAAAGCTTATACACTTTGAATTATGGTACATAAATATCTGAAAAATAATATCTTTTCTCAGCCAAAGGATAAAACATTGATTAAGGACACAGAAAAAATAAAGAAATTATATTCAGTATTGCAACCGACCATTTTTATTGTAATGTATATTATGTATTTTACGTCCTATTTAGGAAGAAAATCTCTTTGCGTAGGGTTTAATGGTTCTGCGGGAGCAAGGGCAATGCTAGACTTACCTGATAATATGTACGCTATTTTAGGTATGATATATTATGCAGCATACATGTGCGGGAAATTTTTCGGTGGTATTTTAGCAGATAGGTCAAATATAAGAGTTACTTTGCCTTTATCTATTTTTATTTCTTCAATTTTTAGTGCCGGAATAGCAATTGCAGGATATTTGCACCAAACATCTATTTTGGTATCAACGGAATCAATAGCTTTATTTATGTATTTGACTTGGGGTATAGCAGCGTTTATTCAATCTTTAACATTTCCTATGTGTGCTAAAGCATTAGTTTACTGGTATTCAAATAAAAATAGAGCATACGTTTGGGCGTGTTTTTCTACTTCAGCTGAGATTGGTTCAGCGTGCTCGCTTCTTTTAGCCGGTTTTCTACTTCAATATTATTCTTGGGAATCTGTTTTTATAATTCCCGCTTTACTTGGGGGATCCGTGTCAATACTTGGATTTCTTACTATAAGAGATAAGCCTTCTACCCTAGGATTACCGGATGTAGAAACTTATGCTGGAAATAAAAGTTACGAAGAGATTGAGGTTAATGAAAGCGATGAAGATAGTCGGACTTATTGGCAAATTTTTGTGTCTGATATTCTTAAAAACAAAAATTTATGGATCTTAAGTTTAACTTATATTTGTGTGTATATCTTAAGAGTTGGCACTTTTGATTGGATTCCTAAAATGTTTATGGAAAGTGGGAATTCATCTCCTTTAATGGCTTCTCTTCCGATAGTAATATTATCCATATGCGGAATTTTAGGTACATTATCAATATCATTTGTATCTGAAAAGATATTTAAGGGTAAACGCGCACCTGCTATTTTCTGTTATTTTTTAATAACTACTTTATGTTTAATAATTTTTAGACTGATATTTCCGTTTGAAGGTAAGGCAGTAATTAGTATCTCCGAACCATTTAACACTATTTTAGTATTTACTTTAATGGCATTTTCAGGAATAGGAATATATGGTCCTCAGATGATGGTTGGCGGAATAGCTGCTATTGAAACTGGATCGAAAAAAGTATCTTCTGCAATATCAGGCATTACAGGTTCTATAGGATATGTAGGATCAATAATAAGCTCTTTTTTTGGAGTTTTTTCACATCAATACGGATATAAATTTTTAAACAACATCTGGATACTTTCAGGAATTATAGGAATATTTCTAATGATATCTATATGGAATACAAAAACATGTAAGGATTACTCTAGATCCTAAATTTTGTCACCGCTTATCTCAAGAGCGTAACGTAGATTAATAATTTAAATAAACTTTAATATTAAATCACTAATTTAACTTAATTTACCTTAGAGAAATTCCTCCTAGGGTAAATTTTATTTTCACAAATTAATAATTTAAAAACATTTTTCAGTTTTAAAAGTAAATTAGTATCTATTGACATAAAAAATATTTTAACTGATATAATATATTAATATTGACAATTAATTAGATTTAATGTACTATAAAAAAAGGTAATTAGCTTTAATTAAACAATGAATGGAGGAAAGTAAAGTGGCTGAAGTGACCAGACAGAATGCTTGTAAAAAACTTACAGAAAACATAATTAAACAAAGTAAACAAGGATTGCAAAATTTAACTACTAAAGATGTTAAATGGGAAAAAGTTGTTACTCCTATGCTTGAAGATGAAATAAATGACGCACAAAAACATATGAACGCATTAAAAGATGCTCTTTCTCAAGAAGTTTCATATGAGTTATCTGAACTAATTACAAGATCAGATAGTATAAAAAAGGCAATAGTGGACAATCTAAATTACTCTAAAACTTGGAAAAGATGGGGTGCACTAAGTAGTGTATTTTTCGGTATAGGCACTCCAAACCTTTGGCAAAAGTGTTTGGACGAATTAAAACAAGCTAGAAAAAAAGCAAAACAAGAAGAATTAAAAAAGCAAAGAGAAGAATTAAAAAAGCAAAGAGAAGCATTACAAAAACAAAGAGAAGAAAAATTAAAACAAGAAGAGAAACCACAGGCAGGTGATTCTCTTAAAAGAAGTGCATCGGCTCCTGTAATTCCTAGTTCACCTCCTCCACCACCTCCTTTGAATCTTCCACCTCCTCCACCTCTTATATCAAAAAATGCCATACCAACCGTACAAAATCCCGAGTTAAAGGAAATTAAAAAGTTAATTGAGGATTTCAGAAAAAATGCCAATCAATTAAGTAAAGAAGAAAAAACAAAAAAACTTAAAGAAATAAAAAACAAAGCAAAGCAAGCTTCGGAAAAATATTTTGGAGAAAAATCTCCTATAACCAAAAAAGTCTTAAGAAAATCGAATATTAAAAAATTTATTACTAAAATATCTAAAAGAATTGGTAAGGAAAAAGAATTTCTTTGGCCGCTTTTATTAGCTAACGAAAGTCAATATGAAGGTCTTAAGAAGTCTAGGTTAGAATGGGAGGCTGCAGTAAATAAGCTTAAAAAGAATAATAAAGATTTGTATGAACAAGTTAAAGCTTATGGTATTGGTTTTATGTCAACTGAAAAGCAAAACTTGTATAATGAATTAAAAGAGGATATAGATAAACAGGTACTAGATTTCGTAAAAAGGTTAACTACTATGCGAGATTCTGGAATTAAAACATATAATAGTCTTAAAAAGCTTATAGATAATGAAAATAAACAACTAGATAATGAAAATAAACAACCTAAAATCAGTAAAAAACTATGGTACGAAAGTGAAAAATACGCTTGGGTTAAAAAATATGTAGAAGATGAAAATAAACAAAGCATTTATTTAGAGAATATTAAGGATCTTATATCTTCCGAAATATGTAAATCAGACAATCTTCCTGAACTAAAAGATCTCAAGAAAGATTATGAAAAGGTTTATGATAACTTCGCTCAGCTAGAAAATAAACTTAATAAAACAAAAAAAGAACAAAAACAACTTGACCGTTTTGAAAGACAGAAAAGTACTTTAGATAGAAAATTTCAAGAAGTAAAAGAATTAATCAATCGATATGAAAACGATAAAGATTTTCAATTTCAATTAACAGACGATAAGACAATTATTGATAAAGATATTAGATTCATGATGGTTAATAGATCATCAATAACACTTGATGCACTTCTTAACCAATTATTGACAAAGGTAGCACCAAAGTTAAATGGAAAAATAAATATGCAAGAATTATTAGAAAATATTATGAATGGCAATAAAAAGGTTAAAAAAATTGAAAAGATAGACATTGAATCATTAAAACCCTAAAATAATTTAAGTATCTAATAAAAAAGTTATATTTAAATAAAATTCTGATGCGAAACCTTATTCGCATCAGTTTATTAATTATATTTAAGATTCACCGACTATAAATCTAAATAGAAAATTCTTAGTTCGTTCATTTTTTGGATTTACTAATATTTCATTCGGATGGCCTTCTTCACAAATAACTCCTCCATCCATAAAAGCTATTTTATTAGATACGTCCTTAGCAAATGCCATCTCATGAGTAACTATTATCATAGTCAGTCCTAAAGAAGCAAGATTTTTCATAACTTTCAGTACTTCTCCTACCGTTTCAGGATCAAGAGCTGATGTCGGCTCATCAAAAAGAAGTACTTTAGGATTCATCGTCAAAGCTCTGGCAATTGCTACTCTTTGCTTTTGACCTCCCGATAATTGTTTAGGCTTAGCATCAGCAAATCCAGACATTTGAACTTGACTTAAAAATTTCATGGCGATTTTTTTAGATTCTTCAGGATCTTTCTTTAATACTTTTACGGGTCCTACTGTACAATTTTCTAAAACATTTAAATTATTAAATAAATTAAATTGCTGAAAAACCATTCCAACTTTAGATCTATATTGATTTACATTATACTCTTCCGCCAAAACATTTTTTCCTTCATAAATGATTTCGCCTGAGTCCGGACGTTCGAGTAAATTAATACATCTTAAAAATGTAGATTTGCCTGACCCTGAAGGGCCAATGATACATGCCACATCCCCTTCATTTATTTCGTAATTTACGCCTTTTAAAATTTCATTACATCCAAAAGATTTTTTTAATGATCGTATACTTATAATGTTCTTTGACATTTAACTCTATTACCTCACTTTTTTACAAAAACTATAGGCATAGTCGAAGAAGCAGGAGTAAATTTTTTTGTACCATCAATACGTTTTTCTAGCTGCCTAATAATTCTAGTTATTGTAATTGTAAGAATAAAATATATAACTGCTGCTACTATAAAAGTTTCATATGTACGATAAATCGCACCTTTTACTGATTTGGTTACAAAGAATAATTCCGTCACAGATATTACGTTTAATACGGATGTATCTTTAATATTTATAATAAACTCATTGCAAGTAGCAGGTAAAATGTTTCTAATCGTCTGCGGCAGAATTACATATATCATTGCCTGCCAATGACTCATCCCTATAGATTTAGCTGCTTCCATTTGTCCCATATCTATACTATCTATTCCACCTCTGACTACTTCCACCATATAAGCTCCTGTATTTACAGATACGATTATGATTCCGGCTACTGTAGGACTAAAATTAATTCCCATAAATTCCTGCATTCCAAAATACATAACTATAGCTTGTACCATCATAGGAGTCCCTCTAAAAATTTCTACGTAACAAGTAATTAAAAAATTAACAAATTTCATTAATTGCTTTTTTATTCTGTTATGTGGTAGAGGCATACTACGAATTGAAGCAAAAGCTAGTCCTATCAAAAAACCAACAGCAGTGCCTAAAAAAGAAATAAGTAAAGTTACACCTGTACCTCTTAAAAACCATGAACCATAATTTTGTAATATATATGATATCCACTCTAAAAATGTTCTTTCCATAGTGTATAACGTTAGCACCTCCGTTTGATATAGACTTCTAACCTACATATGATCTTTCTACTGCTTTATTCATTAATTCACATTTGGTTTCTTCACTTATGCTTTCCAAAGCTTTATTAATTTTATCTTTTAAATCACTATTTTTGCGTACTCCTATAGCTATAGACACTTCCTCTGGAGAAAACTTAAATCCATTTTCCGGCTTAAAATCTATGTATGTAAGACGTGGATTACTATATGTAGCCATAAGCGCCGACGACCTTTCGCTTACGTATCCATCTATTTTTCCCGAACTTAGTGAAGAAACCATCGACGGAAAGTCTTCCATAGGAGTTTGTTTGTCAACTTCATTAATTTGATCTATAAAATCATAATGCACAGTACCTATCTGACCAGTAATCTTAGCGTGTTTAAAATCATCCAAGCATTGAGCATACTCGTACTTACTGCCTTTTCTTACAACTATTACTATATTTGAAGTGTAGTAATTATTAGTAAAATCTATAGCTTTTTTCCTCTCTTCAGTTACGGACATACCTGCTACAATTGCATCTATTTTTCCTGAAGTTAACGCCGGCAACAAGCCATCCCAATCCAATTTTATAATTTCCAGTTTCATTCCTAAGAGATCAGCGATTCTTTGTGAAATATATACATCATAGCCGTTAGCGTACCACCCACCTGAAATTTCTACAGCATCACCTTTCGAAGTAGGTTGAATCCAGTTAAAAGGAGCATAAGAGCATTCCATACCTACTCTAAGCTGGTTACTTGAATCTTCGTTACTTTTAGAACAAGAAGTGAGAAACAGTACTACTACTAAAAAACTTATACAATTAATAATTTTCTTTAAATTTTTAAATCTCTTCATTTATAAAAATCCCTTTCCGGAAGCATTATTGTTATCCATAAAATGTGCGCAACATAAGATTAGTTGCGCACAAAGCTTAAAAGTTAAAATATGGATTATGAATCCGAAAAAATTCTGCCGATAGCTTAAACATATACCAGTACTACTTGTCTTTTTTATGATTACAACCGCAATCGCAATCATCATCGCAATCATCATCGCAATCGCAATCACACTCGTCATCACAGTCACAATCATCGTCACAGTCACAGCAACATGAACATTCATCTTCTATATCGTCCAAATCAAATTCAAGAAATTCCCCGCAATTTGGACAGTTCATTTCTTCTTCAGAAAGAGTATCTTCATCCAAACAAATCTTCTTACCACATTTTGGACACGTTACTTCATAAAAATCATCACAATCACAGTCATCTTCCTCGCAACCACAACCGCATTGTTTGTCATGACAAACCGAGTTTTCAATTGATGCAAGATCTTCATCCATTATTTCAAGTTGTTCACATACTTCGTCTACGTCATTTTCAAGAGAATCTATAGATAAAGACATATTATGAAGTAAATCAATTATTTCCTTAAATAATTTGGTTTCCTTTCTGTTTTCCTCTAGTTCTAATCCTGAAAGCATACCTTTTAAATAAGCTGCTTGCTCTTTAATTGTCATTTGTTTTCCTCCTAATAAAATTTATTTATATTTATTTTAACTTATGCACGCTCTATATATTCACCGGTTCTAGTATCAATTCTTATTTTTTCTCCTTCTTCAATAAAAAGAGGTACTCTTATTTGTGCTCCGGTTTCAAGCGTAGCAGGTTTAGTAGCATTTGTAGCGGTATCACCTTTAAATCCTGCTTCTGTCTCTGTGACCAACAGCTCAACAAAAAGAGGCGGCTCAACTCCAAATACGCTTGATTTATATGATAAAACTTTACATGTCATATTTTCTTTTACGAACTTGAAATTATTTCCAAGTACTGAAGAATTAATAGGAATTTGTTCAAACGTATCATTATCCATAAAATAATACAAATCACCGTCATTATACAGGTATTGCATTTCTTTTCTCTCAATAAAGGCTTCTTGATATTTATCATTAGGGTTAAATGTACGCTCAGTAACAGCTCCAGTAATTACATTTTTTATCTTTGCTCTTACAAATGCCGCTCCCTTTCCCGGTTTAACGTGCTGAAATTCTACTACTGATACAACGTTTCCGTCTATTTCAAATGTAGAACCATTTCTAAAATCTCCTGCAGATATCATAAATTTCCTCCTGTATAAAATAGGTGCTATATAATAATTAAATAATCCAATGCCGGCACTTTTAACGTGCTAATAAATTATACACTAGCTAAAAAGAAAATACAATACTTAGACTAATATTTTCAACAAATAATTATGATTTTTTTACATTTATTCCTTTAAATCTAAAATCTACATTTTTCTACTTAAAAATATTATTTATTATCTAAAATTTTTTTTGGATCTTTTTTAAGCTCTGACCTACAATCTCCACAATAATTCATGCTAGAAAATATTTGATCCATCCCAGTTTCTATTCCTTGATTGCAATAAGTGTAGCGTTTGCCGCATCTTTTACACGTACCTGCACTTTCCTGCGTTTTATGCGAAGCATAGAACAGATCATTCTCTTTCGTCGAATTCGGATAAAATTCTTTCATTTCATTATCTGTTAATCCTCCTGCTAAGGACTCAAGCTCATTTTCGTTTAATTTTATTAAGTTATTTTTCTGACTTCCTGACACTTCTATACACTTCCTTTTCTTTTTATATAAACTATAATTTTTAAAGAATAAGCATTTGTATAAACATTTATTTCAATTAAATAATACATTTAAATTATTTAAAAATCAACTGTTTTTAAGTAAATTTACTAATTTTTCTTCTATCATCTGAGCGTTACCTCTTCCTTTGGTTTGCCTCATTACATTTCCTAAAATAGCTTTAAGAGCTTTCTCTTTTCCGCCTAGATAATCATTTACAGCTTTGCTATTTGATTTTATAGCTTCTTTACAAATCTCTTCTAACTCACTTTGAGAAATTTCCTGCATATCACTTTCAGAAATAAAGTCAGCTGCACTTTTTCCTGTTTCCAACATCCTAGAAAAAGTCTTTTTAGCTAAATTCATATTTATCTTATTACCTTCTATCAATTTTACAAGTTCGTTTAACTGGTTAGGAGTTATTAAAATATTAAATTTTTCCCGTTCACTTTCAGTTTCGATAACCCTAAAAATTTGACCGATAATAAAATTACTAACTGTTTTTGGAGATTGTAATCCTTTAGAAGCTTTTTCGAAAAAATCAGCTGCATTTTTATACTTAACTATTAATTCGGCGTCTGATTTAGAAACTCCAAAATCTTCAGCGTATCTTTTAATTCGAACATCCGGTAATTCAGGCAACGACTTTTTAAGCTTATTGACATCTTCTTCACTAAGGACAATGTCAACTAAATCCGGGTCTTTAAAATATCTGTAATCTTGCGCGTCTTCTTTTTCTCTCATACTTTCAGTAGAATTTGAATTTTCGCAGTACCTGAGAGTTTGCTGAACCACTTCGCCTTTATTTTCAAGTATGTCCGATTGTCTTTCGAACTCATAATCAATTGCTTTAGTCATAAAAGTAACAGAGTTCATGTTCTTAATCTCAGTACGCACACCTAATTTACAACTTCCTACAGGTTTTACTGATACATTAATATCACATCTCATGGATCCTTCCTGCATTTTGCAGTCCGAAACTTCTACATACCTAAGTATACTTTGAAGTTTTTCTACATATTCTCTTGCTTCTCCAGAAGAACTTATATCCGGTTCGGTAACTATTTCGATAAGAGGTACCCCACCTCGATTGTAATCAATATATACGTCGCCTCCTTTATGGACTAATTTTCCTGCATCTTCTTCCATATGAATCCTGTTTATTCTAATTCGTTTGCCGCTTGAAAGTTCAATATATCCATTTTCGCAAATCGGAATATTATACTGCGAAATTTGGTAAGCTTTAGAAAGATCAGGATAAACATAATTTTTTCTGTCCATATTTGATTTAAGATTTATATGACAGTTAGTTGCAAGTCCTGCTTTTACGGCAAGATTAATTACTTCTTTATTAAGCTTAGGAAGAGTTCCGGGATGGCCGATACATATAGGACAGCAATGAGTATTAGGCTCTGCTCCAAATCCATTTATACAGCTGCAGAAAATTTTTGTTTTAGTTAAAAGCTCCACATGTGTTTCAAGTCCAACTACCAATTCATATTTCATAGATTTACCCCCATATCCAAATCTTTATTATAGGAATAATTTGTAAACACTTCAAATTGATGTGCTGCATTTAAAATTTTTGACTCATGAAATTTCTTACCTATAATTTGCATTCCTATCGGGAGTTTATTAGAATCGAATCCACATGGAACTGAAATTGCCGGGACTCCCGCTATATTTACGGGAACTGTACAAATATCCGCTAAGTATATCTCTTCCGGACTATTATAACTTTTATTTTCAGGAAAAGCTGTAACTGGTGAAGTAGGCGTTAAAAGAACGTCAAACCTGCTAAAAGCTTCATCAAATGCTTTTATAATTAATCCTCTTAAATTTTGAGCTTTTTTATAATAAGCGTCATAATAGCCGGAACTAAGAACGTAATTTCCTAAAAGTATCCTGCGTTTAACTTCTTTTCCAAATCCTTCGCTTCTGGTTTTGCAGATCATTTCGTTTATATTTTTGTAATGGGAAGCTTTATAACCATACCTTACTCCGTCAAAACGTGCTAAATTAGAAGACGCTTCCGCACATGCAAGAATGTAATATACAGGTAGTGCATACTTAATTTCCGGAAGATCGAAGTATTCAATTTTCGCACCCATTGATTCATAGACTTTCAGAGCTGAAATTATGTTTTCTTTTACATCCTTGTCTATGCCTTCGTAATACTGATTAGGCACTCCTATTTTTAAATCTTTTAAGTCCTTTTTCAGGTTACCCTGAGTGTCAAATTTAATTCCAGGATGAGAAGTAGAGTCTTTATCATCATAGTGCGAAATAAAATCAAATACTATAGATACATCCTCTACAGTTTTACCTATAGAGCCGATCTGATCTAAACTTGAGGCATAAGCGATTAAACCATATCTAGATACTGCACCATAAGTTGGCTTAAGTCCAACTACTCCGCAAAAACTTGAAGGCTGCCGGACTGATCCTCCCGTATCCGATCCTAACCCGTAAGCTGCTATATTTCCCGCTACTGCGGATGCTACTCCTCCCGAACTTCCTCCGGCAACGTAACCCAGATCATGTGGATTTTTCGCACCGCCTATAAAAGATGTTTCACAGGAGGAGCCCATTGCAAATTCATCCATGTTTGTTTTGCCAAGCAGTATCGAATTAACTTTTTTTAAGTCATTCCAGACTGTTGCGTTATAGATAGGTTTGTAATTTTTAAGAATTTTAGAGCCGCAAGTAGTTTCAATTCCGGAGGTCGAAATATTGTCCTTAAGCGTCATGGGGATTCCTTCTAGAAGACTTATTTCATCTCCTGAACTTATTTTTTTATCTACTTTGGCCGCAGATTCCAAAGCCACTTCTTCGCACGTATTAATATACGCGTTTAAATTACTTTCATTAATTTTTTCAAGATATCTTTTTGTAAGCTCCTGGCAAGATACATCTTTGTTTAAAAGTAATTTGTGAATACGTCTTATAACTCCTTTATTATCTTTAGGCATTGTTTGCCTCACCTCTTGTTATACATTCTTGATAATTAAACCTTTAGATTAGAAATATACCGATGTAAATTACTGAGACTTTTCTAAGTAAAAAAATCCTTCTTTTCCACCTTCTACATTCTCTAGTATTTTTTCTCTTGGGAATGACGGAACAATTTCGTCTTCTCGAAACGCGTTGAACAATTCGTTTGCATGGTTAATTTCTTCATCTGGATTTTGCATCTCATTTACCTGATTTACAAATTTAACTATACCTTTCATTTCGTTAAAGGCATCCTCTAATTCTTCGGAAGTCAGATAAAGCTTAGAAAGCTTTGCTATATTTAAAACTTCTTCTTTTGTAACCAATTTTAATTCCTCCCAAAAACATTTTTAATTTTTTAACTTTATATGAACTTCTCTAAGCTGCGAGTCGGAAACTGTTGCCGGAGATCCCAAGAGTAAATCCTGTGCATTGCTGTTCATTGGAAAAGCTATTACTTCACGTATATTTTCTTCGTCTAGAATAAGCATTATCATACGATCTACGCCCGGTGCCATTCCTGCATGAGGAGGAGCACCATATTTAAAGGAATTATAAAGAGCACCAAATTTATCCAAGATGTCTTTTTCAGAATATCCGGCAATTTCAAAAGCTTTCAGCATAATTTCGGGATCGTGGTTTCTTACCGCACCGGAAGACAGTTCTATACCATTGCATACTAAATCATACTGATAAGCAAGTACGTCTAAAGGATTTTTATTTTTAAGCGCTTCGAGTCCTCCTTGAGGCATAGAAAAAGGATTATGCGTAAAGATTATTTTTCCTGTTTCTTCGTCGGTTTCATACATCGGGAAATCGACTATAAAACAAAATTCAAACTTATTCTTATCAATTAAGTCTAAACGCTTCCCAAGTTCAGTTCTGATTTGACCCGCAAACTTAGAAGCTGCCTTTTCTTTATCTGCGATAAAATAAATTACTGAACCGGGCTGGGCTTCACATCTTTTAGAAAGCAAATCCCGTTTTTCATCGGGTACAAATTTATTTATAGGACCTGTAAATTCAAATTCGGGAGTTATTTTTATATACCCTAGACCTTTCATACCTATCTCAAAAGAATACTCCTGCATTTTGTCAAAGAACTTACGAGGCTTATCACTACAATTCGGGACTGTAATTGCTCTGACAGTTTTACCTTCAAACGCTGCAAAACCTGAATTTTCAAATATATCGCTAACATCAACTATTTTAAGAGGATTCCGAAGATCCGGTTTATCAGTACCATATTCAAGCATAGCTTTAGAATAAGGTATTTTTAAAAAAGGTTTATTTGAAACCTGCTTTTTCGAAAACTTTGTAAACGTATCAAATATTACTTCTTCTGTTACTTTAAATACATCTTCCTGAGTAGCAAAAGATAATTCATAATCAAGCTGGTAGAACTCTCCGGGCGAACGATCGGCACGCGCGTCTTCATCGCGGAAGCATGGAGCTATTTGAAAATATTTGTCAAATCCCGATACCATTAAAAGCTGCTTGAATATTTGAGGCGCCTGAGGAAGCGCATAAAATTTACCTGGATGTTTTCTACTGGGTATAAGATAGTCTCTTGCCCCTTCCGGAGAAGAAGCGGAAAGAAGAGGAGTTTGTATTTCCGTAAATCCTAAATTATGCATTTTATTTCTTAGGAAATTCAAAATCTCTGATCTTAGTACTATATTGTCATGCATTTTTTTATTTCTAAGATCTAAGAAACGATATTTTAGTCTTAGTTCTTCTTTGGTTTCGGTAGAACTGTTAATTTCAAACGGAAGCATCGCAGTACATTTTCCCTCTACCGAAATACTTTCACACTTGATCTCTATGCTTCCTGTTTTAATTTTATGGTTTATATTTTCTTCAGAGCGTCTTACTACTTTTCCGAAAACTGAAATTGTACTTTCTTTAGTAATGTTTTTAAGCATTTTAAAGTCATTAACTACTACTTGAACGTTTCCAGAATGATCTCTTAAGTCAATAAATGTTATTCCGCCATGATCTCTAATGTTGTCTACCCACCCGGCTACTTTGATATTTTGATCTACCATTTCTTCAGTCACAGCTTCGCAATACTCAGTTCGATATTGATTTTCATAGTTCATAATTTTGTTCCCTCTTCCCCTTAGAATTAAATTTTTATTTTTATATATCTACACTTATATAGTGAAGTTAAGCTTATTATGGTTTTATATGGGAGAAAATAATAAATAAAATTTACATTTTACCGCTTCCATTAAATACGAGAACCATTATAACATCCTCTGGTTGTATCTTCAACTCTTCCTTATTTTAAGTTTACTTTTAACATAATAAAAAATTATATAAAAAATATTAAGTCTATTTTACACAAAGTTGAAATCTGTTTGTTGATTTTCTGTAACTTTTTGTTATAATTAATTAAGAAGTTATATTTTAAATGTTTCATTAAGGTAATAGCAAAATCAAATTTAAAATTAGTTTTAGTAATTAAAATGTATTGGAGGAAGTTCAGGTAAAATGCGTACATCTAACTTAAGGTCAAGCAACGTAAAAAAGAAAAGCAGTAAAAATTCCATACAATTAATCTTAAAAAAAAGCATATTGCCTATTTCAGCTTTTACCTTATTTGCAACTACGGTCTATTACTGGAATACTAAAACTTACGGTTTGTCTTTAGAATGTAATGGCCAACACATCGCAACTGTAGCCGACGGAAAAGTTTATGAAGAAGCAACTCATTTAATACGCAATCAAGTTCTTCCAAGCGAAAAATTTAAAGTGCACACAGTAGAATCTAAAATAAAAATTACTCCCGTATCTTTTGATGAATGCTGCATGCAGCCCGAAACAGTAAAAAATAAGCTCGTAGAACAGTTAAATGAAATTCTTTCATCGGGATATAGCATATACGTAAATGACAGTCTTATAACTATAACTGATAATGAAGAAAACATTAAAACAGCATTAGAAGAAATACTCGAATCAAAAAAACAAAATTTTCCGGAAGCTAAAGCAGAATTCGAAGACAAAATAGAAGTAAAAAAGGGAATTTTTTCAACTGAAAACATTCAACCTAAGGAGAAAGTTAAAGAAATTTTAGACTCAAAAAAATACAATACTACTCCATATATCGTTCAAGATGAGGACAGTATAGTAGAAATAGCAAAGAAATTTGATATGGATATTCCCTCTTTACTTGCTATTAACAATAAAAACAGCGAAGATTCAATTTTTCCAGGAGATACTTTAAATGTACTAGTAAGTGATAATATTTTACATGTAAAATTGACTATGTTAGAACGCTTAAAAGAAGAAATTCCTTACGAAACCATATGCGAAGAAGATAGTAATTTAATGAAAGGTCATCAAGAAGTGGCGCAAGAAGGAAGTACAGGTTTAGAAGAAGTAACGTATCGCCTGATATATAAAGAAGGAAAAGAAATTAACCGAGAAGAAATTGAACGAAAAATCCTTAACGAACCTATACCAGAAAAACTTTTAATCGGTACTAAAGCTCAGGAGTATTTATGGCCTGTGCCATTTACAAAAAAAGTAACTAGTCCTTTTGGACCTCGGAACAAAGGATATCATTACGGAATGGATATAGCTTGCAAAGGAGTAGTAGGAACTGATATTCTGGCAGCTAAAGACGGAATAGTAGAAAAAGTTTCTTTAGGAAATAAAGGATATGGAAACCATATAATTATAAATCATGAAGATGGTACGCAAACTTTATATGCTCATTGCAAAAAAGTAAATGTAAAAACTAATCAAAAGGTAACGCAGGGTGAACAAATTGGATTAGTAGGGTCGACAGGTGATTCCACAGGTCCTCATCTTCACTTCGAAGTAAGAATAAACGGCGTTAGAAAAAATCCTGCAGATTTTGTAAGTTAGTAAAACATATACCGTTACCCAATGTTGTAGTTGGATAACGGTATACTTATATTTTTATTATACTGTTAATTCATATGCGGTTCGTGACCTATTTTTGGATGTTCATGTTCTGAAGGTCCTTGAAAAGGGCCATGATGATGCTTGTGATGTTTGCCGCCGTGAGGGCCATGATGACCATGATGAAATCTAGGACCGCCAAATTGCCAATTTTTTTCTATTTCATCAATAGCTTTTTGTGCTTCTTCAGCGGAACTATAAACTTCTGCACTATCAGCAACTATTGCAAAGCTTCCATCTTTAAGTTCTACAGTTTTAAGACCTCCTGCTATTTTGTCCAAGCTTTTTTCATCAATTTTCATGTGAATTCCTCCTTAAATAAATTTAAATCAATACAATTTTTATTTGTATTGTAAGTTTATTATATCACATTAAAAAAAAATATATATCAATAAAATATATAAATATATTTATTATTATATGTACATATTAAACAACAATATGAAATTTTGAAAAGCTCAAATAAAATTTATTTTAAAGCATTTACTTATTTTAAAATCTTCATCAAAAAATTTTGCAATTGGAGTATTGCTCCATCCTTTAAAGTAATAGTCTACCTGTTCTCCGCGCTGACTGTTTATCAACGACAAAATTTTTAAGAAACATACATTAATAACTTCTGAAGTACATAATCTACCGGGAATTTGATAATTGATAAAGAAGTTATTAGGAGCTATAAGTACAACATTAGTGTTAAAGTCAATACAAACTTGCGGATTGGAATCTGTTTTCTTATTGTCAATATATTCTTCTAAAGATACATAGCTTCCCTTTTCCATACCGTAAAAATTTTCTAAGGCAGCTACTTTTAAAGAATCACCAGACTTAAAAATTACAATTTCATGAAGTCCAGCTTTTCCATTCCTAATTTCACATAAAACATGTTCTACGTTTTCCTTTATACAGAGCGATGAAAAATATTGACTGAATACTTCACAGTCTAATGCTTTCTTATTCTCAAAATAATAGCAACTACGTTCGTAATATTTTGAAGACAAAGATTGTTTGTTTTTTAAAATTAAATCAATTTTTGCTTTTACAATTTCATCATTCTTTAAATTGAAATCTATAAAATTTAATAATTCATCTGATAATAAATACAAGTTTTCCCGAATATAATATAAGTACTCCAGTTCTTCAGTATATTTTTCCCATACCATAAAATTTAAAAGATTATTACTATTCTCCAAAAATTTATCTAAACTATCAGGTAAAGCGTTAGAAGAAAGACTAACTGTAAGACTTAAAATTAAAATAGTAGAAATTATTCTTTTAATATTTATTTTTTTCATGACTTTCCCTCCTACAACATTAATCATTTTTAACATATAGGATATTTTAAAAACCATCTTACACTTTTCTTGATAACTACTTGTTTAATTCACGTTGACAAAAATTAATTTTCCTTAATGAAATAATTACTAATTTAAATTAATTTCAAATTTAATCTCCTCAATTTTTCTTTTAATTCATCACCATCAATTTATTAAAAAGTTAAAGTCTCTCATCTGTTCTATTTTAAAAATTGACAAAGAAATTTTATTTGTTTTTATAAAAATATTTCCACGCGTTAATAACATAAATTAGACGTGCTTCTCCACATTATAATTAAAACATTTTGACTTATAGATCTCTTTCGAGATCTATTATAGTTTGGTTACCAAATCTATGAAAGTAATATTGTTACATATAAATTTGTAAGAAAGTAGCAAGTATTAAGTTGGTGATAAAGAATTGCTTTCTAAAATAATAATAGAATTATTAACTCTCTTTTTATTATAATATCCTATCCGACACTTATTAAGATTTTTCATAATTTGATAAACCTATAGCTTAACACAAAATTTACCTCTCCATTAATACTACGCACTCAACTGTGTTTTCCTTGTTCGGAAAAAATGTATCAACCTCACTTCCCTGATAATACACAGGGAAGCGAAATTGTATGCTCTTTAATATCTGACCATTTTCCAATGGTTGTGGGTGTATATCAATTCGTTTGATAAAACTATTAAAGAACTCTTTCTTCTCGGCTTCTGTAAATTCATCATACATTATATCAAACAACTCAAGAAATTCATACACTCTCTTTTGGGAAATCTGCTGTTCCTTTATACCTTTGATTTGCATTTGCTTCAGCAATCTCATCATACAGAGAATTTATACGATTTTGCATGTCATTCAGCATACATTGAAATTCAGGTCTGCCCTCAATGTTCTTACTGGATTTCCCTTCATCAGAATATTCTCCTGCTACTGTAAATTCTTGAAACTCTGCATATTTTCTTAGTTTTTCCTTTTGTGCTTCAAGACTGAAGCCATCTACCTGCATAGATGTGGATACACGGGTGTAAATATAACAATTTTTGTTTCTCACAAAATTCACTCCTCTCGATTTCTTTTACCAATATTGTAATTTTCATTTTTCATATAATCCAATGTGTGAAAGAAAGAGACATCACGCCCCTTTCTGATAATATTTTCGCCCTGCACGTTCCTTTTCGATTTGGCATTTTGGAAATCTTTTTATAATATCCTCCGTTGTTGCAACACTGTATTTTGTACCGTACTTCAAATACATTCGAGCCATAAAATCAACAAACCGGTCATACTCTGCCTGAGTTTTCTTTTCATCATTCAATTCCATTATCGTTCCTCCCTTGAGTTTCGCTCTCGTCTTTTCTGCAAATTCTCCAAGAGCTTTATAATCGTCTGATGCATATCTTTGTTGGTGTAATTTCGTGGGAAATACTTTCGTATATCCTCTGTCATAAATCTGACCTGTTCTTTTTGATTAGGCTTTTCCTCACTTAACATAGCAAAAACAGTATCAACAGACCATCGTCCCTGCTCACTGAATTTTCGTAAGCGTTGTTCCTGAGAAAGTGACGGAGTAGCATCTGCAAATTCGGTTTCCTCATACAACATTCGTTGCTGACATTCCGATAAATATGAAATTTCAACTGCAGGAGTAAAGGCTATCCTTTGCTCGTCAACCATTTTCAGGAGTTCCGGTATTAAGTAAGTTAAGCGGATATATCGTTGTACTTGCCTGCCACTTTCAGAATCCGAAACAGTATCTCTTGACTTGTGGATAACTTGTTCACAAGTTATTCCCTGATGTTTGATTGCCTCCATTTTTATTTTGTAAGCAAATGCTTTTTCACTTGGAAGCAGATTTTCTCTCTGCAAATTTGCACCCACCATCGTTATAACTGCTTCTTCGTAAGTCAGTTCCTTTACGATAGCGGGGATAGTATTAATGCCTAATTCTTTACAGACTTCCACTCGTCTGCGTCCGCTTATGATTTCATATTTACCAGTCGTAGAAGAACGAACGATGATGGGAACGAGCGTACCGTTGGCTCGTATACTTTCTAAAAGCTCGGTCTGTTCTTCTCCCGTTCTTGTTTTAAACGGATGATTTTCAAATGGGATTAGTTCATTTATTTTGATTTTTTCTATTTTATCTGTCATTGTAAGTACCTCTCTTAAATTTGTTTCTTATTTTCGGTAAGTAATTGTTATTAACTTCAGTATTATTTCTTGTTATAAATCCGCAGTCTTTGATGCGACAAAATAGCACTCTACGGCTCGGTAATGAACTTTTGCACATAGATACGAGCTGGTCTGCCTTTACCTTGTTGCTGTCGGCTGATAAGTCCAAACATCTCCAATTCCCTTAGCATTTTGGTGGCTTTATCGTGTCCGCAGGAAAGCGTTTCGCATATATCCTTTAAGTGCAGTACACAAAAACACAACCAAAACGGTCAGTAAATCTGTCCTTGTTTTTGATCGCTAAACACATACGGTCAAGCAGTATTCCGCATAACAAGAACGCAGTGGAAGACAGCCCAGTATAGCATGGCTTTGTAAGAAGTGCCTTTGGAACCTCCACAAAAGCAAAGGCTTCAGCTTCTTGCCTTGAAAATTTATTGTTCAAAAGTTCTCACTCCCTTAGTGGATGGATACACCATTTTTTCTGTATGAAAAAGGTGCGTAATTCTGCAATTTTTCTTCTTATAAGGCTTTTAAATTTTGAAAGAACATAATTCCCTGTCTTATCGAGAATCGTTAAAATCATTGCTGTTTGGTTCGTTTTTCACGCTCCTTTTGGAGTGGTATTTCGGGCAATTTACGATAATCGCCCGAAAACTTTGTTTGCAGTCATTCTAACATTTACGGCAGAGGTCGTTGTAAGTACGCCTGCCTGTTCCGGCGTTCAGAAAGAACGCCCATTCCTGTTTGGCTTTCTTTGATAATCTTGGCATTGTAAAAACTCCTTTCACTCATTTGCACAAAGGGTTGCATTTTGGACACCTATTTTTGGGGAATCTTCAAAAATTTTTCTCTCACATATTTGGAATTGACCTCCCATTTTGACACCCTGTTTTTGAAAAATCCTTTTCACTTGTTCCCACAGAGCGAAGGCAAATTATCGGGTGCAAAAAATATCCCTTCACTTGTTTGAAATGACGGAGAGATTTTTTTGGGGTGTGTTTTGAAAAAACTTCTCTAAGTGGTAGGCATCGGAACCGAAAAAAACTAAACCAAATTTCAAAAATTCAGAAAAAGTTTCTTGCCATAAAAAGAAAAAAGATCTCCGAAAAAAACGAAAACCTGATGTGTATATAATCTTAGCGAGCAGACCATTCGGATAACCACTTACGAAAACAGCCTGTTCTTCTCTAGTATCTCCAAACGATACTCATCAGAAAAGCTTTGAGACCCACAAAAAAGCCACATCCACATATGCATTGATTACACATATGAATATGACGCTTAATTTAATTATTCATAGCATTATATTTCTATATCAAACGAACCTTTAAATACTGACCGATGATGAAACCTCAAATATTCTGCTCTCTTATCATCCATTGGGGGCGAATTAATAAAACTGTCATTTTTAAGTCCTATCTGTTTCCAAGTGTATGGAGAAATAAACTCAGACAGAATAACATGTCTCTTTTCAGTAAAAGTAATAAAGCCTTTGTCGAAAAGTTTATCATACAATGGCGAAAGCATATAGCCGTTATAAGGGTCTACTTTTTCTGTTGCATTCGCAGTCGCCCAAGGTTTTACATGGCTCGCAATCAACAAGCGCTCATCCGAAATCATTGTGAATGGACAGAATCTACATTGTTCCAATAACTGTTCGCGATACTTTCCTTGACCATATCTTGTATTTGATATTTCTTTTTTCACTTTTACATCTTCTGTCTCCGTAGAAGGTGTTTCCTCAATTTCTTCTGTTTCTTCCTTCTTCTTACCATAATTAAACACTAATGGACCATTCTGTCTTTCCCATATGGCATCGAAATCAACAAACAACTTCCAATAGAACAGTGGTGCTGTTTCACTTCCCACTTTTTCTACATAAATATAACGAACCAAAGGTAATGCAATCTGCCTTAATATTTGATAAGCAGCATCGCTCGAGTTGATGTAACCTCTTTGTCCTTCAATCTAATATTGATCCTCTATTTCAAAGAAAATCACATCATCTAGTTTAGAGACCATAAACAATCTCTCATTCCACAACAATGGGAAATTTTCTTTTTTTTGCATAATCTTGCGATGGCTCCATGTACTCATTTTTAATAGCATCTAAATATGCTAATAAATCTGATTTAAGCATAAAACATTTTGCTTTGAATTTTTCTCCACCGTAAAATGCGTACATTTTTGGTTTGGATGCTATATAGAATTTTGCCTCCCCGTGACCTCTCCCAATTTTATTACTTCCAGTAACAACACAATCCGGCACTGTCATCATAGTCGGAAAAACTGCTAATGTTGGCAAGCTCTCTCCATTAATTTTCATTCAAAACACCGTACCTTTCTATATCCATCTGCTTTAACAATGCAATGAGTACATAAACAACAATACTATTACCTGCTTGCTGATACATTGCCGTATCTGAAACAACAATTTTAAAATTATCGCTGAATCCCATCAGTCTCAAACACTCTCTCGGAGTTAATTTTCTTAATCGTCCTTGCGTAGTAACATAATTGTCTACTCCTGCACGATGCATTTTATGCATTGTTGTAAGCAACGGTCTTGCAATATCCAAATCAACTTCTAGTTTGCTATAAAAATTCTTTGTTCCAGATGCCAAAACATATTTCCTTACTTTTTCGGATAAATAATATTTTTCTAAATCTTCAATATTGTTCGCTTCTGCATCACTTTCTGATTGAAACACAAAATCTCCGTGCCAATTAAATTGTTGGTTCTTTTTTTGGCAAAATTGTATTTCACCATCGATTTGTGTGAATTTTTTTGCTAGATTCTTCTCGTTGGTAACAAATTCCACACCCTTCTTCGGCAAAAAGTATCCGCCTGGAGCGTTATCTATCAAGAACTCTTTCATCGTCCTTTCTAATGGTTTCGTTGGTGGAAATACAAATCCTTCTTTTGGTGCTATATCATCTCTAAAACCTACAACAAAAATTCGCTCTCTGTTTTGTGGAATTCCATAATTTTTAGCGTTCATTACACTAGGATATACCTTATATCCTAATTCATCAAAAACTTCCTGCATTTTCTTCCACGTTTTTCCACCATCGTGAGAAAGAACAGCACGAACATTTTCATATATAAAAATTTTGGGCTTAATCTCATCAATTAGTCTTGCATATTCATAAAACAATGTACCCCTTGTATCATCAAGTCCACGTTGTTTTCTAACTAGAGAGAATGATTGGCATGGACTACCGCCAACAAACAAATCAACCTTGTCTCTATATTGCTTTCCATTCAGAAATGCAACATTCCAATGAAAATGTTCATCACTCAATACATAGTTAGCCATATATGATTTCTTCACTTTGTTTCGTTTTTCTAACCCTGCATACAAATTATCAACATACTTTTTTCTAGCAGTCCAATCTTCTCCTAAATCTTCTAATTCTTTTTGCACTTCCAAGTAATTTATTTTCTCGTGCAACTGACTTGCCCTTTGTGATAAATCTTGCACTTTTCTGATAATTCTCTTTCCATTGTATTGTTCCAAGTAATCATATAATGCTTTTAATTGAGCACTTACTGAACGCCACACAATACCATCTGTACTATCAAAGTCAAGTTCTTTTCCCAAATCTTCAAGTTGATTATCTTTTTTGAAATCATTTACGACTTCTAAAATCACTTGTAAAACCTTGAGTATCCGTTGTTTTTCTGTTCCAACGCCTAATTCTTCAATAAAACCTTTATATTCTTTAATTCTTGCTTTTTTCACATCATTGCCTTCAGGAATTAACTTGAGAAGTTGTTGCACGTCTATGTAATTCTTCGGAATCTTTGAAAGTTGCTCAACTACTATTTTATATTCTGTACTCATTTCATTGAACATACCATAAAGTTGTTGTTTATATAAATCATCAACGTCACTACTTATATTTAGTTTTTGAACCATTGCTTCTAGCAATACTATTTCCTTTTTTATTTCATCAATATTTAATCCGATTTTTTTAGTTAGGATTTCAACATCTCCATTATCACAGGCAAATACAATATTACGCTCAATTCCCATTCTATCTAAAGCATGTTCAATTGCACCAATCCCACTAAAAACTGTTGCTAATCTAATCATTGTTTCCCTCCTGTGTATAATTAATCCATTCTTCTTCCACACTTGAATAAGATAAATTATTATTCGAACAAAAATCTCTTATTTTTTTCATTGTGGATACATTCGGCTTTGCTTTAGATGTTTCCCATCTATTAACAGTAGATGGGGCTACTGATAAAGTATGAGCAAAGTCTTCTTGTGTAAGTAATGTTCTTTTTCTCAGATTTTTCATTTCTTCAGCTAGACTCATATATTTGCATCTCCCTCTCACATCCCTTTTGTTATCCTACTATAAAACTAGCGTTTCTACAATGCCATTATTAAAAAAGCAAACGTTTGTTCACTTTACGGTGGAACATAAAGCAAGCAAGTCTTAGTATGCCATCCTAACGAGGTATTTGTTTCAATGAGGAAACAAACACTGCTCACTAAGACAGTACGGATTACGACAATTTTACCATTTGTGGATACAAAAGGTCTGCTCGCTAAGTTTGAACACAGTTTTACATTTTTACAAAAGCAAAAGCTCAGCCAACGAATTTTTTCTTCCGAAGGCTGTGCCTCTTTGCTGCCCTTATGTATAAATTACTTTGAATTTTTTCTGCTTTAATTGTAGAAATTTCAGCAGAACATCATCAATACTGTCTGTGTATTTTCCTGCCGATATAAGCTCCTTTTTCTTTTCGACAAGGCTTTCAATTATCAAATTTCTTTCTTCGTACGTGAGATAAATATAAAACTTTTTCATACACAAATCACTTCCGCATTTACAATTTCGGTTGCTCGGTTACGGATATTGTTTATCTGTGCTACCCATCTCATAGGCATATCGCCTTTCAAATTTTCCGTAACATCTTCTTTTTCGGCAAGTGATTTTACAAATTCCTCAAACATGTTCTCTGCTCGTCAATTGATGTCCGCAAGATAGCTGTTAAGTTTTCCGGCAGTAAGCAAATTGTTATATCGTACTCGATGATTTGCTTTTAGGTATCGTTTATGTCGTTCTCCCCATACTCCAATGTACTTGATTGTGTCTTGCGAAAGTGCTATACAAGGTAATCTGTAATCAACCCGCATTTCATATTGTCCACCTTGTTGTTCAAATAATGTTTTAATTGTAAAAATTCTCCTGTAATTTCATTTTACAGAAGGATTTTATATTTTACAAATGTGTCGATTGCAAATTGTAATTAGCAAAAATGCCCTTTATACCATTCAATTACAGACTCTCTATCAGACTCAAAAAACTGTGTGGAAATATAAATATTCTCACCTTCGAATTGTAATTCTTTGGCTCGATATCTCTTATGCGATGAGTTGCCCATATTGTCTGTTCTGTTATTAGCGACTGCTGGATAATCTGAAGAATTAAATAACAATTTTGTGTATTCTTTTGTTTTCAGTTGTTCCATTTCGGTTGATGTGATCTTTGATTGTCTAATAAGCTCTTCAATTAGATTATAGAATAATTTTGCCACTGGTACCATTCCCTCTAACCAAGTATTTTGATCATTAATATCAAATGGAGCTTCTGAAAGCGAAAAGCCAAAATCATCCATTTCCAAATTCATTTCCAATAACAAACTTTTAATAAACGAGAGAATATTATTGGAAGATAAATTTGTTTCATAAAAGATTCCGCTGTTATCAATTTGCTTAGCTTTGCGAAGTTTTCTTTCATCATTACTAATATACGTTCTGTCCGCATGAGGTATAGAATAATCGTTTATTGCCAAATCACTCAATGTTTCCATATCCAAATCAAATGCAAGATTAATAAATTTTGTTAATAAATCTACCCAACTTGATACTTTTGTATATTCACCTACAAATGAAAAACCTTTTGGTTTAGTATTTGAAAAATCTAGACCACTGTCAGCACTAAAATTCATTTCATTTATTTCACTAACATCAGAATGCATTTCAACATAATTAAATTTCTTCATCAATATACTAGAGAGTACCTTTGCTCTGTTTAAAATCGAAGTTTCATCCCATTTTTCGGATGATAAAACTTCTTTATTCAAAACATTTGCTTTCGAATTTTCACGTATAATTTTTTTCTTGTCAGAAAATGATTTTGTTCCTAATTCACTATTATGTCCCGTAATAGTTAAATTACCAAGTGTATGTAAATATATTTCATAAACTCTGCTATAATCAGCACCAACCTCTTTCTTCCATACTGCTGCATTTTCTTTCTGCGGTAAAATGTGTTCTATTGTAAGATTAGTAATATCAATATGCTCTTTAGTAGAGTTTTCAATCACAGAAAGTACAAATTTGCAAATTGGCTTCTTATACAATGGTTTGTGAATGAGGGCATCTTCAAATTCTTTGTCCGCCGGCATACGGTCATTCGCTCTCAAATCATTAAGAAATATTACAAATTTTTCATAAAAATTTTCATAATTCCCATCAAAAGCTCGGTCATACATTGACTTCATAAACTTAGATAAATTCTTGTTAATTTCACACGCAGTAATTCTAACAAAATATGTCAGTAAATAATCTAATACCTTGCAAAGAGTAGTTTCGCCAATATTTTTATCATCATAATCGCTAAAAATCCTAAAAAGAAATGGAAGAACGGTCGTTTGCTTTATAGTACAAAACGCCCTTAAATAATCTGTAATTTCTTTGCTGTAATGATGATTCTCTCCGATAAAAGCACCGTAATATTTTGATGTTCTCTTCAATTTTTTCAATACATCTTCGTGACTCAAATTGTTTTCTTCACAATGTTCTTTAAACAAACGATACGCATTTTTGCTATTTACTGATTTGCTAATTTGAGAATTCAAAAAATTAATTACAAAATCCCCTAAATTACGGTAACCTACATTCTTTTCAATTTCAGACCAATAATTTTCGTAAAGTTCATCTTGGTTTACATCATCCATCAGCAGATAATTTCTAATCAAATCTGCCAAACTTAATTCCAATCCGGTTGAATTAATCGACTCGAAAATTTTTTGCGGCTCATCCCCTTGGGATTTATCAAGAACGATTTCTACCATTTCAAGTTTCTTAATACCATTAAGAATATCATTTAACTCTAGTCCTGATGCTACTGTTTCTTCAATCAAACTTTTGAAAGTAATATAGTTCTTATAAATGTTTGAGTTTCGATCCATTTCATCAATCTTATCTTTGATTAAAAGTAGCAATTGTTCATTGTCGGATTTTACCGTTTTTAATTTTAATTTATATTTTTCATCACAATTCCTGTTAAACATAACTTCTTCAATTTCAGCTTCAATTCGCACTGATACACCTTTTGCAGCATCGTAAAGGGCTTTCAGAAGAATATACATAGTAGTAATACGTTGTTGACCATCTATAATTAAAACCTCATTTAACGTGCTCCCATCAAGACCTACTATATATACAATAGTTCCTGTAAAGTGCTTATGGTCTCGTTCGTTCGCATTCATTATATCTTGATAAAGTTTCTCACATTGTATATTATTCCAATCATAATTACGCTGATATACGGGAACTTTAAAAACTCTTTTGTTCTTTTCTATTAGATCTGAAAATAACCAAACTTTGTATGGTTGCATAATCACATCTCCTGTATCTTTAATGGTACTTTGTTTTTTATTTATCTATTCAACTTTATCCAAATCTCCTATATCATCTTAAAATATCGCAGTGCTTCCTCAATCAAATTTCCCTTTTCCGGTGGACATTGTGGCTGTTTGTCATCTCTTGACTTATTATAGCAATCCCTTTCAATGATTCCGTACTTCTGATTAATCTGAGCAATGTATAAAGACGATACTTTTACATTGTGCTTTTCAAAAATGTAATCTTTGATTTTTTGATAAGTGGCTTTTGCTTCCGAAGCAGTCAAATCCAGCTCATCCATATCAACGGTAATGTCGATATATGCGTCAGGCTTTTTTCTAACCAACTTAACTACCGTTTCTACATGTGCAGCTCTTGGAAACATGTCCACAGGTATAAACTGCTTAATTTCAAAGTTATTTCTACATAAAAAATTTAAGTCCCGTGCAAGTGTAGCGGGATCGCAAGAAACATAAACTATCTTCTTTGGATTTATTTTCAACACATTTTCCAATATAGTTTTATCACAACCTTTCCTAGGAGGATCCAAGATAATAACATCAGCAAAAACTTTAGACTTTTCTAATGTCTCACTCATTTTGGAAGCATCGGAACAGAAAAATTGTGCATTAGTTATTCCATTCAATTTTGCATTACGCTTGGCATTATTAACGGCAGATTCTACTATTTCAACACCTATAACTTTAAAACTATCTTTCGCGAGTGTTAACCCAATTGTACCAATTCCGCAGTACATGTCTATAACAACTTCATTTCCGGAAAGCTGCAAAAGTTCTTTAACTATACTATATAATTTTTCGGTTTGTCTTTTGTTGACCTGATAGAAAGACAATGGAGAAATTTCAAATTCCAAACTGTCAATTTTATCAGTTACAATACTTTTACCATAAATAGTTTTGCAGCTTTCTCCCAATATAACATTAGTATTTTTAAGATTTGAATTAATAATAATGCTTTTAATTCCAGGATGTCCATTAATCAGTAAACTGACTAATTCCTTTTCAAAAGGAATACTTTTACCATTTATAACCAAACAAACCATTATTTCGTCTTTATATTCAGCATAGCGAAGATAAAGATGTCTTAAAATTCCTTTCCCGTTTTTTTCGTCATAGACTGATATATTATATTTTTCAATCCATAATTTAAGAGTTTCAATAATTGAATTAAAATATTTGCAATGAAGCAAGCATTTAGAACAATCTGTTATTCTATGACTATGAAAAGCGAAAAAGCCTGTAAGTATTTCTCCTGTTTCGTTTTTTCTTATTGGAATTTGTGATTTATTCCTATAAAAATTAAATTCCGATGCCTTTACAATAGGATTAACTTTTATATTTTTAAGCTTTCCTATACGTTCTAAACAATCTAAAATATGTTTATATTTTATCTTCAATTCCGCTTCATATGAAAGATGGCGAAAAACACATCCTCCACATTTTTTGTAATGAATGCAATCAGGAGAAATTCTATCTTTTGAAGGATGTAAAATTTTTTCAATTTTACCTACTAAATAATTTTTGTTTAGCTTTATTATTTTAACCAGTAATTTTTCCCCAACTGCACAACCTGGTACAAATATCACCATGTTATTTAATCTACCTATACCTATTCCTTGAATATTTACGTCCTCTATTTTTACTTCTACTAAATCATTTTTCTTCATTTTTTATTCCTACATTTCTATTCATTAATTTATCTAATCATTTATTTTTATTATACAACAACTGAATAGTGTAATTATTATCTAAAATATAATTCAATAAAAAAATTTTTAAAATACCCCTTGACATTTAAAATTTCATGTTATACAATTATATTTGTAAGCGGTAAGCTTGGGCCATTAGCTCAGTTGGTTAGAGCAACCGGCTCATAACCGGTTGGTCCTAGGTTCGAGTCCTAGATGGCCCACCAAATAAATTGAAAACCTTGTCATTATTTAATGATGAGGTTTTATTTTTACGCTTTTAACCCAAAATATGCAATTTATATCCTTAATTTATTAATATCTATATTTCCGGTATTTACATGTACATCAAGTTTCGAACCATCAAAATTATCACTTTCCAATATAGCTCCTACTAAATTATCTGACTTTGATTTTTTGCCGTAACTAATGATGTTACCTAAATTAGATTTTAATGAATATGAATACTCCTGTAATGGCTTTAACAAATTTAATGCTACATTGCCGGTTTTTAAGGAAATTACACTATCTCCATATATATTACCAGAAATTCCTATCTCTCCTACATTGCTTTCAATATTTATATTTTCTGAATCGCAATTTAAAATATTAATGTTACCTGTGTTGCATTTAATTTTTAAATTATCACCCATTAAAATTTTGTCCGAACAGCTAAAGTTTCCTACGTTCATGTTTATCGTACAGTCATTTAATTTCTTGTAAGGACTGACAAATATATTAATATACTGATCTTTATTGTTTACTACCCTACTATTCTTCGGAGATTTAAAAATTAAAGCTCCTTCTTCATTTTTACATATTATATTATCACTTGGAGAGGAAAACGATAAATTATATTCGATTTTAAATTTATCTGATTCTTGAATATTGACATTTGCTGCATCTATGTCCATTTGAATAGAATTAAATTCTTCAAGATCTATACACCTCGAATTATTACAAATATTATGGCTACTGATACTCGTATTAAGAGTGTAATATCCTAGTGCACTAAATAAACACATGCTGCCTATAATTACAATCCACTTAAACAAATTTAACACCTCTAAATAAATAATTATTCTACCTTAAATTTACAATCATTATTAATTCAAATAATAGTTAATATTTCAACTATGTTATCATAACACAAAATTACAAATAATACAACATTATCTAAATCGCAAAAGTAATCAGAAAATTTAAAGAAACAATTCTAGAATATTAGAAGTAAATTTAAAAAGTGTCAACATATATTTCTCAAAAATACTCTATCATATCGAAGAAGAAAAAATTTCAGTAATAAAGATTCTTTTACACAAAGAAGTTTTATTAACTATTGAATTTCATTTTTCTCTGTTATATTTTTTCTTTTTACAGTAACTCTCTGTAAATATATGATGAATATCCAGATATTCATCCATACTTTTTACAACGTCCATAGCATTACCTTTTACAAAACCACGGCATCCCTTTTTATATATAAGAGCCATGATACCTTTATAAGCTGCACTCAAACGCGTCTGCAAGGTTAGCAGTCTAGTAGACGAAAATAAAGAAGAATTTATTGTATGGTTTAATTCTTCTTCACCGTTTATTAAAGCTACAATACATTCCATGTCGTTGACATACCTACTTTAGTTTGAACCTTCATACATTTATAGCAAAATTTATTACAAACATAAAAAAGCTGATTATTTTATAATCGACTAAGTTTATTGTTGGTACGAATAGAATTATGGAGCATAGAAAAAGCCAGTATTTAAGCCATTTGTAGTTAATGATAATGTTTAAATTTTTAATCTATTATTTCAAAATCAGATGGTTTCCATCCTTATTTGTTATGCTCTTTTTTATCATCTTAAAGAACTTCATGCATAATTTCTATGTCACGTTTAAATTTTTCAGGTAAAGTTGATTCACCAAATATCTCAACTTTATCCGCATCGCATTCCGTTCTAAGCAAGTCCCAAAAAGCATCCCAATTCTTTCCATACCACTTTGGAAAATCAAATGCTACCCTTATTCTTTCATGATAATCCCATCCTGTTTTGCAGCCTGTAAAATCCAATCTTATTATTTTAGGTATTTCATTAAGTCTCTTCAATTCTTTTTCCATAATTATCTCCCTCCTAAACTATTTCATAAAATGTTGTGTAGTGGTCATATGTCACTAATATTAAACTAGCATATAAATACTAGTCTATTACTTCGTATTCAAATTTTTCTCCATACTTTGCACGATGTAGCTTTTCTTTTTGAAGTATTTCATGCATGATTCTTATATGCTCACTAAATTTAAGGCTAATAGTGTGTTCTCCGCTTATTTCTATTTTATCAGCATCACATTCACTCCACAATAAATCTGAAAAAGCACTCCAATTTTGTCCATACCATTCCGGAAAGTCAAACGCTTCTCTAATTCTCTCGTGAATTTCACCTAAATATTTGCATCCTGTTAAATCTAATTTTATTATTTTATTATTTTTACTTTCCATAATAAATTCTCCTCTTAAACTATTTCATAAAATGTTGCATAATGGTCATATGTCACTAATATTAAACTAGCATATAAATGCTAGTCTATTACTTCGTATTCAAATTTTTCTCCTAATTCGGATTGATGGATTATATTGTCATCAAGAATTTCATGCGTCATTTTTATATACTCATTAAATTCTTTTTTTAAGGTATGTTCTCCTGTTATTTCTACCTTACCTACATCATAACATGTTCTAAGTAGGTCCCAAAAAGCATCCCAGTTTTTACCGTACCATTCAGGAAAGTCAAAAGCTAATCTTATTCTTTCATGGTAATCCCACCAGGTTTTACACCCTGTAAAATCTAATCTTATTATCTTTTTGCTTTCGTTTTTGTTTTCCATACTTGTTCCTCCTTAAATTATTTCATAAAATGTTGCATAATGGTCGTATGTTACAAATATTAAACCATCGTTTGACCATAGAAGTCTATGTCTATTTCTCCTGCCTCCATAATAATTTATATCAGCTTCATACCATATTCTACCTGAAACATGTGGTAAGTGTCTATCAGAATTATTATAAATTCCTCGAGTCATCATTTTGCTAGGTGCAAATTTTTTTGGCGATTTTCCTTGTTTCCAACCCAGATCTCTGATTTCTTCCTCAGAAATATAATAATCAGGCAATCTGCCGATATACTTTATCCAAAAGTCAGCACCATTTTTACCATCTTTCGTTGCATTACCAGCGATAACTGCTTCCATTGGTAATACTTCACATCTACAATTCGGATGAAGCGGTGGCTCTTCAAAATCAATATCTCTTATAGAATAGATTTTACCATTTAAATTTCTGCACAATACGCACGTCGTAGAGGTAATATGCGTTACCCAATGTTTCCAATTTTCACTTTCTACCAGTGGTGGTTCATAGGTGTCAAGCAACCCTTTGCTAATAAATATTACATCTTTTTGAGGCAGCACATTACCATAGATCTTTTTAATATACATGTTAATTTTCAACCTCCATAAACATTAAGGAAAATTTCCTTCATATATACAGAGAAAAAATATTATAATTTGCTCTATTAAGGTCAATTACACCAAAATTCTATATTATATAAAAAACAAAAAGCCGATTATACAATAATCGACTAAATATGACATTGGTCCGCCCGGAGGGATTCGAACCCCCGACCTTCAGAATCGGAATCTGCTGCGATATCCAGCTTCGCTACGGACGGATTATTTAAATTTTATTTTTAAACCAACCAATTAAGTTTAGTACTAACTTAAGTTTGTTTTTTTAATTTTACCTCTATAGAATAGTTTTTTCTTTAGTATAAATCAAAAGATAGTTAATTTTTCGACTTATTATGAATAGTATCATATATATTGTATGTAAAATGAAAAATTAAGTCAATAAATAAATTATACGCTTAATGAAATATTTATTAAAGAAAATAAATTTATACTTCAATATATTGCCAGTTATCAATAAGAAACACTATCACAGATTAAAATTTTACACTTATCCATAACCATATTATAACCCATATTAATTTAAAATTTCGAAAAAACAGTTATCAAAATGACTTGATAAACGTAATGAAATTAATTATCCAGTAAATACTTTCATATTAATAGGACTAAAAGTTTTACATGTCAAAATTCACAAAAATGAAATAAACACTTGACTATATATATATATATAATGAGCTTATACACTAAGTGTATAAAAAATTATAAGGAGTGTTTAAAATGGAAGACAAAGAATTAAAAAATGGAATAATTAGCGAAGAAGCTCTTGACGAAGTAGCTGGAGGCTTAAGTATTAATAAAGAAACATTGAAAAAAGGACTTAAAAAAGCAGGAATAGCTGTTGCAGGCACCGCTGTTGTCGTAGGTACTATATATGGTTAATAAACTGTATGGATATATGAAAGATTTTGGGAATGATTCAACCATTGAAACAACAATTGAGGTAAAAAACGACTAATAAGATGATCTATGAAAGTCCTACTACAATACGCCTGGTATGTATCTGTAAAAAAGTGAGAATGTTTTGTACTCGAAATTATTTTAAAATTAGTGTACAATAAAAATCGATAATTCGTTTAGCAATTAAAGCTTCTGAAGCTTTAACAGCTTCGTCAACTGTAAATGAGATGGTATAGTAGCATGTGCTGTTGAGTCAAAACAGAGTATTTTAGAGTTTTGAATTAAGGTTTAAATTACTGGGACAGATGAAAGAATTATAAAGTTTTGTGTGAAGAACTCTAAAATTAAAATATCTGTGAAAGAATCAGTAAAAAAACAAATAGCGAAAATGATTGAAATTTTCATGTTTCGGATAAAAAATAAACGTCCACCCACATAGTGGGTGGACATTTTAATAAGTTAATTTAAAGAATTAACCTTTGTTAACAGCGTCTTTAAACGCCTTTCCTGCCTTGAATGCAGGATATTGACAAGCAGATATAGTAATCTGTTCGCCTGTTCTTGGGTCTCTTCCGCTGCGTTCTTCGCGTTTGCGTACTTCAAATGTTCCGAAACCGACTAGCTGAACCTTTTCACCATTTGATAATGCTTCAACGACTGAATCCATAAAGCTTGATAAAGCGAGTTCTGAATCTTTTTTTGAAAGTTCGCTCTTTTCTGAAATTTTTGCTACTAGTTCTGACCTGTTCATCTAATATGTACCCTCCAGTTTTAAATGATTGATTTTACTGATTCTTGTCACCAAATTAAATTTATCAAGCGACTATATTCAGTATGTAGATATTACTACAGTTTGTTTCTATTTTCAAGGGATATTTTATATAAGAACTCATTTTTAAATCTTTCACATGCATCATATAAAGAGCTTTCAGCGTCAATATTTATTAAACGTGCTATTTCCGTCATAGAAAACAGCAAATCTCCTATTTCTTTTTCGTAACATTCATGACGTCCGTCCAAAATTAATGTTTCAAGATAATGAAGTCTTTCAAAAGTTTCATTTATTGCGTCTTCTACTGAAAAAAGGCCGTATCCTGAACGCGCCGCACGTTCTTGAACTTTAACTGCCCTTATCAGCGAAGGTAAAACACGCGATACATTTTTTACTTCTTCAGCAGGGGTATCCATACGTTTACTTATCTTTCTAAAATTTTGAATTTTTTCTTCATTTTTATCTTTATCTTTAAGATTATACACTCTGCATTTTCTATCTTCATAACAAAAATTTTCCGGAAATATATGAGGATATTTGGAAATTATTTTTTTACATGCTTTGTCCACTACGTCATCAAAAGAGAAATTTTTTCCTTCCTCTTCAACGTCACAATGAAATGCAATTTGAAATAATATATCTCCCAATTCTTCTTTAAGCATATCGCTGTCCTCTAAATCGATTGCTTCTAATACCTCATACGCTTTTTCGATCAAATTTGAACGTACAGTTGAATGACCTTGAGTTTTATCCCATCTTCCACTATTAGAAGATCTCAAAAGTTTTACAAGCTTTAAAAAATCAAATATTGAATATTTAAATTTTTGGTTATAATCCATAAGCTTTTACATTCCTTTCTAAAGTATTGGTAATATGATTTTACAATATTTACCATATACTTACATATTAACGTATCAACTTACACTTTTCAAGTGTTTTTACAATTTTTTTACATTTTGGAATCATATAAAGATCTTCTGCAGTTATAGTTTGAGTAAGAACTAAAGCTAAGGCGTAAACTATCATGGAAATTAAGATAGAAAGAATAGTTGAAATTTTATAAGGCATGATGTGACAAAGTAATCCATGAGAAGAATACGCTGCCGCCGCACAAAATAAACTGCATATTATAGGTTTAAAAAAAACATTACTCCATTTGATAGGTACCTTAATTTCTTTCCTTAAACTTGCCAAAGCAGTAAAACATACAAAAAGATAACAAACCAGTGTGCCAATCCCTGCACCCTGAATGTTTATTTCCGGTATTCCGACAAGAATATAATTAAGAATTACTTTTATAGTTACTCCGATTGCAAGAACTTTAAGAGGAATATCTGCTCTTCCTACCGCTTGGAGTATACTGCATATCGGCGTTCCAATAGCTACGAATATGATTCCCAAAGCATAAATGCTCATAATTTGAGAAGCAACACATACTTCTCCGATTCCTTTATTTTTACCAAGAGTATTATAAGTCAAGTCCATTATGGGAAATGAAAGAACTGACATTCCTAAACCCATAGGAAAGGAGATTATACTCGTAATTTTAAGAATAGTTTCAATATTTTTTCGAATTTTTTCTTTTCCGCCACTTACCCAAGCTGATGTTACATTGGGTAAAGCACTAATTGCAAGTCCTTGAGTAATTGTTGGTAAAAGCATAGTTATTGTGTTCATATAACCGAAGCAGCCGGCTAAAAAGATATGAGTAGTTCCTGCTTTTATAGTTTCAAGCGGTATCAATCCATCATAAGCTTTTAAAAGCGTCATAGGGAATGTATGCATTATATCGTTTAACCTGCGTTGAACCAAAGTGGCATCTACAGCAGAAGCAATATTCATTATTATAGCTCCAAGTGCTACAGGAATTGAGATTTTAAGCAGCATTCTGATCAATTTTCCAGTGGAACGTGCAGGAGGGGAGTTTTCAAGTTCTTTGAAAGTTATTCCATCACCAGTAAATTTGTATTTAATAAACATATATAAATAACCGGCAACGGCACCTAAAGTTATACCTAAAACAGCAGCAGCTGAAGCCCAAGGTAAAATAGCGTCTCTTGCTGCTGCTTCTGTTTCATAAAAAGTTCCAAATACTGTTCCGTTGGAATGGTACTTTTTCATGCAATGCCACATCGTAAAGGAAGAAAAGCTAACTCCGAAGATTACTTTTCCTAAAGCTTCAATTATCTCTGAAACTGCTGTAGGGATCATGTTTCTCAAGCCTTCGTAATATCCTTTGTATATAGAAATTAAACATGAAAAAAACACTGTGGGAGCAAGCGCAATAAGGGAGTAAAGTGATCCAGGAGCATTTGTAAATCTTACATACGGAAATGCTGCCAGAAACATAAATCCGGAACCTATTAATCCCGTCATCACAAAAAGCGGAACGGAAACTTTATGCATAAGTCTTACATCTTTATATCTTCCCTGTGTCATATCACTTGAAACCATTCGTGATACAGCAATAGGAAGACCTGCTGTTGCTAAAGCGTGAATAGGACTGTAAATAGTGTACGCCGCGCTAAAGTACCCTGAACCCAATCCTCCTAAAATATAGGCGAGAGGAATTTTAAATGCCGCACCGGCAAGTTTAACCATTAACATTCCAATAGCCATTATAAATGCACCCGCGGCAAACGATTGACTAACTTTTTTGTTTTTTTTTGAACTTAAGGTAGTATTCATTTGTTCACTTTTCCTTTACTTAAAGCTAAAATTTGATTTAATAAAATCCATTAAAAAAGATTATATCATATGTTTATTAAAGTTTTAATATTACTATGTATAAAAATTATTTTTATTATATATGTTAAGTACCTGAAGGATATTTTTAAGTATTTAACTAGATTAATACATTAAAACATCCACCCACTATGTGGGTGGACATTTATTTCAGCTGTATTTTTATTAAATAAATTAAAATCTTTCTATTTTTTCTTCAGGAGAAGGGGTGACTTCTCCCCATACTAGCTCTTTTTCCTCTACATTTGAACTCTGCCCAGAACCTTTTATATGTCCATACAGTTTTTTACCTTCATAAATAGTACCTACGACAACAGCGGTACCTGCAACAGCTATTCCTGCTTTTTTAAGTCCTTTTTTCAATGTTTCTTTATTAATACTTAAGCCTCCAGCTACTTCGTCAAGAGCTTCTTCGCTAATTATTCCATTTTTTAATTCTTTGTCT
>CALWUT010000006.1 GCA_944384825.1 uncultured Clostridia bacterium
TTTTTTTTTCGATTAATTAAAAAAAAAAAAAATAAATTTTATATGTAATTTTTTTTTAATTTTTTTTTTTTTTGATTTTATTTTTTTTTTTTTTGTATAAAATATAAGTGTATAAATTTGAAAGGAGTTGTTTATTAATGGCCAAAAGTTTAAAAATGTTTGTAAGAGAAAGTGCAATAAAAAAGGAAGTAGCTACTTGGTCTTTAAAGGATTGCGAAGAATATTTACAAAAGCACAAAAATGACAACCTTAAAAAAAATTCGTTATTGAATAAAAAAATATCAATTGTAAGCAAATTTTCAAGTGCTGTAAACGCGGCAAAAAATATCTCTGGCAAAAGCAGACAAAACGCTCTAAGAGATATACCATTTGAATTTTTGGTAAAAAACGCTCCTAAAGAAGCTCAAGATCCTAAAAATAGTAAAAAATTAAAATCCTACCAAAAAAACACTGGCGTATATTTATGGTCGTTAGGCTATGATTTAAGAAAATTCATAGGCGCAGGTTGCAGTGCAGTTATTTGGGAAAGAAAAGATGGCAAAGTGATGCGCGTTGCGTGCAATAACAAATATCTAGGATTTATCGAGACAAACGATGCAGTCTCCGAAGTTAAAGACTCAAAAACAATTGAAGATATAATTAGGGATAAGGAAAGAAATTCAAAACATTTATTTGTCGCAAAACACATTGAAACCGATCACGATAAGAGCGGAAAAGCTGTATTTGAAACAGAATTAGCAAGTCATGGTGATTTACAAAAATTCAAAAATGAAAATTATAAATATGATATACAAAGTATTTTACAAATGGCCTCTGACTCTTTAAAGGGATTAAAAGTACTTCACGATAAAGGATATTCTCACAATGATATAAAACCAGACAACATTTTAGTGACGGATAAAACTAAAAAAGACAAATCTTCTCGTATCAATCTTAAAATAGCAGATTTTGGCGCTATGACAAGAATCGATAATACCTACAAAATTTTTACAAACAAAAAATTTCGTGCGCCGGATTTCTGGAAATTAAATAAGGAAGCGGTTGAAAAGAGAGATGTTTATTCATTAGGTTGTATATTTATAGGATTGCTTATGAAAGATGAAAACTTCAGCCAAAATTACCAACGTTTTTCCAAAGAACTAATAAACATAGGTGCGGAAAATTTTTCTAGTAAATATTTAGAACATTTTACACCAGACGAAAAAATAATTCCTTTTTTAAATTTAATTATGCTTATGGTTAAGCCGGATTATAAAAGTCGTGTAGATGTTGATCAAGCTTTAACTAAGTTGAAAGGAATTAAAGGCCTAGCGTCACAATCAAAGCAAAGATAAGGGTGGTAAAATCAATTAGTAAATGTGAGTTTTTATGTGAGGGGAACAAGACTTAAATGATTCAAATTTATTATAAGAATAGACAAAAATATTCATAAAAAATTTAAAAGCATCTAAAGAAAAAACATTTGGAACGACAATGTAAAACGACAATATTGTAAAAGTATGACTATTGTCGCGAAAATAAGAACGCATTTCCAGGCAAGATACATTTAGGTAGTTTAGATTAGCACCTGAAAAGTAAAATTTTGCTTTAGGTGCTTAATTTGTCTTATTTTGTATCCTATTGTTTTGGTGTCCTTGTTACACTAGTTTTGAATTTTCTATTTTTTGTTTAGCTTGTTATATAATTATACACTGTAGATTTATTTGTTTTCATTAGTTTTCCTGCTGCTTTTCCGCTGTTCCTTAGTAAAGTATTTGTATTGTTTCCCTTTTAAACTCCTCGTTATAATTTAATTAGGTTATGAATTTCCTTGTGATATTGCTGTTTACCATTTGATTTCCACGCTTCCCATATTTTATCTTTTACATTCTTCCATTATATCGCTTTGCCTCTTACTTGAACATTCCCATGATGTAACAATTTAGATTAAAGTTATTGACATTTATTAGATTTGAGTTATAACTCTATAATGTGTAGAATTTAAATTATGAGGATAGAATTTAAACTAGGAGGGATATAAAATGGAAGATATGATTGGCCGAATTATTGAACTTGATAAAAAGGCAAGGGATGACGTATCAAGAGCAAGACAGCTTAAGTTAGACTCAGAACAAAAAATAAGCGCTTTAAAAGAGAAAAAACGTTCTGAGTATATAAATCGTGCAAGAATAGACATAAAAGAGCGGGAAAAAGACGAAAAAATTAAAGCTTGCATAAAACTTTCCGCAGTTGAAGGAATTTACAGAAAAAAAATTCAAAGAATTGAAAAAATATATTCTGAAAATAAAGAAAAATGGGTCAGTACAATAATCAGCAGAGTAAAAGCCAACTAGTAATTTAATAAATCTAATAAAGCTTTAGTCAGAAGAGAAAGAGAGGTGAAGCAAAGCAGCTAAAATTTTGGATTTAATTCTGAAACTCTTTAGTTCTTTGCATACTTGATGATACTTTCTTATGCGTCTAGTGCAGTACTTTCAAAAGCTCGCGCAATGTATGGAAAAAGAATTTCATCTAAAAGTTATGAAGAACTTTTATCCTGCAGGAATATTTCTGATATTGCAATGTACCTTAAGAAAAAAACCAATTATAAAGACGTATTATCAAAGATCAATGAAAACCATGTTCACCGCCGTGAATTGGAATCAAGTTTAAAATCAAAGCTTTTTATAGACTTCGAAACTCTTGCGCGCTACGATATTTCAGTAGGAGAACATTTTTATGAATATCTTATCTCAAGAGCCGAAATAGAACAGTTTATGAAAACTTTAATGCTTATGTCTGCCGGAAAATGCAAAAAGGAAAATCTAGATATACCAGAATTTTTTTTAGGTCATACAAAAGTAGATTTAAGAGGTCTATCTAATGTTCAAAGCTATGATGACTTACTAAAATCAGTAAAAAAATCAGTTTACTTTAAAATACTTTCTAAATTTAAACCTAACGATGGAGAAGCGCTTAATATTACTGCTATTGAAACTGCTCTGCACAATCACTTACATCAAGTAGTATTTAAAATAATAAATAAATATGTTAAAGGAAAAGCTCAGAAAGAACTCAAATCATTTTTTGAATTGTACACAGACCTTAGTAATATGATAAGAATTGTTCGTATGAGAAAATTTTATAAACTTACTCCCGAATATATGATGAATTCACTCATTGACGGAGGCGCTCTTAAAACGGAAAAACTAAAATCCTTTGTAGAGTCTCCTACTGATAAGCAAATGATGACAGATATGAAAAATACTCCTATGGGTAAAAAGTGGTTTTCAAGGAACTTGGATGTAGTAGATAAAGTTCCAATTAACATGCGTTTTAATTGGTGTAAGCATAATATAAGATTTTCTATTTCACCTCCTATAGTATTAATATCGTACGTATTTCTTAAAGAAGTAGAAATTTTAAATATAATTACTATAATTGAAGGAGTGAAGTATAAATTATCTCCGGAGGAAATTAGAAAAATGTTAATAAAATAAGGTTTTTTAATTAATCATTTTATAAAAAGAAAGGCGGGAAAAATAAAGTGTCAATTTGCAAAATGAGCTGCATAAGTATAATAGGCTCGATAAAAAGGCTGGATGAAGTAGTTAATATGTGCGGAGAGTCTAAAATATTTCAACCGGATAATGTTTCTTCTTTTTACTCAAATACAGAAAAATTCTTACCGATATCTGAAGAAAATCCTTTTGCTTCTCCGCTGATGAAACTAAAAAATATAATATATTCCTGCGGTGCAAAGCCCGAAGAAACAGATATATCAAATTTTCATATAAGTCGCAGTAAGATAGATAAGTATGTTAAATTTATTTCCGGAAAAGTAGAAAGTTTGGTAGATGAAAAAAGAAAAATTTACGGACAAATTGCTTCTAATAATGAGGAACTTGAGAAGTTAAAACATTTTTATGGTTTGGATAAAACTTTGAAGGAAATTCTTTCATGTGAATATGTCAAAGTACATTTCGGTAAAATTCCAAAGGAAATTTATGCTAGATTTGACGATTACGCTGAAAAAAGTAAAAAAATGGGTATAGAACTTGTTTTCTTTGGATATGACGAAGATGACGAATATCAGTGGGGCGTTTACTTCGCAAGTTTAGAAAGCACCGATGAAACAGACAGAATTTTTTCAAGTATGCATTTTGAAGAAGTAACTCTGCAGTCATGTGATGCTACGCCTTATAACAGAGCTGCGCAACTACGCAATCTTTCTAAAGAGCTTTATAAAAAAATAGATATCATTGAAAGAGAAATTGCAGAGTTTTGGAGTTCACAAAGTAATAAATGTATGAGTTTTTATAATAAGCTTTTACAGTTAAATACTTACTTTGAAATAAAATCATATGCATCTAGATATAATGAGTGTTTCATACTTGTCGGATGGGTTCCTAAAGAAAAATCCGGATTTTTTTCTAACCAGCTCACTAAAATATTAGGAGTGGAATGTTCGCTTGAAGAGGGATCAAATTTACTTTCGAATTCTCCTCCCGTTAAACTCAGTAATAAAAAAATATTTAAGCCGTTTGAATTTTTCGTAAGTACGTACGGAATGCCTTCTTATAATGAAATCGATCCCACTCCTTTCGTAGCAATAACATATATTCTGCTTTTTGGTATAATGTTTGCGGATTTAGGGCAAGGAATTGTAGTTTCTTTTGTAGGATGGATTATGTGGAAATTAAAAAATATGAAACTAGGTAAAATTTTGATTCCCTGCGGTATATCTTCAGCTTTTTTCGGAGCGATTTTCGGTTCTGTATTCGGATTTGAACACGTACTCGATCCGCTTTATCATTTCTTGTTTGGATTTGAGGAAAAACCGATAGAAGTGATGAGCCCTGCGGCTTCAGGAATGATAATATATGCCGCTGTAGGCTTAGGGGTATTACTTTTAATAGTATCTATGACTCTAGGAATTTACTCACTAGTAAAAAGAAAAGATTTCGGAGAAGCTATATTCAGTTCAAACGGGATTTGTGGATTGGTTTTTTATACTGCAATGGTATTTTTAATAGTTGATATGATAATATTTCATTCTGGAATAAGTAATAATCCTTTTTACAGTTTTATCTTTTTAATAGTTCCGATATTAGGAATTATGTTTAAAGAAATATTAGTCAAACTTGTAGAAAAAAGAAAAGATTGGAAACCTCAAAGCTGGGGAGATTATTTATCTCAAAGTTTTTTTGAGCTTTTCGAAGTTATTCTAAGTTACGTTACGAATACTATGTCATTTTTAAGAGTAGGATCGTTTGTACTGGTACATGCCGGAATGATGATGGTGGTCTTTACAATTGCTCAAATGTTTGGTAATGTAGGTTATGTAATTACGGTTATAGTAGGAAATTTATTTGTAATAGGTCTGGAAGCGTTATTAGCGGGTATTCAAGTTCTGAGACTTGAATTTTACGAGATGTTCAGTAAGTTCTTTGAGGGTCAAGGGCGTCCTTTCTCGCCGGTAATCGCTAAAGAAAATGCTGAGTAATAATTTTTAATTTTAATAATTTAATAGTGGAGGTCAAATATTTATGGAAAGTTTATTTTTTATTTTACCAATAATGTTTATAACGTTGAGTGCATGGTTAGCAGTAAGATTAGTTAAAAGAGGAGCAAATAAGAAAAAAGCTTTATTTATGCAAATATGTTCGGTTGCAGTTATGATGGCGGGATGTATATTTACTTGCGCCGCAAGCAGTAACGCTTCAGCGGCCGGTAACGCAACAACTTCCTCAGCTGCAGCAAGTTCTGAAGGTCAAACTTCTTCGGCGTCCGGTGCTGCAAATGCTTTCGGAATAGGTTTAATAGCGGCGGCTCTTGTTACAGGTCTTTCAGGAATTGGTGGAGGTATTGCAGTTGCTTCTGCCGCGCCGGCAGCTATAGCGGCAACTTCTGAGGATCCAAAAGCATTTGGTAAAGCTTTAATATTTGTTGCTCTTGGTGAAGGTATAGCTCTTTACGGACTGCTTGTATCTATCATGATATTTAACAAACTGGATCAACTAAAGTTTTAGGGTGAGAAATTATGAAATTTCAGCTAATAAGTAATGATACAGATGCTATAGTAGGAATGCGCTTAGCAGGAATATCAGGAACTATGGTTCGTACTGAAGAAGATACTCGTAAAGCTCTGTTGGAAACTGTTAAAATGGAAGATGTAGCTATAGTTTTAATTACCGAAGGCGTTGTAAAGCTTTGTGAAGACTTGGTATACGATCTTAAAATGAAATGTCATAAACCGCTTATAGTGGAAATTCCAGACAGTAAATCAAATGGAAAAAGTAAGAACTCAATAACAAAGTACATCAGGGAATCAATTGGAATTAGAATTTAAAAAATTATATTCAATTAAAAGAAAAAAGGAGGCGAGAACGTGGTGAAAAGCTATAAAGCGAGTAATTTTTTAAATGTAATAGATAAGTATGCAAAACGTCAGCGGGCTAACATCATAGAAGAAATAAAATCTCAGGAAGAAGCTGCATTACGTAAAGCAGAAGCGGAAATAATGGAAGATGCGGAAGCATTGATAAATAAAGAGCTTATAAATATGAAAAATAAGGTATCAATAGAAGTTTCACGTAAGGAACTGGAAGAAAGAAAGAAAATTTCCCGCAGGCGTAAAGAAATAATGAAGGATATGTTTAAAGAGTGCCATAAAAGATTATTGGAATTTACTCTTTCTGAAGATTACAAGCAATTTTTAAAGCAATATTCTTCTGAAATATCCCGGGTGCTCACGGGCGATACCGGACTTTTTGTAAAAGAGGAAGATTTAAAGTATGAAAAGACAATAAAAGAAGGTTTTGGGAAGCCTTGTAAGATATACGCTGCTAAAGACATACTTATTGGTGGAATCCGGGGATACAGCTTATCAAAAAAAATTATAGCTGACGAAACTTTGGATGCTAAACTCAAAGAACAAGAAGATTGGGCAGCAGAGAATTTTGGAATTCTGCTAGTATAGCAGTTTTACCGAACATCTTAGGATTGGAGGACAGGCGTTAGCGACGACTAAAAACGTTTAACGCTTCTTTGAGTATTATGGATACGAATAATGTAATATATGGAATAAATGGTCCTGTGGTAACAGTTAGAAACACCAGATCGTTTTCAATGATGGAAATGGTTTACGTAGGCTCCGACCGTCTAGTAGGAGAAGTAATTGGCGTAACAGATGAAGTTACTACTATACAAGTTTATGAAGAAACCACAGGATTAAAACCCGGTGAAGCAGTAGAAGGTACCGGAGGGCCTATGAAAGTTTGTTTAGGTCCCGGACTTCTTAACAACATATTTGACGGAATCGAAAGACCTTTAAAAGAAATTGAAAAAAAAAGTGGAGTATTTATATCGAGAGGTTGTAATGTTGATTCGCTAAGCCGCGAAAAGCTTTGGAATACAAAAATACTTGTTAAACCGGGAGATATATTATCCGAAGGAACAGTATATGCCACTTGCGTTGAAACTTCTATTATCACTCACAAATGCATGGTACCACCAGGAGTTTCCGGAGAGGTGATAGAAGTAGCTGAAAACGGAGAATATAAAATTAATGAAATAATAGTAAAATTAAAGTCAGACAGCGGTGAGATTAATGATTTAACTTTATGTCAGTATTGGCCGATCCGTATTCCAAGACCAATTAGAAATCGCTTACCGGCTAATATTCCTTTAATTACCGGGCAGAGAATTATAGACACTCTTTTCCCGGTGGCTAAAGGAGGAGTTGCAGCGGTTCCCGGTGGATTCGGGACGGGAAAAACCATGACGCAGCATCAACTTGCCAAATGGTGTGACGCAGATATAATTGTGTATGTGGGATGCGGAGAACGCGGTAACGAGATGAGTCAAGTCGTTGATGAATTTTCTCATCTTATCGATCCTAAATCAGGAAAGCCTATGACGGAAAGAACAGTCCTTATAGCTAACACTTCGAATATGCCTGTAGCTGCGCGTGAAGCTTCAATATATACCGGTATAACTCTAGCAGAATACTATAGGGACATGGGCTATGACGTTGCAATAATGGCTGATTCAACTTCACGGTGGGCTGAAGCTTTAAGAGAAATTTCAGGAAGACTTGAAGAAATGCCGGCAGAAGAAGGATTTCCTCCTTACTTGCCCTCAAGACTTTCTGAATTTTATGAAAGAGCAGGTCGAGTGCAAATTTTAGGAGGCCCGGAGGGGTCAGTAACCATAATAGGAGCAGTTTCGCCTCAAGGATCTGATTTTTCTGAACCGGTTACTCAAAATACAAAAAGGTTTGTAAGATGTTTCTGGGCTCTTGACAAAGCTTTGGCTTATGCCAGGCATTATCCCGCCATTAACTGGATAAATAGCTATAGTGAGTATTTCACGGATCTCGATAAATGGTATGCAACTAATTTTGGAGAATCTTTTATAAAGTATAGGAAAAAGATTTCTTCGTTACTTAGTGAAGAAGATAAGCTCATGGAGATAGTAAAATTGGTTGGAGCTGACGTTCTTCCGGACGACCAAAAATTAGTAATTGAAATTGCTAAGCTTATACGCGTAGGATTTTTGCAGCAAAACGCTTTTCATAAAGATGATACTTTTGTTCCGCTTGAAAAGCAAAAGAAAATGATGAGAATTATACTTTATTTAAATAAACGCGTCAGACAGTTAATTTCGGCGTCTATTCCAATATCGACAGTACTTCAAAGCGGAATATTTGATAAGCTTACAAGGATCAAATATGATGTTCCAAATGATAAAATAGATATGATTGACGAGTATAAAAAAGAAATTGACAAAGTTGTAGACGGAATAATACAAAATAAATTATAAAACCAAGGAGGTGGATTAAAATGGTTATAAATTACGTTGGACTTAAAGAAATAAGCGGTTCATTGATAGTACTGGAAGGAGTGGAAAACGCTTCATATGAAGAAGTAGTAGATATAAAGCTCGAAAATGGTACTTTTAGAAAAGGAAGAATAGTTCAAATTGAAGGGGACAAGGTAGTTATTCAGGTTTTTCAAGGTACCAGCGCTCTTTCGCTTTCAAATACACGTGTAAAACTTAAGGGTCGGCCGATGGAAATTTCTCTTTCTCCCGAAATACTAGGCAGGGTTTTTAATGGTTCAGGTGAACCAATAGATAACTTAGGAAAAATTTTCCCGCAAAAAAGAAGTAACATAAACGGAACTCCCATAAATCCTATATCACGCGTCTATCCTCAAAACTATATTAATACCGGAATATCATCTATTGACGTTTTATCAACTCTAATTAGAGGACAGAAATTACCTATCTTTTCAGGCTCCGGCATGAAACATAACGAACTTGCCGTTCAAATTGCAAGGCAAGCTAAAATTGATGAAGGGGAAAAAGGAAATTTAGCTATAGTTTTTGCAGCTATGGGTGTGAAAAACGACGTGGCAGAATATTTCAGACGGGAATTCGATAGAACAGGTGTAATTGAAAGAGTTGTTATGTACCTTAATCTTTCTAATGATCCAGTTATAGAGAGAATTCTAGCTCCCAGGTGCGCATTAACCACAGCAGAATATTTAGCTTTCGATTTAGGTATGCATGTGCTTGTTATAATGAGCGACATGACTTCCTACGCTGAAGCTTTAAGAGAATTCAGTTCCTCAAAAGGAGAAATTCCCGGAAGGAAGGGTTACCCGGGATATCTTTATTCCGATCTTGCTTCTCTTTATGAAAGAGCAGGAATTGTTAAAGGAAAGTCAGGGTCAATCACGCAGCTTCCTATTTTGACTATGCCAAATGACGATATAACTCATCCCATACCAGACCTTACCGGATATATTACAGAAGGACAAATAGTACTGGAAAGATCAATGGATAGAAAAGGTTACTATCCATCGGTTTCAATTTTACCTTCTTTATCTCGTCTTATGAAAGATGGTATAGGAGAAGGATTTACTCGTGAAGATCATCCTGAACTGGCAAATCAGCTTTTCGCAGCGTATGCTAAAGTTCAAGATTCCAGAGCTTTAGCTTCGGTTATCGGAGAAGAAGACCTTTCTTCTATTGATAAATTATATATCGAGTTTGGCAAAGCTTTTGAAAAGCAATTTATTAACCAGAGCTTTAACGAAAATCGTTCTATCGAATTTAGTTTGGATCTTGGATGGAAACTTCTTTCAATACTTCCACGTCATGAGCTTGACAGAGTTAGCAGTAAAACACTTGATAAATTTTATATTGAAGATAAAGAAATTCTAAACCGAAAAAATAAAGATTTATTAGGGAATTCAGAAGACAACAATGATCAAGATGAAGACTCCGAAGAATTGGATGATGACAAGTAAGTAAAAAAAGTAGATAAAAATGGAAATGAGGTGTTGTAGTGTTTAATCAAATGGCTCCGACTAAAGGAAATTTAATGGCAGCGAAGAAATCTTATAGTCTTTCGAAGCTTGGATTTGAGCTTTTAGACAGAAAGAGAAACATACTTATTCGCGAAATGACATCTCTTATTGAAAGAGCAGAGGAAATACAAGAAAATATTGATAAAATATATTCTAAAGCTTTTAATATGCTTCACAAAGCTAATATTGCTTTAGGTGTGTGCGAAGAGCTCTCTTTAGCTGTGCCTGTAGAATCAAGATTGGAATTATCATTTAGGAGCGTAATGGGAGTAGAAATTCCAATTGTTAATTTCACAGACAGAGAAAACATTGACATACCTTTCGGACTTTTTAATTCTAATTCGGATCTGGATAAAGCATATGTATGTTTTCGTGAGGTAAGACGTCTTACAGTTAAGCTGGCAGAAGTTGAAAGTAGTGCATACCTTTTAGCAAATGCAATAAAGAAAACTCAAAAACGTGCTAATGCACTAAAAAATATAATGATACCTAGATTTGAAGGTATCATTCGTTCCATTACAGAAGCTTTAGAAGAAAAGGAAAGAGAAGAATTTTCAAGACTTAAAGTTATAAAAAATTCTAAAAAATAAGTATAAAATTAAAAAATGGGTATTTTTATTAAAATATCTGTTTTTTATGTTTTAAATCACAAAGTTTTTATTGAAAAACAAAAAAGTTCTTGACTTAAAGTAAAAATAAATTTATTATTTATATATAAAATAATGGCATTGTTTTTTAGTTTTTGCCTTTGTTTTTACAAAAATAATTTGAAAGAAGGTAGAAAAAATGTCTGAAACTGAAGGAAGTTTATTTAGAAAAAGTACGATGGAAAGAGTTTCTTCACCTGATCAACTCAATGAGTATATCAAGGTAACCAATCCAAGTCTTATAATTATGCTCATAGGAGTATTCAGTATTTTAGCGGCAGGAATAATTTGGATCTTTTCCGGTGTTGTTCCTAAAACTGTTGCTATTGAAGGAGTAGTAGCTACCAATTTAGATGGAAATGAAAGAGTATACTGTTATGTTCCTATCGGAACAAGTAAACGACTGTCAGAAGGCATGGAAGTACAAATTTCACCTGATTACGCTGATCGTGAACAATTCGGATATATAAACGGAAAAATACTTTCAATAGGTTCTAAGATTGTTACAACTGAGTATTTAGCCAGCAATTTTGCGGAACCTCAAGTGGTTTATCCTGTACTTACTCATGCAGCAAGTCAAGGAAATGTTGTAGAAGTAGAGCTTTCAATGGGTTCATGGTCTAATGATTCAGGAGAAGCTATAGAGGTAATGGAAGGAACTTTATGTTCTATTTCAGCAATTGTAGGCGGAACAAGGCCATATGAATTAATATTTAATAAATGATCTTAGAGGTGAGTAAAGTGAGTAAAATATGCAAGGTGCCTGTTGTAATGCAGATGGAAGCTCTTGAATGCGGAGCTGCGTGTTTGTGCATGATAGCAGCGTACTACAAAAAGTGGATTCCGCTTACTCAGGTTCGTTCTGACTGTGGAGTTTCACGTGATGGAAGTATTGCTAAAAATATTCTAAATGCAGGACGAGCTTACGGATTTAAAGCTGCCGGATATAAGTTAGAACCTTCCAGCTTAGAATCTTTACCGCTTCCTGCGATTATTCATTGGAATTTCAATCATTTTGTAGTACTTTGCGGCATGGATTTTTCAAAAAGTAAGATTTATATAAACGACCCTGCGAGAGGCAGAGTAACAGTTACTTTAGAGGAATTCGATCAGTCTTTTACCGGTATTGCTTTAACATTCGTACCTACAGAAGAATTTAAACCTGAAGGAAAACAAAAAAGTGTTTTGACTTTTGCAAAAAGATGCTTAAAAGGAGCTTTAAAACCATTTGTTTTAGCGACGCTTGTAAGCTCGGCGTTAGCAATTATAGGACTGCTATCTCCGATATTTGGACGAGTATTTTTAGATAATCTTTTATCAGGATCCAATCCGGAATGGTTTTATCCTTTTTTGTCAATTATGGTAGTGGTTTTGGTAGTACAAGTATTAATTGGAATTATACAGTCTATATACTGGCTTAAAATAGAGGGAAAATTTTCTCTTACTTCAAGCGCGTCATTTATGTGGCACGTTTTAAGACTTCCTTTGGATTTCTTTTCTCAGAGATATGTAGGAGATATAGTAGCTCGCCAAGAATCTACAGCTAGCATTGCTCTTACGCTAATTAAAAAAATGGCGCCTATGCTTATAAAAATAATATCTATGTTCCTTTATTTATTCTTTATGATTAGATGGAGCTGGGTTTTAACTTTAGTAGGAATAGGAGCTACGGTTCTTAATATGTTAATCGCCAGGTATACGTCAAATAAAATGCTTAACTATCAACGCGCCGCAGCGTCAAATCAAGGAAAAATGGTAAGCGTTACCTACACGGGATTTGAAATGATTGAAACAATAAAATCCACGGGAGCAGAAAGCGGTTACTTCGAAAGATGGGCGGGATTCTTTTCTAAACAAAACAATGATAACGTAGCTATTTCAAGATTTACACAATACATTGGAGCTATTCCTTCATTTGTAGATTCCGTTGCAAATTTAATACTTCTTTTTTCAGGTGTTTATTTAATTATGCATGGTCAGTTTACCATAGGTATGCTAATGGCTTTTCAGTCTTTTCTTGAAAGATTTCTTGCACCTATAAGCGACATAATAGATATATACAGTAATTTTGTAGGTATGAGATGCGAAATGGAACGTGTAGAAGACGTACTGGATTATCCTACTGATGTTGAGGAACTTTCACCGGTAGCTAACAAGTCCTCTGAAAGAAAGTTAAAAGGTTCGGTAGAACTTGAAAATATTACATTCGGATATGGCCGTTTAAGCGCTCCGCTTCTTGAAAATTTTAGTATGTCACTTAAACCGGGATCTTGGGTTGCAATAATAGGGGGAAGCGGAAGCGGAAAATCGACAGTAGCAAAGCTTATAACAGGTCTTTACAAGCCGTGGAGCGGAAAAATCACATTTGACGGCAAAACTAAAGATGAAATAGATCCTTATAAATTTCATAGTTCAGTAGCGATTGTAGATCAAGAAAAAGTTATGTTTCATGATACCATAAAAAACAATATTAAAATGTGGGACGACTCTATAGAAGATTTTGCAGTCATGATGGCAGCTAAAGATTCAGACATACATGAAGCAATAGTAAGCAGACCCGACGGATACAATCATGTATTAAAAGAAGGCGGAAAAGACTTTTCCGGCGGTCAATGCCAAAGAATTGAAATAGCACGTGCTTTAGCTCAAGAACCGAGCGTTATAATACTTGATGAAGCAACTTCGGCACTTGATGCTAAAACTGAAGTTACTGTCATGGAAAATATTCGTCGTATAGGCTGCACATGTATAGTAATTGCTCACAGACTTTCAACTATCCGAGACTGTGATGAAATAATAGTTTTGGATAAAGGTAAAGTGGTAGAACGCGGAAAACATGAAGAACTTATGAATAAAAACGGAAAATATCGTGAACTCGTTATAACTGAATAGTTAGAGGGTGGAAAATTAAATGAATAAGGATTTTTTAGAAAGTCAGATTGAACAAAGACGTAAAAGCGACGAAAGAGTGTTTCAAGGTGCTTTTTCTGATTTACTTTCAATAATAGGCGTAAATACTTTTAAAGCTGCTAAACAAGCAACAGGAGCAGCAGCTGAAATTCTTAAATATTTAGGTAAAGAGATTCCGGAAGTTCCAGAAAGTATAACTAACTTAGATTCGCAGCTTGAATATATGTTAAGACCATCTAATACTATGAGAAGAAGAGTAGAACTTAAAGGAGAATGGTGGAAAGATGCTACCGGATGTTTTCTGGGGGGAACTAAAGACGGAGATATTGTTGCAATTCTTCCTGATAAGTGGTCTGGATATACCTATACTACTCCTGAAGGAGAAAGAATAAAAATTAATCAGGAAACTGCAAAGAATTTAAAAGTGGATGCATTTTATTTTTATAAATCTTTTCCTTTAACTTCGCTTAAAATAAAAGACTTAATTAAATTTATGATTTCGAATATTTCAAGGGTCGACGTTATTTTTATTTTGGCAATGGTGCTAATACTTCAATTATTAGGAATGCTTACCCCACTTACAACAAATATAATATATAATATATTAATACCTTCAGGTTCTGATTCTTTAATTTTTCCAGTAGCGTTTTTTGTGCTTGGCATAACAGTAGGTAAAACTTTAGTTGGAATTACAAAAAGCATAGTAATGAGCAGGTTTCAAAGCAGACTAACGCTTTCAGTAAACAGTGCAATAATGATAAGACTTTTCAGTTTACCTACGGGCTTTTTTAAAAATTATACTTCAGGTGAACTTGCCAGTCGCATGGGATATATAGCGACGTTATGTCAAATGATTGTAAGTGCCGTCGTTTCCACGGGATTAACTGCTTCATTTTCTTTAGGTTATCTTTTCCAAATGTATCAATATGCTCCGACTTTGGTTGTACCCGGAATGTTAATTGTGTTAGTAACTATTATCTATTCAGTGCTAATTACGTTTTATCGCCAGAAAATTAACAAAAAGAGACTGGATGTATCTCCAAAACTTCAATCGCTAGTTTATGCTCTGTTTGGAGGTATTCAAAAAATAAAAGTTACTGGAGCCGAAAAAAGAGCTTTTGCCAAATGGGCGGAAAAATATTCAGAAGTTGAAAAACTGACTTATTCTCCACCATTTCTTTTAAAGATAAGCAGCGTAATAAGCTTAATAATTTCTTCATTGGGGACTATAGTTCTTTATTACTTCGCAGTTAAGACAGGAGTAGAAAGAGGAAATTATTTGGCATTTAGTTCTGCATTTGGAGCTGTAAGCGGAGCGATAATGTCACTTAGCGACGTTGCACTTCAATTTGCGAATTTAGGACCTATATTAGATATGATCAGACCGGTTATGCAGGAAAAACCGGAAAGCAGCGAAGGAAGGAAAATACCTATTTCGCTCTCCGGAAATATAGAGGTTTCCAATGTTACATTTAGATATACTCCTGAAGGACCAGCAATTTTAAATAACTTAAGTTTGTCAATAAAAAAAGGTGAATATCTTGCAATAGTGGGTAAAACAGGGTGCGGGAAATCTACCCTAATACGTCTTTTGTTAGGATTTGAAAAGCCGGAGAAAGGTTCTATTTTTTACGGAGGAAGAGATCTTTCTAACTTAGATTTAAGAAGTGTGAGGCAGAAAATCGGAGTTGTCATGCAAAACGGATCTTTATTTCCTGGAGATATTTTTTCAAATATAATAGTCACTTCGCCTTGGAAAACTATGGAAGATGCGTGGGAAGCCGCAAGAATTGCGGGAATTGAAGAAGATATTAAAGCTATGCCGATGGGAATGCATACAATGATTTCAGAAGGAGCAGGAGGTATATCTGGCGGGCAAAAGCAAAGACTTATGATTGCACGCGCCGTTATAGCAAAGCCGCAAATATTGATTTTCGATGAAGCAACCTCAGCTCTTGATAATATTACTCAAAACCATGTAGCAAAAAGTATTTCTTCTTTCAACAGTACAAGAATAGTTGTTGCTCACAGACTTTCAACTATAAAGAACTGCGATAGAATAATAGTGCTTGATAAAGGTAAAGTAGCGGAAGAGGGAATTTATGAAGAGCTTATGGAGAAAAAAGGGCAATTTTATGATTTAGCAATTCGTCAGATAGCGCAGTAAGAAAAAATTTAATTTATATAAACAAAATTTTACCCCGCAGTTTTGCGGGGTATTATTTAGGAAATTTTTAGAGTTATCAGCCGCCACAACCGCAGCCACAGTTATTTCCGCAGCCGCAGCAATTATCGTCATTGCCACCACAGCAGCAACAAAGAACTAATATTAAGATGATGATGAAACAGCAGTTATTACCGCCAAAAAAATTATTACACATATTCGGATTCCTCCTTTTGATATTTACATTATCATACTATTTCATTTGCACTTATTTGGTTACACTCAAAAAATAATTTTTTATCTTTAATATAAAGTCTATAATTACATACTAAATTTAAATCATTTAGCTAATTAAATAATATAATAAATCTAGAAACGAATCTTATATGTGTTACTAAATAGTAAGCCGGAGTATAAAATTAAAAATATTCAGGAGACTTATAAGGCGTAAAAGAGTATATTTTTAAACTTAGCTGATAATCTTCCTTTATGGAAGCTTTATATATATTAAAACTATGGTATAATACTGAAAAAGAGAATTATCAAAGGAGAGATAAATAAATGAATAAGGAATTAAAAACCATTTTTAGTGCAGTTCAGCCAAGCGGATTTTTGACGCTCGGGAATTATTTGGGAGCAATAAAAAATTGGATAGGTTTTCAGGAAAATTTTAAATGTATATTTTCACTTGCCGATCTTCATACAATTACGGTACTTCAAAATCCTAAGGAGCTTAAAAGTCGTACAAAAGAGCTTTATGCTTTATTCTTATCATGCGGAATAGATCCAAAGAAGAGTATATTCTTTATACAAAGTCAAGTGCATACCCACGCAGAATTAAGTTGGATTTTAAGCTGCTTTACTTCTTTCGGAGAACTTTCTCGCATGACTCAATTTAAAGATAAGTCTCAAAAGCACGCTAATAATATAAACGCAGGTTTATTTGGTTATCCTACCCTTATGGCAGCAGATATACTTTTATATAATACGGATATAGTACCCGTTGGAGCAGATCAGAAGCAACACATTGAAATTACCAGAGATATTGCCAAACGCTTTAATGGAATATATGGAGAAGTGTTTAAAATTCCGGAAGAATTTATACCTAAAATAGGAGCAAGGATAATGTCTTTGCAGGAACCGGAGAAAAAGATGTCAAAATCCGATGCAAATCCTTCTTCTTATATAGCTTTGTTGGATTCTCCGGAGACAATAATAAAGAAATTTAAAAAAGCTGTTACAGATTCCGAAAACGAAGTAAAATTTACCGGAGAACAAACCGGAATTAATAACTTAATAAATATTTACAGTTCAGTCACCGGAAAAACTACAGCTCAAATTGAAACGGAGTTTGAAGGAGTCGGGTATGGAAAGTTTAAAATGTCTGTAGCGCAGGCCGTCATAGAACATTTAAAGCCAATACAAGAAAAATTCAGTTACTATATAAGTAATGAAGACTATATAAAAGCATGTTATGAAGAAGCGAAAGAGCAGGCGTTAATTATTTCTGAGAGAACACTTAAGAAAGTAAAAGAAAAAATAGGATTTGTAAGTTAAAAAAATAAATTCAGAAAATTTTTGATACTCCACACCTTTCAATTAAATTTTAGAAAGGAAGAAAAAATAAATGCTAAACGATGTTTGGAAAAAAATAAAGAATGGATCTGATATCAGAGGTACTGCCAGCTCTAAAGATCCCAACCTTAAAATAGACTTAAGTAATGAAGTAATAGAAAAAATATGTCAAGCGTTTGCAGTATGGATTTCCAAAAAGTCCGGATTAGATTATTCTGATATAACTATTGCTGTAGGTCACGACTCCAGACTTTCCGCCATGAGAATAAAAAATGTAGTAATAAACACTTTAAGACATTCAGGTATTACTGTTTACGACTGTTCTCTTACATCCACACCTGCAATGTTTATGGCAGTATCAGTGCTTCAATGTACTGCAAGCATACAAATTACCGCCAGTCATCAACCAAGTGATAAAAATGGTCTGAAGTTTTTTACTTCTCAAGGTGGACTTACTTCAAAAGACATTGAAGACATACTTAAAATAGCTAGGGAGAATAATAGAGTTTCAGCAAAAATGAGGGGTAAAGTCCGAACAGTTAATTTGATGACTCATTACTATGAAAAGCTTAGAAAACTTATAAAATCAGAAGTAAATTCTCAGGAAGACTATGATAAACCATTAAAAGACTTTAAAGTAGTGATAGATGCAGGTAATGGAGTAGGAGGTTTTTTTGCAACTGAGATACTTAAGCCTTTAGGAGCAGATATATCCGGAAGCGTAGGATTAAAACCTGATGGTAATTTTCCGCTTCATGTATCGAATCCCGAAAGCAAAGAAGCTATGGAATACATCTCTAAGGTTACCTTAGAATCGCAAGCGGACATTGGAATAATATTTGATACAGACGTCGATCGCGCAGCTATAGTAGATTCATCCGGGAAAGAAATATCTCAAACTAAACTGATTGCTCTAGTTTCCGCAATAGTACTTAAGAATTATCCTCATTCAGTAATTGTTACAGACTCTGTAACTTCAGAGTCTTTAAGGAATTTTATAGATAAGCTAGGTGGATATCAGTTTAGATATAAACGAGGATATCGTAACGTAATAAGAATGGCACAAAAAATAAATCAAAATGGTAAAGTTTGTCCTTTAGCGATAGAAAGCTCCGGGCATGCGGCGTTTAAGGACAATGACTTTATAGACGACGGCGCATATCTTGCATGCAAAATAATAATTGAAATGGTTTCATTAAGACGAAAGGGTAAAGCTTTATTTGATTTAATAAAAGATTTGATTATGCCTGTTAGTGACGTTCATATGCGCTTTCCTTTATCTGAAACTAGCGAAAGTCACGACGCAGATAGAATATTAAAAGACTTAGAAGCTTATTCTAAGTCTAGCAAACTGGTGGAACTTGATAATGATAACGTAGAAGGAATAAGAATTCACTTTCCTGCTAAACATCAAAAAGGATGGTTATTGCTAAGGAAAAGTCTACATGATCCGGTTTTAACTTTATATGCGGAAAGTTATGTTGGAGGAGGGATTAAATCTATACTGGATTTTACAAAGCAGTTCTTAAAGAAGTATAGCTTCCTTGATCTTAACGAATTAGAAAAAAATCAGTAATTTACTATTACTTTTCTATTTGGTAATATTTAGTGAACAAAGCTAAAAGAGAAATTATGGACATTAATGCTCCAACTAACTGGGATACTTTTATAGAAGTATAGGGAATTAATAAACTATCAGTTCTAAGTTGTTCGATGAATATGCGCATAAGTCCGTAAATCAACATATAAAGGAAGAATATTTTCCCAGGTTTGTATTTTCTATTTAAACTATAAAAGTGAAGAAAAACAAAGCAAGCAAAGCAGCCGAGTGATTCATAAAAAAAGCAGGGATGAACTGTATCGCCAAAAGTATTTTCGCTAAGCATTCCCCAAGGGAGCTCTGTATGATCGCCAAACGCTTCCTGGTTTATAAAATTTCCCCATCTTCCGATTGTTTGTCCGATAAGTACTCCTAGTGACATTAAGTCCAGTACTGAACCAAGATTTTTATTATTTAACTTAGATAAGACGCATAAAGTTAACAGTCCTCCGAATACTGCTCCATAGATGGCAATTCCGCCTTCAGATATGAAAAAAATTTTGTGAGGATTTTTAAAATAGAAATCGCCGGGATAAAAAAGTACATAATAAATTCTTGCTGAAATAATAGAGACTACTGAAGTTATAATAGTAAATTTTTCTATTTCAATTTCTTTAATTACAAAATCTCTGCTTCTTTTTGATACGTAAAAAAAGGCAAGAGAAAATCCTAACGCAATTATAATTCCGTACCAGTGAACATGGACAAATCCTATAGTAAAAGCTATAGGATTTATTTTTAAACTAATTCCAAGTTTAGGAAATAAAACGTTATACGTCATTTGGTTTCACAACCGAAAGTGCAGATCTATCGTTTTGAAGTTTTTCTTTTAAACATTTATTTAAATTTTCCGATGAAGAGTTTTCTAAAACATCCATATATTCAAAGAACCCTTTTCCCGAAAAAGCGAAGTCTAGCAGTATATTTGCTATACTTGAAACACTATTGAATACTGACATACTTTTACCATAGACTGCCTTTTTTGCTCTTTCAAATGATTTTGAATCAATTCCTGAAGTTAATATTTTCTGAACATAATTTTGAATAATTTCTGAGGTTTTTTCGGGCTGTGAAGACTCTCCGGAGAAAATTAGTGAAGAGTAGCCGGGGCCTTCGAAATGCTGTGCAGAAAACGAAGAGATATTTATAAGTTCTTTACTTAAAAGTTCTTTGTACATGTCGCAAGAGGGCGAGGTAAGGTAGTAAAGCAGTATATCTGTATTAACTGAGTCCTCAGTAGAAATTCTCTGACCTGTTTTAAGATTTTCTTTAAATCCCAGATTAAAGACTGAAGCTTGTATATCGAAAGCCTCCGAAACAAAGCTGTTAGCTACTTCAGGAGGTTCAAAAGGAAAAAACCTAGTGATTTCTAAAGGATTAGAATATGTTAATTTTTTATCAACCAATTCAAACATTTTTTCATAGTCTACATCTCCTACTATGCATAAGGCCATATTATGAAGATTATAAAAAGTATTATAACACTCGTATAGTATTTCGGGGGTTATTCTTGAAATTGATTCTACTGAACCAGCAATATCTATTTTTACGGGATGATTTATATAAAGAGCATTTAGAAGATTTATAAGGACTTTCCAATCCGGACTGTCTTGGTACATTTTTATTTCTTGAGCAATTATTCCTCTTTCTTTTTCAACATTTTCTTTTGTAAAATACGGAGATTGAACGAAATCAAGGAGAATATTTAAAGAATTTTCAAAATTTTCAGTACATGAAAAAAGATAAGCAGTTTTTTCAAAGGAAGTATAAGCATTTGCTGAAGCGCCGGTCTTTGCGAATAGTTCAAATGCGTCACCATTTTTGTTTTCAAACAGCTTGTGTTCAAGATAATGAGCTATTCCATCCGGAACTTCAGTATAGCTTTCCTTATTTTTCAATTTAAACTTGTTATTGATAGATCCGAAATTTGTTCCTAAAATTGCATACTTAGAACTGTATCCTTTTTTCGGATAGACATATATATCAAGTCCTGCGGGGTGTTTCATATAAAAGTACTCTTCACCTAGTGAATAATGAGAAATTCTTTTAGGGTTCATAATTATTCCTCCTCTTTACCATGTAATAGATATACAGTATCAAGCGTAATTTTATTTGCTACTCCTATTACTTTTTCTCTGCTTACTTCATTAATTTTCTTTATAACTTCATCAGGGCTTTCCTTTTCTTCAGAGAATACTTGTGCAATATACCAGTCGCTTAAAGAAGTTAAGCTATCTTTAGTAGCCTTAATAGCTTGAGACAAATATAATTTAGTTTCTTCAAGCTCTGCGTCAGTAAAATTACCAATCTTGATTTCTTTAAGTTGACTAAGGATTTCTTCTTTTGCCTTTTCGGTATTTTTACTTTCCACTCCGCTTTCTATGAGCATTATTCCCTTATGCTTATTGTACTTGGAAGAGCAGTAATAGCATAAGCTTAGTTTTTCTCTGACGTTTAAAAAAAGCTTAGACTGAGCGCTTCCTCCGAATAAAGTGTTCATAACGATCATCGCATAAACGTCTTCGTCAGGTTCGGATATTTCCGTACGCAGACCCATTACAAGCTTGCACTGAGTTACGTCTCTTGCTTCCTTTATGGTTTTTATATTTTCCGCTTTTTTAATTATTTCCGTTTTGAATGAAACAATATTTTTTCTTTCTATATTTGAAAATCGTCTTTTAAATTCTGAGATTATAGGCTCGTAAGCAGCAAGTCCTATAACCATAATTTCAATAATGGAAGAAGAAAGAAGTTTTTTCCAAGCTTTGTATACATTTTCTGAATCCAATAATTTAACAGCTTCGATGCTTCCTTGAGGATCTATTCCAAATTTTTCATTTTCGCACATAACTTCAATACATCTTTTTCTTGAATATAATTTTTTGTCATTCATTTCGGAATTAATACTTTCAATAAGCTCTCTTTTTTCTTGATTAATATTTTCATTTTTAAACATTTCGCCATCAAGATCCGGTTCAAATATCATTTCACATAAAAGCTCGGAGAGTTCAAGTATATTGTTTGAGTTTTCATAGGCAAATTTGCTGTTAAGTCCTTTAGCTGTTATTGTTATAACTTGGCTTTCTCCTAATCTTGAATTACTGGAATAAATAGAGGAGCCGTATAATTCTTCAAGTTTGATGCTTACATCGGAAAGAAGAGGTAATTTTTTACAAGAGTGGGTCAATAATCCTGAAAGTATAGCATTTTTAGGAGCGTCTTCCTTGGAAAGAGGAGTGATCATTGAGAATGAAATTAGAGTAGTTTTAAACTTATCCTGTGGTATATAAGTAAAGTTTATGCCTTCTAATAAATTCTCGCGTATAATATTATTCATTAAATTCATCTCCAAACCATATATTTAAATCATTTAAACTTAAAATTCATCTTCTTTTTCTTTTTTCTTTTTTTTCGGGGAACGAAAGTAAAAATTGTTCCCAATATGGATAAAGCTACTAACGCTATTCCACCATACAGCAATAAAGATCCGTCGTATAAAAATTCGTTAGTATTTTCCTGTGATTTTATAAAATTAAAATTCTCTGAATTTTTAGAAGATACAGCAAGCAAAGATTTAAAGCTTAATGAAATTATCAAGGTTAAAAGGGCAGTTGCTTTAATATATAAATTTTTTAAAATACCTTTCATAGATTGACACCTCCTAGCGTTTATAGTTCACCGTTTAAGAGAAAATTACCAAACAAATCAGAAAAATGAAAAACTTCACTTTAAAATTTTCCATCAATTTATTATACTATAAATCATCGTGTTAAAATATGATTGTAAGTATTTTTAAAAAGGAGAAGAATAATTTGGATTACATAGAAAAATTAATTTCCAAGGCCTTTGAAGCTCGCAAAAAAGCATACATACCTTATTCAAATTTCAAAGTCGGAGCCGCACTTTTAACTAAAAGTGAAAAAATATACTCAGGATTCAATATTGAGTGTGCAGCATATTCAGTTTGTAATTGTGCAGAAAGGACGGCGCTTTTCAGAGCTGTATTTGATGGTGAAAGAGAATTTAGTGCTATTGCAGTAGTTGGAGATTCCGGAGAAAAAGAAATAACAGAGTCTTACTGTCCACCATGTGGAATGTGTAGGCAAGCGCTTAGGGAGTTTTGTATTCCAAGCGAAATGAAAGTTATACTTGCTAAAACCATTTCTGATTTTAAAATATTAACTCTTGATGAATTGCTTCCATATAGTTTTGGACCAAATCATCTTTAATTATAACAACATATTAAAAATTATCCATTTAGGAGGAATTAAATTTGAATTTAGAATCTAAATGCATTCAAATACGAAAAGATATACTGTTTGAAATAGGTACTTTAGGAGTAGGCCATATAGGAGGTTCACTTTCTATAGTAGAATTGCTTGTAGTTCTTTACAATAAGCATATGAATATAGAGCCTAAAAATCCGCAGCTTGCAGGGAGAGATCGTTTAATAGTATCTAAAGGACATAGCGGCCCTGCGGTATACGCTGTACTATGCGACATGGGTTATTTTCCAAAAAGCTGGCTTGAAACACTAAATAAACCGGGAACCAATTTACCAAGTCATTGTGATATGAAACGTACTCCTGGAATAGATATGACTACCGGGTCTTTAGGACAAGGTTTTTCTTGCGCAGTAGGTATTGCAAAAGCGTCTAAACTTAAAAATGACGGCGCTACAATTTATACAATAATTGGAGATGGAGAGTCTCAAGAAGGTCAAATTTGGGAAGCGGCAATGTTTGCTTCTCACCATAAGCTTAACAATTTAATAGCTTTCACGGATTACAATAAACTGCAGCTTGATGGTTATATTGAAGATATTTGTTCTATAAGTCCACTTGATAAAAAGTGGGAGTCATTTGGATGGAAAGTGATTAACGTAAAAAACGGGAATTGCTGTAAAGAAATAGACGAAGCTATAATTGAAGCAAAAATCGCTTCCAAACCTACAATGATAATTTTAAATACAGTTAAAGGTTATGGAATCGGTTTTGCAGAAAACGCCAAAACTGCAAATCACAGTATGACTATAACTCAAGAAATGTTTGAAGAAGGCCTTAAAGAATTGGAGGAAAAACTTTAATGGAAATGCGCAAATTACTTGCTTCAGAGCTTGAAAAAGAAATGAAAAAAAATGAAAATATAGTTGTTTTAAATGCCGACCTTGCTCGGCCAAATGGATTTGAAAATTTAAGTATTAATTATCCCGAAAGAGTAATCAATGTAGGAATAGCGGAGCAAAATATGGCTTGTATTGCTGCCGGAATGAGTAGCTACGGGTTTATTCCATTTATTTGTACTTTTACTCCTTTTGCTACAAGGAGAATTTGCGATCAAATAGCTATTTCTATTTGTTATGCGGATCAGAACGTAAAAATAATAGGTACCGATCCGGGCATTAGTGCCGAATTTAATGGCGGTACGCATATGAGCGTAGAAGATATAGGAGTATTAAGGAGTATTCCGAATATAGTGATATTTGAGCCGGTAGACAATATACAGCTTAAAAACATGTTACCTCGGATTATAGACTATAAAGGTCCGATTTACATAAGAATGTTCCGCAAACAAACCGGTGCTATCTTTACGGAAAGTGATAAATTTGATCTTTTTAAGTGTAAGTTAATTAAAGAAGGAACAGATCTTACCATATTCTGCTCTGGAATAATGGTAGAAGAAAGTGTAAAAGCAGGAAAAATCCTTGAAAAGCAAGGAATAAAGGCCGAAGTCGTTAACGTTCATACTATAAAACCGATAGATAAAGAAACTATTATAAAATCCGTTGAAAAAACGGGAGCTGCTATAGTTGCTGAAAATCATAATGTTATAGGTGGACTTTATTCAGCAGTAGCTGAAGTGACATGCGAAAACTGCCCTGTTCCTATTAAAGCTGTAGGAATTCAGGACAGATTCGGACAAGTAGGGAAAATCCCTTATTTAAAATCAGTATATAACATGCACTCAATCGATATAATAAGAGCAGCCAGGGAAATCATAACGCTTAATTAATAAAAATTTCTTTAGAGCCATTGCCATCGGAATTCAACCAATGTTTTATTTCATTTTCCTGACAGACTCTCCTAAATTCATTAATTTCTGTAGAAGAGGAAAAATTTGTTCTTACACGATCAATATTTGGAAAATATTGTTTAAAAAGACTTAAATTTTTGACCGGGTCCATTCCAAGTTCTACTGTTGTAATACTATTAGCTTGTTTTAAAATATCTGTCAATAACTGCTGTAACTCTGGCATATTAGTAACGTCAAATGACCTGTCGTCAGTACAATAGTTATACAGATTTAATTTGCTTGTTTTTATTTTAAAGCCCTTTTCCTTGATTTCCTTTAAAATTGGAATAGTAATACTATCTAATACTATTGAATCAAATTCTAAAATTTCAATTTTGTGATCATACATGTCGTTGAATTCTTGGAGTTTATCAAGAAATATGTCTAGACTAAATTTATCGTAAAGAAGTACGATCAGAAAGCTAAAATCAAAATTACGTAAACATAAGCTTATAAGATCCCTATATGATAAAGCTATGGTGTTAACATTAGGAGTTAATTTTATCAAGTTTTTTAATTTTTTTAAAAAGTGAAATATTTCTTTTGTGTTTTTTACTTCGTCACCCCAACCAGACGGTAAGGTGAATATACGAGATGCGTTCATAGCACCTTTTGCCTTTTTATTTATCATACTGAAATTTTCCATATCTTCTTGACTAAAATTACTTTGAAGTGTCTGTGCAACTTGCATTAAATAAGGGAGTTCTAATTTGACAGGTGCGGCATGTACTGTAGAATAGCTAGATATTAATTGAGGTACCAAAATACTTCCTAGTAAGATTTTTGCAGTAATTGACTTTTTCACAAATTGTCCTCCATTTTATAATTTATTAAATTGTTAACTTACATTTACTATTATATAACATTGAAATTATAAAGTCAATACTTTTTTTAAAAAAAAATTAATATTACATTTAATAAATAAGTATAAATTATAAAATAATATTGTAAAATTTGAATATTTTTAGTTATCCTACGCTTAATTATTCCAATTCAATTTTTATTTTAAATATCGATTCAATTTCATTATCATATAATTTTAAATCTTGGATTTTTTTGTTTAACTTTCAACAAATATGTATATTTACTATTGATTTTTTGTATATTACAATTTATAATATCATAGGATTTAAAAATTTATTCAACATTTATATATTATGAAAGAAAAAGTGATAAAAATGCTAGGAGATGAAAAACAAATTACAAGCGAAATAGTATCTGATGAAAAATTTTTAAAAAGAATACTGTTGGCAGATAGAAGTGATGAAGTAAAAAAGGTATTTCAAGAAAAGGGAATAAACCTAAGTAATGAAAAAGTGGAGGAATTAAGAAATATTTTCATTAATCAACTTGCAAAATTATATCCAATAGACGATGAATCACTTATAAACATAAGTGGAGGAAAGAACTATCCAGCTGCCATATGTAAAGGAGTAGGATATGGCGGTGCTTATGGAATGTGGATAGGCTCAGGTATTGGAGCACTTGTTGGAATAGTAGATTCAAGCTTAAAGTTAAAAAAAGGAGAAATCAATACTAGTTGGGAGTTTATAAAAGGTGTTCTGAAAAATTCAATTTTAACGAGTGTAGTATCTTGTGCTGCTAGTTCATCTACTGGAGCGGTAACCTCATTAATCTCTGAACATCTAAAAGATTAAATAATTTAAAAACTAAAATTTATGTACTGAAGGGGATAAATATGAAAGAAAATAAAAATTTAGAAAATATAAATAAATTAATATCAAGTGATGAATATATGAAAAGAATACTTTTAGCAAATAATGTTGATGATGCTAAGCAGGTATTTAAAGAAGCGAACGTAGATGTATCTGATACTCAAATTCAAAACTTTAGAGATTGTTTTTCAAATAACATAAAAAAATTGAATGAAATATCTGACTGCGACCTTGAGGAAATTAATGGAGGAACGGGGGGATATAATACAACGCGAACTCTACATGCTGCTCAAGCCGGAGTAGGATATGGTGGCGCTTATGGAATGTGGGTTGGCGCCGGTATTGGAGCAGCGGCGGGTGTTGTTGATGCCTCAATTAAAGCATATAAAGGACAAATTTCGTCGACTTGGGACTTCTTAAAAGAAGCTTTTAAAATTTCCGTTAAAGCTAGTCTTGTTGGCGGTGCAGCAGGTGCGGTTGAAGGACTAATATCAGGATCATTACTTGACATAGGGGATCAAGGCTATAAGAACCTTTCCGAAAATAAAAAACAAACTCAGGATTAATTTATATTTTTAGTGCTTGCTTTAAGTTTTCTAAAGAGGTTTTATATATCACTTTAGAAAGCTTTTTTAAATTTTCCTGTTTTGTTTTGTACTCATCAGCGTTTAATTTAATAGCGCCCTTCATAGCTTTTTTAAGGTCATCTCCTGAGTGTAAGAAACTGTTTGTAGAATCGAGTTTATAATATTTTGAAAAGTCTTTGTGAATAATCGCAGGTTTTAAAAAACCATATACAAGTTGAATGCTTCCTGTTGCACGTACTTCTTTAAAAACTGAATCATTAGGATTTTCCGGATCTAAGCTTATAATTACGTAATCTGAATTCTGAACTTCATTATACATTTCTTTGTAAGCAAGGTAATGCTTGAAAATAAAATTTTCTTTTAATTCTTCTGGAATATTATCCGACCCAAATGAATTAGACCTTCCGGTTACTACTATATCAAAATCTAATTTTTCTCTTTTCAATTCTAAAGCGGTTTCAATTAAATTACTGTAATCTCTACCGGAAGTAGAGGTTATAAAAAATCTGGTTTTGCTGTTTTTAGATTTTTCAGGTATATTTCCAAAATAATGAGGATTGACGTATACTCCACGTTCTATATCTGCCAGAGTAAGTACTTGTCCTTGATTAATTTTATTAGAAATGCCCATATCTTCAATAAAATTTATATCATGAGCTATAAGCAGAGAATTAAAGCTAGAAAGCAGCCCCAATTTTTCCAGTAAATCTTTTTTATTAGGGTCTGTGGAATGGAGCAAAACGGAGCTATAATTGCTAAATTTGTTTGAAAGTTTATCAGAAGTTAAATCAATTTGTTCCAAATTATCGAATGTAAATATTCTAAGCTTGTCTTGCGGTTCAAAAAGGGAAAGCGAATCTTCGTTTCCTTTAATTATAAGTACGTCTAAATTATATCCTAAGTCTGAAAAATATTTTGCATAACCGGGCATACATTCATGATGGTATGGGTTAGGTTCAAAAATCAAAACTGAATTAGGCTTGGTTTCACTAGATAGAAAATTTTTTAGAGATTTATGAGAAGCATAGCTTTTATAAACAGTCTTCAAATTTTCTTTATAAGAGGATAGAGCTTGAGTTATATAGCCCCTTGAAAAATATCCGGTAATTCCGGCTGCCAAAATAGAAATTGCAATTAATCCAATAAATTTTTTATTTCGTTTATTCATTTAAGTTCAACTCCTGTTTTTTATCTTAAATTCATCACTAAATTTTTAAAATGGTTGCCTCTTTCTTCAAAATTTTCATAGAGGTCAAAACTTGCACACGCGGGAGAAAAAATTACAATATCTCCACCATTAGAATTATTTTTAGCATAAGTTACTGCCTCATTCATATTATTAGCGAAAATTATTTTTATAAGCTTAGAATTATATTCTTTTAAATTTAATATTTCTTTATAAATTTTTGGTGCAGAATTTCCCATCAAAACTAAAGTAGAAACCTTTTTTAATATTTCCTTTGCTAAGCTGTCAAAAGGAACTTTTTTGTCGTATCCTCCTGCGATTAAAATTATTTTTTTATCAAAAAGCGAAAGTGCTCCGTTGATGGTACGCGACGGAGTAGAGGCGATAGAATCATTGTAATATGAAACTCCATGTAAGGATCTTACAAATTCTATTCTGTGCTCAACTCCGGAAAATTTTTTGGCTACAGTTTCAATACTTTTTAAGCTAACCAAATCGTATACACATGCTATAGACGCTAAATAATTATCTATATTATGATTACCTGGGATTTTTATACTTCCAGTATTCATGACGAATTTATCTTTTCCGTTAAAAGAATAAATTATATCTCCGTTTTCCTTTATCCAGAAACCGGAGTTTAGTCTATTGGTGCGACTGAAAAATATGCATTTACCTCTAACGTCTTTACTCATTTTTCTGGTATGAGGATTGTCAAAGTTTAAAACTGCACATGAAAACGGAAGCTGGTGATAAATTATTTGCTTTTTTGATTCTATGTACTCATCTATGCTGGAGTGAAAATCTAGATGGTTTGGAGATATATTTGTTACTACTGCCATGTCCGGACTTTTCCTCATTGACATAAGCTGAAAACTTGATAGTTCCACTACTGCTATATCTTCTTTTTTTATTTGGTCTATTTTTGGAAGTATAGGGCGTCCGATGTTTCCACCTAAATGCACTTTTATACCATTTTGTTCTAAAATTTTTGAAATAATAGTGGTAGTGGTGGTTTTACCGTCGCTTCCTGTTATCCCTATAATTGGGCAGGGACACAGTTCGAAAAATATTTCCATTTCAGAAGTAACAACGGTACCTCGCTTTCTCATTTTACTTATATTTTCAGATAAAAAACTTATACCCGGAGTTCTGATTATAACATCGTAAATTTCATTCCATACAGTTTCGTCACCTGCACGTAAAACTATATTACTGTTTGATTTTAAATTACTTATAATCGACGAAGTTAATTTTGACTCCGGCCTTCGATCATAGGCGGTAAGAGTTATTCCTGACTCAGTAAGCATATTTAAAAGAGGCAAGTTACTTTTTCCAAGGCCGCAGACCATAATACTTTTATTTCTTATTTTATCTATGAATTCTTCAGTTAAACGCGTCATTCATTCCTCCTGTAAAACTAATAAGTAACCTTTGTTAATCATATAAAATTTTACCTTTTAATAAAAAATATGTCCACCGTAAAAAATTAAAATTTGGCGGACAAGAATTTTTAAAGTTTAATTTTCAGTATCCTATAAATTTGGTTGGAATGTAACCTAATTCATTGTTGCTTCCAACTATGTACCAATCTTCCCATTGACCTAATATATTCACTTTACTGTTAGCTTCTACGCTTCCTACGACTTCCGAATTCAAGGTTGGACGTTTTCTCAAACTTTCGTCTTTTATAGCTATTCCCTCGATCGGATTAAAGCAAGCTACAAATGGCAAAGCAAAATATTCGTCTAAAGACATAATCATTTTTTGGGAAATTTCTTCTATATTATCTCTTATCCATTCAAGATCACTCTCGGATAAAGGATTACCCAGATTTATCTTGACTGAAAAATCAGAAGAAGAATTACCATCTGAAGTATTATGTAAAATTTTAACCATAGAAGGTTCGTAATGCAGTTCTTTCATGTTTTGTGAAATTATTTCAGAAAGTCTTTTGGATTCGGGGACTCCTTCGTTGAAAAATATTGTTACTCCTTGAGTTTCATTAGACTCATTTAAAGAATGCATTTCAAAATTTATTTCCGCAAAATCATTTTCATCTTTTTTAGTATGCTCTGATGAAGACGTTTCTATTTTTTCCTGGTTGCTTATTATATAACTTATACCATTAGAATTAATACAAGAAGCAATTTCTTTTAAAATAAGATCTAAATAATATTTTTCACTTCCTCCATCAGGAAAATTTTTGTCATCATAAACTATCGATTTCAAACAGACTTTAGGCATAATAAATAGCACACTCCTTTTTAAACTTAAATTGTATTAAAACAATTAATTTTATTTCTCAAATGAACTGAAAAATTTCTTAGATGATATGCCCGGCGGACGTATAAATCTATTTAATCCAAAAAGACATTCAGAATCTTTAGTTATATTATTTATTTTGCTTTCGCAAAGAAATGTCGCTTTAAATCCTATAGATTTTACTATTTCTTCACTGCATTCGCTACGCGCTCCAAAAGGATAAAAAAGTGCTGTAGGTTCAGTGCCGGTGTTTTCTTTTATGAGTTCTTGAGCTTTTTTAAGATCTTCAGTAAGTCTGTCTTTGTACTGACTTATAGATTCATCATTCCTTTTTGTACAACCTATTCTAGGTTTTTTATTTGAATGCATATTATAAGTGTGATTTTGAATTTCAACAATTCCGCTGCTTGCCATTTCTGAAATATGTTTCCAATTTGCGTGAGCGTATGAAGGATTTTCATCAGTTATTTTGCTATACTTTTCCGATTCAAAGCATATAGGAGAAAAGACAAATTTTGCATTATATTTTTTAGCCAGCGGAAATGCATATAAATAATTATTATAAGCTCCGTCGTCAAAAGTAAGAAGAATTGGTTTGGGAGGCAAATCTTTTTTTCCTTCTGTATAATCTATTAAGTCTTTTACCAAAATAGTAGTATAACCATTGTCGTTTATGTACTTTAAATCTTCTTCTAAAGTTTTTTCGGAGACTATGAATTTATTTTTGTCTCCAGAGTTTTTAAGTACTAAATGATACATTAATACAGGTAATTTAACAGTATTTTCTTCAGTAGAAAGTTTAGAGCTGTCTCCTTGAGAGAACAAAGCCCAACAGGAAATAGAAATAACCGAAAAGACACAGCATAAAATTAAAATTAATAATTGTTGTCCCGTATTTTTCTTGATGTATAATTTTATATACATATTTATTCATCCCTAACTATCATACTTGAAAGTATTACTTTTAATATATATATACTTCCTAAATAAGTTATTACTTAAAAATACTTGACAATTTTTAATAAAACATATAAACTGAGGAATGAGGTGTAAAGTAATTAACTTTACAGTCCTTAATCTTAATCGGTTTTTACTTTTTCAAAGCTTAATGCAGCGCAAATTTTTATGATATGAAAAGTTGTTGACATTATGAACAGAGATGCAAAAATGACTTTGCTTTTGGACGTTTATGGAAAGCTTCTTTCGAAGTCTCAGTTTGAGAGTATGGACTTATACTACAATCAGGATTTTTCTTTATCTGAAATAGCTTCTCATATGAATAAGTCTCGCCAAGGCGTTCGGGATTCTATAAAGCGAGGAGAATTAATACTGGAAAACGCTGAATCTTCTTTAAAGCTGATTAAAAAATTTAGCATTATAAAAAATCACTTAAATCTAATAAAAAAATTGGCAATCAAAGCAAAGAGCACAAGCGATTCGTCTCTAGGTTCTTCAAACATAAATATTTATATTGATCGTATCATAGAAATAATCAATAAGGTTAATTTTTAGTCAGTTAAAGAAAGTCGGGTGATAGTTTGGTATTTGAGAGTCTTTCGGAAAAAATTTCTTCTGCGTTTAAAAAATTAAAATCTAAAGGAAAACTTTCTGAAAAAGACGTAAAAAGTTCTATGAGAGAAGTAAGGCTTGCACTTTTGGAAGCTGATGTTAATTACAAGGTAGCTAAAGATTTTACAGATAAAGTCATAGAACGTGCAATTGGCGAACAAGTAATGGAAAGTCTTACACCGGCACAAATGGTTATCAAAATAGTAAATGAAGAACTTACGACTCTCCTGGGAGAAGAAAGAAACAAACTTAATTTTTCTTCTAAACCTCCAACAGTTATAATGCTATGTGGACTTCAAGGATCCGGAAAAACCACTCATGCTGCCAAATTAGCTTTAATGCTAAAAAAACAAGGAAGAAGACCTTTACTTGCTGCCTGCGATGTATATCGTCCCGCTGCAATTAAACAGCTCCAGGTTTTAGGAGCCGGAATAGGAGTTCATGTATTCGAGAGAGGAAAGCAGTCTCCCTTGGAGATAGCAAAAGAAGCTGTAAGCTATGCAAAAGATTATGGTCATGACGTGGTAATAGTAGATACTGCAGGCAGACTTCACATAGATGAAGTATTAATGAAAGAGTTGAAAGATCTTAAAGACTTACTCGATCCTCAAGAAATATTATTGACAGCAGACGCTATGACGGGTCAAGACGCAGTAAATATCGCAAAATCTTTCAATGACCTTCTTGACATAACTGGCGTGATACTTACAAAACTTGATGGAGATACTAGAGGCGGTGCTGCTCTTTCCATAAAATCCATTACGGGAAAGCCTATAAAATTCATTGGCGATGGTGAAAAACTTGAGAATTTAGAAAATTTTCATCCTGACAGAATGGCATCAAGAATATTAGGAATGGGCGATATGCTTACTCTTATTGAAGATGCTACTGCAAGTTTTAATAAAAAACAAGCCGAAAAGATGGCCATGAAGCTTCAAAAAAATTCTTTTGACTTAGATGATTTAAAAGATCAACTTATTCAAATAAAAAAAATGGGGCCTCTTAAATCAATTCTTGAGAAACTTCCGGGTGTAGGTAAACAATTAAAAGATGTAGACATAGACGATCGAATAATGGATAGAACTTTCTCTATTATTTTATCTATGACTCCTGAAGAAAGAAAAAAACCTAATATAATTAATCCTTCTCGGAAAAAACGTATTGCTACAGGTAGCGGAGTAAAAGTAGAGGACGTAAATAAGCTCCTTAAACAATTTGAGCAAATGCAGAAAGTTATGAAAAAGTTTGGCGGAAAGTTTCGTAAAGGGATTCCAAAATTTGGATTTCCAAAATTTTTTGGGTAATTTAATTTCTAATATAAATATGGAGGAATATTACAATGGCAGTAAAAATAAGACTTCGCAGAATGGGCGCACACAAAAAACCTTTTTACAGAATAGTAGTAGCGGATTCTAGATTTCCACGCGACGGAAGATGTATTGAGGAAATAGGTTATTACAATCCTATGGTTGAGCCTGCAGAAGTTAAACTGGATATGGAAAAAGTAAGTCAATGGATAAAAAACGGAGCTCAACCGACAGATAGAGTAAGAAGTATAATAAATAGCTTTAAATCTAATGAAAAATAAAAATGACTGTATATAAAATAGGTTTAAGTTTTGGGAGGCGTTATGCCAAAAAATGAAATTCTTTTAGTAGGAAAAGTAGTGGGTACCCGTGGACTCAGCGGAGAACTTAAAGTTGAATATTTAACTGATACAGCAGAAGATTTCTTTTCTATAAGAAGAATATTCTTAGACACTAAGACGCTTCCTATTAGTGTCCTTGGCTTAAGAGTTTATAAGTCTCACATTCTTATGAAAGTAAATTTAGTGGATAATAAAGAAGCTGCCGAAATGTGGAGAGGCAAAAGCTTGTATGCTTATAGAGAAGATATTAATTTAAAAGAAAACAGATATTTTATCGAGGATCTAAAAGGATGCAAAGTTATAGATTACAAAAATAAAAATTTATATGGTCTCCTTAAAGACGTTATAAATACAGGCGCAAACGACATTTATGTTATTAAAAATTCAGAAGAAAAAGAATATCTGGTTCCGGTAATAGAAGGGACTGTCAAGAATGTTGATCTTGAAAATGATGAAATATATATAAATCCTTTAAGAGGAATCTTCGATGATAATTGATGTAATGACTCTTTTTCCGGAAATGTGCGAGGTTTTTTTGTCTGAAAGTATAATAGGACGAGCTAGAAAAAAAGGAATACTGACAATTCAATGTCACCAAATAAGAGATTTTGGACTTGGCAGGCATAAACGAGTAGATGATACTCCGTATGGCGGCGGCAAAGGAATGTTAATGCTTGCAGAACCCATTTACAAATGCTTTGAAAATATATGTAATATTAGAAAAACAAAACCTCTGATTATTTATATGTCTCCAAAGGGCAAAACTTTTAATCAAAAGATTGCTAAAGATCTTTCACACTACGAAAATATCGCGGTTCTTTGCGGACATTATGAAGGAATAGATCAGCGTATAATTGAAGAAATAGTAGACCTTGAAATTTCTATAGGAGATTATGTTCTTACAGGAGGAGAAATTCCCGGGTTAGTGTTAATAGATGCCGTTTCGCGTCTTGTCCCAGGAGTATTATCTGATAGCATTTGCTTTGAAGAAGAAAGTCATTATAAAGATCTTTTAGAATATCCTCAATATACTAAGCCTAATATTTGGCGTGGAAAATCAGTACCGGCAGTTTTGTTATCGGGTCATCATGCAAATATTGAAAAGTGGAAAAAAGAACAATCGTTAAATGAAACTATAAAGCGACGTCCTGATATAATAATGAATATTGAAAAAAATAATTTTCAAATTTAAAATAATTGTCATTATAAATATTTTTATATAAATTTTACAAAATTATCTGATATTTTTACAATTAAACAATACATAAATTAAATCCAATTAGTAAAATTATATAAAATAAAAAAATTTTGTTGACTAAAGTAACAACTAAGTTATAATATATTATTGTATAAGTTTAAGACTATAAGATGAAAAGTTTTATGCAGACTTTAGGTTTAAAACCAAATTATAGGAGGAATGTTTATGTACGTAAAAGAAGTAACCGTTCAAAACCAAGTGGGATTATACGCAAGAGCTGCAACTTACTTCATTCAAAAAGCAAATGAATTTAAATCATCAATATGGGTTGAGAAAGATGAAAGAAGAGTTAATGCAAAAAGTCTTTTAGGAGTGCTTTCTCTTGGAGTCGTAGGAGGAACGACTATTCGTATAACAGCCGACGGAGAAGATGAAGAAAAGGCAGTAGAAGATTTAGTGGCAATGATTGAAAGAGGTTTTACATCGGAAATCACAGATGAAAATTCTATTAATTAAGCTTTTAAAATTGTGAAAATGAGGATAATTTTTTAGAAAATTATAAATTATTGCTTAGGTACTATTTCAAAAGGATTTTTGATTATTTTATTTTCTTCTATAGTTCCTCTAACCATAGAGTTGGGGTAAATGGTAGTATTTCGGCCAATTATAGATCCTGGATTTAAAACTGTATTGCACCCTATTTCAGCATAATCTCCAACTATAGCTCCAAATTTGCGAAGATAAGTATTTATCTTCGCATTTTTAACTTTTACCTGAATGTTAGATTTATCGGATTTTACATTTGAAATTATTGCTCCGGCACCCATATGAGCTTTATAACCAAGTATAGAATCACCTATATAATTAAAGTGAGGTACTTGAACGTTATTGAAAAGTATGGAATTTTTAATTTCAGTAGAATTTCCGACAACTACGTTTTCTCCTATTATTACGGAACCTCTAATAAACGCACAATGTCTAATTTGTGAACCCCCTTGAATTATAGTAGGAGCACTAATATATGCCGATTCAAAAACTTCAGCATTTTTGGCGATCCATATTCCAGGTTTAGATTCTTTATATTCATTTTTAGGTAGCTGTGAACCGATTTTGAGTATATATTCTTTTATTTTAGGAATTACTTCCCAGGGAAACTGTGTATGCAAAAATAATTCTGATGATAAAGTTTGAGAAATATCTAATAAATTTTTAAAATTAATTAATTCATTTGGTAGCATAAAAATATAAAAGCAATCAACTTATAACCTTAAATTACAAGATGTGATTACTTAACCTCCATTATTATATATTTTAGTTAAGTTATTTTTCCATGTGAGATATTGGAAATGAAATAATAAATTCCGTATATTGATTTAAAGCACTAGTTACGTTTATACTGCCATTATATTCCCTGACAATATCATTCGCTATAGCAAGCCCCAGTCCGGCACCCTCAACACTTAGTTTTTTAGATATGCTGGATCTATAGTACTTATTAAACACTTCTCCTATTTCATTCTCCGGTATTCCGATTCCAGTATCACGTATCTTAACGAATACTTTTTCATTTTCTTCATACACGTCTATAAATATTTTACCATATTCTTTATTATACTTTATTGCATTTTCTATTATATTAGTTAAAATACGGGACATTTTGTCTTCCGGTATAGATACATAAATATTTTTGGAACGGATATTTATCTTTATGTCTATATTTCGTTTACGAGCAAGAGGGGTAAGTTCTTTAACGTGCTTATCTATTTGTATGTTTAGATTGCAGATATTATTATTGTATTTACTATCCCCTTTACAAACATACAATATATTATTTACCATTCTAAGAAGTTTTTGAGATTCTTCTAAAATAATATCATAGAATTCAAGAGTTGATTTTTTGTCGTAGGATCCTTGCTTTAAAAGCTCTATAAATCCCATAATGGAAGTTATAGGAGTTTTCAAGTCATGAACAATGTCTTTTAAATTAGAATTATTGTAATTATTATTAAAATTTTCCATAAACCTCCTAAGCGACAATCTTAATTTATTAGAGATTGTCGCTTGTTACCTCCTACTGCTTTTAAAAAATTACTTAAATTTCGTCCTCAGAAGCAAACCTGTAACCCACTCCTCTTACTGTAAGGATATAACGAGGATTCTCCGAATCATCTTCTATTTTTTGACGTAAATACCTAATATGCACATCTACTGTCCTTGCGTCTCCTGTAAATTCAATATCCCATACTTTTTCCATTAACTGATCTCTATTTAAAACTCTTCCTTTACTTAACATTAAAGAAGTAAGAAGATCAAATTCTTTCATAGTAAGATCGATAAATTTGCCTTGTTTTGCTACCGTACGACGTGCTAAATTTACCGTTATTCCTCCACAGGTTATAATATCATTATTACTGGGAGTTATATTTAAGTATTCACTTCTTCTAATTACTGCCTTTACTCGCGCACATAATTCTTTTAAGCTAAAAGGCTTGGTAATATAATCATCTGCTCCCATTTCCAGACCTAACACACAGTCAACTTCATCATTTCGAGCTGTCAAAAGTATAATAGGAATAGCTTTAGTGGTTTTATCGAGTTTTAAACGTCCACAAACGCTTAATCCATCGGGAGCGGGCATAACCCAATCTAAAACTATAGCATTCGGGGAACGACGCTGAATAGCTTTGAGTAATTCGTCTCCTCCGGAAAATTCCTGAGTTTCAAATCCATACTCTTTTAAAGCTAAAGAAGCAAGTCTTCTTATATTTGGTTCATCGTCCACCACATAAACTAATCCTGTTTCTGATTCTGACATAAATTGACACACTCTCCTGTTCGATTTTTATAGTAAAAAAGTTAAAATTAAAATATTAATCTGTTAATTTTAGAACCGTATTTAACAGAATGTTTATATATTTTAACACTTTTAAATTATAATATAAATGAAAAATAAAAACAAGCAGTTTGACAATATTTGTTGCATATATCTAATTTATGTGGATAAGTAGTCTATAAAAATAATATAAATTGAAAATAATTATTCGATTTTTGCACATAAAAAAATAAATTTAATATTTAAAACTAAAATTTATTTATTAGGCGTTGATGATTATTACATTTAAAAAAAATTAAACATATTAAGTTATAAGCTAATTTGTTATTTTTGTATATGTTTCTATTTATATTATTATTTATAAATTTTAAATATTTAAACTGATTATTTGGATTATTGAACCTTTACTCTATTTCTGTTAAAATAATGAGGATAAAAAATATCTATAAATTTCACATAGTTATTAGGAGGAGTTAATATTGTCGGAATTTGTCAAAATATATTCATATGGGGGAGTTCAAGAAGAATATTGTAAAAAAATCAATAAAATATATCATGAAATTATGAAGATTGAAAAGCCGGTAGCTTACGTCAAAACTTATGGTTGTCAGCAAAATGTCTCAGATAGTGAAAAGCTTAAAGGTATGCTTTCAGAGATGGGTTTTACGATTTCTTGTGATTGTGACAAAGCGGATATTATCCTTTTTAATACATGTGCAATAAGAGAAAACGCAGAAAATAAAGTTTTCGGAAATTTGGGAAGAGTTAAAGCCATTAAAAAGAAAAATCCTAATACTATTATAATTTTATGCGGATGCATGACTGAACAAGAACCAGTAGTGCAAAAAATAAAATTAATGTATCCTTTTGTAGACCTAATATTTGGTACTCATTCAGCACAAGAATTTCCTAAAATGCTTTACGATATACTTAACAAAAACAGCTCTAAAGGTAAGCTTGTTCATATTATAAATAAAGAAGATTCTATATTGGAAAATGCACCATTAATAAGAAATAATAAAATAAAAGCATTTATATCTATAATGTCTGGATGTAATAACTTTTGCTCTTACTGTATAGTACCGTATGTAAGGGGACGGGAAAGAAGTCGTAGGCCTGAAGCAATAATTAAAGAATTTAAACTTCTTTTGGAAAAAGGATATAAAGATTTAACCTTACTCGGTCAAAACGTAAACTCTTATGGAAAGGATTTGGAAGAGCAAATCAATTTTCCTAGTTTACTTAAAAAACTAGATGATTTTAAATACGAATATAAAATAAGATTCATGACGTCTCATCCGAAAGACGCTACTAAAGAATTAGTTGACGTTATAGCAAACAGTAAACATATTGCTCGAAATATTCATCTGCCTGTTCAATCCGGGAGCAACCAAATCTTAAAAAGGATGAATAGAAAATACACTAAAGAGTCTTACTTGGAAATAATTGAATATGCAAAAGAAAAAATTCCTAATGTAACTTTTTCAAGTGATATAATTGTAGGCTTTCCAGGTGAAACGTACGAAGATTTTTGTGAAACACTAGAGCTTATAAAAAATGTGAAATTTTCTTCGCTCTTTACTTTTATTTACTCTCCTAGGGAAGGTACGCCTGCTGCTACGCTTCCGGATCCTGTTTCAAAAAAAGAAAAAACCAAATGGCTCCTAGAGCTTTTAAAAGTACAAGAAAGCATATCGCAAGAGATTTGTAAAAAAATGGTAGGCAGGGAAGAAAGAGTTCTCGCTGAAAACTATATAGAAAATGAGAAATGTTTGATGTGTCGAAGCGATGGTAATATAATATTAAAAGTTCCGAGCAATACTGATTTGAGCGGAGAATTTATAAATGTAAATATTGTAGATTCTGCACGGGAGTCGTTAATGGGAAGCTTGATATAATTTTAATAAAATAAGGAGTTCAAAAATGGAAGACTTAATAAATTTAGCTCGAGAAATAGGATTTGCAATTCAAAATAATGATTATTATATAGAGTTTAAAATTAAAGAACAAAACATGCAATGTAATAAAGAGCTTCAAAAAACTATAGAAGAATTTAATTTAAAAAAAGCTGATTTAAACCTGGAGATTTCTAAAGCAGAGTCGGATATTAAAAAAATCGATAAGCTTAATAAGGAAATTGGAGATCTATATCAAGCTATAATATCAAACGAAGCTATGAAAGAATATAATAGATCTAAAGAAAAGTTTAACCAAATACTTAAGCAAATAAGCTTAATAATAAATAAATCAGCTGAAGGTCAAGATCCGTATTCAATTAGCATTGAGGAACATGAAGAATGCCAAGGAAGCTGTTCATCATGCAGCGGATGTAGTTAAATATTCTTATTTTAAGGATGTGCAAAAAATTGATTAGTGTTGGTTCACCTATGATGCGTCAGTACATTAACATAAAAAATAAATACCAAGACAGCATATTATTTTTTCGTTTGGGCGATTTTTATGAAATGTTCTTTGAAGATGCAAAATTAGTTTCTAAAGAGCTTGATCTTACTCTAACAGGAAAAGACTATGGTAAAGAAGAACGTGCGCCTATGTGCGGCATTCCATACCATAGTTGTGAAATGTATATTGCAAGACTTGTATCAAAGGGATATAAAATTGCAATTTGCGACCAAGTAGGAAATGTTAATGAAGTTAAAGGATTGGTAAAAAGAGAAGTAGTAAGAGTAATAACTCCCGGAACTGTTATTGAAGGAAGTATGCTTGATGAGTCCAAAAATAATTATATATGTTCGCTTTATTCTTCAGATTCTCTTTCCGGAATAGGTATTTCATTTTGCGATGTTTCAACCGGAGAACTAAAAGTAACAGAAGTGTTTGGAGATACTAACGAACTTATAAGCCAGACTAAAACTGAACTTGGTAAATTTAGTCCCAAAGAAATTTTAGTTAATTTAAGACCTGAACTTTACACACCTTTATGTCAATTTATTAATGATAAGCTTAATTGCAGTTTGGAAACGGTAAAAGAAAATCTAACTTACGATTACTGCTGTAACAGTATTAAAAAACATTTTAAGTATCAAACTTTAAAGGGATCAAAATTGGAAAACAAGATATGCTCTATAATAAGCATAGCACATCTTTTAGAATATTTGAAATCTACTCAAAAAGGCAGCCTAAGCAATATTAACGTTCCAATCTTTTACGATAAGTCTGAATATATGGGTCTTGATCTTAATACAATAAGAAATCTCGAACTTTTGGAAACCATTCGAACAGGTTCAAAAAAAGGATCTCTTTTATGGGTTATGGACAAAACCAGAACTGCAATGGGCAAACGGCTTTTAAGATCTTGGATCGAAAGACCCCTTCTTGATAAAAACAAAATCTTAAAAAGACAAGCCGCAGTAGAAGAACTTTATCAAAATCCAATTTTGACAGGAAATTTAAACGAAACTCTTTCCAATATTCATGATATTCAAAGGTTAATGACGAAAATCTCTTATGCTTCTGCTAATGCAAGAGATTTAAAAGCTTTTTCTTCTGCTATTGGAAAGCTTCCTAGAATAAAGCTGTTGCTAAGTCAAACTTCAACTGATTTTTTCAGAAAAATGTACAGTATGTTTGATACTTTAAGCGATATACATAATTTAATAGAAAGCGCTATATGTGATGAGCCTGCGGCCACTATAAGGGAAGGCGGAATTATTAAAGACGATTATAGCGAAGAAGTAGATTCTCTTAGAAAAGATATGTACGGAGGAGAAGAAATAAAGCGTGAGCTTGAGAAAAAAGAACGTAAAAAAACAGGAATACCTAAACTTAAAATTAATCATAATAAAGTCTTTGGATATTACATTGAAGTGACTAATTCTTTTAAGCATCTTGTTCCCAAAAATTACATAAGGAAGCAAACTCTTACTAACTGTGAAAGATACATAACAGAGGAAATAAAAGAATTAGAAATCAGAATATTGAACGCTAGAGATAAAATAAATGAAACAGAATATAAAATATTTGAAGAAATAAGAAATAAAGTTGCAGAAAATTTTTCAAGGGTTATGTCTGTATCAAATATAATTGCCGCTTTGGATGTAATTAGGTCTTTAGCGGAAATAGCTTCAACAAATAATTATATAAAACCGGACATTAACGAACTGGATGGTATAGTAATTAATCAAGGTAGGCATCCTGTGGTAGAAACTTTAGTCAAAGATGGGGCATTTGTTCCAAACGATGTAACGTTAGATAATAAAGAAAATACTATCGCCATAATTACAGGCCCAAATATGGCAGGAAAATCTACTTATATGCGTCAAACAGCATTAATTGTACTTATGGCTCAAATGGGATCATTTGTACCTGCTTCGGAAGCTCACATAGGAATAGTTGATAATATTTTTACAAGGATAGGCGCTTCCGACGATCTGGCTTCCGGAAATTCTACATTTATGGTAGAAATGAGTGAGGTGGCAGAGATAATAAAAAGTTCTACCTATAAAAGTCTGCTTATCCTTGACGAAATAGGGCGCGGTACTTCCACATTTGACGGAATGAGTATTGCAAGAGCAGTGCTTGAATACGTATCGGATAAAAGAAAATTAGGAGCAAAAACTTTATTTGCAACGCACTATCATGAACTTACAAGTATAACTCACGAATTTAACAATATAAAAAATTACAATATAGCTGTAAAAAAATTAGGAGACGAAATAATATTCTTACGTACTGTTATTCCAGGAGCTTCAGACGATAGTTATGGGATTGAAGTTGCCAAACTTGCCGGTTTACCTGATTCTATAATATCAAGAGCTAAAGAAATACTAATTAAAACAGAAGGAATTTCAAATATTCCACAATTTTATCCGGAAAACTTAAGTAATTTAAATCATATACCTCCTGAGACTGAAGAAATTATGAGAGAATTGAAAAATTTGAATATAAGTACTTTAACACCTATTGAGTCTATAAACGTACTATATAAACTTATAAATCTAGCTCAAAAAGCTAAAAATTAAGGAGAATAATTTCAGAAGCAGTTTATGAAAAGAATTAATATTTTAGATAGTCAAACAGCTCAATTAATTGCAGCAGGAGAAATTGCAGAAAATCCTGCTTCAGTTGTAAAAGAACTTATGGAAAATTCTATAGATGCCGGTGCAAGGAGAATTATAGTAGAAATAAACGGCGGAGGAATAAAGCTAATAAAAGTTTCCGACAATGGTCATGGAATTTATCGTGACGACGTAATAAATGCTTTCGAAAGACACGGAACCAGTAAATTAACTAATTCTAATGATATAAACAAAATTTCTTCATTAGGATTTCGTGGAGAAGCACTCGCTTCTATAGGCGCAGTGTCAAAAGTCGAACTTTTGACAAGATCACGGGAAGAAAATTTAGGAACGCATATGTGTGTAAAAGCAGGAAAGTATAGTGAAATTCATGACGCCGGGTGCCCTTATGGAACTGTTGTAAGTGTAAGAGATCTTTTTTATAACGTGCCTGCTAGAATGAAATTTTTGAAAAGCGAGGTCGCGGAAGGTAACAAAATTGCAGCTCTTATAGATAAACTTGCTCTTTCACATCCTGAAGTGTTTTTTAAACTTGTTAGGGATAATAAGCAAATTTTGTGCACGCCGGGAGACGGAAAAATTTCGTCTACAGTATATTCTGTTTACGGCAAAGAATTTTTCGATGGTATGGTACCTGTAAATTATGAATTTAATGGAATAAAACTTGAAGGATATATAAGTAAACCGGAAAAATGTAGAATCGGAAGAAATATGCAAAGCTTTTTCGTAAATGGTAGGATGGTTAAGTGTAAATTGGCAATTACTGCCCTTGAAGAAGCTTTTAAAAACTCTATAATGGTTGGTAAAAAACCTTATTGTGTACTTTATTTAAAACTTTCTTATGAACTTGTAGACGTTAATGTTCATCCTTCAAAAATAGAAGTTAAATTTGCAAATGAAGAAGACGTTTCTGAAGCGATATATTCAGGAGTTAAATTTGCTCTTGACCAATATAATCTGAAAACGTGTCCTCTTGGGAAAACTAAAAATAATAATTCGTCTTCTAATAATCTAGATACGGATAAAGTTTTAAAGTTTTCGAAAGAATTAAATAGCATTAATTATAATCATTTGGGCAATAAATCTGAAAGTATAAAAAATTTAGTCTGTTCCGAACCAAAAGGTTGTCTAAATATTTCTCACTTAAATGGTGAGTATAAGTCTCAAGATGCTCCGCTTTATGAAAATTTTGAATTGAAAATAAAAAAACATAATCCTATAGAGAAATATAATAGTTCTGAAGTTATAAAACAGTCCAAAATTTCGATTGATTTTAATCTAAATGAGATAAAATTAATAGGGGAAGCTTTTAGTTGTTACATTATACTTCAGCAGAAAGAAAGTCTTATACTAATAGACAAGCATGCTGCTCATGAACGTATAATATTTGAAAATCTCAAAAATCAGAATTATAAACGTAATTCTCAAATGCTTTTAAATCCTTTAAGTATAGTTTTAGATAAACGGGAGTATTCGGCAGTAATAGAAAGTTTAGATTTATTCTATAAAGCAGGATATGAAATATTAGATGGTGGTGGTGATGGATCCGGTAAGATAAAAGTTAAAAGTATGCCTATGTATGAAGAACTTGATGGTTTAGAAAATTCAGTTATAGAGATTGCAAATTACTTAGTGGAAAATAGAAAAAATACAAATCCTAAAAAACTCGAATGGCTTTATCATAATATAGCATGCAAAGGTGCTATAAAAGCGGGCAAGAAAACTTCAAAAGATGAAATATTAAACCTAGTGAAAATTCTTTTGGATAATCCAAATTTAAAATATTGTCCCCATGGAAGGCCAATATATTTGGAGTTTAGCAAAAAATTTATTGAACAACAGTTTAAAAGGATATGAAACTGAATGAAAAATCAAAAAATAAAGATTGTAAGTATAGTAGGCCCTACAGCGTCCGGAAAAACCAAGCTTTCTACCGAGCTTGCTGAAAAATTTAAAGGAGAAATTATATCTGCAGACTCAATGCAAATTTACAAAGAATTTAATATTTTAAGCGCTAAGCCTAGTAAAAAGGAACTTCAAAAAGTTAACCATCATCTTGTAAATATAGTTTCGATAAAAGAAGAGTTTAGTGTTGCAAAGTTTATCAGTCTTGCTCATGACTGTATAAAAAAGGTTTACCTAAAAGGTAAACTTCCTTTTGTTGTTGGGGGTACAGGTTTATACATAGATTCTTTAATAAGAGATATAAAATTCGAGTCCGCAGATATTGTTGAAGATCATTATAACTTAATAAAAACTTTTGAATCGCTTTCAGGAGTTGAACTTATGGAAATTCTTAAAAAAATAGACCCTGAAAGTTCAAAAAAAATTCATGTTAATAATACTAAACGAATATTAAGAGCAGTTAAATTTTTTTATTCATTTGGTTATCCTATTTCAACCCAGGCCGAGCAATCTAAAAATATAGTTTCCCGATATGAAGTATGTAAAATAGGAATAAGTTTTAGAAATAGAGAATTAATGTATGAGAAGATAGAAAATCGTGTAGAAGAAATGTTTAAAAGCGGAATTATTAAAGAAGTAGAAAATTTGAGAAACACTAAATTAAGTAAAACCGCTAAATCTGCAATTGGGTATAACGAAATCGTAAATTACCTTGAAAATCCTCAATCAGTAACTTTAGAAAGCGTAATGGAGAGTATAAAAAAATCTACAAGGCACTATGCTAAACGCCAGCTTACTTGGTTTAAACGTGATAAAGAAATAAATTGGATATATTTAGATGATTATAAGAATTTTTCAGAAGTTACAGATTGTTCTAAGGAAATCATCAAAAATTTTATATGGTGAGTGAAATTATGGGAAAAAAGCGTAAAAAAAAGACAAAAAGAAGTCTTATTTTATTATCTGCTTTATCAATAATCGGATGTAGTATGTTTGTTTATATCAATGACAGAATTAAAACAGAAGTTGTCCAAATCATAGATTATAAAGACATTGTAACTTCCAGAGGTTTTATATTACGTGACGAAGAAGTTATTAGTCAACCAGAAAGCTTTAATAAGAATAATGTAATGTTTACCTGCCTGAACGGGGAAAAAGTTTCTAAAAACTCAATAATTGCTAAAATATATAGCTCTCCTGAAGAAGTACTTTTAGGATATAAACTAGATAATATAAGTAGGAAAATAGAATTTTTAGAAAAATCCCTCAGTAATACTATTTTAACGTCTGATGAAGGAGTTAAAGAATTAAATAAAAAAGTAAATGAAAATATAATAAAACTAATATCTTCAAATTCAAACTTAAATACTTCTTTGTCTGAATATATACGTCAAAATTTATGGTACTGGTTAAATAGAAAACAAGTAATTCTTAAAAAAACTGATTATACAAACAGTAAACTTAATTTGTTAAAGTCTGAAAAAGATAGTCTTAATTTAACCGGTTCAAATGTTATTTCACGTATTATAGCTCCACATTCCGGAAAATTTTTAAGATTTACTGATGGTTATGAAACTAAACTTAACTATAACAATTTATTATCGGGAGATATTAAAAATCTTGATTTTAACAATATATTTCCGGCTTTGTCAGAGTCAGACAAAGCTATAGGTAAAATCGTAAAATCCGATACTTGGTATTCAATTTTTTATCTGCCCGTTGAAGAAGGAGAGAGATTAAAAGATATATATGACGCTAAGTTAAATGTTATAAATACAGACGGCAGTAATGAATATCTACCAAGCAAAATCGAATTAGTAACTCCTTGTGAGGAAAATAAAATGATAGTGGTTATTTCATGTGATTATATGAATTCCAACTTAGCAATAATTAGAAAAGAAGAAATTGAATTAAATCTTGGAGATTATTCCGGAATAAAGATAAATAAATCCTCTTTACATAAAAAGAATAATAGTGAATTTGGTGTTTTTGTTAAGCGGGGAAACTACTTAAAGTTTAAACGTGTAAAAATAATATTTTCTAAGGATGATTTCGTGATATGCTCCCAAGATCCTCGGTACATTAAAGATGAAGATTATCTTCAGGCGGGAGATAGCGTAGTTGTAAGCGGGAAAAATTTATATGACGGAAAAAAAGTTTAATTTTTATGTTTTCTAAAATTTTACAGTAGTTATCAGTACAATAAGATAACAATTTTTACAAAATTTTGTCGAATAATCTTATTTGTTATTGACATTCATTAACATTATCAGGATAATATAAGAAGATATTCATCTATTTTAGTTCAAATTACATTTTAGTAATACATAAACTATAATTAAGATATGGGAGGAATGTTAATATGCCTGGATTAGTTGAAAAAATTAGAGAAATGTGGAATCCCGCTGAAGAGTATGAAGAGGATAAAAGTAATGAAGACTCTTTAGAAGTGGAAAGCAGTAACTCATTATTCTCACAACCTTTGGAAGGAAAAAATGAGGTTAAGGGTAAAGTAGTAAATATACATGCAGCTTCTAAGCTTAAAATTGTACTTTGCAGACCGGAACGTTTTGGCGAAGACATAAAAAATATCGCTGACGATTTACTTAAAATGCATACCGTAGTACTTAATCTCGAGCTTGCACCAAAATCTGAGTCTAGAAGATTAGTAGACTTTTTAAGCGGAATAGCTTATGCTATAGGTGGAAAAATAAAAAAAGTTTCTGCGGATAATTTTGTCGTGACGCCGAGAAATGTAGAAATAGAGGGGGAAGATATACTGGCAGAAGTTGAAAATCGAGGAATGTATTTTTAGTTCTAAATAGGAAAGGTTGAAGTTTTTTGCTTACAAGTGATGACATTAAGAATATAAGTTTTCGAAAAGCTGCTTTTGGTGGTTATAAACCGGAAGACGTGGATGCTTTTGTAGATGATATACAGTTATCTTACGAAGAGATGATGAGAGAAAATCAAAATCTTACTTTAACAGTACAAAAACTTGAAAGAACTCTTAAAAAGTTTTATAGTGAAGAAGATTCAATACGTCAAGTACTCTTAGATCTTAAAACGATTACAGAAAAATCTTTAGATGAAACTAAAACTAAAGCAAGTAATATAATTTCAGAGGCTACTAATACTTCCGAAGCTCTTATAAGTGAAGCGAAAAAGAAAGTAGCATTTGAAAAAGAAATAGCTGAAAATTTAAAAAAAGAGTCTACACGGCTTAAAAGCTGCCTAGAAAAAATATATGAAGAGCATTTGGAAATAATTAAAAAAATTCCTAATTTTGAAGTTCAGGAAAAAGCTACTGATGAATCTTTTTCGTCTTTCCCGGAAAGTGAAGCTAAAGCTGAAATCAAAACTCCCAATAAAAAAGTTCCTTTCTCAGAAAAATTCAATTCGACGACTATAGTAGATAACCAAAATTTAAAATTCGGACAAAGTTATATAGTTGATAAATCATCTTTTATAAACTCTGCCGGAATTTATGGTGGTATACTTAGAAAAGACAGTTGATAAAACAATTATTATATTCGGTATCATAAACTCCTGCCTTTATTGTTGTTAAGCATAAGGAAGGAGTTTTTTAATGATAATCTAAAACTAATAACTCTTTTTGGATGTGATTAATAATGTTTTGGTTTTGGTCTTCAGTAATTTTGATACCATTGTTGGATCAGATTTTCAAATTTAAAGTAAGAACAGAATTATCAATAGGGGCGGAAATAAATACATTTATACCTTTTTTAAAAATAGTAAACGTAAGCAATTTTGGGATGGCTTTCGGAATAATGAAGGGAAAAAGTTTACTGTTAGTTATTGCTACGACTCTTATTATATTATTTTTATTTTATCTTGTTTTTACTTTGAAAAACAAAAATTTATTAACAATTTTGTCTTTAGCTTTTTTAATAGGAGGGGGAATAGGTAATTTAATTGATAGATTGACTTTAGGATATGTAATTGATTATTTAAAAATTACATTTTTTCCTCCCGTATGTAATCTATCAGACTATTTTGTTTGCTTAGGAATGATTTTTTTGTTGATAAGTTTTAAATTTTATTTTTGAGTTAAAAAAGCCTTGACAGGTACTTAAAGAAATGACATTATTAAAATGTCAAAAATGATTAGGGAGTCTTTGTTATATAATGAAGAAGTTAAGCGATTTAAACTTAGCAAATGTATCAGGTGGAATTATTGTTCAGTTGGAGCCTGCGGAAGGGACAGGCAGAAATTTTTTAGAATTTATAAATTCAGATCCAACCCGTCTAGCATATGGTTACGGAGACATGTTACTTAATTTAATAACAACTTATATTGTCGGTCCGGAAGATGAAAAACCTTGGAAAAAAAGATATTCACCAAGATTTAAAAAATTAGAGGATGCAGAAGCTTACGCTAGAAGTCATGGTTGGTCTACTGATGTAGTAGTTGAAAAATTTTTTTGGGACTGGAATTAGTTTAAATAAATAACCACCTACAAGGTGGTTGTTTTTATGTTTATTAAATAATATTAAATAATGATTTAATTGTTAAAACCCACTATTTAGTCTTTCACGTAAATTTTCTAATTCCTGTTTAATTTTAGATTCGTTTAGTTGCCTCCACGAATATAGTATTGTACCACTATAATTTAAATTTTTCAGTATAGATACTTCTTTACTAAGTATATTATTTTCAGTATTCCATGTTCCGTCATCAAGATCTGTACCCGCTTTGTATACCGCTATTCCGCCATAGAGTTTTATTTCATTATTATCTATAATTTTCTTCCACTCCTGAGCAACTTTCTCGAAAGGCATTGCTTCATATTTAGTACTCCAATAAATTTGAGGGCATATGTAGTCTATACATTTTTTGTTTCGATTGCACCAGAATTTTAAATCTATTCCTGCTTCTTCACATTTTTTTAAATTCCCCGGGGGAGAAATTCCAAACTCTATTTTTGGATTTACACATTTTATTTCGTTGTAAACTTGTTCTACAAGTGAATTTATAGCTTTTTTACGCCAATGATCCCAAGACATTTTTTCATGTACATCAGAATCGTTGGTATATTCTATATAAGCTTTGTCTTCGGAAGTCAAAGTTTGAGGATTAGGATAGAAATAATCATCGAAATGAATGGCATCTACACTATAATTGCTTACAATTTCTTTAACTCCTTCAACTATTATTTGCCGGATCTCTTCATAAGCAGGATTATAACATATACCATCTGTATGATGTAAAAAATGTTTTTCGGAATCAAATTTGAAGAAAGTATTCGACTTACATAGTTCTTTTGGATATGTTTGAGTTTTTATACGAAGCGGATTAATCCATGCATGAAATTTTAGATTGTTATCGTGACACATTTGAATCATACATTTAAGTGGATCAAATCCTGGATCTTTTCCTTGAGTACCGGTTAAAAGGTGAGACCATGGGAATAGTTTAGAAGGATAAAGCGCGTCATTGTGAGATCTTACATGGACAATAAGAGTGTTGGCATTAAATTCTTTCGCTCTTTTTATAATTAATTCAAATTTGTTTTTAAAAACTTTTTCCGTATTATCAGGAGAATGAATTTCTAAGTCTAAATAAGGAACCCATATACCAATAATATCAGTTTTTAAATCTGAATTTTCAGTAGGAAGCGGGGAAGAAGGCAAAGATTCGGAAGTCGACTGTTCAGAAACTTTGTTATTGGCTTTTAAACTTATTTTGGTTTTAAAAGAAAAGATAAGTAGTGCAAAAACTAATAATGACATCCCGATTACTGAAAATATATAAGTGTACTTGTGCGGCTTCATAAAACTTTTAAAATTTTCCTCCCAGTTTAAGAAATTTAACTGTTTGATTAATATTATCGGATTCAAAAATGCACGTTCCAGAAACGCATATATCTATAGGGTAGCTGTTAATAACTTTTATTGTGTTTGTATTAACTCCGCCGTCTATTTCTATAAGAGTGCTTAAATTTTGACGTATAATTTCTTGTTTTAAAACTGTTGTTTTATATAATTGATTTTCCATAAATTTCTGACCGCCAAATCCCGGTTCTACTGTCATTATTAGAACTAAGTCTAAATATTTCAGATAAGGGAAAAGAGATTTCGGAGGGGTCTTTGGTTTAATTGAAAGTCCTGCTTTTTTCTTTAATGATTTAATTTTTTCTATTGTTTTCATAGTATTACTGTCTGATTCCAAATGAAAAGTAATTATATCCGCTCCCGACTCTATAAATTCTGAAATATAGTTTAGCGGATTAGTTATCATTAAATGGGTTTCAAAGGGTAAAGAAGTCTTTTTCCTCAATGATTTTACAATTGCAGGTCCAAATGAGATATTCGGTACAAAATTTCCGTCCATTATATCTAAGTGTATCATATCTACACCTGCATTTGAAACTTTAACTATTTCTTCTCCCATTTTTGTAAAGTCGCATGCTAGTACCGAAGGAGAGATTTTCATAATTTACCAACTTTCTTGGATTCAATTTTTTATATTCTTTCTTTTATATACTTTTCTTTTACATAAAATGCAATAAATACACTAAATAAAATTTTCGCAATATTATACGGAAGTATGATACTCCATAGTAATGAACTCAAACATTCTTTAGAAATGGAAAAAAAATTTATCCAGAAAAAATAGTTTAGTGAAAGCTTTACAATAAGACATATAATAATTCCAACACAAATAATCATAATATTAAAAAACTTTGACAATTTATATCTTTGAATTATTCCTAAAAAAATTATTAGTATTGTAGTAGTAATACGAATAATAAATCCTATCCATCCGGAGGCACTAAATAAAAGCATTCTAATTATAGAAACAGTTAAAAGAACTGTGATTCCTGATGGAATCCCCAGTACTAGGGTTGCAAGATAAATAGGCATATCAGAAAGATCAGCTTTTAAGAAAGGAAATACCGGGAAAAGAGTTAAGTTACCCAAAAAAGCTAAAACTAAAGACATTACAGAGAACATAGAATTGTGAACAATTGTGGGTATGCGGTTTTTAAGTTTCATTATCTCTCCACCTATACAAAATATCCATTTTGTATAGGTGAATCACTCTCCAATCCTGAATTTTTTATATCGAAATATTTAAAGCTTCTTTATAAAGTTTCAAATTAAACTTCTTTTTAACTGTTAAAGTACTATCAACATCGTAGTCTATTATTTTATCACAAGCAATTGCTATAGCTCTATTAAAATTTTTATCAATTAACAATTGAGCTGCGTAATATCCCATTCCGCTAGCTATTACGCGATCCCGCAGCGTCGGAGATCCTCCACGTTGAACGTGCCCTAATATTGTACACCGAGTTGTTATACCGGTTTTTTCTTCAATTTTTTTAGAAATTTCCAAAGATTTCTCACATCCTTCTGCTATAACAATTATAAAATGTCTTTTTCCAATATTCTGGGTATATTTAATTCTACTTATTATATCCTTTTCGAAATCATATGTAATTTCCGGAACTAAAATCGAAGTTGCGCCAACTCCTATACCTATATTAAGAGCTAAGTCTCCGCATTTTCTTCCCATTACTTCCACTACACTACATTTTTCATGAGATCTGGTAGTATCTCTAATTTTATCAATCATTTCCAAAGCAGTATTCATAGCTGTGTCAAATCCTATAGAGTAGTCAGTATATGATACGTCATTATCAATTGTAGCAGGGATAAAAATACATTTTACTCCTTTATCCTTCAAAGCTTTAACACCTTTCAAACTTCCGTTCCCACCTATAATTACTAATGCGTCCAAATTAGATTCATTATAGGTTTTTAAAGCGTTTTGGATTCCTTCTTCAGTTTGAAATTCGGGATCTCTGGAACTATAAAGAATAGTTCCTCCCCTATGAAGGATATCCGAAACAGTTCTTAAATTCATTTCATACATGTCTGCAGTTCTAAGGCCTACATACCCTCTTTTTATACCGAAAACTCTTATTCCTTGAGTAACAGCATAACGAGTAAAAGACCTTATGGCAGCGTTCATTCCTGGAGCGTCGCCGCCGCTAGTGAGTAATCCTACGGTTTTTAATCTCACCTTTCGAAACACCTCAGTCCAATTCTAAGATTGCATTAACTGTTTTTCTTGCTATAGCTAGTTCTTCATTTGTAGGGATGACATAAACGTCTACTCCAGAATCTTCACTAGAGATTCTACTTTCTTTTCCTTTAATAGTGAACTTATTTATATTCTTGTCTATTTTTAAGTTTATGTAAGAAAAATTTTCACATATTTTTTGACGATGTATCCATTGATTTTCCCCTATTCCTCCGGTAAAGATAATTGAACTGCATCCGTTCATAGTAGCAATATATCCTCCGATGAACTTAGTGATTTGATGTACCATTATAGAATGAGCAAGAGCCGCTCTTTTATTTCCTGCAGACTCTGCTGCTTTAAGTACTTCCCTATCATCGCTGCTTATACCTGAAATTCCTTTAAGTCCTGAATTGTTATTTAGCATATTTTTTATTTCGGGGACTGAAAGTATTCCGTTTTCAGCAAGGTAAAATATTACGGAAGGATCTATAGATCCCGATCTTGTACCCATCATAATACCATCAAGAGGAGTTAACCCCATACTTGTATCTATTGCTTTTCCGTTTTTTATTGCCGTTATAGAAGATCCGTTTCCCAAATGACAACTGATAATTTTAAGCTTTGAGATATCTTGGCCGGTGATTTCGCAGTACCGCTCTGCTACAAACTGGTGAGAAGTACCATGGAAGCCATATTTACGGATATCATAATTTTTGTAATACTCATATGGAATAGGATACATATAAGCTTCGGGAGGCAAGCTTGAATAATAAGAGGTGTCAAATACGGCAACTTGAGGGACGCTACTTCCAAACAATTTCTCACATGCCTTTAGACCCATCAGATTAGCTTCATTATGAAGCGGAGCAAGTGAAATAAGAGATTCTATTTTTTTAATTACATCACTCGTTATCAAAACGTGTTTTTTAAAGTATTTTCCTCCATGGACAATACGATGTCCTATTGCCGTTACTTCTTCTATACTTTTAATAACTCCGATTTTTTCATCTAAAAGAGTATTAAGTATATACTCAATTGCTTTATAATGGCTGTCGATATCATAAAGATGTTTATTAACCGACAAACCTTTAAAAGTACAGTAAGAGAATTTAGCGTCACCAACATTTATCTTTTCGATTAATCCATTACAGATAACATTTTCATTAGTCATGTCTATAAACTTATACTTTAAAGAAGAACTTCCGGAATTCAAAACTAAAACTTTAATTTAAGCTCACTTCCTTTCAAAATATTTGAGGGCTTAACTATTTAACAACCTTAGACGTACCTTTCTCACAAAGATAAGTTGCTTCAAGATCGGAAAGGTGAAGTTTGACGGCCAGCGGAAATTTTCCGAAAGCTAAACTTATAGAAAAGCTTCCGCATTTAGCCGAATCATCAAATCCACCCATATGCCACCTAATTGCCATTGCTTCAGGGGTTTTAAGTCGCATAAACCGCTCTATAAGAAATACAGATTTTTCTCCGTGGCCGTAAGGGAATGCGTCTTCTACCGCATAGTAAGGTACTTGTTCCCATATACCTGTGGACTCGTTTTTCACATTTCTTTTAAGAGCCCTATAGAATTGAACCTTACAAACATCATGAAGTAAAGCTGACACGGCAAAACTTTCTTTGTTGTCTTCACCCTCATTGTAATGTTTATCCATCATCACTTTATATACATTCAGACTATGCATTAAAAGTCCGCTATCGCATGCGCAATGATATTTAGTACTTGCCGGAGCGGTAAAGAAATCTGTAGTTTGAAGCCATTCCAACAATTTTTTAGATCCGTCTCTTTTTATATTAGTTTCGTATAAGGATATAAACTCTTCCTTTAAATTCATAATACATCAGTCCTATCTAGTTTGATGTTACTATTATAACATACCGAGGAGTAAGTTATGTTTTTTATTTGAATTATATGCATATGTAACTCATTTTCTGACAATAATAAAAAACGGAGGTGCATTATTTTATGAATATGCAAAGCGAAAATGATGTAAATGAGTTAGAAGAGAATGAAAGAAAACAGGGGAAAAATCCAAAATTTTATTTTGCTTTACTTGTTTGTTTAGCAGCGGTCTCGGTAGCAGGATGGTCTACGTATCAAACTGTAAAAGACTTTGTCGCGCCGCAAAACACAAAAGATACCGTAAGCAGCCGCAGATCATCTAAGACTCAAAGCAAAACAGCTTCCCAACAAGATAAGACTGTTATATTAGAAGAAAATAACCAAAGTAAGAATAACAAAAATGAACGTTCAGCTATCCCATATGATAAAGCATCTTCACCTGAAATTTCTGAAAGCGCTTCAAAATCCAAAACTCACCAGGAAGAAAATGCAGAAGAGGTTCAAGAAGTATGGAATAACAAATCGGAAACGCTGCCAATATCTTATCCATCCGGTAACACAGTAATCAAAGAATTTAGTGACGGAAATCTTGTATACTGTAAGACCTTGGGCGACTGGAGAGCTCATGAAGGAACGGATTTTAAGGCTGAAATTGGAAGCGAAGTAAAAGCTATAACAAGCGGAACTGTAACAGACGTATATGAAGATCCTTCATATGGAACTACAGTAGTAATTTCACATGACGGTAAATTTATTGCATACTATTCCGGACTAAGTAAAAATGTTAATGTAGAAAAAGGCAAAAGAATAACAGGTGAAGAAAAAATCGGATTAATTGACAAAGTACCTTGCGAATCGCTTGATGAATCTCATTTACACCTAATGATAAATAAAGATGGAAAATTTATCGATCCCATATTGATATTAGACAAAGAATCATAGTATAATAAATATCCTCCCCTGTGCAATTAGGGAGGATATAAATTTTTCTGTTTTTAAATGTTGGAGTTTACTAAGAAATCAAAATTTGCTCGAAAAGAACTTCCTTAAGAGTATTTAAGAAAATAGAATTGCTTAAAACTATAGAATTTGGAAGCTTTAATGTTTTTAGGATAAAATCAGAATTTACTTTCATCGCCTTTCTAATAGCATTTCTGATTGAAACTTCTACAGCTTGTACAGAAGTTTTGTGAAGTTCAGAAATATGCTTATATACCTCATTCAAGAACAAAATTTCTTTAGAGTTTATCATATATCTTAGTGCTTCAACAATATATTCATACCCAATCAGATTGGTCGGAATACCTATACTCCTTACTAATCGTTTTATTTCTGCCAGCTGAACAGGCAAATCAATTTGCGTATGATGAGAACACCTTAGATTTGATGAAAATTGAGAATTAGTTAAAAAATCATTCATATAAATTTTCCTTTCTAAGTCTGAATGAAAGTGATGATTAATCACACATAAATTATATTAGTATAAAATTTATAAATCAATCTTTAAATTCAAATACTCGACAAATTCATCCATTTTAATCATTTATTCGACATGTTTAATTTAAATCTAATAAAAATTCCATATTACTTCGATTTCGGTCTAATCTCATACATATTAAACGCCTTACACTAAAAAGTATAAGGCGAATTTTTTACTTATAAATATTATGTGTGTTTCCAGTACTTATTGATAAGGGAGTATTTTATTGACTGCATGCTAAACACTTTACAAAAGATACAAGGGACGCTATAAGAAATATTAAGAAAAATGTTCCGATTCCCACAAGTACTGTTACAGCAGTAGAGGTTATTTCTAAGGAAATCGCTGTAAGTACTAAAACGGAAAGAATTGTACCTAATGAACCTGCAAGCAAACATTTTATATTACGGCATAAGCATTTTTCCAAATTACAACATAAGTTACCGCAGGAACTAAGTGCTGAAAGTACTAAAATATAAATTAGTGCAGCTCCGCCAATACCAAGCGCTACCCAAATGGCGTTTATAATTAAAGGTGTCAGACCGGCCGCAAAAAGTGACGCTACAATTATTCCGAAAATTACTCCCAAAACAGTACCAGCGACACCACATCCACATCTACAACCTGGATTATTGTATGTCTTCATTTTTATCAACTCCCAATAATATACTATGAATGCCGGAAGGATTTTGTGTTTCATTATGTTTTAAACGGTGGTATACTGTTTTCTTGAGCAGAGGTGAATAATGTGATAATATTAGGAATAGACCCGGGATATGCTATTATCGGATATGGAACAGTAGAGTTTAAAAACTGTAAATATTCCTCCCTTGGTTATGGAGCAATTAAAACGAATTGCAAAGATGACTTTCTTTATAGACTTGAAAGTATATTTGACAGAGTATGTGAAATTATAAATGTCTATAAGCCGGATGCGGTAGCGATAGAAAAATTATATTTTCAAAACAATCAAAAAACAGCTATCGAAGTAGCGGAAGCTAGAGGAGTAATACTTCTGGCAGCAAAGAAGCATAATATACCAACATATGAATATACTCCTTTACAAGTAAAGAATGCCGTAACCGGTTATGGAAAAGCATTAAAAAACCAAGTGATGTTAACAGTTCAAATACTTTTAAATTTAGATGAAATACCAAAGCCTGACGATACCGCTGACGCACTTGCAGTAGGGATATGCCATGCTAATTCATTGGGATATCACTATGTAAATAAACGCATTTTAGAGTCCAAGTTAAGTAAAAAATTATAGTTCTACATATAAATATGGAGTGTGAATTTAATTTGATATACAGTCTTAAAGGCATACTAACGGTAATTAAAGATAATTTCATAGTAGTTGAATGTGCGGGAGTAGGATATAAGTGTATTACAAGCTCTGCCACAAAGGAGTTTTATAGTGAATTTATTGAAAAAGAAATTACTGTATACACTTACATGAGCGTCAGACAAGATGCTATAGATATTTTCGGATTTTCAAATCTTTCGGAAATGGAATGTTTTAAACTGTTAATTTCTGTTTCAGGAGTGGGTTCTAAAGCGGCGTTAGGAATTTTATCTCAGTTTTCTCCTGAGCATATATCTGAGATTGTTTCCTCGGGAGATAGCAAAGCTTTGACTACTACCTCCGGAGTAGGTTCTAAAACAGCTCAAAGAATTATTTTGGAGCTAAAAGATAAAATAAAGAGCTTGAGTTTTTACAGTCCTGGGTTTAAAGCTCCTGAAGTTTCGCGGAATAAAGAAGAAGCTATAAAAGCTTTAGCGGCACTAGGGTACTCTTCAGCAGAAGTTAAACCATGGTTATCAAATTTAAGTGACAATCTTTCTGTAGAAGAAATAATAAAGATAGCTTTAAAATATGTAGGAAAAGGTGTGTAATTTATTGAAAGAAGAAATGGAAAACAGAATTTTAAGTCCCTCAGAAACAGCAGAAGATGGTGAAGCTTCATTTGACAATCCGCTTAGACCAAGGTCTTTAAATGAATACATAGGTCAAGAGAAAGCGAAAGAGAATTTAAAAGTATTTATAGGAGCGGCGAAAATACGCGGAGAAGCTCTAGATCATGTTTTGCTTTACGGGCCTCCCGGACTTGGCAAAACCACTCTTTCTATGATTATAGCAAATGAACTGGGAGTAAATATAAAAATAACTTCAGGCCCAGCAATTGAAAGGCCGGGAGATTTAGCGGCACTTCTGACTAACCTTGCAGAAGGAGATGTTCTATTCGTTGACGAAATTCACAGACTTTCGCGTAACGTGGAGGAAATACTTTATCCGGCAATGGAAGATTTTACAATAGATATTGTAACCGGAAAAGGTCAGATGGCTACTTCCTATCACCTGCCTCTGCCAAGATTCACTCTGGTAGGAGCTACTACTCGTGCCGGACAGCTTACCGCTCCCTTACGTGACCGCTTTGGAGTAATATTGCGTCTTGAAATGTACAGCAATGATCAGCTTGCTTCTATAATTAAAAGGAGTGCGTCTATTTTAAAAATAGATTTTGATGATGAAGGAATATATGAAATAGCTTCCAGATCAAGAGGTACCCCTCGAATAGCTAACCGCCTTCTTAAAAGAGTAAGAGATTTTGCACAGGTAATGAATAGCGGTATAAGTGCGAGCATTGCAAAAGAAGCACTTGACAAGCTGGGAATAGATGAACTGGGACTGGATGCCGGCGACAGACGATTACTGGAAACTATGATTAAGTTTTATTCCGGCGGTCCGGTAGGACTTGAAACTTTAGCAGCTGCTATAGGTGAAGAAGCGGTTACTATAGAAGATGTATATGAACCATTCTTGATACAAATAGGGTTTATAAACCGCACCCCAAGGGGGAGATGTGTAACATCTTTGGCTTATCATCATATGGGATATGAAAATCCAAGGGAAACTAAATAATAAAGCTCCTAAGCCTTATAAACACAAACTCAAATTATAAACTGGAGGATAATATTTCATGGGGAAACTATTCGGTACAGATGGAATAAGAGGAATTGTAAATAAAGAGCTTACTTGTGATCTTACATTTAAAGTAGGAATAGAAGCTGCAAGAGTTTTAACCGGCAAAAGTAGTAAACGTCCGAAAATACTAATCGGAAAAGACTCCAGGATATCTTCAGATATGCTTGAAGCGGCGCTTTGTGCCGGGATATGTTCTATAGGAGGAGAAGCAATACTATTAGGAGTAGTTCCGACTCCGGCAGTAGCATTTTTAGTTAAAAAATATAATGCAGACGCTGGTATAATGATTTCGGCATCACACAATTCCTTTGAGTTCAATGGAATAAAAATTTTCAGTAAAGATGGATATAAACTTTCAGACGAATTAGAAAATCTTATAGAATCTAGGATTATAGAAAACAGTTTAGAAATTAAAGATTTACCTATAGGTTCTGGAATAGGCAAAGTTATAAAGTATAATAATGCCGTACAAGATTATGTAAATCATTTGCTAAATGCTGTAAAAATCCCAAAATCCAAATTAAAAATTTTAGTTGACTGTGCAAACGGAGCTGCTTCTTATACTGCAAAAGAGTTATTTAAAAATTTAAATGCTGATATAATTTTCAGCTCCCCGAATGGAGTAAACATAAACGAAGACTGCGGATCTACAAATATAGAGAAGTTATCATATCAAGTAGTAGAAAAAGGATATGACATGGGAATTGCATTTGATGGAGACGCTGATAGATGCCAAGCAGTTGATGAGATTGGAAATGTAATAGATGGAGATGCTATTTTAGGGATATGTGCACTAGATATGAAAGCTAATGATAATCTTTCAAAAAGTACATTAGTTGGAACTATAATGTCGAATATGGGGCTTAAAAAATTTTGTAAGGTAAACAACATAAATTTTATAGAAACAAAAGTAGGAGACAGATACGTACTTGAAGAAATGATAAAGGGAGCTTATTCTTTAGGAGGAGAGCAGTCCGGCCATATAATTTTCGGTAAGCATTCTACTACAGGGGACGGCCAGCTAACTGCACTTAAACTTTTAGAAATAATTATAAATTCAGGTAAGAAAGCGTCAGAATTAAATTTAATGATAAATAAGTATCCTCAAAAATCTGAAAATATTTTAATTGACCTTAATCAAAAAGGAATGCTTAAAAGTAGTGTATTTCTTTTAGAATATTTTGATTCTTTGAAAGAAACAATTGGAGAAGAAGGGAGAATTGTAGTTAGAGAATCAGGCACTGAACCAAAAATAAGAGTTATGGTTGAACATCACAACAAGCAAAAGCTTAATGAGATTATTAAAGAAGTATGCAAAACTATTCGTGAAAATCTTAAAAATCCAGTTGAAAAAGGAGTCAAAGTGTTATAAAAAATGAGATTTACAACTTGGAAAGATTATGAACTTATAGATGTTTCCAGAGGCAAAAGATTAGAAAGATGGGGAGAAAAAATTTTAATTCGTCCCGATCCTCAAGTAATATGGGATTACGAGGAAAATGATCCCAGATGGAAAAATAAAAGCGCTGTGTATCATCGATCAAGTACAGGCGGAGGACATTGGGAAAAGAATGAACTTTCAGACGAAAGCTGGACAGTAAAATATAAGAAATTACATTTTCATGTGAAAATGATGAATTTCAAACATACAGGCATTTTTCCTGAACAAGCGGTTAACTGGGATTTACTTGAAAATCTAATTAAAAATTCAAAAAAGAAGCTAAATATATTGAACTTATTTGCTTATACAGGAGGTGCTTCTCTCGCCTGCGCTGCGGCAGGAGCTAAAGTTTGTCACGTTGACGCTGCTAAAGGCATGGTTTCTTGGGCAAGAGAAAATTCAAAGCTTTCAGGACTTTCTTCCTACCCTATTCGGTGGATTGTAGAAGACTGTGAAAAATTTGTATTAAGGGAGCTTAAACGCGGCAATAAATATGACGGAATTATTATGGATCCTCCTTCTTATGGAAGAGGTCCAAAAGGAGAAGTATGGAAAATTGAAGAAAAACTCTTTTCGTTTGTCAGACTTTGTGAATCAGTACTTTCTGAAAAGGCGCAGTTTTTCATAATAAATTCGTATTCAGCCGGTCTTTCACCTTCGGTTATGAGCTTTATCCTTCATGAAGGCGTAGCAAAAAATCGCGGTGGAATTATTAGCTGCGATGAGATAGGAATTCCGGTTTCGAGCTCAAAATTTATTATGCCGGCCGGAAATACAGCTATATGGACTCCAAATAATTTAAAATTATAGTTTGGAAAGTGATTAATATGAATAAGTTTATTGAATTTCAAAATGTTTGCTATAGTTACTTTAAAGAGTTTTATATTCTTAAAAATGTAACTTTTCAGATTGAGAAAGGTGAATTTATTGCTGTATTAGGTGCTAACGGGTCAGGAAAATCGACACTTGCCAAACATATAAATGGTCTTTTATTGCCTTCTGACGGTGAAGTATTAGTCGATGGAATGAATACTAAAGATGAAAACGTATGGTCTGAAATCAGGAGAAAAGTAGGAGTAGTATTTCAAAATCCTGACAATCAAATAATAGCAAGCACTGTAGAGGAAGAAATTGCATTTGGACTTGAAAATTTATGTGTTCCTCGTGAGAAGATGGATTTTATAATAGATAAGGCACTTGAAGAAGTTAATTTGTTGGAGCTTAGAAGTGCACCCGTGACTTCCCTCTCGGGCGGGCAAAAGCAACGTCTGAACATAGCTAGTATTATTGCTATGAATCCAGAAATAATAGTGCTTGACGAACCGACTTCTATGCTTGATCCTGCAGGAAGGAAAAGTATTTTAGAGTGCCTTGAAAGAATTAGGGATATACATAAAACTACTGTAATACTTATAACTCATTCTATGGAGGAAGCAATGGCAGCGGATAAAGCAATGCTACTGGGTGGAGGAATAATAAAATTTTTTAATTCTCCTTGTAAACTTTTTTCGGATAAAAACATTAATGAAATTGTTAATATATCCCCTACTCAATCCATGGAGATTTTACTGTTTCTAAAAAAATCAGGCTATGATGTTTCTCTGCACGCAATTGATACTAAGAGCTGCGCAAACGAAATAATTAAACTATTGGAGTCTAATAAATAAAAATGATTAAAGTAAATAATTTATCTTATACATATTATCTTGACAATGCTTCTAAATTAAATGCTGTAAATAATTTAAGTTTTTCTGTAAGTAACGGAGAATCTTTAGGGATAATAGGCAGAACCGGTTCAGGCAAGTCTACGTTAGCGAAGCTTTTAAATGGTCTTCTTCGCCCTACTTCCGGCGAGGTAATTCTAAATAATAAAAATATTTCAAAAGATTTTAGGAATCCTCAGGAAATTTTCTTTAAAGTAGGACTTGTATTTCAGTACCCTGAACACCAGCTTTTTGAGCAAACTGTTTTTGATGACATTGCTTTTGGACCTAGAAATAAAGGCTTGCGTGAAAGCGACGTTAAAATATCAGTTCAAGAGGCGGCAGAGTTTGTAGGACTTAGCAAAGATTTATTTTCAAAGACTCCTTTAGCGCTTTCGGGAGGTGAGAAAAGGCGCTGTGCCATTGCAGGAGTTTTAGCATTAAAACCGGAAGTTCTTGTCCTTGATGAACCAACTTCGGGACTTGATTTTTTCGGCAAACAAATGCTTATTGAATGTCTTAAAAATTATCATAAAAAAGAGAACAATATAATTATATTAATTTCTCATTCAATGGAAGAAATTGCTTCAATGGCTCAAAGAGTTCTGGTTATGGAAAAGGGAAAAATGGTGTGCTTGGACAGTACACAGAATGTATTTAAAGATTTTCAGACGCTTGAAAGATTAGGTCTTGAAAGTCCTCAAATTACTAAGGTAATGTCTTTAATTAAAGAAAGAGGATTTAATGTAAGTGAAAGTATTCTTACTACTCGTCAAGCTCGGCAAGAAATACTTAAACTTTTAAATAAAGACGGTGAAAATCAATGACTAAAAAAATAACATTTGGAAAATATATTCCGGGAGATTCTTTAATACATAAGTTAGATTCACGAACTAAGCTTATAATTTCCGGCGCGATGTCGCTTGTGGTATTTTGCACTCAAGAAATTGCAGCTCTTTTGCTAATTTTAATTTTTGGAATTTTAATGATGAAATTATCTGAAATACCATTTATAAGATTTATTAAGAGTAATGCAATAATACTTTTAATCTCAATTTCTACTACTTTAATAAATTTATTTTTTGAAGCAGAATCTAAATTCTTAACCACAGGCATTTTTTACGTAACGCCTAAAAATATAAGAAACAGCTCCTGCGTATGTCTAAGGCTCGTGTCACTTATTTTTATAAATTCAGTAATGATGCTTACAACTTCACCAAACAGTATCTCTTCTTCTATTGAGAAACTTTTAAAACCGTTAGATAAAATAGGGATATGTTCAAGAGATATAGCTCTTACTATAACTATTACTTTAAGATTCATTCCAACGCTGTTTGAGGAACTTGAAAGAATAACAAGCGCCCAAAAGGCACGGGGCGCCGGTTTTAGAAACAAAAATTTATTTAAAAGCATAAAAACTTTTTCTTCGGTACTAGTACCTCTTTTTATTTCTTCGATTAAAAGAGCAGACGAGCTTGCAGAAGCTTTAGAAACTCGTGGATATGATGGAAGTTCAAGTCACACAAATTTCAATTCGTTCAGATTTGGAACAAATGATATAATTGCTTTAATTTTTACTTTGGTAATGATAAGTGGAGTTTTGCTATGTCAGATGCTTATAAAAGTATGAATAATAAAAGAAATTTGATGGTTAAGCTTTCGTATGACGGAAGTAGATATCATGGATGGCAAATACAAAAAAACGCTTTAAGCGTACAAGAAGTTTTTCAAAACTCTCTTACGAATGTGCTCGGTGAAGCAGTAGATATAAAAGGCTGCAGTAGAACGGATTCAGGAGTTCATGCAAATATGTACTGTGTTAGTTTCAAAACTTCCAGCAGTATAAAAGCCGGTAGTATAGTTTATGCACTCAATAGGTATTTACCTAAAGATATAGCTGCAATTTCAGCAGTAGAAGTGAATGAAAATTTTCATGCAAGGTATTCTTGTAAAGGGAAGGAATATATCTATAAAATATGGAATGATAAAATAAGAAATCCGTTTTTACATAGTTATGCTCTTCATTATTGGTATCCGCTAGACTGTGATGTGCTTCATGACGCTTCAAGGAATTTTATAGGTACTCACGATTTTACTTCGTTTGCTACTATAGATAAGCGAGAAACAAAAGGAATGGTTAGAACGATATATAATTTTGAAGTGCACCGAGAAAATCAAATGGTAGAAATCAAAGTAAGCGCAAATGGATTTCTTTATAATATGGTTAGAATTATGGTAGGAACCATTTTAAGAATTGCTCAAGGCAAAATCAGTCCTACTGAGATTCCCGAAATTTTAGAGAAAAAAGATAGAAGCTTAGCAGGCCCTACCGCTCCTCCTCAAGGACTTTACTTAAATAGAGTATTTTATGGTTAATATTAAAAAACGAAGGAATTAAAGCTATGACTTTTAAAAAATTTTTTTCGTCCTGGGCTAAAGAAAACAGCAGTAGACATAAAAGCTCCGAAACTCTAAAGCTTATTAAAGATATAAAGAAAATAATATTAATATTAACAAGTGTTTTTTTATTTCTTATTATTTGGAATAATAGAATAAAGTTACACCCCGATAATGTTCTTTTATGGCTAAAAGGGACTTGGATGTCATTTCGAGTAGGTAATGGATTTCCTCAGGAAATTTTAGGACAAGCAGTAGCAGCAGAGAATTTCGCTGTCATCGGAAGAAATCCCGTAGTACTGAGTGACAGCGGTTTTACAGTTTTTAATAGTTCCGGATGCACAATAAGGACTCAACGGCATAACTTTAGTACTCCTTTATTAAAAATCGGAGGACTGCGGGCGATAATATACGATTTAGGAGGAAAAAATTATAAAATAGAAAGTTGCGCAAAGAGCATTTATAGTTCTAAAACTGATAATAATATTATTTCATGTAGTATTGCAGAAAACGGAAAATATGCAGTTGTTACAGAATCGCAAAATTACCTTTCGGAATTAAAGGTATACGACTCTAAAAATTCAGAAAAATATGGGTACTATTTTTCTGAACATTACATATGTGATTTTGAACTTAATTCTTCGGGAGATCAGGGAGTAGCTTGCGGAATAAATACTGAAGATGGAAATATAAACTCTTATTTATATATATTGAATTTTAAATCTAAAGAACCTCAAAATAAATTTAAACTTGAAAATAATTTAGTTACAAAAGTAAAGTATTTTTCAAATGGAAATATTTTAGCAATTGGAGATAACTATTTATCGGTTATAAACCAAGCGCTTGGAAGTATTAAAAATTTTTCATTTGACGCAAAGCTTCTAAAGTTTTACGATTTTAAAAGAGATAAAGGAATTTGCTTTTGCCTTTCCCCTTCTGAAGGCAAAAGTTGTGATGATGAAATAGTAGTAATAGATATGTTCGGCAAAGAAAGCATATGTACTTCAACGAATGAGAACTTAAAAAGTCTTGCGTACTTTGGAAACCGAATTATTGCTTTCGCTAAAGATAAATTATATGCGTACAACTGTGAAGGAAAATTCGAAGGATATATAAATAACCAACCTTACTTTAAAAAAATAATTATGGAGTCTGGTTCATGCGCATATGCACTAAAAGGTAACGAAATTTATAAGATAAAAATAAATAATCTTAAAAAAAATAGTTGACAATTGATTGATAACAAGTTATAATTATATTATAATATTTGTTAACAAATTAAATAAATTAAATTGGGAGGAAATATAATGAAAAAATCTTTAATAACTAAATTTTTATTGGGAAGCTTGATAGTGCCTTCTCTAATTATGACAGATTTAAGTGCTTCAGCAGGCGGAGTTTCAAAAAAATCCGAAAGTAATACAAATACAGCTGCAAGCTCCGACAAAAAACCTAAAAAACCCGAAAATAATAAAGATATAAAATTAGCAAGGTATCTTCTTTTAAATGTTTTTCAAAATTTGAATACTGAAAGCGCATCTAACTTCATTCAAATCAACCAAAATGTTCGTGAAGTTGCAAAAATGAATCATCTTTTGGATTTATCCCAATCTACTGAATTCGATATTCAGTTTTTTAGAGAAGATTTGTATAAAAATGTGGAAACCCTCAGATTAAGGTTAGATCAAATATTATTAAAAAACAGTACCGTAATAAATAAACAATTACTAACTGACTTGTCCAATGAAGGAATTAAATGTATTCGTTTAAATTGTGTTCATTATTCCAAAGATTTATTAAGAAACTTATTAGAATCAAAAGGAGATTTAAAAATTCGTTGTGAGCAATTAATTATAAATGAAGGCTACGATGAAGATCTTTTAAATGCTGTTTTTGATAATGGTTTTACTATTATAGATAAGAGATATGCACACGGACCATATAAAATTTAATTCATGATTTAGGGGCTTCCCAAATTGCCGCTCTCATTTTATTAATTGATTTAAACTGCCTTGAATTACTCTTTGTAAGTATAATAAGGCAGTTTTTTATAATTAGAGTTTATAGAATTAAAGAAACATTTTTAAATAAAAATTATGGCAGGTAAAAAGTATTACTTGATGGGTTTTAGAATATTCTTTTAAAAATTTCAAAGTATATTTTAATCTTTCTTCATCATATCGTACAAGTACATCATCGAGTATTAATGGTAAATTAGTGCTTCGAGAAAGAAGTTTAGAAAGAGCTATTCTAAGAGCTAAATAAGCTTGATCGATTGTTCCGCTGCTTAAGTTATCGCAGCTGTGATTTATGCTTTCGTGTTCGACTGTTATCTGATAATTTTTCTGTACGTATACCTTTGAATATTTACCACCGGTAAGTTTTTCAAAAATTCTGGAAGCTTCTTTATTAAGCAGAGGAATAAAGCTTTTTCTGACTTCATTATATGATTCTTCAATACATTCTTTAGCTATCATTAAGCTTGTTAAGTAACTTTCCATTTTACTTAATTTTTGCTTTTTACTTTCTAGCTCTTCGTTAAGTTCTTTTAAACTTCTTTCGGGACGCTTAACATTCTTTATAGCTTCTATATAAGTTTCTTCCAGCTTTAAATTTTCCAGTACTTCTATTCGTCTTTTTATCTCATCAATACTTTCATTACTGCTGTTTTCATATTCTTTAGATATTTTTAGAGATTCTAAGTAATTTTCTAGATTTTTTAATTCTAAATTTTTGATTCCAATTAAATCAGATATATATAAAGACTTCTCATCAATATTACTTATTTCCTTTTTAATTAATACTAAATTTTCAAATAAAGTTAAAGCTTCCGAATAATTTTTAATCTTAACATATTTGGAAATTTGACTTATAATTTTAAATTTTAAATTTTCAAGTTCTTTATTAAACTTTTCAATAGCAATTTGATTTTTAAGAAAGTAATTATATTCTGCATATTTCTTTCAGTAGTCATGAATATTTGGGGCTTTTTTTAACATTAAAAGTTTATTTATAAAGTTGTTTACTCTCTCAATCTGACAGTTTAAATAATTATTTTCTTCTGAAATTAAATTAACAATTTTTCTTTTTAAGTTTTCTGCATTTTCTGAAGTACTTGAAATTTTAAATTGAGACTCTTTAGAGTTTTTAATCATTAAAGTTAACTTTTCCACTTCTTCTTGCAAGGAATACATTTTATGTTTCAGCTTTTTAAAGTTTAAAATTTCAAAAAATGATAAAGCTCCAAATATACTAAGTAATATAAATAAATATAAATGATAAGGACTTGTAAAATAACAAACCCCAAAAAACGCTCCCATATTTATCATTTGAATCAAACTGTAAATGTATTTCTTTTTAATATTATATGGATATTCTTTATCTTTATCTTTTAGGCTTTTTTCTAAAGCTTCTTTTTTTAACTTAATTTCACTAACAGAATCCTTTTTTTCTTCTTGATTTCTTATTTCTTTTAATTCTTCCAGGTCATGTTTGCATATAATATATTTTTCTAAAGTATTATATATCTCATCCGCAACGTAAGGTCTAAAGCAAGAATTTAAATTATCCTTACTATGTAATTTTTCTATACTTTCGAACTTAAGCTTTACAATTATTCTTATTTTATTTTCTAAATTTTCTTTAAGAGTTATTTTGGAATTTAATTTTTTTATTTCATCGTCAGAAATGCATACCGGTTTTTTATCTTTTAAGAATACAAATTTTTTAATTTCACTTATTTTGCAGCTTTGTAAATCAATTTCTTTTTTTATTAAAGTAATTGTTTTTAGTATATCATTTAAATCATTATATAGAATACCGATACGTTCGATTTTATTTATATAATTTTCTTTATTTTTTAAAAGTTTTATTAAGTTCCTAACCAAAGAAATTTCCTTTTCTTCTTTTATTGATTGCAGTCTATTTTTTAAAAAAATTTTTTCTTCTATTAACTTTTTTGTTTCGGAAATTTTTTCTAAGAGATTTAGTTGTTCTTTTTCAAAATTTTTCAAATTATAAATACTTTCATTAAGATTACTTATTTGTGATTTTAAAAGAGGAATTTTTCCTTTATCACCTTTTAACGATTTCAATTCGTTAATAGCTTTATTTATCCTTAAAATAGCTTTATTTACGGAAATATTCATATTCCCACTTAATGAAAAATTTAATATTTTTTCTGAAAGATTATCTTCATTTTCTTTCGCTTCTCCAAATTCTGCTTTTCCTATATCTCCTATATAACAACTTTTTTCAAAGGTTTTCAGATCCATTTTAAAAAGATGTTCCCCTATTTCTTCTTTTTTGCCCAGCCTTACTACTTCCCCTATGGATATATTATAAAGCTCCACGATGTCCTTTAAAGGAGAGGAGCTATTTAATTTCTTTTGGAGTCGGTATTCACAGCCATCATGGAAAAATTCAATAGTTCCCTCCATGACTTGAGGTTCATTCCAGGGAGTATATTTGTTTCTTAAAATTTTATCTTCTCGGACTGTAATTTCTTTTCCCCTTCTGCCATACAGCATAATTTTAATAAATTCCATAATTGTCGACTTTCCATACTCATTAGGCCCATAAATTATTTGCATGTCGCCGACGTCTTGAAATTCAAATTCAAAATTTTTAAACTTGCCAAACGATTTAATTTCTATCCTTTTAAACTTCACGATAATTCACATCCTCCGAAAATGATTTTAATCCTAACTTTAGAGCTTCTTCATTTAACTTTCTTTCGCTTTCATCTTTGGAATCTTGAATTTTTTTTAAAGCATTTCTAATTAAAATACTTTTAAAATCATTTCTGTATTTTAGTTTTTCTATATCTATTCTTACCTCGGTTTCATCCTCAATCTCTGCAGAGACTTCATATTTACTAAGTGTGTCTTTTAAGTAGTTAATACTGATAATAAAATTTTCCGCCAGATTTCCTTTAAGTAAAATTTTATAGATATTTTTAGAGTAGCTTCTTCCATATTTTAATTTAACCTCCTTTAAAATCCGAGATACTATTTCTAAGTGAGTATAACATAATGAAACATCAATAAAAACTTGTTCATAGGAGTGAATACAAGTTTTTTTAAACTCAAGTTTACAGTTACCTTTTGAAATTAAACCTATGTATATTCCTTTTTCACCGAGTTCATTAAATCCTTTTCCTTGAGGCGAACCGCAGTAAGCATAAAAAGTATTTCCGGACTTAAGTATCGGACTTCGTTTATGGATGTGTCCTAAAGCTAAATAATCCAAAGAGCTTTTTTCAATATCAGAAATTTTTATTGGGTTATAAAGACTCTTCCCGGAGTTTAAAATATCCCCATGCATTACTCCGAGATTTAAGAAATCGTCTTTTGAAATTTCAGGAATACTTAAAAGGCATTTATCTTCATACGCTTTGCAAAATGCTGCTCCAAAGATTCTTACTTTAAGGGTTGTATCTTCAAAGCATGAAATCTCTTTCTTCTTGAAAATCAGGACGTTTTTCGGCCAATCATCGTCTGCGTATGGTGAATCAAATGTAAAAGGGTCGTGATTGCCGGGAGCTATTATGGTTTTAATACCGGATTTATTTAGTTTGTCTTTGATTTCGCCGACTTCAAAAGGTGAAATTTTAACGTCATCAAATAAGTCTCCTGCTACAAGAAGAAAATCTACTTTTTGTTTTTCGCATTCTTCGAGTATACCAAAAAATACAGCTTTACTTATCCAGCTGTCCAAACTTAATTTACCGTCATGGTAATTGTTTTTGGCTCCAATATGTAAATCTGCACAATGGGCTATTTTTATTTCCAAAATACAATTTCCCTTTCCGTTAAAAAATATAATTAAAATTAATCTTGCATTTTTTCATTGCGTAATGTATAATAATTATATTAGAGTAATCTTGGTCAGTCAAGCTTGGTCAGTCAAGGTACGTGTAATTCAACATGTAGTTGGATAGGTGCCATGCGACGAATGATTGTGAACCATGTCAGGCGGGGAACCGAGCAGCATTAAGCAATACTTTTCGTGCGATATGGTTAATTTGTTCAACTGCATGTTGGATTACATGTTTTGTGTTCATATACGATTGTTTACAGGGGAGAAAAATATTGTACAAGGCTCTTTATAGAAAGTGGAGACCTAAAACATTCGATGACGTGGTCGGACAATCTCATATTACTGAAATCTTAAAAAAAGAGGTATCTTCCAATAGGATATCTCACGCATATTTATTTACCGGTTCTAGGGGAGTAGGAAAAACCACTTGTGCAAAAATTCTGGCACGAGCGGCAAATTGCGAATCTCCTATACTTGGAAATCCATGCGGAAACTGCACTATATGTAAAAGTACAGAGTTAGAAAATGAACTTGATATTGTAGAAATAGACGCTGCAAGCAACAATGGTGTGGAAAATATCCGTGAAATGCGTGAAGAGCTTATATTTACACCATCGAGATGTAAATACCGAGTATATATTGTTGATGAAGTTCACATGCTTTCCATAGGAGCATTCAATGCATTTTTGAAAACTTTGGAGGAACCTCCAAACCATGTAATATTTATTTTAGCAACTACGGAAGTTCATAAACTTCCTTTAACAATTATCTCACGCTGTCAAAAATTTGGATTTTACAGAATATCTTCTGATGAAATATATAATAGATTGAAATATGTCTGTGATAAAGAAAATATAGAGATTGAAGATTCAGCTGCTAAATTAATTGCTGCTGCTTCCGATGGAGCAATGAGAGACGCTTTATCAATTTTAGATCAATGTTATAATACGTGTAATGGTAAAATTGAAGAAATCTTTGTAAAAAAAGTTTTAGGGATTGCAAGTGAGGATTTTACCGAACGTCTTGCAAAACTACTTCTGTCAGCTGATTCTCCGGAAGCTCTAAAGTACATTGATAAATTATATAATGAGTCGAAGAATATGGTTAGACTTTGCGAAGAAATAACCAAATACTTCCGTAATATAATGGTGGATAAAATTACAGATGATTCTAAAAGTTCCAGTAATGACATAATTAAAAATACTGATTTGAAAGATATACTTTATTGTCTTGAAGTTCTTCAAAACGCTTATAAAAATATTTCACTTGGAACAAATGAAAAGTTAGAACTGGAAATAGCAGCAGTAAAAATTTGTTATCACTTTTTAAATTTTAAAAGGGGAAAAAACAATTTATCGGAAAAAAGTTCAAACAAATCTTATTTATCCAGTGAGATATCCGAAAATATTTCTGCAAAATTTTGTGATGAAATTAAAAATTCAATTTCAAATGATGAAGAAGTATTAAAAGAATGGTATAATGTACTTGAGGAAATTAAAAAAGAAAGCAACCTAAAACCGCTTTACTTATCTTTAAAAGACTCATCTGCTTATGAAAGAGGAAATTACATTTTGATAAAATGCAGCAACTCATTAGCATTTGAAATATTAAGAAAACCTGAGTACAGAGCAAACTTAAAAAAGTCTATTCATAAAGTATTAGGAAAACCTTACAGTATTGGGCCATATGAAGCAAAGCCCAAGAATAATAAAGAACTTAAAGCAGGTTCTAATTTAATTGATTCATTTATAAAAAAAGCTATTTCCAATGATATAAAGGTTATAATAAATGAGGAGGAACATGAAAAATGAAAGTAAGATTACCAGGTGGAAAAGGATCAGGAATGAATAGTATGCAACAATTGATGCGCCAAGCACAGAAAACTCAGGAGGAAATAGAAAAAGCTTCTACAGAACTTGAAGCCAAAGAGTATAGTGCTACTGCAGGAGGAGAAGCTGTAAAAGTAACCATATCAGGCAAAATGGAAGTTTCAAAAATAGAAATTACTCCGGAAGTAGTAAGTCCGGAAGACGTTGAAATGCTTTCCGATATGATAAAAGCAGCAATAAACGAAGCTATAAAGAAAGCAAAAAATGAAAAGGATTCAGTAATGGAATCTATTTCAGGACAAATGAATTTACCGGGGATTTTTTAGTATGTGGAAAAATGGAAGTGTATATTTATTAAAGCTTACAGAGCACTTTGAAAGATTACCGGGAATAGGCAAAAAAACTGCTCAAAAGCTTGCATATTCAGTTTTAAAAATGCCTAAAGAAACAGTAGAGTCATTTGCAAAGTCTATGTTGGAAGCACAAGAAAAAGTTCATTACTGCTCTAACTGTTATAGCTTTACTGATAAAGAATTATGTAGTATTTGCTCTGATAAAACCAGAGATGAGTCAATTATTTGCGTAGTTGAAGATACAAAAGATTTAGAAGCAATAGAAAATACATGTGAGTTTAAGGGTATTTATCACGTTTTACATGGTGTAATTTCTCCTTTAAATGGTATTGGGCCAGAAGAAATACGGGTTTCCGAACTAATAGAAAGACTTAAAAATTCTAAAGTGAAAGAAGTCATTATGGCTACTAATCCTACTGTTGAAGGTGAAGCTACTTCTATGTATATTTCGAAATTAATTAGGAATCCTGAAATCAAAGTTACCAGATTGGCTTATGGTGTTCCGGTAGGCGCATCGCTTGAATATGCGGATGAGGTTACTCTTTCACGTGCATTGCTAGGAAGAAATGGAATTGCTTAATGCCTAATATAATTAAAGATTTATTAAATAAAGTTTTTCTCTTATCAAGCTATTTACAATTATACTTGGTTTAAAAAATCGGTTTTAATTCAAGACCGACTTTTTTAGTTTGATCAGTTGTTGCGTACTTTTCAATAGCTAGGTCAAAATCTTGTTTAGTAATTGGTTTATTAGCATCGAGTCCAATTTCCGTATTGGAATAGAAATAATGAGTATCATATAGCTTAACCGGTACATCAGCGGCATAATAGGGGTAAGTTTTACCTGTTTCACTTTCATCATAAACATATATTTCGTCAACAGACAATCCTCTTGTATCTTCTGCAAAATCCTGTAACAATGCCAGTTCCATTTTACAATATACTCCGCCAGGAGCATATGAACATATATAAATTATACTCTCGTCTTCATTGCCCTCAGGAATTGATTTATATAGGTATCCATGATGTCTTTCCCAATAATGATCCACTAGCCTTGGAGTGCCATCTTTAGCTATTGTATAAATTGCTTGAATGGTATAATCGTTTAAAAGCAGAATTAATTCAGGTGTGCCATCGTTATTTATATCCTTTAATGCATAGCAAGCTTCTTGTCTTAGGTCTCTTTTTTCTCTATCCTTTAAATAATTAAAATGGGAGATTAAATATGCCCATGGCTGTTCCATCCATTCTTCCTCATCCTCATCGCCTTTTAAACTTCCGTCAGAAATAGCAGTTATAAATTTTCTATGTTTTTCTATAATATCTTTATAAGGCTTGACTTCCTCATTTTGTGATTCACTTTCATTATTTTGAGTATGTGTTTGAGATTCACTACTTTGGTTAGTTGATTGCTCTTGTCCATTTGTAGTATTGGTAGTATTATTTATATTTCCACATCCGACCAATGAACAGGATAAAAGCAAAGGAAATACCTTAACCAAAGATTTTAATTTCTTTTTCATCATATATATTCCTCCTATCAGTTTTAAGTCGCAACTTTATTGCATCATATACCTATATTTTTTACAAAAAACATTTTTATTTAATTAAATTGTATCCAAAAAATTAAAAATCACAGCTTGTAAAAGCTGTGATCATTATTAAACCATTTTATTTTGATTGATTTTTTTGAGAGTTTGTAGCTGCTATTGCCCATTTCTTAATACGAATTTTGTCTGACGCTGTTTCCAAAACCAAAGAATCGGATTCTTCTTTTATGCTTACGACTTTTCCTATTATTCCGCCTATAGTAGTAATTTCATCACCTATTTCTATTGATTTACGCATTTCTTCTTCCTGTTTTCTTTTTTTCTGTTGGGGTCTAAAAAGCAAAAAATACATTCCTCCTATTACCACCGCGTAAACCATCAAGGTACTTAATAATTGACCCGATATTCCCAAATTTGATAAAAATTCTAGCATTATTTGAAACCTCCAATTGTTTTAATATCAATTAAAAAGCCTTACTTAATAATTAAAGAAATTTATTAAATACTATCATTTTAATTATACTATATTATTTAACTAATTTTCAACTAAATTGGTAAAATATTGAAATGTTCACAAAATACTAATTGTAAATCAAATTATTTGGATATTATATAGAAAATTAACGCCAAAAGTAAATTTAATCAAAAAAATCAAAAATTGTACTTGACAAATAATATTTAAGAAGTTATAATACTTATAAATGATTCAAGATGTCGCAGAATGGAGCAGTCTGGTAGCTCGTCGGGCTCATAACCCGAAGGTCGGTGGTTCAAATCCACCTTCTGCAACCAATATTAAGTTTAAGCATTGTTGTAAAGCTTAATAAGCTGGTTTTACAGCATTGTTTTTTGTATAAATCAAGTATTTACAGTAATTTAAAATAACAGTTAATTAACTTATTTGATGTAAATAATATTTTCAAAAATTTATTGACAAAATAATAATAATCAATATAATGAATGTTAGAGTAAAATTTTGCGGTCATGCTGGAATCGGCAGACAGGCATGTTTGAGGGGCATGTGTTGAAAGACGTGTGGGTTCAAGTCCCACTGACCGCACCAGCTACAAAGCTCCTAGTGGTTTCCACTAGGATTTTTTATTGTTATATTTTAAAAAATATATAAATTAACAATTTTAAGAAATATATTAAAAGACCTTGGATTTAATTTATAAATAAGTTATAATTTAATTAATGTGGTTCATAAAATTAAAAAATTTAGGAGGACAATTAATGAACAAAAAAGTCATATTTAAAGTTCTATCAGGTTTTTTGGCTACAGTACAGTTAAGTAGTTGTTCTGCTAATGTATCTGCGGATTCTGAAAGTGAGAAAAATATAGAAAAAATCAAAGTAAACATTATCAGTATATCAAAAACGCAGCACTACTACCGTTAAAAGGTGCATGGTGGTTTACAAAGGCCAACCTTAAAGCATTAGGTATAATAGTGGTTGATGTTGTTACGTTAGTTTCTGGAAGTACATTATATACACAAACTGAACATTTTGCATTAAAATTATTATGCAAATTAAAAAAGGAATCCGGTTACAAATACGAAGTTAACAAAAATTATCTTCCGGAATTTGAAGAATTACTAGGAGAAGGACATAACGAAATTGCTGCAAAGGAAGCCTTTGAATTTTTTGAAAGTCATTTTATTTATAAAGGTATTAATGAAAGATCCTTTGAGGACTTTCTTCAATATACTAGCCTAAGAAGGCACATTCGTATTCATCAAGAAAATGTAGATGTTTTGGCTGGCAATACCATAGAACCTAAATGTTTACCTTATATTGTTTTCGGTTCATATGGAGTCGGTATTGAGGATGAAATCAATTTCCTTAAAAATTTTGAGAAACAAATTCAAAAAAATATGATAGCAAGCGGAAATACCCAACCCGATGATGATAATTTTTGGTTCAGACTCATGGCTAGAGTTATAGATAGAAAGAGATTTTTAGAAGGATGTAAGAAATAAAAATAATTTACTACGTCTAGGAAAAGAACTTTAAACCGGTTCTTTTCCTGTTGCTTTTAACTTTACGTCCTGAGAAACCTTATATTCTAAGTTAGGTAAAATTTTATTCCATTCACTTTCGATTTTTTTAAAATAACTTGGGTAGGTGTTCCTAAGAATTTTGCTAAACTCAAAAACATCTATTCCTAATTTTAAAGTCTTATTTATAACATCACTACAAATATTTCCTAGCTTATTTGATAATTTTTTCTCAACTACTTCACTTATACTTTCAAAACTATGGGTATAAAAATTTTTATCAAGCGAAAATGTAGATGCAATTATATCTAAGTTTATATAAAACTTTAGTACTTCGCTATTTTGAACTTCCGCATTAATTTTGGGTACAACCTTATCAATAATACAGGTAACGTCACCGCATTCCTCAGAATTCAAAGTGCATGATCCAAAATTCGGAACTCCTTTTAAAATCATAAATCCAAAAGCTTCTTCACCTTCTAAAAAATCTATCAAATGGTCTTCCTTAAATATTCCAACTCCTTTTAAATGAATGCTTTTTATTCCATTTTTATCTTCAACTTCTAACCAAGCACTCCAAGGATCAGTTTTAGTATTTTTAAGATTAGAAACAAAATGCAATACATCTGAATTTAATTCAATCGGCACTAAATCATGTATGTTTTTAGACTTTAAAAACTTTTCGCCTGATTTGATTTTTATTACTTCCGACGCGTTACCTTTAGATACGCAAATTTGAACTTTAGGACGCGTCTCGCAATGTCTGACAAAAAAATCTATAAAATTACTTACTCCTGACTTAGCTGCTTCTTCACCTAAAATAAGTACTAAATTTTGAGAATATACCGGTCGTAAACTGGTTTGCTTTGAAATATTATCCAAAGCTTCCATTACTGAAATGCCTTCTACTTCCATTAATTTAATACTAGGTTCATCTTCATTCATTGGATTTTGAAAATCTAATGCTTGCACAGCTACTTTATAAATTTCATCATTTCGATCTATACTTACTCCCTGGACAATCAATTTTTGATGAAGCTGTTGTTGTTCTGAGCATCCGCTCAATAAGGTAACTACGCATATTAGGAGTCCTGTCAATATCAATTTACGATTCAAAAATTTTTTCCTCCTTACTAAGTTTCCTTTTCTTTAAGAATATTAACACCAATGGAATGATTACAACATTAAAAATTAAAAAGAAAAATAAAAACTCAGTTATGAAAGTTCCTCTTAGAAGACTGAAATTTCCTATAAAGAATGTAGAGATAGAAAGTATTACGCTAAACCCTAAAATGAATCTTCTTCGTATTTTTTCTCCCCATATTTTTTTTACACCTTCTGATGCAAGAAGCAAAAATAAAGAGGTCTTTAAAAAGATTCCGCAAATCCAGATGCCTAAATATAAAGAATCCAGATGCCTAAAAGATCCAAATTTTCCTATGCTTGCAGCAGTATAAACAGGAAAAAGCTGAGTGTCTGCAAAATCGCCCATAGTCCCTACAACCAACATTATAACCAAAGCAAAAGATAAATAAACTCCTATATTCCATATAATAATTCCTCTTAACTTACTCCCACACGCCATCGGAAGCAATAATCCCATAGCTACAATACACGAACTTTGAGAAATCATATATAAAGTGCCTTCAGCTACAGACTCATATCCATTATACATAAGCGGCTTGAAATTTATTGTTTCGATACTTGAAAATAAAGAAATACTTAAAAATATAAGTGAACATACTGTAGCTACAATTATAAAAGTAGAAGTACGACTTAACGCTTCTAATCCCTTATAAGCACCGTAGCATGAAGATAATAAAAGAAATATCGAAAGAAGAGAAATAGAAATAGGAGGATTTATAGCATTAGAAATAAAATTGTCAAATATAGTAAGTGTATGGAGAGTAACTACAAGATAGTAGACTACATAAATTAAAATAAATATATATCCGTACTTTCCCATTAAATCTCGTAAATTATCAAAAACATTCATTTTGTTATCCATTTTAAAAAGTTTGTAAATAGGTAAAACAAGTAAAAAAGTTAAAATAAAAGATATACCAGCTGAAATTAAATGATCCCAAATATCTGAGTCTCCAATGAGTAAAGTTCCGTACGTCATCGTTACTACCATACGACTTACAAAAAGCATTGCAAACATCTGTCCCACAGAGATACAAGGTCTTTTTTCCATAACCGCTTCTCCTATCTTCTATCGTTTTTATCTCTGACTTCCGATCCCGGAAGATCTTGAACTCTAATTCTCTTTTTAGCAAGAAAACTCCATCCGCTTCTTACTAAAACATCTCTCATAGCAAAAATATTAAATGGTGCTAAAGGAGAAGTAAATGGCACGCCGTAACTGTTTTTAGAACATATGTTTACAAGAACTACTGTAAATAATATCATTATTCCCCAAATTCCCAGCAGCCCTCCCACAACTATAAAAGCAAATTTTAAAATTGAAATAGGTTCGTAAAGATTAGGAATAACATATGAGGAAATAGCCGTAAGTGCTACTACCATAAGAGTAGGTCCGCCTATTAATCCTGAACTTACAGCAGTTTCTCCTATAACTAACGCTCCAACTATACTGACTGCATGACCTAAAGGTCTGGGAATACGCAAACCGGCCTCCCTCATAATCTCATATATCAGATGAATTAAAATAGTCTCAAGCATTAGCGAAAATGGAGTTGTTCCCACCGCCAATGCTATTTTGCTTAAAATCGGTCCAGGAAGAATTTCAGGATTAAATGTACTTATTCCTACATAAAGTCCCGGAAGTAAAGTAGATAATAAAAATGCTGCATATTTGAGCCACCTTGTAAAAGTTGCAAAATACGGATGCATTGCATAGTCATCTAAATGCTGGAAATATTCAACAAAAAGATATGGTACGATTAAAGCATTTGGAGTCCCATCAATAAGCACGGCTATTCGTCCTTCAGAAATTTTTCCGCATACCGTATCCGGACGTTCAGTCATTCCTACTCCGCTAAATAGTGAAAAATCTCCTTGATCCTCTAAATAGGGAATAATGTAGCCGGATTCCATAATAGACTCCAAATTCACTTGCGAAAGTTTTTCCCTAACTTTACTAAGTATTTCCTTGGATACTTTACCATCTAAATAACATAGACATACCGACGTTTTGCTTACACTCCCTATTTGAGTAAGTTCAAATTTTAAATCTGTACTTTTAAGTCTTCTGCGGATTAACGTCATATTAATCATAAGGGGTTCTACAAATCCTTCTCTCGATCCCCTTTGCATAACTTCGGATGAAGGTTCCGAAATAGACCTGAAACTAAATCCTTGCACGCCTAAAGACAGCATACAATCGCAGCCGTCCATCGCAAATAACGCAAACCCCGACATTATCATATTAAAAGCATCATCATAATTTGAAACTTGAAGCTGGTCGCACGCCGCTACAATATTATCTCTTATATATTCATATTTTTCTTTATTTGTTGAACCTTCAATTTTAGCTTGCACAATAGGAAAAATAACGCTATTAGTAAGAGTATTTTTATCTACCATCCCTCCAATAGTTATAAAGGCACTGGGCACGTCTTGAATATTTAAATATTTAATTGATAAATCTGCAGTCTTTCCGAATTCTCTTTTAAAGAATTCTATATTTTCAGATAAGGATTTAGATAAAAAACCTCTACTCTTTGGCTGAGGTTTTTGATTTTTTCCATGTATATATACATCCATAAAGTGCTTTATATATCCCATTCATAGCCACTTCCCTATTTTTACTATGTAAACTCTAACTTTTTTAGCTTTACATATCTATTAATTTCCAAATTTTCCGCAACTATACATTATGGGCACTATATTAAAATAAAAATATCTTGCAGCATTAAAACTACAAGATATCATCTTAAATTTTTTGTTTTATTAATTAGCATTTGGGTCTTTCGCCAAAACAAATGGAATTCCTTCACGTCTCACTTTAAGGAGCATTTCTCCACTGTGACGTGTTGTATTTTTTACGTTGCCAATTATTTCTTGTACGTCTCTATAGTTTATATTTTGTCCAACTCTAGTACATTCATCTGCGAGGTTTTGAACTGATGAAAGCACTTCACATGCTTTCCAGCAAACACCAACAACGGATACAGTAACGGTAATCAAACATCCTGCTTTTACAACATCAAATACATTTATATTTTCATTACTCATTACCATACCTCCTATATTAATCCTCTATATATTTTGATTATACACTATAATTAAAATGTTGTCAAGCTATATAATAAATTTAATTATTAACACTTAAAGAATTTGTAGAGGCATCAAAATTAAGGTAGCATACTTCAGGTAATTCTTCTGCTCCATCCATAAATCCCTTTAAAACCGCGCGAACTTCGTTTATTAGCGCATCTACTCCTCTACCACCTGATTTTTCTTTCTCATAAATTTCTGAATAATGGTCTAAAGCCGATTTATCCCACTCAATATCAACATCAAATTTATTTTTATAGTACTCTTTGAAGTCTTTACTTTTGCGCAATATAATTTCTTTATAGTCCTCAGCAGTAAGATCCTTAAACTTAACATTACAATATTTGTATCTGTTATATAAACTGCTCTCTAATTGTTGTAAATCTTCCGGAGATTCATTAGAAGTTGCTACTAAAATAGAACCTGAAGCGTCTATGCCGTTTATTTGACCTGTATCGCCAAAGTTGCGCAGCATTTCATCTATGCTACCACCCATTATTTTGTTTGCTTCGTTTCTCAAGCGGTTTCCCTGACTTGTTGCATCCCAAACTCTCATTTTATCCACTTCATCTATGCAGTACAATGTAGGTTTGCCGGCGTTAATAGTACGAGCAAAATTAGTGTCTACTTTAACTTTTACCTTTCCATTGTCGCTAAGCACAGGTTTCAATAACCGACTCGCCGCACTCTTAGCATTGTTTCCTTTATCCTCAACTATGTCTGACATACGAACTATACAAGATCCCAGTTTCATTTCCTCTTCTATGATTCTCATAGCAGTAGATTTACCGGTTGCCGGAAGACCAGTTAAATAAAGCAGTAATCCTCCGGTGTGCTTTTTACCTGATTCTTTTGCTTGTACAAGCGATTCAAAATGACCTTTCATAATCGTCATCATTCTATTAATAGCTTCATCTTGTCCTACGAGCTCGCTTTTTAGTCTTTCTTCAATTTTTTGTAAAGTAGTTTGGTAGTTACTTATATCTATGCCTTTATGACTAAGATTGAAAATAGCATTTTTAATTTTATTCTCTCCAGAAGCTACTAAATTTTTAACATTATCAACTATATCACCTGAGTTTTTCAAAATTAAAGTACCACCCAGTAAGTACATTCCACGAGAACCCCATTTCCCAAGTGAATCGAAGAGGTTTCTTGCCGCCTGTTCTGATTTAATAATGGTTATTACCTGCATTTGGTGATCTATCTGCTTTTCTAGTTCTTCCATGACATAGTTGGAATGTTTATAAAACGTGTTATCTTCTGCTGCTTTGATAATTTCTGGCAAATAATCATTCCAACTATTCTGTTCCCAAAAATCCTTCCAAGCCTTATAGAAGTTTGTTAAATCATCTTGTTTAGCTAAGTTTTTGAGTAGTTGGTTTAGTTGGTTTAGTTTCTCTTGATCTGTTGAGCTATCTTTTTTCAATTTCTCCTTCAAGTTCTCCTTCAAGTACAATAATACATCCATTGGAACTTCTTTGGAAGCAAATTTACCAGATTGCAATCGTGTTGTTAATTCAGACCGATCTCCCATAATATTTCTAATTCGTTCATTCAATTTAACCACCTCAGCCTCGGCTTTAGTGGCTAGCATCGATTTGAGTATGTTATTTTTTTTGTCTAGATCATTCTTTATTTGTTCCATTTTTTTATCATCTATATTATCTTGCTGAGCTGATGGCAAAGCATTGTCTACGTTCTGATTCATTTGATTGGCTATTTTAAAAGTTGTTGAATCTCCACCTACAGCGAATACCATACCATTCATTCTGGTGCTTCCAAGTCCAAGAGCTAAGCTCAAGGCTCCGGCAGAAAGTTTTTTAGGTAAACTAAATCCTCCTGCAATTTCTTCTAATTCAGAATCCTTAAGTTCTAAGTTTTCTATTCCTTTTTTAAATTCCATAATATTTTCAATTTCCTTAGAGTTCAAATTCAAACCATAAAGTTTGAGTTCTCTTTCCATTTCATCTCTTTTTTCAAATTTTGAAAGCTTTTCAAGTAAACCTTTGTCATTTAAAATTTTTTCTAAATTACCATAGTTTTCCACATTCATGTAAATACCTCTTCCTTTCTTATATAATTGAACAGCTTCTATCTATGATTATAAACATAAATCAAAATAAAGTCAATAAAAAATTATATATATTTAAATATTTGTTAAACTAAATGCTGCTTAATCTATCTAACCATATTTATAACTCTGCTGCACCAATTTTTATAAAATGAACTTTCATGAGAAACTAGTATCAATCCTCCTTTCCATTTTGAAAGCTCGCTACTTAAAACCTCTTTAGCGTCAACATCAAGATGGTTAGTAGGTTCATCTAAAATTAAAAAATTACATTTTTTAAGCATTAATATACATAATTTCACTTTAGCCTGTTCTCCACCACTTAAAGTTCCTATAGGACGAAAAACGTGCTCCGATTTAATTCCGCATTGAGCTAAACCTTTTCGGATATCTTTCTGAGAAATTCCAGGAAATTTATCACTAATTATCTCTACCGGTGAAGAAGATTTATTTTCCCATTTTAAATCCTGTTCATAATATGCAAGCTTTGTATTTTCCGAAAAATGAAACCATCCTTTACGGGGATTAATCTCTCCTACCAAAGTTTTTAATAACGTTGATTTACCTATGCCATTAAATCCGGTAATTACTACTTTCTCTGTCGACATAATTTCAAAACTAAGCGGGGGCAATAAAGAATGAGTGTAACCCACCTCTAAATTATGAACTGTTAATGCTTTGTGATATTCAATAGGTTCACAATTGAATGAAAATGCAGGTTTAGGTTGAGTTTCCGGAGGAGAAATTTTTTCCATTTTACTGAGTAGTTTTATTCGGCTTTGAGCTTGGCGAGCAGTGGACGCACGTACTCTATTTTTAGCAATAAATTCTTCATGCTTTTTGATTTCTTTTTGTTGAGCTTTGTATTCTTTTGTATAACTTTCCCTTTGCAAGCCTTTTATCTTAATAAATTTCGAAAAATTACCTGGATATTTTTTTATCGTATTAAATTCGATATCAATAATTACATTTGTAATTTTATCTAAAAACTCAAAATCATGAGATATAACTATAAACGCTCCTTTAAACTGTTTAAGGTAATCTCCAAGCCATTGTATATGTTCTTTATCCAGAAAGTTTGTGGGTTCATCTAAAAGAAGTATATCCGGTTTTTGCAGCAGCAGCTTAGCAAGTATAACTTTAGCTTTTTGACCTCCACTTAAATTTCCTAAAGGAGCTTCCATACCGAAGGATAAAATCCCAAGTCCGGAAGCTACTTTCATAATATTACTCTCAATTTCGTAGAATCCACTTCTTTCCAATATACTTTGATACTCAGTAGACTTTTCAAAGATTTCCTCATTAAAGTTTTCGGCCATCATAGTATAAACTTCACTTAATTCTTTTTCTATTTTATAAAGGTGATCAAATGCAGTCTTCAAATACTCGAATAAAGTAAGTTTTTTATTTAAATTCGCATGTTGATCAAGATACCCTACGTTTATTCCTTTTTGCCACTTGATCTTTCCTTCATCTGGAATGACTTCTCCTATTATAGAATTAAGCAATGTGGTTTTTCCTGTTCCGTTTTTCCCAACTAATCCTATGTGTTCTCCTTTAAAAACTTGAAATGATGAATCTTTATATAGTAATTTTTCACCATATGTGTGAGAAAGCCCTTCAACTTTTAGTAATCCCATTTTACTTACCTCTTTAAAAATTTAAATTTATATTTTTTATAGATCTCAAAGATTCATTAACTTTATCTTTACATTATTCTTGCATAAATAAAAATTAATTTCAACATTCTTGAAAATAAAGTTTTAAATTAATAACTCTCCATGTAGCTTTTGATCCTTGTTACCTATAATCGAATATAGTACATGAAAATTTCTGAAATTACATATTTGACAAAAAAACATATAGATGATAAATTATATTGTGATAATTACAGTAAAAATTCTCGAATATGAAAGGAGCTTACTATGTTAACCACCAAAGTGGCATTAGAATTAATACCAGTAGAGAAAAAATCAAACTTAATTGCACAGGTAAGTCGCTTAGCAAGAAAAATCTATTTACCTTATTATAGTAACTGTATAAATCCGTTATGTGCACTTCAAATGTATGGTAAATATCAAACCAGTCGTGCTATAAAAAAAGCAATATTGTCAGGAGAAGAATATTGCATCGTCTGCTATGAAAAACAAAATGTAGGATACTTTGCCGTAAAGGTTAATGAAGCCGAAAATTCATTATTTATTTCTAAGCTTTATCTGGATTCTTCAGTAAGGGGAAAGGGATTTGGCAGATATATATTCGATATTATTTTAACTTTTGCGGCAGAACTGAATTTATCAAAAATTAATTTAATTGTTTCCAAGCAAAATCCTACGGTAAAAATTTATGAAAGATTTGGATTCAAAATTTTAGAGTCTTTATACGAAGATGAAGGTAACGGACTTATCTCAGATGACTATTTAATGCAGTTAGAAATGTAAAATACCATTTTTTAACTTACATATTCCAGTTTAAATCTTTAAAAACTATTAACTTAATAATCTACATTAAAAACTATTATGTGTAACGGTTGTTACTAAATAAAATCGTAAATTCTAAAGGAGGCCGAAAACATGAAAAGTACTGATAAACTTTCTTTTAAAATAATTTTTACAGTTATCTTAGCTATTTGTATTACTATCTCAAATCTTGCTTATGCTCCCATGCAATTTACTCATGCTGCAGCCGAAACAACTCTTACTATATCGGGAATTACTAAAACAGAAAGTAAAGCTTTTGTTTATATGGTAGACGGAAATAATGCGGGTACTCTGAAAGTGGATTCATTAACTATACCGGATAATTTTTCAGGTAATAAGTACACTTTTGAGTCCATTGAAAATAAAACCTATACCATCACTATTACTGCATCCGACGGTTACACATTCAAAAATTTGAGAATTAATAATACGATTCATCCGATAGAAGAATTTTCAATCTCAGATAAAAACACTTACTCTTACTCTTTATCAGTTACTAGCTCAATGGAAAATATAAATTTGATTCCGGAATTTAAAAAAAGTTCCAGTCAAGGTTCAGGTCGAAAAATTACAGTCGGAGATACACTTTGTATAGATGAAACTTCATCAAATCCTGTCACTCACTATTCAGGCGCAGGGTTTACAATCATTCCTTCGGCAAAAGACGGAGGATATATTTTAAATATTAATGACGGTGCGGCAATAGGAGCTATAACAGCAGAAGGCTCTTTAGATCTTATAATTAAAGCCCCAAGCTCCGGAACAATTGAATCAAAAAATGACCTTTCCATTACCGGTGCTAAGAGTTTAAAAATAGTTGAGAACACTAAAAATACTACCAGAGAATTAAATTTAAAAGGAGGAATAAAAATTTCAGACGAGATCGTATTAAATGCCAACGTTAATATTGGAACTACTAGCAATCCTTCTCATTGCGGCATAAAAGGCGGAAACTCTTCTTCTGACAATAATTTAAATTTAACTGTTGAAAATTCTAATTTAAACATCTATAGAAACGGAAATGCTCCTTTAGAAAATATTGGAGGAAATATTTCAGTTGGAAGCAATGGTAAAATTCAAACTTATAGCGAAGGAAAACCATTTAATGAGATTCAAGGAAAAATATCAGTAAGTAATGGTGGACAGATTACAGCTAACTTTAAAGAATATCAACTTCCAACTCAAATATATAGTAAATGGACAGATTGGCAAGATAAAATATGGAGCTCCAGCTCTACTGCTCCCGAACAAGAAGCAAAAGTACAATGGGACGACATAACTCCCGAAGAACAGCAAAACAACCACTATTATTGCAGTTACAGCGATGGCGATGCTGGAGATTACAACTGGGAGCTGAGGTCAACTGATTCTCCTATTTATACTCTTATATATGGAAAAGGTAAAAACGGAGAAACTAATGAAAGCGTAAACGGAATTGTATCATTTCTCAGCGGACAAGGACAATGCATAAGTGAAAATGTTTCTGAAAACTACGGAGAATACAAATTCCCCGCAGATTCTTCGGTTACAGTAAAGCTTCTTCCTCGGTATGGTTTTCAGCTTAATAATAGTGCAGTTCAAAGAATTAATACTACACCTCAAGCAGATACGGGAACTTACACTTTTACAATGCCGGCAGAAGATATTTATTTAAGCGAATTATTTTCAAGCAGCAATGATCAGCTAGTAATAAATTCCGGAGATATCTTAAACGTTAAAATTGCCCCATATTCTGATTTAATAAACGGAAATTTTAAATTTACCATTTCCTCAGTTGCCGATCCTTCTAATGCCTCTTCTTTTGAAAACTCCGCTAAAGATTACCAAATTTCCAACTATTTTAATTTAGTTCTGGATGAAATAATATTAAAAAACGGAGACTCAAATCAAACACCTTGGGAAGTGGAATTAAGTGAACTTGCAAATCCTGTAGGAATAACTCTGGAACTTTCGGAAGCGTTAAAAGGTAAAAAAAGATACTGCGTCTTAAGAGAACATAACGGAGAAATAACTAATCTTTCCAGTGCTTATAATCCGGAATCTAACGAAATTGAGTTTTTCTCAGATAAATTTTCAACTTATGCTATAGGATACAGCAATATTGTACGTTCGTTATCTACGGAAGTAGAGTATAACGGAGAAAAGTTAAGTATAATAATAGAAGACCCTAACAATGCTTTAAATGATGAAGCCGAATTGGTTGTAACACTTGTAAAAGAAGGTTCAGACCGCTATAACGAACTAAAAAACAATTTGGATGATACTCATAAAATAGAAAATCTTATATTTTTTGATATAGTTATTTATAAAGACTCTACCCACACCGAAGTTTATTCACAACTTGAAGAAAAAGTAAATGTACTTTTTCAAATTCCCACCGGATGGGATAAAGAAGATTTACAAACAGTACTTGTAGCAGAAGGGATAGATGGAGAATTCGATGAGGAACTAATAAATAAAAACGATATCGAATACCTCTCATTTTGGACAGACCACTTCAGTCCATATGCTTTCCTTGATGCATTAAGTGATGAAGATTTGGAAAATTTATCAGGTCTTGTGGAGCAAAATGAATCTGCAGATGATGACACCATTACTAATTTCCTTACAGGAGATTCTTCAAGAACTTTGATTTTAATTGCTATTACAGCAGGAATAATAAGTTTAGCAATTTTTATAATTTTAAAGAAAAAGAGCAAATAAAAAATAATATGGCACATTAATCTGCGTGAGTAAGTTTTTTACTACAAATTTATAAATATGAAAGGATGAAAGCTTATGATGTCCAGTAATTCCAATAACTTATCTAAATTTCACGTTTCAGGTCTTAGTGCCAGCGAATTAGAACAATCTCTAACAAAGGCAATCTCAGACTGTTTGAAAGACAAACTAAGGAGGATTGGGACGAAGTGGTAGTGTACTAACTTTAGGTTGCAAACATGGAACCGATGTTCCTAACATAACACTTTTTGGAGCACCCGCAGTCAGGTCCATACCTTTAGAGGACATAATTAACCGTGCGGTATCTAATGCCTTCGATCCTGAATTGAATAAATTTAAATAAAAACGAATTTAAAATTAAGTGCACTAACCTTCGCAAATCGAAAAATTCCCGTATATTGAGTATTTACTATTTCTCTTTCACATGATATAATAATATAGTCGAGTGTTGCAAATAGCAGTTGTGCCTAGGTAATGGTCTTATCTTACACAGGGTTGGAGTGTTAGTCGCACTCCATCCTGTTCGGCACGTTTGTTATTATCCCAAGGTTCTATTTTTTATTATAGACTACTTTTAAAAAATTCAATTAGAAAATATTCTCACTTTTTTTACATAAAAAAACAGCTATTATTAGTAGCTGTTTTTCTGTTTTATAATTGAATTAAAAAATTTATTCCTATCCTTTATCGCCTGAATATCTCTCGTGAATCTCACTCTTGCTCTCAGTCAAATCAGCATATTTCCACCACTCTTGACAAAAACTAGAATAGTTCTTATTCCAAGGTTTTTCTCCCGTAAAATGCAGTACAACCGGATCTTTTCTTCCTTCATCCCAGTCCTTCTTATTTGACGCCCACTGTGCATACTCACTATCTTTATATGAATACTCAAATCCCGTATGAGCAAGCGCTCCATACTTAAATGGTAAAGTGAAAATATGTCCGTAACATGCTTTATTTAATGCGTCCTGATCCGGGAATATAAAAGTCTTTTTTACATCGTTTTCTTTTATAATCTCCTCTAAAGTTTTATCTAAATTATCATTACGCATTTTCTCAAGATTCATTATGAGCACTCCTGAGCATACATAACTATTAAGGTTTGGAATCTCTAATATCTTATAGTGATCGCTGTCTTTATTTATAATGGAGTTTATGTCCCGAACTCCGGCAATATAGTAATTTGACATGTCTAAATTGAACATCTCTGATAAATCTTTGCGAACTATAGTATCTCCGTCAAGATAGATACACCTTTTCTCATCTTTTAATATCTCCGGTAAATTGAGTCTGTAGTACATCGCACGTGACCAGCACCTTACTTCTGAACTGTCAAACTGCTGACCCATATTTACAATGTTTATACTGCAATTTGAATATTTCTTTCCCACACTTTTAATCTTCTCTTGTGCTTCTTCTGATACACCGTCAGATATTAAAACAGTAAATTTACAAAACGTATTTTTATTAGCATTCTCCATCAGCGACGTCATCGCAACTAAAGTCGGAAGCAAATAATTTTCGTCTGTGGAGTAAGCAACGCATATTTCGCTGTTATTTTTAGCTCCTTTCCCCCTGACCATCCACACACTTAACGAAGTAACAGCAATTAACGCTAAAAGCATCGTAAAAATTCCCAATGCTTTTCTGCTTTTTAACATCTTAATTTTCATCCTCTCTTATCCTTGCTGATCCACTTTGTACATATAATTAATTAAATCCAATAACTTACAACTATACGCCCATTCATTATCATACCAAGCTATCAATTTTACAAAATGGTCATTAAGCATTATACTTGCTTTCTCATCAAAAATTGACGTATACGAATTTCCACAAAAGTCACTTGAAACTAAATATTGATCGTTATATCCTAAAATACCTTTCATGTTCATAGTAGAAGCTTTTTTTATAGCAATGCAAATATCTGAAAAATTTGTAGGAGATTTTAGTCTACATGTTAGATCTACTACTGAAACATTAATTACAGGAACACGAAATGACATCCCTGTCAGTTTACCGGAAAGCTTAGGAATAACTAATCCCACCGCTTTCGCAGCACCCGTAGAGGATGGAATTATATTATCTCCTGCAGCACGCCCTCCGCGCCAATCTTTAATTGATAGTCCATCTACTGTATTTTGAGTACTCGTAATAGCATGGACAGTAGTCATAAGGCCTTCTTCTATTCCGAAATTATCGTCTATTACTTTGGCCAAAGGAGCTAAACAATTTGTAGTACAGGAGGCATTGGAAACTACGTTCATATTACTTTCATATTCATCAAGATTTACTCCACATACAAAAGTCGGAGTTATATTATCTTTTGCAGGAGCCGAAATCACTACTTTCTTAGCTCCGGCTTTAATATGTTCTAAAGCTTTTTCGGTTGTACAAAAAACTCCCGTGGATTCAACTATATATTCAGCTCCTACATTGTTCCACGGAATGTTTTTAGGAGACTCTTCAGAAAATACATTTATTCTTTCTTCGTTTACGTATAATATACCATTTTTACCATATATCTTATCCTTTAAAGTTCCTTGAGTGGTATCGTATTTTAACATATACGCCATGTAATCCGAGCTAATGAATGGATCGTTTATCCCCACAATTTTAAATTTTTCCGGACTTTTAAGTGCAGCTCTCATAACCATTCTGCCTATTCTTCCAAACCCGTTTATCCCAATATTTATCGGCATAAGCATTCACTCCTAAGCGTTTAAATTTTGCCACTACTTAAGTTATAATTCTCCTTCTATGCAATATATTACTAGGAATTAGTCTTTAAACTTTTAACACATACTTCAGATTTTTTAGAAATTTGTGTGTAAGTGTCGATTATAACTAATAAAATATAAATCGCTACTACTCCCTCCATAGTACAGGTGGACAGTGAAATCTCGCTTACGCTTTGAGAATCTTTGACAAAATTTATTATTACCGGAATGCATTTTACAAATGCCAATAGTACAGAAGGAATTCCCAATCCTATTAAAAGCTTAACAATATTGAACTTAGAACAAGTAGCAAATACTTGAGTATAGTATACAAAAAACAAGGATAATAAAGCTGTTAAAGTAATGTCATAAATGTCATTATTATAATTTTGGATAGACAAGAAAAGCAGCATTTTTAAAGCGAACCAGAATATAGGACAAAATATGAAAAACGGTAACTTTGAAAAAATATTCTTGCCTGTAAAAAAGGTAACAGCCATAATTATAAACGTAATACATGTTAAAACCGAAAATATTCCCATAAGTACCGGCTGCCATTCGAAGTCATATTGGGAATTGTCATTGTAATAAGTAGATATACACCAAAAAAATGTAACAGATACAATAATACTAACTATTGCCAAAGGAATATTTTTTTTAATTTCAATGTTATTTATAGCTGTCTTACTTAAAAAAGTAAATAACATAATCATTCCAACTAAAATAAAAAACATCCCCATAAACCATCCGTTTTCTACGAAATCAATCGTATTTAATGAAGAGATGATTTTCAGCGGGACAAAAATTAATGCTACGATCCCTGACAATAACCAAACCATTTTTAAATTAGAGTTCAATTTCAAAACCTCCTAAAATATTTTATTTATCCTAAGCGCTAAAAGTATATAATGCTATGTACATAAACAAAACATCATATCCATATATTTGTAATAGCACTGACCCCTAGACTAGTAGTCTACAATAAGGACGCTTTAAAGTCAATAAGCAGTAAACTATACTAAAATATTATTTTAGATTACAAATTTTATAAGGACGTGAATTATTATGAATAAAAAATGGAATTTTAAAAAAAAGATTTTACTTTTAAGTATAATGTTTTTATCAATGGTTCTTATACCCCTTTTGTCGGTTTATGGTAAGAAAAGTAATCTCTGTTTAAAAAGTCCGATTTTAGAAAATGCCGAGCTAAAAAAATCTATCAAATCTGACGATTGTTTTTGCGTACTGGATGAAGCTACAAATAAAATTGTTAAAATACCTGATAAAGAGTTTCTGTGCGGAGTAGTAGCTTCAGAAATGCCTGCTTTATTTGAAGAAGAAGCTTTAAAAGCTCAAGCTGTAGCTTCATATACTTATTTTTGCAGAGAAAGAAATAAATTTAAAAATCTTAAAAATCCGGATAGAAAATACGAATTTACTGTGGATTCATGCAAAGGACTCAATTATATCAGCAAAGAACAAATGAAAATAAGATGGGGAAATAACTTTGAAAAGTTTTATAGTAAAATAGAGAAATGCGTAAGTGAGGTTTTTCCGGAAGTTATAGAAAATGACGGAGATTTAATACTGGCAGCTTATCATGCTATTTCATCAGGAGAAACCGAAAAATCAGAGGATGTGTTTGGCGGCGATCTTAATTATCTTACAAACGTAGAAAGTCCCGGCGATAAACTTGCAAAAGGATACGAGTCTAAAGCGGAAGTTCCTCTTGAAATATTTAAGGAAAAAATATTAAAAGAATACAAAGAATGCAAATTTGGCGATAATCCTTCCGATTGGATAAAAGACTTATCACGTACTCAAGGAGGAATGGTAAAAGGTATAACAATAGGATCTTACAAAACGACCGGTAACCAAGTTAGAAATATGTTTGATTTAAGATCTGCCGATTTTGAGATATTTTACGACAGTCAGGAACGTAAATTTATTTTTACAGTATATGGATATGGTCACGGCGTGGGAATGAGCCAAAACGGAGCACAGTATATGGCCAAACAAGGCTCAAATTATAAACAAATATTATCATGGTATTATCCTAACACTTCAGTTGTAAGCTTAAATAAATCAGATTGAAGTTATACTCCGGTATGATATAATTATAGGGAGGTGAAATCAAAATGTGGTTTTTACAGCAGGGACTAACATTTCAAAGTTTGTTAGCAAGAATATTTGCAATATTAGTAATAGTATTTCTAGTACTTCCTTTTCACGAATACGTTCGCTCTTTAGTAGCTTACAAACTTGGAGACGAAACGCCTAAACTTTTAGGACGTCTTACAATTAATCCTTTAGTCCACTTTTCAGGTTTAGGAGCTGTATGTTTGCTCCTTTTTGATTTTGGATGGGCAAAGCATGTTCCTATAAATACAAGAAATCTGAATAATCATAAACGAGATATTGCTTTAATAGGCATTTCTGGCCCTATTTCATACGTATTGGCAGCAATTGTAGGAGGATTGCTTTTAAATTTTGTACCTTTCACGCAAATGACTAACTTCACAAAAGGAATCAGTCAATTCATTTTTTACTATATCTCTATTAATATTTCTTTGGCGGTATTTAACTTAATTCCTCTGGCTCCTCTGGATGGTTTTTTAATTATGGAAGCCTTTATTCCACAAAAGTTTATGGAAAAATATTACAAAAACTCTCATATAATTTCTTGTATAATTATCGTGCTTTTATTTTTTGGATTCTTTAATCACTCAATTGTATTTTTGGAAAGGTCTTTGTATAACTTTGTAGTAAAAATTACTCATATATCTTTTTAGAATTTAAGGTATAATAAAGTGCGATTTAGGAAACTCTAGCTTTATGATTATAACAAGACTATAAGCTTTTGTATAACCGAAATCGCGTAAAGTTGGGATGGTTATAAGTGACTTTGATATACTTAATTCTCGCCTTCGTAGTAATAATTTTATTGCTCTTTTTTCTTCCTATACGTTTAACCATCGAGTACGATAAAAGCTTGAAACTTAACGTAAAAATTTTATTCTTTAAATTTTCGTTTGATTTTTCGGATGATAAATATGACTCCGAAAATTATAAACCTATAAAAAACAACAACCATAGCGGAAAAAGTCTAAATTCTGTCTTAAATACCATAAAGAAAAAAGGATTGATAAACTCTTTAAAGTTAATATTGGGTATTTTAAAAACCTCAGGAGACTTATCTTTAGAAATTTTTAAAAAAATAAACGTTAATAATTTGACTTTTCTTCTAAAATTAGGAGGTAAGGATGCAGCTTCGGTAGCTATTAAGTACGGACAAGCATGCTTTTTAATTTACTCTCTCTTCGGATATCTTATCTCCTTGAAATCTCCAGAAGTTTATAAATTAAAGGTCGTACCCGATTTTGAATCTGAAAGCACATATTTATACTCAAAAATTACCTTGACCATAACTATGTTGAATTTATTTCAATCAGGAATAAAATATATTAATAGAATTAAAAATTTATTTTACATTTTGGAGGTCAAACAATGAATGAAAATATTGAACGGCTCACAAACTCTACTTTAGAAAAAATAAAAGAAATCGTAAATGCGGATACAATAATAGGAAAATCTATAACTACTCAAGATGGCACAGTAATTATACCTGTTTCAAAAGTAAGTTATGGATTCGCTTCCGGAGGATCAGATTTTTGTTCTGGAAAATCTGATGCAAAAGATATGTTCGGAGGAGGAAATGGAGCAGGCGTAAGTATAGTTCCGGTTGCATTTTTAGTAGTCTCAGGTGAAGATGTCAAACTGCTTCAAGTCGAATCATTTAGCAGTTCCATTGATAGAATTATAGCAATGGCGCCTGAAATAGTGGACAAAATAGGAAGTGCTATAAAAAAAAGAAAAAAGTCATTTGATTCAAAAAGCTCTGAAAATTAGCTATTTTCGCTGGCTTAAAATATAAATATTCCTAGTTGAGTAAATTATTGCATAAATTTATTATTAATGCTATACTTTTCTGGTATTTTAAATTGATAACTAGGAGGATGCGTACAATGAATAAGAAGTTAACTACTTCTAAATCAGATAAAAAAATATTTGGAGTGTGCGGAGGAATTGCAGAGCATTTTGATATAGACTCTTCATTGGTGAGAGTAGCATGGATCTTAGCTTCCTTTTGCTGTGGAATTGGAGTACTTGCCTATTTGGCATGTGCATTGGTAATGCCTAAACCCGAAAACTGATATATAAATTTGTTAGGTAGAATAATTTAAGACAAATGTCCGCAAGTAATTTTTGTGGGCATTTATTAAGATACTCTGATGGGGAGTATTTTTTCTCAAATCTTTAAGTTCATCCCAATTCAACTTATCATCAATTTGGCTTTTTATTTTTGCCATCTTCTTTGTATTTTTCATGGAATCATATAGTACAGATTCATTGCTATTATCCTCTACTTTATATGGTTTACCCTTTAATATTCCGGCACTAAATGTGTAACCTCCTGAAATTTTGTTAGTAAATTTTCTAAAAACTTTTTATTCCCATTATTGCTCTTTTTATTCCATTTATATCTTCTTTAAAAGTAATGGATTCAAATCCTTGGTTCAACATTATTTTCTTAACGTTATAAAACTGTCCTTTGCCTATTTCAAAAGCTATCATTCCGCCCGGTTTAAGTTTAGAATTCCATAGTTTACATATATTTTTGTAAAAATAAATCCCGTCCCTACCTCCATCTAACGCCATTTTAGGTTCAAATAGTACTTCTTTTTGAAGCAGCGGAAGCTCTTCGTTCTTTATATAAGGTGGATTTGATACTATACAGTCAAAGAATGAATCCTCAAATTCTTTAAAATCAGTTAAGACATTTTTTTTCATAGGTATAATATTACTGTTATGTTTATCTAAGTTTCTACAAAGAAATTCATAAGCTGTATCGGATTTTTCCAAAGCATATATAATCGAATTTTTATTAAGATTTTTTTCAAGAGCAAGTGCGATGCATCCGCTTCCGCTGCATAAATCTATTATTTTAATATCTGATTTATTTTTAAAATTAGATATTATTTCATTTACTATTACGCTTGTATCTTCCCTGGGAATTAAAACTCCTTGTCCGACTTCTAATTTTAATCCCATAAATTCCCAATTACCTATAATGTATTGAAGAGGAATATGTTTTAAACGTAAACTAATAGCGTTTAAAACCTTTTGAACTTCTTCTTGATTCAGTTTTTTTTCTTTATTTAAGATTAAATCTTTTGTTTTTACTCCCAGAAATATATCCAAAATAATTTTAATTTCCGAGTCTTCAACATTATTTGCAGAAGAATCTTTTAAAATCAATTTACAATGGTTGTATAATTCTCCAAGCGTCATGTATTTACGTCTCTCCTTCGCGATTTTGTAAACTTGGATCTTCCCAAATCGGTATACTAACGTTTACAGTAGTTCCGAATCCTTCTTCACTAATTATATTTAATTCTCCACCATGTAAGGTAACCAGCTCTTCGACTATTGCAAGTCCTATTCCTGAGCCTTTTTGAAGATAGTTAGCTTTATAAAATTTCTTAGTTACATTTGGAAGGTGTTCAATAGGTATTCCGCATCCATTATCTGTGACTTGTATATTTGCTTTTTTATCCTTTTCACTTACGCTTACGCTTATACCTCCGCCCTCAGAAGTATATTTAAGAGCATTATCTAAAATGTTTATAAATATCTGTTTTAAACGGTTCCTATCCCCCATTACGGCAGAAATCATTTTAGGCTCGTTATATATTAGAGTTTTCTTTTCGTTTTCAGCTCTATTTTTAAACATATATACTGCTTCACCAAGTTCAGCAAGTATATCAATTTTTTCTTTGACTAAGTTAACTCTTTTTTCCTTTATACTCGAAAAATCAAGCATGCTTTCTACTATCCAAGAAAGTCTTCCTGCTTCCCGAACTATTGTATCCAGTCCTTTTTTAATTGTAGCGGGATCCGAATCACAAATTTGCATAGTCTCCGCCCAGCCTTTTATGGCAGTAAGCGGAGTTCTTAATTCGTGTGACACAGAAGAAATAAAGTCATTTTTTAATTTTTCCGACTCTTTAAGCTCTTTAGCCATGTAATTTATAGTATCGCTTAATTCCCCTATTTCATCATCATATTTTTTTTCAATTCTTGTATCAAAATCCCCCTGAGCTATAAGCTTTGATTTACTGCAAATATCGCTAATAGGATTTATTATGGAATTTATAAAATAAGTGTTAGACATCGTCATAAATACCGCAACCATCACTTCTAAAATTATTAGTATGGTTAACCCCAAAATCGTACGTAAAAATAAATGTTCCATTGAAACTATATACCTTACTGCTCCTAAATATCCTCCATTGCTGTCATATGCACATTTACTAACAGCCATTATCTTTTCACCGGTTAAACTCGTCCCTTTCCACACTCCTATTCCATCAGTTGAGCTTTTAGCTTGCCAATAATCTTGAGGTGTTTCTTCATCAGATGGTAAAAAACCTACAGAAGTCAATAAAATTTCATCATTTTCATCAAATATCATGAGCTGTACTGAATTTTTATCCTTAAAGCTTTCTACAAATTCTAAAGCAGTATATGTAAAATCTTTTTTATCTCCTTCTTTGCAATTTTTAAAAGCTCTACTTACTTCATTAGAACGTCCTATTAAATTTTCTTGAACTGAATTAAAAAAATATCCGTACAGTAAAAAACCGAAACATATAATCAGTAATGTAAAAATTCCAACACCAAATCCAAGATTATTAACTATCCAGCGCTTTTTTATTCCCTTAACTTTTATATGAGGTTTAACTTTCAAACTCAATTTTCCCATTTGTACCCCATTCCCCAAACGGTAATTATATGCTTAGGAAGTGAAGGATCATCTTCTATTTTCATTCTTAGCCTTCTTATGTTAACATCAACTATTTTTTCTTCGCCGGTTCTTGACTTTCCCCATACTTGGTGAAATATTTGACTTCTGCTTAAAACTGTACCCGGATTAGAAAAAAAGTACTCCATAATTTGAAATTCAACTTGCGTAAGTTCTATTATTTTCCCTCTTTTTTTAAGAGCTCTATTTCTAAGATTCAAAACAAATTCTCCAAATTTTATTTCCTCTTTGAATTTATTTTCCAGCCTCATCATGTTTAACGCTACTCTTCTATAAAGCGCATCTACTCTGGCCACAAGCTCGGAAGGACTGAAAGGTTTAGTGATATAATCGTCCGCGCCAAACATTAAACCGCTTATTTTATCTATTTCCTGAGTCTTGGCAGTTAGTAAAATTATACCTATTGTACTGCTTTTCCTGCGAAGTTCTTTACAAACTTTTATTCCATCTATACCGGGAAGCATTATGTCAAGAACTGCTAAATCAAAATCTCCATTATAACAATCAAACATCTCTAACGCTTTTTCACCGGTATCAGTTTCTACAACTTCATATCCGGATCTTTCCAGATTGATTACCTCAAATTCTCTAATAGCTGCTTCATCCTCAGCAATTAATACTCGTTTCATTAAATCAATTCCTTCTTTAATAATATTTAACATAGTATGTAAAGTTTATATTACTTAATAATCCAACTTTACTATTCCGCTTTCATCATAAGAATAAATACTAACTTGCAAAGAAGAATCTTTATTAACAGAAAAGGGATATATTAAAATTTCATTTTTACCGTCATTATTTATATCTTTAATCTGAATTTTTTCAATGCTTAAAGTCTTACTTAATATTTCACCTACTGCTTTATAATGGTTATTTTCCTTAAATATGAAAACAATATGTAAAGTCTGAGAGTCGCTTATGGATTGGCAAAAAGCTATTATGAAAGAATTTGCGTTATCGCCCCATTCATCTTCAAATAATGCACAGTATCTGTCGTTAACTTCACAATGTTTCCAGACTATTTCATCTCCGATATAACTAGTAAGAACATTTTTAATTTCCTTCTGAGCTTTTGTCAGCTTAGGTGCTTTCATCAAACCTTCAGTACTAAAAAAACTTTTATTGGTACATCCTGATAGTAATAACAAACTTCCAAAGCTTAATATTATCAGACCTATAAGATTGCATTTCAAGTTTTATCCTCCTAAGAATTTATCCAAATTGAAAGCAGTTTACTTTAAAAATTATACCATATTTTTACTAACTTTAAAAGAATACTAAATAACTCTCTCAGCTGTTATTTTTACATTGACATATTGTACGATTAGATATATTATATACATAAAAAGTTATAATATTATACTAAAACTTGTAATAAGGAAAGGATAGTAATTATGAGTAATTATCGCACAGGAGTGTTAAACGATTTTAGTACGGTGTCTAAAGCAAAATTCTATGTTCTAGAATCCAAAGGAAATAATCTTATCCTCAAAGATACACTACCTGTACAAATTAATCCGAGTGAATTTAGACTTGAATGTAAGTCTAATATGTTTATGCTCGAAGGATTAAAACAGAATACTAATCCTCTTTTAGGGACAGGAGGAATACCGTTAGTAAAAAGAAAAAGAACTCGCAGTCTGGAGGATATTGATATTCCACTCAGATTTGATATATACGATGAATATAACGTTCGAACTTTAGAGGGAGTTGACGTTATTACTACTGACATGTCTCTTACAAATGAAAAATTAACCAGTCTGCCTAATCTTATAAAGTGCTGGAAGGAAGGTAATTATGTAAAATTTATGTGGGGTAAAATAGACTATTTTGGAATTATATCCAATATATCTGGTACCTATTCCGCGTTTTCGCGTTGGGGAGATCCTTTAAAATGCGACGCAACTGTCACTCTAAGCGAGCAGCCAATAGATTCGGCAGATGGCGGCGGCATAATGACAAGTATTAATGCTGCACTTAAGCAAATAAAAGTTAAAGAAGCAGCACTAAAAGCAATTGATGTAGCTACGCTTGCTGCTTCTAAAGCATTAAGATAAATGTTAATTAAAAGGAGCAATTTAATATGGGAAAAAGTAGTTCTATTGAATTAGAAGATTTTCAAACAAAAGATGAGAAAACAAAAAGTCGAGTCAGAGAATCAGTAAAACAAGCTAAAGGAAATTATCAGTATTTGTACGCTATGGTAGATCGCATGGCAAGAAATAAATTTTGGAAAGAAGAAGCAGTCAGACTTATAAATCCCAAAAGTTCCAGTAATACTAATGAACTGTCTGAACAAAGCCCTAAAAAGCCTTCCAAAAAAATTAAGATTAAAAAAAGTTTAAGTAATTTAATTTCTAAAATTCCGGTTTTAAGGAAGTTTTCGAAATCAAAAAGTCTTCCTGACAATAAACCCCAAGAAAATTTGGAAATTAAAGAGAAAGAAAAAAATCTGACAGATCAAACAAATAACATTACCTCTAATAATGAAGAGAAAAAAGAGGAAGAAGCACAAGAAGCTATAAATGACAAAAAAGGCGAACTTGAAAATGCTAAAATTGACTATAAAGAAAAAAATCCGAAAGACCAAATAAATAACATTACCTCTATTGAAAAGGAAAAAAAGACAGAAAGAAACGAAAAACTAGACAAAGAATTTGAAAAATTAAAGGGAGTAGTTTTTGAAGCGAAAAAACAGTTAAAAATTTCTCCCTTAGAAAAAGAACAAAAACAAATTGAAAAGGAAATAGCTAAAGTTAAAGAGCTCGGAGAAAAAAAGAGTAAAGAAGTATACGACTTAAAAGTAAAGTTGGTTAGATCGAAAAAGTTGCAAAAAGAAAATTCTGAGAATGTTGTTCAATCGGAAATAAACTCTTTAGAGGAAAAAATAAAAAATTTAGAAGAGTACATTAAGCTTAATACTGAAGAAATAAACTTGTTAAGTGAAAAATCAGCTAATTTAAAACAAGAAATCGAAAAATTAGAAAAAGAAGAACCAAAAAAGGATGATAAACCGGAAGAGGACAATGAACTACTAGAAGAAGATGATGAACCGGAAGAAGGCGATAAACCGGAAGAGGAGTCAAAAACTGATCCAAGAGAAGAAATTAAAAAACTAAAGGAAGAAATTGCAAAAGAAGAAAAAGAACTCAACAAATCATACAACAAAGAAGACAAACAGGGACATTTAGAAGAAATTAAAAGACGAAAAAAAGAAATTGAAGAATTAAAAAAAGAAATTGCAGAAGAAGAAAAAATAAAAAACAAAAATACTGTTAATGACTTAGATCTTACCGATCCTTTTGGAGAAACCATAAAAGAATTTAACGAAAACAGGATAGATTCAACAGGCTCCTTTAGCGTAAAAATAAATGAAATAGATGAGTTTTTAGACGAAATAATAGAATTTTCAAATAATAACAGTACAAGTAAGAATCTTCCTAAATTTTTAAAATCAAAAGTCGATAAGTTATTAGGCAATTCTTCACTTAATAATCTAAAAAAACAATTTGATGCATTAAAAAATTCTGAACTGAAGCCAATTGAGAATTTAGAAGATCGTACAGATGCAGATGCGAAAAATTCAGAGTCAAAAGATTTACTTTTAATGTCTAAATCAAACTTTTTAAGTAATTTTGAAGGGTATGTAAAAAACGCTATAAGTGAAATCTACTTTTCTGTGAGTAAACCGGAGAAATTAAGTAATGCTTCAAAATATATAATGTTAGCATTAACTTGTTTATTAAGAGACGAAGGTTCAGATACAGACGAAAATAGTTACGCTTACGACTATGCCAAACTGAAAGAAATACTGGATAAACGAAACAAAAACGAAAAATCTTACAGCTACGAATATAATGATAAAAGCTCAAACAGCAATGGTAAAAAAACCGGTAAACAAGAATTTTCTTTATCTAAAGAGAATAGTGATAGTATCCGATTATTAGGTAGAGTTTTTGCAATTATGTTATTCAAAGATAAGGCCGGGGAATCATCAATTCAAAATTATCAGGCTTTAGAAAATGATTACAAAATACACGGTGGAACTTTTCGTACACAATTAGATTTTAATAAATTAAAAGGAGATATTGAGAAAGTTTATGAAGAATTAGACATTAGCAAATCAGAAGATAAAACCACCGCATTAAAAGAAAATATGAAATTACTTAACGATATCGTAGTAAATGTAGAGTATGGTCATACTACGGACAATGATGTCAAAAAACTATTGAAAAAAACTCAAAAGTTGGCTGGCGGAGATACGGACTTATCGAAATTATTTAACGAACTTAAAAGCGAGAAAACTTTTACGAGAGTTTAGATTTATTTCAATTTTTAATTTACTTCCTCCCCTATCTCTTAATTAAAACTTCTGAAAGCTTATTAATCTCTTATGTATTACTAAGAGTATATTTTTGTATTGCTGAATTTCAATAATAACTAACTCAAATATATAAAAAACAACTCTTACTTCTAAATTAAAAGCTTATATTTCTGCGTTAAAAACCCAAATTTCAAATTTTTATTGGAATATACTTTTTTATCTTTTAGTTTCTGAATTCAAAATGTATATGTTTTTAGCATAAAGCTTCGAAATTTAAATCGAAGTTTTATGTATTTTATTGAGATTTTAATAAAAATTAATTCAATATTGACTTTTTAAAATAACTGTATTATAATAAAGTTATAACACAAAGGAGGTATAATATGACAAGAAAAAATAAAATTTTAACAAAGAGTATGTGTACCGCTTTGGCGACCCTTATGCTTATGCCTCAAGTGAATTGCTTTGCCACAGAAGTACAAAAGAAACAAATTTCTAACGTTAGCGAAAATAAAATAAAAAATAGTAACGAAACACTTAAAGAAATTAAAAGTAAGTTAAAAAAGCTTTCTTTAAGTGAATGGCTAGAAATTGCCGGAGCTATAGGTATTTCAGTAACAGCGGCAATAATATTGTGGAAAAAATATCACAAAAGCGAACCAAAACCAATATCAAATCAAATAAAAGATGAAACAATTGAAAAATTAAATGAATTTTTTGATAAACCATTACCTAATGAAGAGCTTTCACAACTGGAACAAAAATTAAAATCAGAAGATATTTCATCAAATGAGAATCTTGAAACTCTCAAAATAAACAGAGAAAAACTACAAAGTTTAGAAGGACATGTTTTAAATTCCGAAAATGACATTGATAATATTTGTAACGCACTAGAAAATTTTTACCTGAATAATGAAAACATGTATGACCCTCAAAAAAGATTTGTACTTTCGTATATAATCTACGAAGCAAGTAAAATAGCTGCAGATGGCACAAATAAAAATATATATGACAAACTATTTGAAGTTAATGAAAAAGTTAACCAAAAAGTTATTTGCAATGCACTTAAAAATGACAAAAATCCTATAGAAGCTAGAAAAACTATTGCGAATTTATTGTTTCTTGAGCATTTAGGAGTTTTAGAGTTTAATTATCATAAAGAAAATGAAGTAAAACGCACTCCTACCCCTTCAAAAGAATACACTTCTTCTTCATTGGCTTATGGAGAAACAGTAGTGCTTACCTTGCCTCATGGTTCCGGAGAAAAAATTTTTAATAAAATTTTCGTAGATTCTAATAAAGAAAAAACCTGGGGAAACAGAACTTCAACACATAGTTTTGAAGTAGAAAATAATGCAAATAATGGAATTAGATTTACAGAAAAAAAAGGTGATATTATTGATGCTGCTATCAATTTCCTTGGACACCAAATTGGACTTATAAATTCTCAAAAAGGTATTAATTTGAATGTATGTTCTAACGACAAAACTGCTAATGTTGACGGAACTTCAGGGCATATTCTTGTTGGTACAGCTGAATTAGCTTTGGCTTCCGGAGCTTTAATTAAACTCGAAAGTGCTGCCCCTTGCGAAACAAGTAAATTTGGTCATACTCATGGCATGAGCGGCAAATCTAATATTATAAGCGCAACTTGCCAGTTCAGACCTTTCTCACCTCATGAAAAGCGTAGTGGAATACTGGTTAACGTCTCAGGACTTACCGTAGATGAATTAAATCAAGCATTAGACGCATTTAATGAAAACCTTGAAGCTAATTTAAATGATGATGAATTTCTTAAAAAGTTAACTGGACTGAAAATGACTGAAAATGAATTAAAAGAATTTTTAAATAAATTAGCTGAAGATGGCCAAAATAAACAACAGAATAGTGATATTATCCAACATGCCAAACAACCTTTAAGATTCTATGAAAATTCTGAAAATATGAAAGCCCTTTCAAATTCAGTTGAAGATACAGGACTCATGATATTCTATGATCCACAAAACGGTAAATACAAGTATTATGTAGCGAATGAAACCCAGTTCAATGGATGTTTTAAAAATGAACATGAACGTAACTTAATTAAAGCAAACCAACTTGAGTTATTAAGCTTAAACGCATCCTATATGCAGTTAAAAGATGCTTCAACAATTTCCAATATTAGTAAAACATTAGAAGAATATATCAACAAAAATAAACAAAATAACAAAATTCTTGATATTCAGCATTTTGAAATTTTTGAAAAAAGAATTAAAGAAAAAGAATTTATAAAAGGAATTGAAACCCAAAAACGTAGAGCCCAAGATAAAGCTTATAGAATACCTGGAGTAGAAATTTATCGTAATGATGAAGGCAAAGTGGGAACGTGTTATGGTTATTATATAGAAAATGTTGAAAAATTTAAGCAATATTGTGGAAATAATAATATAAGTGACGAAGATGCTAAAAAAATATATGCTTGCCAAAATTGGTGGTTTTATACAAGCAATGAAATACTTGACGGCGATAGATGGAACATTCTAGAAAATAAAAATATACCTGAAGTATTTAGAAAACATATTGAACTAATTAAAAAATATCATACTTTGAATGATTATGGAAGCGGTTTTGTATCACACAAAAAATTCATTAAGGATAACAATCAAGGCCTTTTGGGAGACTTTACATCTTTACTTACCGGCAACCAAGAATGGAGAATATTTAATAACGGCAAAAAATTTGAAGAAATTAAAGGAAATGCTAAAACCTTTGCCCTTGGTATTGATGCAAATGTATTCGATAGCAAGAAGCACGATAGCATTGAGGAGATATTACGAGTAGCCGGAATTAATAAGTAGAAAATTCTAAATAAAGAAAAGATCTTTTCAAATTAAAGCGAAAAGGTCTTTTTATATTTTATTTGATATAAAAACATTTAAAAATTTTTGCTTGTAATTAGAAAGAATATATGATATAATAAAGAAGTAAAAATTAAAGTTAGCGGGTGTGGCGGAATTGGTAGACGCGCTAGGTTTAGGTCCTAGTAGTAATACTGTGCAGGTTCGAGTCCTGTCACCCGTACCATATCGAGTGTTCATAACGGATTTGAGTTATGGACACTCGATTTCTTTGTAATTTCAAGTTTCTTCGTTATGTATGGAGCAGGTTTTAAGCCTGCTCTTTTGTTTTATGCGGATTTGGTAATATATTCGACGGCTACACCTTTTCGTGTGTCTGCCTTGTAATTACTTCCGCATTCGGGTATCTCAATATACCCAATGAATTTGTAATGGATCATTATCCTCTGACTGCGATTCTTACCAACGCCTTCGGTTTCATAAACCATTATCTCGTCTATGAGTTCCCGAAGAAGTGGCACAGTCAGTTTTTGCATTTCCATAAATCTTCGGATGGCACCGATAAATCGGTCTTTGTTCTGTTGCATTGTACCAAGATTGTTTATCCTTTCGTTTAAGGATGCAATCTTGGTTTTTAGCTCCATACGCTCCACTTCGTATTTGTGGGATAACTGCATAAACCATTCATCCGTTACCTTGCCCGAAACATTATCCTCATAAAGTTTTTCGTAAAGCTCGGCAACCTTTTGGTTTCGTGACGTACAGCGTTGCAGTTCGCCTTGTAAGGCTTTTTGCTCATTGATAATATCCTTTTGTGTCTTTTGAGCAAGTAGGTCTGCAAAGGCTTCCTCGTCGCTCTGCAAGAACATTGCCATTCGCCTTAGTTCAAGCATTACCACTTGTTCTATGGCATCGGCTCGGATATAGTGACGCGTTTCGCAAGTTCCTCTCGTATCCACCTTGTAGTTGGAGCAACTGAAATATTGAATATCCTTGTTCTTTGTATTTACGTGCGACCATAACTTGCTACCGCAATCAGCGCAGTAGAGCAAATCACAAAACATATTCTTTTCAGCGTTATCCACTTTCGGCGCTCGGCGTTTGGTTTTCTTGGTGAGCTTCTGTACCGCTTCAAAGGTTTCACGTTCAATTATCGGCTCGTGTACGTCCTTGAAAACCGCCCAATTTTCTTCGAGATTAGGAAGACGGGTTTTGTTCTTAAACGACTTTGAATAGGTCTTAAAGTTGATTACATCACCGCAATATTCTTGTTAAGCAAGTATCTTTGCAATGGTGGATTTGCACCATTTGTACGGATCGGGTTGTGCTTTCTTTCCGCCTCTTCCAAGACCTTTTTCTCTCCAATGCGCCATTGGGATTAACACCTTTCGCTCTTGTAGAATTCGGGCAATCGTTTCGTTACCTTTACCCTCCAAACACATACGGAATATATCTTGTACCACTTGTGCTGCTTCGGGATCTACAACCCACTTCTTTTTGTTTTCGGGTAATTTCAAGTACCCGTATGGTGGTTGAGATAGCGGCTCTCCCGCATTGCCACGAAGTCTGTGGGAGCTTCTGACTTTACGGCTAATATCTCTTGCATACATTTCATTCATAACGTTACGAAAGGGTGCAAGTTCGTTTTCGCCGTCCGCACTGTCCACACAGTCATTCACTGCTATAAAGCGAATATTTCTGTCGGGAAAGTAGGTGTCGGTGTAATATCCTACTTGCAGATAATTTCTGCCGAGTCGTGACATATCCTTTACGATAATGACACTCACATATCCCATTTCAATATCCTCAAGCAGTTTTTGAAATCCGGGCGATTAAAGTTTGTTCCCGTATATCCGTCATCCACATAACTGCGGGTGTTGGAAAAGCCGTGTTCTTTTGCATATTTCTGCAACAGTTTCTTTTGATTCACGATAGAGTTGCTATCGTTATCCGTTCCATCGTCACGGGATAGTCGGCAGTATAAAGCGGTTATGCCGACGTTATCTTTTTTCTTCGACTGCATTTAGTCCTCCTTTCCGGCAGTCGAACACACATATTCTACTGCCATTTTACTCGGTGGTGATTCGTCCGTCAAAGGTACGAAATCACTTGTTACAATTCTTTTAAAGCGTTCTGTGATTGTCGGATTGTTTTGTATCTTGGAAGTCATAAAAGACGAACCGACGATATACTTGACTCCGTTTATCACATACTCATTTTCTTGCTGTGCAAGACCACATATAAATTTCATACTATTTCCTTACCTTTCATCTCGATTTTTTCTTGCTCGCTCACGGCGCTGATAATCTTCGCCAATGAGCTTTAGGATTGCATTATATACATATGCTTAAAATAGACATCACCATTTGAACCACCTGACGGATTATCTGTTCCATAATTTATTATGTTTCTTGTTGCACCGCTTGTAATTCCGTCAAGTTTAGATTTATCACCTGAACCCATGAATCCATTATTTGATGTTGCCGCATTTGAGTGAGTATGAGAAGAAGCTGATGCACCCACATCTTCCGCTGATAAAGTAATGTTTTGTGATAAGTTTTTATCATTGATGGTTCTTGTAATTGGCACAGCATCTATATTTTCAGGTGTTATATTCACAGATTTATTTTCGTCCGGATTTATCAACGTTCCATTTCCTTTGATACTCTGAATTGCAGTATCTGCTTTTTCTCCTTGACTTGATGTTGCAAAATAGTGCAATCCTTTTCCAAAATAGGACTATGTTTCATGCCGATTGGTGCTAAATACCACTTCTCTTTTGTATTTTAAAGCCGTCTTTCGGATTTTGAAGTATTCGAGAATTACCGCTTTCAAGGGTTAATGTTGCGTTTTTTAGTGTTGCACTACTACCATTTAATGTAAAACTATTGTTTTCATTTGTGATAGTAAGTTGATTTCCAGCTAGAATTTTTCCTGCGATTAAATCAGCTAAAATAACATAAGTTGTGCCATTTCCACTACTATTTTTTACTTCACCAATGGGAGTTTTTTAGTATCAGAATTTATAGTGTCAAAATATTTACTATAAATATCTAAACTTACTTCCGATACCGCATTAAATCGAGGCTTTATATGGAGATTTTTAAAATTTGAGATACTTGCAATTTCAGTTCTATCAGGATTACAAAGCGTTATTAATGGTATTTCTTAATTTTTATTTATGTCAAAAGTAAACTTCATTTATCCACCTCCAAGCCTTATTGCAAATTGATATGTTATTTTTAAATAGTCTAAAAGCCCATGACATTCCAGTTTGTTGATGCCATGAACCAAGCTGAAATATCCTTGATTTTCACCTTTAGAAAGATTTTTAAACCGATTAAGTTTTGTTGATGAAGTAATAATTTCATTTTGATTATCGACAGCAATGACCTCGTTTGGAGATAAATTTGTCATTTTAAATTCACGATTTGTAGCCAAGTTTTTAATATTAAAACTATTTCCGGCACTTGAAAGTTTAAGTTCTATAATTGGTCTTAGTCCGTAAATTTCAGCAGAAAAATTATCAAATTCAAAGTAGTTTATTGCTGAACTATCAAAGTTATATACGTTAGTTTGTGGGAACGTATAAGCATAGGGAGAATCACACTCTACATTACATCTAACACCAAAATATTGACCGCCGAACTTTATATCTTCATTTGCTTTCAAAATTCAATTAAAGTAAAAATCCGAATACCATTCATCTTCAATTTGAAGTTTGTGGTAACTCGGATTTCCAAAAAGCCAGTTTTTAATTCTTAGAAAACTCGGGAGGTCAATAGGTTCTTTTGACACAATTTCAATAGGAAATTCTAAACTTAAATTTTCTTTTGCTCCTAAAAATAGCTTTTTAGGATTTTTTATAACCGATTTACTTTTAACTTCTATTCCTGAACCTGAAGTTACTTCGTTCAAGCTAGTATTTATTGATACTAAAATCAAGCCAAAATCTTTTGATGATATTACGTTTTATACAAAGTAATTCCCCAAAAAACTCACTTGTTACGACCTCCTTTATAAAAAATAGCAACGAAGTTTACTTAAAACTAAGTTGCTGTATTAAATATTAATGACTATTTAAATTTATAGTATTAGTAGCTATATTTTTAACAAAACTTTCATCATGCTCGATAAAAACTATAGTTGGACTAAATTTTAAAATTAAATCTTCAATTTGTATACGAGATAAAATATCAATAAAATTAAGTGGTTCATCCCATAAATAAAAGTGTGCTTGTTGACATAAACTTTTGGCAATTAGCACTTTCTTTTTTTGTCCTCCGCTAAAGTCTGATATATCTTTTTCGAATTGAATTCTCGAAAAATCAAGTTTGCGTAAGATTGTCTTAAATAGACTTTCGTCAATATTTTCCAGTTTGGCAAAATCTCTAAGAGTACCTTTTAAATTTGAAGTATCTTGCGAAACATAGGATATTTTTAGATTACTAGCTTTTTCAAAAGTTCCTTTAAAACTTATTTTTGGGTCGCCATTTATAAATTTCAAAATCGTAGACTTCCCACATCCATTCTTGCCATACAAAGCTATTCTGTCGCTTTGATTTACTTCAAAGTTGATATTTTCGCAGATTCTTTTATCACATAAAATAAAGAAATGTCTTTTAAACTTAGTAATCTATTTGAGCTGTGCTTCAAGAAATTAATTTTAAGTTCACTCGTATTTTCTATGTTTTTTAGTAAATTAGATTTTTCTTCTATGGCAGATTGCTTTCTTGATTCTGCATTTTTAGAACGTTTCATCATCTTGGCAGCCTTATGACCGATATATCCTCTGTCGGGTCTAAGTCCTGAATTACGAGTGCCGTTTTTAGTTTTTTCTAATTTATTTGACCATTCGGCACTTTGTTTAGCCGAATTTTCAAGCCTAGAAATATCTTTCTTTAGTTTTTCATTTTGAGATATTTCAAAATTATCTTGCCTTTGTTTGTTCTCGTACCACGATGAAAAATTACCTTTTTGAATTTCGATATTAGCTTTATTAATACACAAAATATGATCGATACAGTTATCTAAAAATTGACGGTCATGCGAAATAAGAATAAATCCCTTTTTAGATTTCAAATAATCGCTAACTATTTTTCTAGCTTTTATATCTAAATGGTTTGTGGGTTCATCAATTAATAAAAAAGCATTTTCTTTTAAAAATAAACTTACAAGCAATATTTTAACTTGTTCACCACCACTAAGTGAACTAAAAGGACGATATAAAACTTCTTCATCAACATCTAAAAAGGACAATTCTTTTTGAATTTTCCAATAATCGTAATCCTCTATACCTGACTTTTCTTGAATTATATTTATTGCAAATGCTGAATTATCACTTACTTCAAAAGGAAAATATTCAAAATCTACACTACTTGAGATTTTTCCTTTGTACTCATATTTTTTCATCAAAAGTTTAAAGAAAGTAGTTTTTCCTCTGCCATTTCTACCTGTAAAACCTAGTTTCCAATCTGTGTCTATCTGAAAAGATGACCCCTTACATACATCATTGACACCGTATGAAAAGTTCTGTTATGCAATGCTTCAGTTCGCTGAGCGTTGCATCGGAAAATAAATTATACGGAGGTCAGAAAAATGACACAGTACGAAAAAATGGGCGGCACTTACCGCCAAGCAGGAGATTACATTCTCCCCAATCTCGAAGTTGCCGCAGGGCAAGATACTCCCATCGGCGTGTGGGGAGAGGACACCGCCGCTTTCTTAAATCGCACCATCGTGTGAGGTATTACAATTTGCTGACGGCGGGAACGCTTGGCAGCTACCATGCCGATCTCGACAAACGAGCTGAGAAAATGTTTGCCGACATTGTAAAATCCCTTGCTGAAAACGAGGGTGTTACGGAGAAATTGAAAGCCGCCGCACCGATGGAATGGGTGCAAAAGATGAACAATATCCGTAACCGAGCCACCGAAATTGTCAACGCAGAGGTGGTTTACGCTTGAAAAAATATTACACTTACATCACCCCTGAAGAAAGAAATTTGATAATCGAAAGTCTTATTTTAAAGAAAAACGCTCTTATATCGGCGGGTAAATATACGGACGGCGTTGACGATGTTTTGCTCAAAATTATGAAATCAAAACTGAAAAATGTCAGTGTAAAATATGTGTAGGGCATTGAAAAAGGCACAGCCTTCGGAAGAAAATTCCGTTGGTTGTGCCTTCTTTTTTGCGTTCTCGGCTTGTGTTGCACTATCGTAGCAAGCAGACTGTTTTTACTCCTTTCGGGCAAAAACAGTAATCTGTCCGCCGCCGTTCCCGTCTTAGCGAGCAGTGTATTTGTTTCCACAAATACGCTTGTTAGGGGTTGCTCCCTAATACCTGTCTACAGCATCATTTATCATTCTTTGCTGGTTGAACATTTGAACCTTTGTTTGTTGGCTGAGTAGATATTAATTTTGAAGGTTGATAACCTTCATTAATTTCCTTTTTGGGTTGGTATCCACGTTGTTCACTATTTGGTTGATAACCAAAATTAGTATTAGGATTGGGTTTCTTTGTATCGCTCATTTTACTGCTCCTTATGTAAATAATTCAATTGTTTCAATTTCTTCTTTCGCTATGAGTATTCCCTTGCTCTTTTCATCTTCTTCTCACGTCATATCGTCTTTAATAATATAAGTTTTTTCAATGTAAAGATCTCTTTCCTCGGCATCAGAAGATGAAAAAGAATGTTCGAAAAATTTACCATATATGGTTTTACCACTTTTCAAAGTAACCACTATCCACGCTTCTTCCTGTTTTGAAAAGTAATAATCCCAAGCAGTAGGAGCGGGATGAATTTTATTAATGCACAGTTTCTCGAATAACCACTCTATTGCGCCCTTTTGTCTTATGACTCCGATAATAACGGCAAGTAAGGTTGCGCCTATTACAGTTGATGCAAGCAAGGAGATCCAATATATAATTGGATACTTCTCAGGAATCTTGTTGAGTAATAAATATGCCCAACTCCAAATCGCACAGTTTACAATGCTATACAACCAGCAGGAGAAGAAATACTTGGAATCGTTATGCTTAGCAGGAGGTACTAATGTATCTATGACGCTTTTAATGATAAATCCGGGCAAAAGAAATATACACGTGTAGAATACTAGTTCTATTGAGTCAATAGTCATATTCCAATACCTCCATTAAGGCAACACACTTTCAAGCACTTGCCAATCGTCACTACCGATATTATCGGAATAGCGTTCCATACAGATACACAGTTCATCGGTGGTCGCATCATTACGGACGATACCACCCTTTAAGCCGTGTTCATCAAGGTACGCTTTCAGCACACCAAATTTCTTCGGCGTGTAGGGGTCTATATCTTGGCTATTGCCGCTACGGTCAAAGCCGCCCTTTGTTTCGACAATCCATATCTGACCGCCTACGGAAATAAGGTAGTCGGGGTAGAACAGTTTTTGTCTATTGGAATTATCTACATAGACGATAGAGAAATACTCGTTTCCTTTATCTCCGTTTTTATACCACCATTCCACGCTGTCGGAACGCTCACAGAATTTCTCAAACTTGACCTCCGGTGTAGAACGTGGAGCGGCAGAGGAAAGATAGTTTTGATAGACGTTCTTTTTCATCACAAGTTGCGTTTTCGCTTCGCCGTTGTAAGTGAAAATACAAGATTGCGGAATACGGAACTCGTAAAAAGATTTCTGCTGAATTTCAAACTGCAACTGTGCCAATTCATAAGCCATAGCTTCACGTACTAAATGGGCAAGTTTATCAGCGTTATTCAGCACAAAGGCGTAAACCTCTCTCGGCTCTAACGCAAGGATTTTACGGCTATACTTAAAGTTTTTATCAAACAGTTTACGGATAATGGCATTCATATAGGAATATTCCATACCTATCTCCATACCGATTTTACCGATTTTGTGGTGGTAATCTCGTCCGTGCTTATGGGTATTCAGTTTTTCGCTGACCGCAATAGCGTTCATATCCGCCGCCGCAAAATCAAGAGTAGCGGTTTCGCCCGAAAGGGTGTGTTTTACGATATTTTCGCTCATTTCATATCCTGCGGCTTGTAGGCGTGTGCGGTTTTCCGTCTTGTCTGTTCCAATGCCGAGTTCCTTTTGAGCGTAGGCAGCAATGGCTTGTAATGCCTTTTGCGGATTACGGGTGTTTGTTACCATCGTTCTCTGTTCGCCCGTCAGCGTAATGTCCTTATACTCATTTTTAAGGAAAAGAGTACAAGCGTTCAACGCACCTTTATCAAGTGCCATTTTGACACCCGCCGTAAACTTTTCATCAAAGGTATAGAGATAGCAACTGTCGAGCAAATCGTTTTGATAGTGCTTGGCTTCGGGCATACGGCGAATACCTCCGATAGTTTGTATCTCAAAAGTTTCGTCCATATTGTCACGGAGTTTTACAAGGATAGATGCACGTGGGCAATCCCAACCCGTAGCAACCGCTTGTTTTATGATAACGGCGGCAGATGCGGCGTTCGGCTCGTCAATGCCCTCCAAGTTTTCGTGCCTATCGGAGAGCCATACCGCAAGTTGTCCGTTTTCGTAGGTCAACCCCTGCGTTTCAAGATAGCGTTCAACACCGTCCTGCAAGGTTTCCGATTTGTTCGGAATCTGAATAACGATTAACGGGTTTATATCGTTGCCACCTTGTAAAAATGCTGCACGGAGTTCCCGTTGCTTTTGGAGTGCCTTTTCAAGCAAGAACGCCGTTTGATCGTCCGTTTCGATACTCTGCGGAAAATCTTGATTGATAACAAGCATTTTCTTGATAAGTCCCGCCGCAATTACTTCTTCTTCGGGAATTTCGATAATCTCCGCCTTTGCTATGCCTTTCGGGGTAGCAGAGCAACGGATAATCTTGTCTGTGTGAAAATACTGTATAATTTCATCGGCTTTTATAGTGTTGTTTTGGTGGCTCTCGTCCACGATAATCACAAAGCGAATGCCGTCATTGAGAGCGTGCCCAATATGCTCTAAAAAGTTGGTACGTTCACTGTCTTTAAGGGCGTTATTACCTTTCTTCGTCAGCTTCTCCCAATTTATAAAACAACTGTCGTTTTCCTCAAAACCCGCCGTCATCACATCGGAGAGCAGTTTTGTTTGTGAAGCGTGGATATATTTATCCATCTTCGCCTTGCTCTGTTCTTCAAGGTTTGCCTTGCCGGGCGTAAGCCATACAAAGACGGTTTTCGGGAAAGACTGTATGTATTGGTGCATAAAATAGGTCAGAATAATGGTTTTACCACTACCCGTAGGACTTTTGAGAATAATATCACGGGCAGGAGTTTCCATTGCTTCAAACAACTTTTTTACGGCATTTAACTGAAATTCTTTTAATTCCATAATCAACCCTCCTGCAAATTCCGGTAGTAGTAATCGGGAATAATACTGATTTCAATGCCGCCCTTTTTCAAGGCACGTTCTTGTTCCTCACTTGGTAAGAGGTCGTGTCCCATATACAGTTTGCGGCATTTTGCAAAAGAGTCGGTATTTGCGATAAATTCGTCAAGCTCTTCTTCGGTCAGAACAATGCCGATTTCAGCGTTCCCCGTAAAGTTTACGCCGTTTTCAAGCTCAACAAGTTCACGGATATGCAAAAGCAATTCGTCTGCATATTCGTAATACATACGCTCACTAACGGGAATATAATCCACCTTATAATATTTGAGCGAAGCGGCGTAACCCTCTTTGTCGATCACACGCTTAACACGCTCGTATGTTACCTCACGGCAAATGTTATTTTCGTTATTGGTACAAAGGATAAAGCGGCGGTTACTTCCCTCGTTACTTGCGTTGTATTTTAGAACTGCGTGTCCAAGAGTGCCACTACCAGCAAAGAAATCCAAAACAGTAGCATTTGGCTCTGTTGCTATATGGATAATTCTATCCATCAGACGAGTCGGCTTTGGTGTATCAAATGGTTTTTCCCCATCAAATACGGCTTTTAATTCTTTCTTCGCTTCATTTGTGTGTCCCGTTTCTTCGTAAGGCCATAAATTAGTTACCACACGTCCATCGGTTGAGTCTAAATATGTTTTTCGAGCAATGCCACCCTTGCCTTTGTTTGTAAAGAAGAAACGAGGCCATTTACCCTTATCGTAAATTTCCTGTGCGTGTTTTGACGCTATTTCGATGGGATGAACGAGAACTATACCCATAACGCTCTCACGAACCTCATCGGGACTTATACCACACACGGCGGCTCGTTCTTTTGCATCGTCTAAATCTTTTAACTCATATTCTCCCCACTCTTGCATAGCACTCAGCATATCGCTTTGTCTTAGCGGCCAACACGCACCATTGTATGGATAAATAAGTTTGCCGGTGAAGGGGTGCTGAATTGCATAAACCATTCCTTGGTGAGTTGCGGCACTTGGAGCAAAAGCATCGCTTGTTCGCCACAAACGATCATCGCCATCAGGGTTCTTATATTTTGAGTTCATTTTCTCGGTTCAAGGGAGTTTGTTTGGACTCCACCCAAGAGAACGGCTATAAACTAAAATATGCTCTTTTTCACTGCTAATTCCCTTAGAGTCGTTACGAGGAGAATATGCCCTCTGCCAAGAAACATCGGCAACAAAGTATTCCTCTCCAAAAATGTCATCACATAAGAGTTTTAAGGGTGCTTGTTCGTTATCATCAATAGAGATAAAGATAGAACCATTCTCACTTAAAAGCCGACGAGCAATTTTTAATCTACACTCCATGAAAGAAAGCCATTTGCTATGACTAAAAAGGTCGGTTTTATCTATAAAAGCATCATCATAGATAAAATCTTTGCTTCCCGTATTATACGGCGGATCTATGTAGATAAGGTCAATTTTTCCTTTGTGCGTCTTTTCAAGCAACTGCAACGAAGCAAAGTTGTCCCCCTCAATGAGAAAGTTCATTTCGCCGCCGTTGGCAATAAAAAGGTCGCTCTGCTCGGTCAGAACGGGCGTGTGGGTGGCAAGTACCTCGTCAATCTCCTCACGGTGTTCCTCGAACACAAGACCGTATTTTTTACCGCACACATCTTTTTCAAGCTCCGAAAGGTAGGAGAGCAGATTGCCCGTGTTCTCGTCCTGCGGTGCGGCAGAAATAAAGGTGCGTATATCTTTAATTTTGGCATGTAAATCTTCTCGCCGCTGTTTTGATATGTTACCCGTCTTGGTTTTATCAACGGTTTCCTTGGCTTCAGTTTCGGACACTGCACTATCTTCGCCATCTCCAAAGATAGAATCTATTAAGTCGTATACGCCGGAGTTCTCCCAAAATTCGTTAATGCCCAGCTTGTCAAGAGCCTTATCAGTAGCGTATTCGGTGACGGAATTGCAAACAAACGTAACCAAAATAATTAAGATTTTAATGGCAAGAAACCATCTACTTTTCTTAAACTTGTCCCACTCTGATTTTGGCGAAAATTGCTTTTTGTTTACAATTTCCGAAATTTCTTCGTTAATATCGTCTTGAGTGATTTCGCCGCATTCCCATAGTTCTTCGGCATCAGCAATAGTAAAATCGTCTGAAACTATATCCGATAGAAAATCATACTTGGGTAAAGCATCAATGATACTTGCTATTCCCGAAAGATTCAATCCGGAAATAACACTCATAGCTGCAGAGCTTGTTTGCAACCCTGCTAGGATTCCTTTTATATTCAAGGAGTCAAAAACTCTTGTTTGTTCAAATATGGGAGCATAAGCAGCATTCATTACTTTAACAGATTCTGAAATAGGCGCAACAATCTTTCGGTATTCTTCAAGAGCTGCTGTTGCACCGCCCATAGATGATTTTACTGCATTAAGGGTGCTTTGCAATTCTCTTACAGCCGCAAACGCTCCCGTTGTCTCTAATTTTAATGCAGCCGAAAAAGCACTGGATGCTTGTAACTCTCGAATAGCGGCTAATGCACTGTTTTCCTGCAACTGCCTCACAGCATCTAACGCTGGGTTATTTATCGTTTTTAGAGTATCAAACTCTTTCATTTAATTTCCTCCATTCACGCCGATTGCGTGTATATCAAAGTGGTTGTTGGTCCTCGCATATCACTTGTTTTTACACTCTGCTCCAATGAGCTAAGGCTTACGGGAAAGATATATGCGGGACAATAATTTATGCTTTTACAAACTTTTGATTTGAGCTTTTAGGCTTATCGGGCATTGTCAAATTAAGTTTACCTTCGGCGACAAGCGGCGCTACAATTTGTGACATTACGTGGTTTTTCGATTTGCCGACAAAAGCTACGATTTCTGCTCTTGTTCGAGGTGTAGAACAAAACTCAACAAGAGAATCGCCAACAGGCATTGTTCCCGTAAACAAACCATTTTTCATAACCACCTTAAATTCACCGTGAACAACGGAGAATAGAGGTGCGGGAAGTCCAGCATTTGCAAACTCACTACGCATAGTAGGGATGCCTGAATATCTATTCTCAGTTACGTTTAAGAGTTCAAGCATATTTGCAAGTGCGGCATTTCTTGTTTCGGGGCGAACTTTTCCAAGTGCATCAATAGAGATTTTTCCATACAAGCCACCGCTATTGATGATCTCCATACGGTCACGATACATTTCAATGCGAATAGGTACATTTTCAGTATGAACACTATAATCACGATGTACCAAGGCGTTAAGAATTGCCTCACGAACAGCTTTTATTGGATATTCAGGTTTATCTGCCCTTTGTCCATTATCGTTTATAATCGTCTTGGTACGGCTGTTTTTACGAACAAATTCTACCGCTTCTTCAAGCATATCGGGAATTGCACCGGTAATGCGCTTATTATCAATAAATCGCTCACCATCACCGCCAACCGTTCCTTGTTCCGTACCGGGAAGCGAAACTGCGGTAATGCAAAGCTGAGGAAAGTACGCTTGAGGATATTTTGAGAAAGTCATAAGTCCTGCAAGTGTAGGAATACCATCGTTGGTAATGCCCATTAACTCCAAAATTTCTTCCTCGGAAACATTATCAGCAAGATTTTTTCTCTCGCTTTTAACGGCGGTAAGATATTTATTCATTCGCTTTTCATCAATCATATTGAGCTTGCCATTTTCTACGATGCGAATGTCATCACGTGTTCTCTTACGAAACGCTTCATAACTATAGATTTCGTACTCGCTCATTGGTTCGTCAGATTCTCCGACACGAACATAAGAACCTTTGATGCGACCTACACCTTTATAAAATACAGGACGCTCGGAAATATCAACACCGGGAATTTCGGCGGAAACAACGGTCTTTCCGTCAATCTCGCAAACCGTAAACAACGCACGTACAGACGGCTCCATTTGTTTACATTGCTCTGTTACTTTCTCTTGAAGATCCTGAGCATCATAAACACCCTTAATCGCATAGTTGTCTTTTTCATCAACGCCGAAAATAATAATTCCACCTTCGTCTTGATTAGAAAAAGACGAAAGCGTATCAAATAATCTTGTAGGACAGCCTTGTGTAGCAGCTTTCAGCTCAATAGTTTGAGTTTCTGTTTTCAAGGTTTTTATATCTAAAACGATTTTTTTGAGAGCTTCTGTTTGCATTAACGCTTCCTCCTTGAAGATGTTGGTATTATTATATACCATTTTAATTAAAAATGCAAGAACTAACGATAACGATCGGAAATTTAACGAAAAAAGTTCAGAATTAACGATGCCGTTAATTTTAATCGTTAATTCTTAATTCGTTCTTTCTGCCACACAAAAGAACAAATCAAATCTTAACTAACGAATACAACTTGTGAAACGTACACTGACACCTATCAATCTTGGTAGGTGTCTTTTTTTATGCTCTGCGGCGGCAAAGGGTTTTAGGGAATTACCCTAACGAGTACCGTTTTTATGCCGAGAGGAGTAAAAACCGTCTGCTCGCTAAGATGATGCAATCATTTAGCGGAAGGGCGGTTTTCTCCGAATGTGGACATAAACGGTCTGCTCGCTAAGACAATACATTGTCAGCGAGTATAGGTGTTTTGTTCCCAAAACACGATGCTTGTTAGAAAATTTCCACCGCTATTTTCTGCCGACTTCCGAGAAATTTTTTCGGAAGTTTTTTATTTTTTTCGTTCAATGGGTTGAATTTTGACCTCTCTAATTCCGTGCAAGTGAAAAGATTTTTTTGTTTTTTGCAAAAAGGTGGTTCGTTTTTTGCCCAAAACCGTGCGGTAGGTAAGTAGGAGCCGCAATAAATTTTATCGCAATAGGGTGTCAATCGGCGGTGGCAATTCCAAATATGTGAAAAGAAATTTTTGATTTAGGGTTTCCATTTGCCCTCTGCCATTCCAAATAAGAGAGAGGGATTTTTACACGGCGGGTTGACTTTTATCCCTCTGAAATTCGGAATATATGAAAGATTATTTTCAAAGGGACTTAGTAAATGGCTTCGCTCAGTGGGAATAAATGAAAGAATTTTTTTCAAAAACACCCCCCAAAAAACGCTCTGCCATTTCATACAAGTAGAGAGATATTTTTTCAAAATACCCGATAATTTGCGTTCGCTCAGTGGGAACAAGTGAAGGGATATTTTTTTAAACACCCGATAATTTGATCTCGCTGAGTCCAAACAAGTGAGGGAGAATTTTCAAAACCGTTTGCATTTTTGCCGCTTTCAGTGGCTACTCATTGAGAGAATTTACAAAAATGGGTGTCCAAAGCGCACCCCTTTGTCCAAATAAGTGAAAGGAGTTTTACAATGCCGAGATTATCAAAGAAAGCAAAACAAGAGTGGGCGTTCTTCATTCATCCGAAAACGCACTGCCGCACCTACAACGAAATATGCCGCAGTTGTACCCACGATTGCAAACAAAGTTTTCGGGCAACGATCATCGAGTGCCGCCGTTATGAAAGCAAAAGGGCGGTAAATTATGCCCGTAAAAACGCACCAAAACACGACAAAAAGCGTGGAATTGACAAAGCAAGGGAAAGATACCACCCACCTTAGAAGAGTCGCTCACAGCGAACAAAAACGGCAAAAGCCGCACCCTTTTAATACAAAAAATCACACGAAGGGAGTGAGAACGTTTGAGAGCCAAATTATCGTGGTGGGAAGCTGAAGCGTTTGCATTTGTGAGAGTGCCGAAAGTGATCCTAACGCACCCGTCATACACGGGACTATCCGCAAATGCCGCCTTGCTCTATGGGATATTGCTTGACCGAGTGAGCCTATCCACCAAAAACAAGGACAGATTTACAGACCGCTACGGCGATGTGTTCGTGTACTGCACCTTAAAGGATATATGCGAAACGCTATCCTGCGGACACGATAAAGCCACAAAAATGCTGAAAGAATTGGAACTGTACGGACTCATCAGCCGCCAACAACAAGGCAAGGGCAGACCTGCACGTATCTATGTTCACAAATTTATAACCAAGCCGTAGAGTGCGGTTTTTCCGCATCCAAGACTGCGGCTTTATAGCAAGAAACAATACTAAAGTTAATAACTTACCTACCGAAAGAAGAATAGTTTATGTACTACCTAAGTTAGAGAGTATATAGGGACAAGCGGTTATTGGAAGTGCCGCCATTCCCAGCACAGCCCGTTTCTTCTTCGGCTGGTAAAGAAACTAACTGAATATAAGCAACAAAATCGAGGAAAAATATGGAATGAACGGAGGTAGCATTTAATGATTTTGGAAGTTTACGAGAATAAGAAATTTGCGTGTTATTGGTTTACACGAGAAGATTTAGAGGACAGAGCGTTGTTGGAGTCCTTAATACCCGAACAAGAGGAATGGAACAAAAAGGGATACCGAGTGTGCGAATTTCATTCAGGCACGGGTGATATTGTGGAACTGACAAAGGAACTGTTAGTCCGCACAAAAGAAGTTCTTGCAGCCAAGAAAGTGAAGCAGGAACTTTACGGAGATAACTAACTATCTCTGCTATGGCAGAGTATTTTGTTCTGCAATAATTACATTAAATAACTTCCAAAATCAGTTATTTCCTCGAAAACTGTTGCAATTTGTAGAATGATATGTTACAATGTTGTTCGTAAAGAGTATTGAATATAAAAACAACATTGGAAGTGAGGTTGCTATGTCAAAGAAGGTAGCCGCATATATGCGTATCTCTGTTGACACCGAAAAGGACAGAGATAATACATCAATAGAAAACCAAAGAAGAATTATAAAAGCTTACATTAAACAGACCTTTCCCGACGCCGAAGTAGATTTTTACGAGGATCGTGACAAGAGTGGTTACACCTTTGAGCAAAGAGAAGATTATCAGCGTATGCGTCCCCTTTTAATGAACGGGCATTACGATATTTTAATGATTAAGGACTTTTCCCGTTTCTCCCGACGTAACAGTAGAGGTCTTGTTGAACTCGAAGATTTGAGAGATGCAGGAGTGCGTATTATCTCCATAGGTGATGGTGTCGACTACCCGATCTATGATGATTGGAATAACATTCAAGTACGCTTTCTTCTCAACGAAATGCCCGTTACCGATGCTTCCAAGAAGGTAAGAAGGGGTGTTGAGAGCCGCCAAAACGAAGGCAATTGGATTTGTGCCGTGCCTTATGGGTATTACTTTGTAAATACCAAAGAAATGATTTTTGAGGTGGACGAAGCGGCGGCAGAGGTTGTCTGTGAAATCTTTGATCTATACATTAAAGGGTGGGGTTATAAAAAGATTGCAAATTACCTTACCGAGAAAAATATTCCTACACCTCGTATGGTGGAAAAGGAACGTAAAGAAGCTGAAGCCCTTAAAACCAAGAGCAAGGACGAGATAAAAATTAAGGCAAGTCCCGTATGGGCAGTTCCGAGCATAAGCGGTATTTTGCAGAATGATTTTTATATCGGCACACTCCGTCAGCGTAAATATGCCCGTAAAAATATTAACGGTGCGGACAAGAAATTAGATGCAGAAGAAAACAAGGTGTTTGAATATCACCACCCTGCGATTGTCGATGTAAAGGTCTTTATGAAGGCTCAACAGCAGTTAAAATCAAGGACAAAATCGAATTATAGGGGTGTCAAAAAGTACGATACCACCTATTCCGGTTTCCTTTACTGCGGCGATTGTGGTAGTCCTATGTTCTCTATGAGCCGTCCCGACTTAGCACCCGCATACACTTGTGGTACATACCACAAAAGAGGGTTAAAGAGGTGTACTTCGCACCATATCCGCATTGATACGCTTGACGATTTGCTGAAAATCTATGTAGAGCGTGTAATGAAAAACTCCGAAAAAATGATTGCGAAACTCGAAAAAGCAATTAAGGACGAGCCGCAAACGATGAAAAATTCCGCTTCTACCATTGCAAAATTAGAAGTGGATTTGGCAAAGGCAAGAGAGAGCTACAAGGCTACTCAGAAGCAGAAAATTCGTGAACTTATGAAAGCGGACGGAGATAATCGGGAAATCATAGAGGAAACCTATGAGGAAATCGAAGCCGAACTTTTGCAGAAGATTGACGGTCTTGAAAAGCAACTTGCGATGACCGTTGAACACCGCAACACACGGATAGAGGTCAACCGCATAGCAAAAACGGCGTTAGATATTTTCCGTGATTTTCTTGAAAAGGACAAACTCGACAAAGGCGATTTAGGTTTGATTATTGATAAAATTATCGTGCTTGAGGACAAGGGAAAAGGCACAAATAAATTGCAGATCAAACTGAAAGCCGATATTCAGATGTTGCTCGAAACGGGTACGCTTACCGATGAAGAACTCAAAGAAGCGGGTTATAGAGGTAAAGTCGTAAATTTTAATTGGGACATCGAAAGTAACTTATCAGCCCTAATAGTCCAAAAGGTGCGTAACCAAAAGGACAAGGCTTTCGGTGTCAATGTTATATGTGAGGGCGAATCTTCAAATATATTGTCATAACTACCATCATAGCTGAAAGTTAAATTTTGCACACTTATCATAGACATAAAATCACACCTTTTATAAAAATATAAACTGCAAGAAAATAACTCTTACAGCCTAAAATTATAGTTCAATGTATGATTTTACATATAATTAGGCAAATAAGAAACGTAACTTTCTTGCAAAAGGCATAATACTACTAAACACAAATTGATAGAGTAATTATAGCCTATAAACTAGCAAGAAATATTACGCATCTTTCCACCCCTCAAAATTATTTATAATTATTATATCATAAAGAGGTACAAAATTCAATATAGATTTATCTAATTTCAGCATACGTGTTTGCAGTTCTAAAGGTTAATTGGGCGGCTCGTTTGATTATGTTTTCACTTTCTCGTTTTAATGCATTTACAGTTTCAAAGTCAGCAGTTCCTTTGATATTTATATTGATGATAGGTGAGGGAATGTTGTTATAAAAGATTTTTTCTTTAGGACTATTAGGAAGAATTTGAGTACCAACAAAATTATTAGGACTATTTGCAAAATCCCATAGTTTTTTCGTGGCATCGTGAGAGAATACAATATCTCCGTCATTCATTAGTCGGTATCTTCCGGGTGCAGACTTATCTAAAATAATTTCTTTTCCGTTTTCATCAACCATAGCTAAGCCTTTTTTAGCTGAAAAAGTCCCGCTTGCGTAACCTTGTAGTCTGTATAACTTTCGTTTGTAGTAGCCTAACGAAGGTTCCGCACCTTTTTGTGTGCTGATTTGCTCGATAAGTCTTTGAAGCCTAGAAATCTCGCTTATTTTTTCCTCGTTTTTTACGTTTTTGTACTCTCTAGCATATAAATTCAATGCTTTTGTAGTTTCCTTAGAATTTTCTGTAAGGTTATTCATGGCTTTATTAGCATTTTCAATTTGAGAAGTAATACCTGACATTTGATTTGCAATTAAACTATTTCTTCGGCACAATCTAACGTGGTTTCAAAAGCTATTTTTGCTCCGATTTCTTTTAATTTTCTCTCTCTGTATGAATTTATGATAATTTTAGAATACTGTGCAATATTGCTAACGCTTGGTACGCTTTCAGCACACGTTAACAAAAGTTTTTTATGTCGCTTTCAATCAAATTTTTACCCGCTGTTACCTCGCCTAAAACCGTGACAACATCAATAAATTTTCCCTTGCTCTACAGTAAAAATTTTTTTATATGAGGTTGATTTTAATGTTTCAATAAAATCTAAAATAATCTCATTTCCATATTTATATTTTAATTTTTTTAAGTTAAAGAAATTTTTATCATTTAATATTTTAAAAAATAATTTAGTATCAAGCATTGAAAACACCTCCATAATAGTATATACAAGTACTATTATATACTATTATATTTATACAACAAATAAAATGAAAAATAAGGCGGTGAAAAGATGAATAAAAATCAATTTGAAATAGAAATATTTTCGGGAGTATGCAAAATTGATAACACAGATTTTACAGCGGGACTTGTAAACATTCAAAGGAAAGTATCAATACTTGATAAATACGCAGAACGCACGATTGACGGAGATTTAAAGCATGAAATTATAGGAGTTTACTATAACTACACGCTTACATTCTCGCAGTTTTGGGATATGGAGCAATACGACAGACTTTTTAATAAACTAACCCAACCTAAAGAATTTCACACGATAAGACTGCCAAAAAAATGGATATTACGAATTTCAAGGCTATGTTGCAGGGATTGAGGATATGTTTGAATTTGTAAAAGGAGAAAATAAAAGATTTATGTCAGGCTTAAAGTGTGAAATTATCGCTAAACAGCCTACATTAAAATATAGATAAGGGGCGAATTTATGCGTGTAACGGAAACGCTTGTAAATTTTGAGCTTTTAAATAATTAAGCACAGGAAAACTGTACTTTTTTAAGTTTTGGAAATAAAAATTTTTGCAATCTATCACTTTTAAACGTGCAGACAAAAAATCAAATACCTTTTATGACTTTAGAATTAAATCAGGGAATTTTAAACGGAGAATTAAAGCATTTTAATATTACAGAGCAAAATAATTTAACTTTTATGAGTACGTCTGTGTCAGATGAAAACTGTAAATTTAATAATGTGTGGGTACAAGGGAAATTAAATAACAAATATAAATTCATAGGGTTAACACTTGATTTTGGCATATACTATCCTAAAAGAATAACGGTTGAATACTATCAGAACAATATAAAAATGTTACATAAAACGATTGACGAAATAGATAACACATGGATTTATGTAGATATGAAAGCAAATGATATTTATAACTTAAAGGTAATTTTTGAGTAAAGCTGGTGTCCGTATGAATATGCCAATCTTCAAGAATTTTTGTTCGGAAATATACCCGAATGGACGACAGATGATATTATTTCAGGGAATCTACAAGAAGAAACGGATATAATATCAAAAGTCATCCCTAATGATACGCTTCCCCTTACAATTTACAGTAAAACAGACGATTTTAATGTGTTAAATCCCAAAGGCTCATATAGCTATTTGCTTCCGAACCAGCGATTTAAAGTTAAACAAACTATTTATAATCTTGATAGTGAAACACAAAAAATTATCAGCTTAAATGAGATAAATTTGGGCTTTTTTATTTAAATACATGAGAGAGCTTATTTAATAAACAGATAAAATTTAACCTAGTTTCTCCCCTTGCCCAACTTGACAAAACTCAGTACAAGAAAAGCCGAATGTATAATGGAAAAGCCGAGGATAACGCATATAAAGTTTTAGAGAGAATTTTTTTTAGACTGTAATTATCCTGATTATCATATAGATGAAAACCTTAAAAATATTTATTTAAACGGATATATTCCAGTTTGCACGCACAAACAAGCTCTACAACAGATAGCTTTTGTGTGCGGTTGTTTAGTTTACGATAATAGAGGAAGTCCGATAAGTATTGAATCTTTTAATACTTCACTTTATCAGGAAATCTAGACGGAAAACATATTTGATCCAATAAAAATAGAGAAAAAAGAAAGTATAACAGGACTTACAATCAACGTGCATAATTTTACTTTAAAATCTTAAACCGAGGAAATATTCAAGGAGTTTCTGCCACAAGGAACGAGAGAAATAATATTTAATACTCCATGTGAGAATATACAAAAAAATTCAAATAATATCACAATAAAAGAGAGCGGTATAAATTATGTCGTTTTGGAAGTTAAGGCAGATGGTGAATATACTTTAACCGCCCAAAAATATGAGGATAAAAGCTATAAGTATACAAAGGAAATCGTGGACGATATAACGGTTAAGAGAAACACAATAAACGTGGATAAAGCAAAGTACTAACTTGTTATCAGTAACCTTGCATTTAAATCGTTTTTGAGTGTTTATTTTGTTTTGGTTTTTAGATAAATCCAAAGATAGACTTGTTCTTTCTAATTTTTCGGATAAGGTCTTCTTAACCTGACTTTTTCCTTTGTCTTCATATCTAAAATTGGACTCTCTTAAAACTTATTCATCGTTCTTTGTTATTATAATGTTCGCAAACTCGGACTTTCGATTTAGATCTGCACCCATAGGTATAAAACCTGTTGCAAAAATTCTACCTTTAAATCCCTTTTGATTTAAGTAATTACCAGCTGAACGAACAGAATCATTCTTTAATTTCCCCTCAACAATAAAACCACCTTTTTGCAATTCATCATACTCTTCCTGTGTTACTGGAATACTGTTGTGATTCCAAGCAATCAACCCACCAAAACCTCCAGATATCTTTTCTAAATTTTTATTTGAAATTTCTTTTTTATTCATTATTGTCATCTCCTTTTAAATTATTTACAAATTTATTATATTATAACTGTGAAAATAAGTCAAATTTCTAAAGATGATATTATAAAAAGTTTTGACACTATATTTTTTGCTTGGATATTAACTCTCAAATCCGGCTTTATATGCCGATAATTGTACGCTCCATGCTCCTAAATGTGCGGTATTTGTGGTTTTTAAGTCGCATATAACTATTCCTTTTTCCGTCTGATAAACTTCATCAATCGTCATGCCGTAAAGAAGTGCTTTATTGTACGTTCTAAGTTCATAATGTGGTAATTCCCAATTAGGATTGTCATTTCTAAACTTCTTATAAGCATTAACGTATCCAACTACATCTTCGTCAAACTTGTTTAGATTGTATTTTGACATAAATTCTATCGCTCTATGAACTCTAGTTCCTTTATCAGATGCAACTTCAAGCGTATTTTTATTTATATCTTTATAAATCTTGTCATGAATAGGCTTGATGATTTCAGAAACGGAGGGGATAAGCACACCGTCTAAAAAATATTGGTGTTTTTCTTCGTTGAATTTTAATTCCGACACAAAATCACTCTCCAACATTTAAGGTATAATGATTTACCCTAAATCTGCCGTTTTCTTTACTTTGAACACAAGTTATATATTCATTCTTTGTTAATTCGTTCAGGTATTTACCAAGTATACAATTTGAAATATTTAAATCAAAAGCTATTTTATTTCTATCAGGATATTCTGTGTTTTCGATATTTAAGATATAAAAAAATAGAGCTTTTGCTCCAACTGTCATATTCCTATCACGAACTATTTTTTGAGATACTTTTCTAATAAATTTTAAATTGTTTTCTGTTACCATAAACTTGACTCCAAATAAATTTATTTTGTATCGTGGTATTCTAAGTCAGCCAAATATCCCTCCATGTCAGGCTTTTCAGCTATAATTTTGAAATGTTTGTTTATACAATCCTCGAAATAAATTAGATTGTCTACTCGATAACAATCTTCACCCTCATAAATTGCACTATCGCAAAAATAGCACTCATAAACTTTGTCAGCTTCGTTGTCAAGGGGAGTAAGATATATCCTATCATCTAACATTTCCATTGTTTATTCTTCTTTCTAATGTGTTTAAAGTTTTTTCTACTTCAATAAATGTCTTTTCGGTACGTTTTTCTAAATCTTTTACCTTTATATAATTCTTAATTCCTACTAATCCTAAAATTGATATTGTAATTAATGATATTATTTGCATTTTATATTTCTCCTTTATTTTTACTAAAAAAATACCTGACAGATAAAAACCTATCAAGTAAATTTTATACTTTCTTATATGTTTTAAAATGAAAAATAATTTACTAATCTCATAAGATAAAATTCAGATATTTCTTGATTCAAAAATATATTGCTCAAGTTAAAATTTTTTATTTTCTTAATTTTTATACTGATGTAAACATTATCATTGACTACAAATGGCTTGAATACCGGCTTCTTCTATGCCCTATAAGACAAGTCGTACCATAATTTAAGAATAAAGTCGAATTTTGCAAGACTAAGTTTTAATTTATTTGCTCTTTTTCGCTGTTATCAATTAAAAGCTTTCTTCTTTTTATGTGTTTTTACTTTGTTTTTTTACTTTTATAAGTTTCATATTCTTTTGACATTTGTTTTAATTCCGCAATAGCACTTTTGTACAGAGGATCTCTTAGAAGTTTTTCTGCGTTAGAGTAACCATTGCCCTGAACTTTTGTAAAAAGAGTTCGAAAACTTTTTGGCATATCGGTTATATTTAATCTATAAAGTTCTTCAATTATATTTGAAACACAATTTTTAAATACGTTTTTTATGTCTTCACACATAGCGTCTTCTATTTTCATATCATAATGCTCTTTAGCTCCTTTTGCAGATACCATACGGTCAAAATCTGCTACCTGAACTTTTACTTTTTTTCCTACTTTCTTTAAATATAAATTTCCCATGTGAAGATCCATATGCGCTCTATTTTTGCTATGCAAAACTGACAATCCTTTGATACCGCCACTCAAAATAGGGTATAGTTTGTGTACCGCTTTTTTTACAAGTGTATTCTTTTCTTCGGCGGTTTGTTCTGATTTGCTGGATGCTTTACTGACTGTAAGATTGTTTTTTTTAGCAAAATCATTCATTTTTTCCTCTAAATCCTTAGGCAGATCGTTAGGGTGAGTTTTTAATATTTGATCTAAATGTTCTAACAACTTAACATTTCCTTTGTTTCTTTTTTTAAAATCCTTTACCCAACGATCCTTGACTTTCTTAAATAAATAATTATGAACTGTATTATCCGCTAACAAAGCTTCTGATATATAAACTTTTTCATTAGGTTCGATTTTTACACCTTCTTCTTTAAGATCTTCTGCTATATCTTTTTCGATTGCTTTGGGTAAATTAATATACTTATAATATCTGTCGAAATCAAAAATTTTTCCGAACCATGAATTCCAACTATTTTTGTTTTGAACTGCTTCTTCGAAAGATAAAGTTTTAAACCAATTGTATTTTTGTTTATTCAAATAATCTTCAGCTTCTTTATCAGTACTATCACCTAACTGAAATTTTACTGCAAGCCGCTGGTCACCTTTTTTACACTCGTAAAAAGAAGTGTTGTTTCCTGAGCCTAGTTTTTTTATAAATTTATAACCATTTTTTTCAAGAACTTTTTTTGCTGCATTAATGTCTACTTGCATAATATTACCTCCTAAGTTTTAAAATGATTTATTTCAATGCATTAAACACATTATATAATAATATCAAACTTAGAAAAACTCAATAAATTTGTGAATCTTTGTAAATATTATTACTCTTCTATAATTAAAATTGTTATTATATTACATGTTTTTTAATATAGTGTTAGTTTAATAACATAATATTTCTTACTTACATAAAGAACATTTTTACAAAATTTATTAAGCATCTGCCTGTAAACGTGACAAATACCATATTATTTACAGTACCATTATAACTACCCGTACCAATAGTAAATTTAGTCGATTATGCTATAATCGATTTTTTGTTTTATTAAAAAAATCCCTTACTTTAAGTAAAGGATAATTGCTTTAAAAAGCTATTTTTTTCTGTATTCCGATACGCCCTCTTCTGAACGATAAGGTGGAATTGTCTCCCCCTCTTTTACATTGATTGTACCTATTTCTTGACCTGAATTACTTATTACACCAAGAGTTAAATTCTGATCTGCGATTTGTCCCGGTTTATAGTTTTGGTTTTCTGACATTTCTGCCACCTCCTTTTTATACACATATATCTTATTATCTTCACAGAATAATAAATTATTCATACAACTAAAAAATCTTACAACCTTGATGTAAAAATCAAAGCAAATGTATTGTCAGTAAAATTATTTTAGATGCGTGTTTGAAATAATATTTGATAATACAAAAATCAAGTCTGTAGAAAAAATACAAAGCAAAAATAAATGGTAAGCTCAAAAGCTCCTTTTAGAAAGTAATTAAAAACCACTCTGTTAATACCTGAAAATAAAAATTTTTTATTTTCCAATAATGTATTTTACAGCTTTTCACTATGGTTTTAGCTACCTTTAATCTTTTGAAATCATAAATTCTATTTTAAAGCTTTTTATATATTTTATGAAACTTTGAAATATTAGACAATTATCATATTTTTTCTTGACAAAAAACAGTTATAATATATAAGTAAACTTTAAGAAAGGAGCAAATTTTTATGAAACAAAAAAAAGAAAACTAACTACTCATCCGCTTGGACTAACGCAGGAAAAGCTAAAGAGCTTCTAAAAAAATATAATCTTTTAGGAAGTACCAACGTGGAGGCAACTCCTACAATATTAAAAGTGCTGTTTGGAAAAGGAGGAGTTTTGAGATTGTTGAATGACTCATGGCTTACCAGTAAGGGAGTGAGTTTTTTGACTCTATGGTCAAAACAGTATTAGGCGCTTATCAAGGGCTTAAATTACATAATGCCCAAACTTCAGATAAAGAAGATTTAAATACTGAAATCAATAGATTAAAATCAGAACTTTCTGAAATTGATTGGAACAGGCTTGGAGAGTATAGCACTTTTAATAAGAGACACATTCGTAATTTGATAGGTGAAATTAATAAGTTGCAATCTCAAATAAATCAAGAAAATAGAAACGCCAGGGAAGATTTTGTAAGATATCAAAATACACAGAATACATTTATTCGTGCTCACGCTGCTGTTGATGGAGTGCAAGTTGCATGTAAAGCATACCATCTCAATGAAGAAAAAAAGAAAATTAACAATTATAAACAAAATGTCATTAATTCTGAAAAAGATTTGTTTACGAAAATCGATAATCTTAAAAGAAGAATAAAAGAAATAATAAAAAAACAAATACTAAAATTGAAGGAATTAAAGGGGAAATCAAAGAATTAGAAACTTTCTGTAAAATTTGTAATGAACAAGGCAAGAAATATTATGACCAAAAACAAACGGGATTTTTATCTTTCGAGGTAAATAAATTAAAAAAAGAAGCTGCTAGAATACTTTCTATAATTAAAGTACCTCAAGCATCTTAAATAAAAAGTAAAGACTTCTATTACGAAGTCTTTATTTAATTCGTATTATGTCACTTTATTTATGTTCCTTAATTTTAGTGATACTGTAAACTTTAAGTTCGAAAATTAAAACTTTCTCTTTTTAAAACTAAATCGCTTTTAAAACGTATTATATAAAATAATTTATGCGGTTAAATTCAAAATAATACTGTAATATTCTTACTGATTAAAAATATTCTCAGGGAATTTTTTACTTCTAAGTAACAAGCTTCCGGGAAACAAGTAAAAAGCTTTTAATTTTAGTAATGGGTGAATCTCTTATTTTATATCCGTAATTGATTTCAAGATATCATATAAATAATTGCTTCCACGTGATATTACAATTCCTGTCAATATATTCCCAACGTAAGGAATAGAAGATTTTAAATTTAAATACTCCGGTAAGTCTAACTTATATGCTACTGCAATAAAAACTCCCAAAACAATACTAAAACACATGCTAAAAGGAAAATCTGTGCTGACAAAAAATTCTTTAAAATATGTGATTATACTTTCAGTTAGAATTGCCAAACTACATATGCTTATAATTTTACCATTCATGTTTTTACTCCTTTATTTAGGTATTTTCAAGGTTTTCCCTGCATAAATAGTGTCGCTTGAAAGATTGTTGATTGATTTAATTTCTTCATATCTAGTACTATTTCCTAAATATATCTTTGCTAAATTCCAAAGTGTATCACCCTTTTGTATTGTATAAACGAAGTAATTTTCTTGCTGCTTATTTGACGTAAATCCGTTTAAGCTTTTGTTTTTCATTATTTCAGGATAGTTTTTATAGGAAATATTGAGATCTACGTTTTCACTTATTCCGTCAATACTTCCAATGCTTGAATACTGCCATATTCCGCATGAATATGAGGTTTTATTAACGCCCCACTGGGCAAGCCAAAGATCAAAATTTTTTAAAAGCTCATCGGCATAAAGATAATTTTTAATCCAATCTTGATTAGTATAAATCATAGCATAATAACCGCTTTTCTCGATTTCTCTGCAAAAAGCTCTGCAAATATCCGTTCTTTGACGTGTGGTCAGTTTTAACATTTCTTTATCTTCCACGTCAAATACAACCGGATATTCTAAGCGGTAACCTTGTATATTTTCTAAGCAAAACTGTGCTTCATTTATGGCGTCTTCTACGCTTTCTGCATAAGAATAATGATAAACTCCGCAATTTATTCCATTATTTTGTGCTTGCTCCAAGTTCTCCTTGAACTTTTTGTCAATCTGTGTTGGAGACTTCTTGCCATAACCCTCTCTGATTATTGCAAAATCAACACCAAAATTTTTAACCTTTTTCCAATTAATTGTTCCATTCCACTTGCTAACGTCTATTCCTTTGTATTCCATTTTAAAAACTCCTTTCAAAATTCCCCCTGAAGATTTATATTTTTTGCTCTCTAAAAGTCAAATTCAATCTATTAGTTTTCATAAGTTAATCTATAATTAAATGCTTAAAACAGTATCAAAAATAATAAAAGAGTGTATTGAAACTAATACACTCTTTTCGTTAAATATTACTAATTTATAATATTTCATTCTTGAGGCTCTGCTTTAAATTTTTTTTGAAGCTTAACTTTTACATAATCCAACTTCCCGTTCAGGATATATGAATCCAAAAGCAGGCAAAAATGTTTTTATAAAGTATTGTACTTCAGGCGCTTCTATTTCCAATACATTCTTCTCTATACACTTGTATGCTTTGTCAAAATCTTTATTTCCAAGATTTTTTTCTACTAGGCATTTTACTAAAGCACTTATCCTATCTGCATATTTTACAATCTTCCACAATTCTTCATCAGACTCTTTACGTTTTAAAATGGAACAGAAATCCTCTTTAAATTCTTCTGGTAAATTTAATATTAATTCTTCTATGACCTGATCCTCTATTTTATTATAAATTAGTTTGATTTTCGGATCACTATATTTAACCGGTGTTGGCATATCGTCTGTTGCAATTTCAGGTACATCATGGTACATAGCTAAAACTGCAGCTCTTTCAGCATTCAAATTACCATCATACAACTTATTTTTAATTAAAACCAACATATGAGCAATTCTTGAAGTATCTAAAAGATGATCGTTTAACGACTCTTTTTCACGATTAATTAAAATTCCCCAACGATCGATATGTTTAGTTCTAGAAATTAATCCAAAAAAAGAATTTTTTTCTGAGTTACTTCCGGTTATAGATGATAGAGTTGAACATAAATAGTTATGCGCTAAACTAATAACAGGTATTCAAAAAATTAAACTAATTACAATTATATAAGCAAGAACTTTATTTTTTATCATAAATATTAATTCACGTCCTAATTATTTCGTTAATTACAATATACAATATATCAATTATATATAAAGAAAGCAATATTAAAAAAATATAAATAAAAAGATATTCTGTAAAGATAAATAATTAATTTCATACTGCTATTTTTTAAAGTTTCCATAATTTTTTATTTATATTTTAGTTGTCGTCAAAATTGCCGTCAAGCAGTTGGCTAAATTTTTTTGACCTTAATATTATAAAAAATTTCTTCGTTTAGAATATTACTAAAATTTTTAATATTTTCAATAAAATGTGATTGTCAAATGAAAGTGGGTTTTATCTATTTAAAATATAATTTACAGCTTTAGTTTTAGAAGGAGTTACAATAAATAAAAAGCCTTTAAAAGATCACTTAGAGATAATAGGTCATAAAGAAGCGTTTAATTGGATTATTGAAATGTTAAAGTCTAAAGCTAAAATTTCTC
>CALWUT010000007.1 GCA_944384825.1 uncultured Clostridia bacterium
CAATCTATTTATCGTCTTCCCAAGAGATTATTCCACAAACTGCAAGAATTACTTGTACGAAATCCAGAAGTGATCTTCCGTATGTACCATTATAAAAATCTAATGCGCACCACAGAATATCTCCGATTAGCCAAATATAAAAACACCATATATTCTTTCGTATGTTTAAAATAGTTCCTGTCAGCGAAATTGCTGTCAGAAACCATGTCATATCTATCATCATCGCTTTCTCCTTGCAGTTAGGAGTAGCTCCATTGCGTTGTCTTGTGGTGTATCGGTAAAACTTGTCGTGCAGTTTTGTTTTACAATATCAAAAATTTCATACCAGATAATGTTTGCCTGCTTTTGGAATCCCACACTCATCTGCACAAATGGGTTCGCAATTGCTGCCCCGGTGGTTGGATGCTTTCCTAAAAATCCAAACTTGCTTATTGCTTCTTCGCATTGTATGTATCTCGCAAAAGCCTGTGAATAGGATTCAACGAGTCTTGGATTTACAAACTGGTCGCATTTTCGCTTTTTTAGCCACAGCCATGTTTCTTCGAAGATTTTATCTGCTCCGAGCGGTTTTCCGTCTTTTTGCTCGGAACTCAAATACTCACTTGGTTTTGGAATCTGACTGCCTTCCAAATCCTGTGGCTCTAAAAAGTCAGAGCTATCCATTTCGAATGAAGGCTCATCGTCTAAATCCAGCGGTTCAAAAACTCGTGCTGGCCTTCCCGATGCTATTTTATCAGCTAAAGAATCAGGCTTATCTCCGGCACGAACTCTTCGACCGCCTCTGTACGTTCCGTCTTTTGACATTTTTTCACGCTCCTTTTGTAAAATAAAAATTCCCAAAAAGTCACGCAGCTTTTTGAGAATAATTGGTTAATACCCCGTTTGAATCGGATTTTTTTCACGCGTGCCCCCACGCCCGTTGCTTCCGAGGTAGGGAAGAGAGATTTTACTCCCCCCTCCGGAGGAGGCGACTCGAAGCCGCCGGCCTTTAAAGCCTGATAAGTGCGGCGTACCTTGCGTAGTCGTAGCCTTCGGCGTTGATTGCCAACGCTTCGTCGTTTCTGGTTTCGTCGCGGAAAAGGTAGCACCTCGCGGTTTTGTCTTTTTCCTCGCCGCACTCGTTCGTGATCCCTTTTACGAACTCGTTCTCCTCGTTTAAGTTTTGAATCAAATCTTCGTAGGCTTCGTGGGTTAAAACCTTTTCTCCGATTACCTTGAACCTTTTTTCTTCTCCAAACTTTCTTGCTTCGTTTCTCAAAAGTTCCTCTCTGTTTTTTGCTTTGCGTGAAAAAAATCCTGTCATTTTAAAAACTCCTTTTTTTAATTTTGCGTTAAGGCTTTGTTTCCCTTTCGCTAATTACATTTTACCTCTACTCGCCTCGACTAGCAAGTTAATGCTGTACTTTTAAAGGTAGAACAAATCCGCATTTTACCTGACCTTTGCGTCACTAGTACACAAACAGAGGAATGAACAAAGCGTAATCAATTTTATGGACTAAATTGAATTTTTTTCCATAACTCGCTACTAAATTTTAAAGACGTTTAAGAGTTTTTTATGGCAATCATTAAACGATAAGTTTTGTAAGTTGCTAAGAATCCTCTCCTTTTGTGAAGACTTTTAGTTTTTACTCCCCTTTTAAATAATACTCCATTTTTTTATTTTCCTCGTCAAGATTTTTTAATTTTATATAGATGTCTTCTAGATCTCTTAAGTAGCCTGGCAGGTGATTAATAATTTCGTAAACGTTGTTTTCTGCCACGTTTTTATTTACCATTTTCTGGACTAAGTTTAGATTTTCAGTAAGCTCTTTGTTTAATTTTTGAGTAAGTGATTTGTTGAGTTCGATTGCCTTTTTAATTTTGCTTTCCATTCTTTTTCCTCCAAATTTTATTTAGCTTAAGGCCTTTTAGCTTGATTACATATTACCTCTCGTTGGCTACACTATCAAGTTAACGGTGTGCTTTTTGATATAGAACAAACCCGCATAAAATCTAGCTTTTACGTCATTTGTGGACAAAGGCACTTCAAAGAAAAATCTACCCAATAATAGGTAGATTAGTAAAATAAATTCGATTGTTTATATAAATAAAAATCCTTGATCATTTATCTCTTCTACACATTCCTTAGCTTGAGATATATCTTCAGGTGTGCAGCTTTTATTATTTGAAGATTTATCATTTTGATCAACTTTTATTACTACATCTATGAACCTAAGATTATTTTTAGAAGATGGTATTTGTCTAATTATAGTTTTTAAAAATATGTTGCTATCACAACTTTTCATTGTTTTTATTAATCCAGTTTCAGGGTCGTAAGTAAAAATACTAAATCCGTATGTATTTGCTGCACTTTCAATAACACAATTAATTGATTTTACCCCTAAGCTAAAGTTCTCCATTTTATTTTTCCTCCAAATTTTTTTAAGCTTCCGGATTCGTCCGCTTGATTACATATTACCTCTACTCGCCTCGACCAGCAAGTTAATGCTGTACTTTTAAAGGTAGAACAAATCCGCATTTTACCTAACCTTTGCGTCACTAGTACACAAACAAAGGTAAACTCCATTAGATTGATTTATCACCATATTTTTCCATATGGAGCTCAAGGTATCCCTACAAGTTATTATAGTCGGATGCACAAAGCTGCTTGCATGACAAAGCCGTCTCTGTTATCAGTATTCTGGATTACTTGTGTACCCTGAGCGTTTTTAGCACCAAGAGTAATTATGTTGCTCGACACAACATTGAGTTGATGTTCTGTAGAGCTGTCCCTTTTATAGCCGACAGAAAATAAATATCTGGTTGGATCGCCTATATCTATTGCCATGTGATATATGAGTATGGATCCGGTGTTTCCAAATATTCCGTTACCACCGCTGTCTGATAAAGACACATAAAAACTTCCTGTTGCGTCGGAGGAGAGCCTTTCAGTGTGTATTCTTAAAAAATATGTCGGTCCATCGTTAGTTCTCTGTATAACACCAGATGCAAGACATTTCAGTACTTCAGGTGTTAAATTCACAACACTGTTTTGTATTTCTACTGATTCTCCGGATGATGTTATGCCTTGAATTGCGTGATCAATTTTAGATCTATAGTCATCCGTGAAATCATTTGAGGATAATGTTTTGCCAACTTCCTTGTCAACCTTAAGTGAGTCCTGATGGTCAACATACGCTTTATTTACATTACTTGTTCTTGATAATATCGAATCGCCAATTATAACCATCTCCTTTTTTTATTTTCATCCCCAACGACTTCCTTCCGTTGCGGTAATTCTTGAGTGACAGCTTTTGCAAAGGCTCATCAAATTTTCTTCACGATGCGTACCGCCTTTTGACAAAGGAATTATGTGATGTACCTCTTCTACAGGTCTTAAAATATTTTTCCTTTCGCACAGCTCACAAAGAGGATGCTCTTTGATGTAAAGCTGTCTTATTCTTCGCCACCTGCTACTGTAATTTTTATAAGTATTGGGATCTCTTTTATACTTGTTATAGTAGTGACTTTCGAATTTTCTATGCTTTTCACAATACTTCTCTTCCGTAAGTTCCGGACATCCTATAAATCTACATGGACTTTTAGGCTTTTTTGGCATTTTTATCACCTCATTTTTATTACAGAAAAAGTCCTCGGATTTCTCCGAGAACTTTAAATTATATTCCACTAGTATAACTATATCACATCTAGCTACTCTCTTTCTCTCTCATTTACTATCATTTACTCTCATCTTTTTTTAAAAATTTTAAATAATTTAATGCTCTAACGTGAATTCGGAATATATGTGGCAAACTATATCCCATTTTGTTTGCAATTTCTTCCCAGCCTACAAAATTCAGATAGCGAAGCTCCAATAATGTCTGATACTCTGGGTTACCAATTTTTCTAACTACAGATGCAACTTCTTTTTTCAAATTTAGTAGTTTATTTACATCAGCGTTGATTTCATTCTCTAAATCAATAATTGCGGCGATATTTTTTTCCATGATATTATGATTTTGATTTCCTTTAGGCATATCAGACATTACTGAATTTACTTTTGTTGCGAGACACCGTAGTGACTTGATTTGCTCCATTTTACAGTCTATTCTTTGGTCTATGTGATACGCCTGAGAGAGATATTCTTTTGCATTCATTTAAAATACCCTCCTTTGTCCAAATTTACAACCAGACCAAGTTATGTATTTAAGGACATTACCTTGAGTGTCTACATTTAAAAGAGACTTATAATATTCACTTTCGGGATTACCACACTCATACACACTTTGGTTATCGCATTTCATAGTCGGATCTTCTCTAACAAAACGGCACCATTTGCATCTGATATTACCATTTTTATTCTTTATGGGCATAAAAACACCTTCCAAATTACAAATTTTAAAATTTATCTGCACTTTGAATTTTGTAATTTGTATTTTTGTAACTTTGCATTTTGAATTTTGTACTTTGAGGGTGTTTTATTCCGGCATCACCCCTTTCAAGATATCTTTTACTTCCTGCAAACTTGTAACTTTAAACGCCATACCACCTGATCCATTTATTTTTGTAATCATAAATTCCTGTAGCTTTGATAGCCTACCTTTTTCGGTTTTAACTTCAAACGCCACAAATTTTCCTTTATAGCAACAAATGATGTCGGGAAGCCCTGATACACCATATATGCCACCATGCTCTTTGAATGCGAAGCATTCGGGTATTGATTTCAAATATTTTAATATTTGATTTGTTATTGTTTTTTCTCTCATACTCTTATCTCCAATCCAACCGTTACCCATGTTACTCATCGTTACCCGAGTTTTTTGAAAATGGGTAACACCCTTAAACCCAATAACAAAGCCATTGTTTATATAAATGTTACCCATGTTACTCATAAAATAAATTTATTTGTTTATATAGGACTTTTTTAATTTACACACTAAAAATTTAAATCGTTTATATTACTCTAAATATACGAGTGTGTATGCGCAAAATCGGGGTTCATGGGTAACACACCTTCAAAGTGGCTATTTTAAGGGATTTGTAGGAACGTCATTTTCTCCATTTGTTCCCCAAGATATCATTGTTTCAATGCAAAAGCATTTTTGCAGCACTCCATTTATTCTTTTGGGTACGTGCATTCGCGTGATTCCGTGCTTATCTTGGATGGTATTTATCAATTCTCGGTCTTTAAATCCGCGAGTAACTTTCGAGTAGTCAAACCCGTTTTCCTCAAGTGCTTGACGCAGAATGTTTGGAATAATATACACCGTATTTTCCTCGATTTTTCCGTAACATGGCGTACTATCAGGTACAAATCGGTTTTTATTGCTCGTTATCCAGCCTATTACAAAGTCCCAAGCTCTGTCGATGGTATCGGCTCTTTGTAATTCTTTACAATTTTCCATGATTTTAGTTCCAAGCTCTACAGCTTCGTCCCACGCTACTGTTTCATCAAGATTAAAGACCGATATACTCGAATAATAGTCACCAAGACACACTATTGCTACATTATCAAGATGCGTATTATCACATTCATCGCTGGAATGTTTAAGGATAGTATCTCGTAACTTTTCGAAGTCACGGTGTATCTTGTTTTTAACTTTCATTACGCTATTAATCAGGTACTCAATGTAAATTTTCCCTGCAAAACCATAATTGTTCTCGCTTGTCAGGTGAAACTGATGAGCCACATTGGGATTAGGAGTAGGCTTGCCGTAAAGTTCTAAAACTCGGCTTAAGACCCCATCGTTGCTTGATTCTTTGCTGATAGGTTGCTCACCGGACGTTATGATATTGTTTCTCCAGCTTAAAGTTTCCTGCATACCACCGTCTTTGGAGCCTCTGAGCCGTCCAAAGCCATTACCAAGACTGTATATGATATTTTCAAGAGGCAGTCTCTTGTTGTTCAAAACCTGCAATTCATCGATGGCAAACGGAAGCTGCTTCAAGATTCCGGCCATACGTTCAAGTCCCACGCTCGTAGCGTTAAAACTCCCCATAAGCTTTGTAGGATTCCCCCAGATGCTTATTGCCATCTTAATTGCTGCGGTCTTTCCAGACCTAGAATCATGCCAGATATGGACGAAAAACACACGATGATTCAAGATTTTAAGAAGTGGCGCACTGAACGATGATGCTAAGATAAATCTTCCAAACGGACTCTCTCGGAGTAATTTTGCATTCTTTATCCACGTTTCTAAACTACCACATTCGCAGGTGCTGTCGATAACATTTGCTGCTTCTTTATACTCCGATTCAAAAACAATCTCGCTACTAAATTTATAGGGAAAAAACTCTTTTCCGACCCAGCCCATACGGGAGATTGACTTCACAAACGGAATCTTACTATCATTGACACTTTCGTAATCATAGAGATATTTCACAATGTCAGAAGCATTGCCCGAAGATATAGGAAGTCCACTATCAGCGTATTTAATTATCGATGTTCGATTAAACACATGAGACCGCGGTGCAATGACACATTTCCAGTGATCTCGATTCCAAAATGTAATCTCAACTTTCTGAGTTCCGTCATCTATATTTTCAAACTTTCGAGAGATAATCAGTGGACATGGACACACCTGCATCAGTTCGTCAGAAGCATTATTTTTTAAGATTTTACAAACTCCGTGTTTCTCATCGACTTCCCAGCCTTGAGGCACTACTGCACCAAAAGTCTCTAGTTTATCAAGTTTTAGGAGACGAGATTTCTCAGATTTATCGCCATTGTTGCGATGAGTCTCGTGTCTGACCGCTTTTTCAAAGTCACGAAGATTAATTTTACCTTTGAGTTTTACTTTAAGTTTTGCGTACTCAGACGGCAGATTCGATTTTGCCCAAGAACAAAGTTTTATATTTTCTTCAGACAGCACATTGTCAATGTCGACCTTTTCGCTTGAAATTAAATCCTTAAACCTATCTTCACGACTCGGCAGACCGTAAACAATAGGAGCTTTCACATGGCAGTTTTTGCCACAGTCAAAGTTAAGATTTTCTTTGATATACTCGCAAGTATGCGGTTTATTTTCCGTTATGGCCCTTTGTATTTTTCTCTCAGTTTCTTCAAAACTGTACTTCGGATAGCTCTTGCTAAACTGATGTACCGAATCGTTACCCCATTTAAGCGGAGCAAGATTGGTAACCATAGCATGCCACAAAGGCTCCGGCAAATCTGCGGCATTCTGTATGCAATATTTGATAAATTCACAGTTTTGGGCTACTTTTTCCACATCTTGTGCATTTTTAACAATAGGTGCAATTATATCGTTACAATGTACATATTGACTAAATTTATCTAAACTGTACCTTTTAAGATTACTTTCTATTACTTCGCACATAGCTCCATCTTTCAGCTTATGGTTAATAGTTCCCGGTACCCTTAAAATACGTGCCAAATCATAAACATTATCGATTCTCCAACCATGCTTTTTTGCTTCAAGGTTTATGTATTTTCCAAACCCCTTAAATATCGAAACAATGTAGCTCCTGTCTTGGGTGTTTTTAATATTAAATGGTTCTTTTAAAAGCCAGTATCCATGTATTCCGTTACCTGAATTTACAATTATACTCGGCTTAATATCCAGATTGTTAAGAAACGATGCGGCTTCGGACGTTGTCTCAGGAAGTGATTTTTCAGCATGAGCATCGCCTTTAACGTCAATGTCGGCATACAAAGCCCCAATACACGAGATGTCTTTTTCGCTTCCTCGAAGACCATTTTTAAGTACCTTATTTCTAAGTCCCACGCCAAAGAATACATTTGTTTTTTGGCCTATATTTTCAGCAGTTTTTGCAACTTTCTTGATGTCGTCTACTTTGAACCACTTAGTATTTCTGCTAGGGAGAGATGTGAGTGTTATAAATCCAGTATCGCAGCCTTTATAAATTTCGCTTAAAAATTCAGGGGTATTCATGATCTCACCACCTTACGTTTTTTAGATTTACTTTTCTTGCTGTAGGATAACGAAAAAATATGCATAGCTTTTTTACGTCTTTCTTCTGCATATACATTTTTAATTGCTTCATATGCTGTTAAATCGTAGTATCCTTCTGCATTTTTTAGTCCTAAATACATAATTTTATCCCTCCATTTCTTTAAGTGAACCGAATCTTGTTCCCACAGCAGCCTCAGCCACCAGCGGTATATCAAAGTCCTCAAATGGCTGTGCCTCCATACACTTTTTTACAAACTCTACTGCTTCATTTAGCTTTTCTTCCGGCAGTTCAAACATCAATTCATCGTGTATTTGTAGCAAAGGTCTAAGCCATGGTCTTTCAGGTAGTCCACGAAGTATCCTGGCTATTGCTAACTTTAAGATATCAGCTGCGGTTCCTTGTATCGGAGTATTAAGAGCTTGTCTTTCAGAAAAACTCTTTTTATTCCAGTTCGATGACAGAATATTCGGAAGATATCTTCTCCTGCCGAGATACGTCTCTGTATATTCATTAAATTTTGCCGTGACTTTTATCTTGCGTTGCCAAGTTTCAAGCTGTGGATATCCTGCCTTAAGGTTTTTTATAATCTCTTCGCATTCTTCAAGAGTTTTATTAAGTCCGGCTTTAAACTTAAGGCTTCTGAGAAGTCCCTTTGCAAAAAGGCCAAAGAATACTCCAAAATTACACGCTTTTGCAATTGTTCTGCGTTCCTTGTAGTGAGGTGCGTTTTTATCGACAGCCTCTTCAAACGGTATCTTATAGATTACAGATGTTGTCTTTGCATGAATATCGCCGCCACTTTTATATGTTTCCATCATGGCTTTATCTCTGCAGTAAAACGCCCCAACACGAAGTTCAATCTGCGAGAAATCGAGCGACATCAGAATTTTACCTTTAGGTGAAATAAAAAAGTTTCTGACTCCAATAGGATCGTTATCCTTACGGTGGCAATTTTGAAGATTTGGATTTCTACTTGCAAATCTTCCTGTCTCAGTTCCAAGAGGGAAGAGATCTGGATGTATACGTCCTGTCGCGGAGTTAAGATGCTTAAAATAACTGTCTATATACGTCGACTTAATTTTGCCCCACTTGCGATAATCCTTGATTATATCAAACAATGGTACATATTCAGGCTCATGTTGTTTGCAATATGAAGATAAAAGGATGAATGCTTCATCATCTGCAGCTTCTTTGTTTTTTCCCGTTGTCTTTAAAACGGGGAGGCCTAACCTTCCATAGAGAAAGTTCTTAAATTCCTGAGTCGTAGCGTTAGAGCCAATATTGATATTACCTGTAAGGAGTGATAGGTCCTCTTTTAATTGTCTGAGCATTGCGGTAGCTTGGTCTTGCTTTTGACTTAGCAAGTTGCGATCAACGAGCATTCCGTTATGTTTCATTAATCCCACATACACCGCTACAGGTGACTCTATATTCTCGACCAAAAATCTGTGTTTAGGTAAGTTTTTATCAAACCAATCGTTGAACAGGTGATACAGTCTCAGAGCATAGTCGCTGTCTGCACAGGCATATCTCACAGTTTCATAATTATCTGGGTTAAGCTCATCAAAAAATGCTCCTTCTGTCACGCTTTCAAATGTAGGTAGCTCCACCTTCAAAAGTTCAGGAACCAATTTTTTAAGACCGCTGTCAGACAAATTTCTAAATTCTGTATTTGTCTTAAGAGTAAGCTGAGCTGCAGCCATCGTATCGTACACATTGCATCTCATAATAACGCCCAAAGCGTAGAAAAAGCTACTTTCAAACGCCGCGTTATGAATTACCACAGTTTTATTTTCATTTAGCAAAATCTCCTCTTTAATGAACGAGAAAACTTCGTTAAAATCAGCATTATCGTAATTTCTATGACGGAGGGGAACATATATCCCCGTTCCGTATTCAACTGATAGACTAATATCTGTGATTTCTGATTTATTCGAGTCAAGCGATGCCTTTTCATCACGTCTGTATTCATGTTTAGGAGAGGTTTCTATATCAATCGCCAAGAGAGCATGACTTCCGATATAGTTTTTAATTTCCTCTGCGGTCTTTACTAATTTATACTTCATTGTCCACATCCTCCTGTGGTTGAGATTCACCTAAACTTGCGTGATTTTTGATTTGTGTAATAAGTTCTTGTAGGTTATCTTTTTCTGTTTGACTTAAGTCTCGAATTACAGAAAAATGAACCATAGAAAAGGCTATCCCCGTTTTATTTACTGCTTTTTTAAGAGATAGCTTTGTTACAACGCTATCTGATCTTTTACCCACACCAAGTAATCTTCTGATATATTTTGAAAATTCCTGAATTGAACTCGCCGGAAGTACTAAAACTGCAGGTAATATTTCATTTTCACGAAGAAGGTATAGTCTGTGTTTGTTCTTACACGCTTTGGAGCCATTTTCACCGCTTCCAAATGCATTTAATTTGCACAATTTGCACTTTCCTCCGGGGATACCATTACCATTAATCCCATCAAAACTGCAACAATCCGGTGGATTATTGCTTCCGTTATATTTACTCTTATAGTAACTAAACAGGGGATGATGGTGTAAAATTGCTGCAGAAAATTCCTTAACAGTTATGGGATTATCGGCATCCTCAAGATTAGGGAATTCAAAGTTCATACCTCCTCCTGCAGGAATTTTTATACGATCAAACCCACTGTCAAGTCCTGCAAGTTCATTTTTTACATCAATTCCTAAGTTTAAATTAATTGAATATCCTTCGTTTGTTATCATTAATTTCGTATTTTCTTTCATTTCAATTCCTCCAAAATTTATTTTGATGCCTTTCTTATACCAACTGTGTTTTTTTCATATACATTAACAAGTCCTTCAAGCCAAGAAGGGAGAAGATTATCATTTTCAGAAATCTGTTCTTTCACAAAAGAGGATAGAGAATTTGCATTTATAGTTTCGTGAATTAAATCTTCATAGCCTTTCTCACGAAGTTTCGAGTATAGTTCGTCTTTTAGCCCAGCTACGGCTGAGGCTTTGGTACTTGTCGTCAAACAGAAGGTAGTACCACCACGAGTAAAGTTCTGTGTTTCTTTGAGTATCATAAGCTCTGAAAGTTCGCTATCCACTTCAAAAATCATATCGTTAATACCCCGAAGCTCCAGTTCTTTTTGTTTCTTCTGATCCTTTAAATCCTTAAGTCTATCCGCTAATTCAAACAGTGGCGAGTCGCCACCCCCATTTCGCACACAATAATTATCTGAAATTTCATTCAAAATGCCTGCGTTTTTATCCTCTTCTTTTTCTAATACTGTATTTTCCATAATTTATTTCCTTTCTGATTTAAATGGATTGAGTCCTTGCCTGTAATCATCAATAAGTGATGAGGCTAAATCGTATTTTTTATTAAGTGATTTCATTACTTTTTCATCTATCGTATCTTTGGCTATCAGATAAATATATGTGCACGGATCGCACTGACCGGCACGATGAATTCTAGCTTTTGTCTGCTCGAAGTTGCTCATCGAATAATCAAGTGAATAAAACACCATTGTACTGGCTGCTGTGAGTGTTATACCAAGCCCTGCTGTCGCAATCTGACCCACAAATACAAGTACATCCGATTCATTTTGAAACTGCTCGATCTGCTCGCTGCGGTTTTTTATATTTCCGGTTATAAGTGAAAATTTCAGTTTTTTCTTTGACAGCAAATCTGTTATTGCTTCAATCTCAGGAATAAATCGGGCTATTACCACAAGTTTTTTACTGCTTGACGTTACTTCATCTACAATGTCCTCAAGAGCACCTAGCTTTGCGGTACTTATTTGATGTATCTTTTTGCCTTCGTCATCGCCTAAAAATCCTCCGGTCAACTGAGAAAGCCTTAGAATTTTAGTAAGAATATTTGTCGCAGTTACTTCGCCTCTTGAAAGCTCTGCGAAGCTGTCCTTCACAAGGTGTTTGTAAATATTCATAGCATTTGGTTCTAATTCGACAGAACGAACTATATCGGTCGTTTTCGGTAAATCTAAGCACTCAGCTTTTGTTGCTCTGAACGCTATACTATGGATTTTTTTCTTTAACTCAGGTTCCACCCCTTTTTTTAAAACCGGAGTATGATTTCCGTACCCGACCATGTCGAAGTAACGATTTCTAAAGGCATAAAAACTTTTACCAAATATTCTTGGATCTAAAAATTTATACTGTGAAAAGGCATCAATCGCTTTATTTGTTATCAATGTTCCTGTAAGGATTAACCTGTATTCTGCCTTTTCTCCAAGCCTATGAAGCGATTTTGATGCTGCAATATTATGAGTCTTTATTTTGTGAGACTCATCAACAAGGATCATGTCGGGTATCCAATTTTTAATTTGCGGTTCGATCCTCCAAACAGACTCATAATTTACCACCGCTACTTGCAGGGAAGCACCGTTCATTGAATTAAGCGTCATGGCTTTGCTATCAGACGTACCCTTTAAAACTTTTAAGTCATAGTCAAAGTCGGCAAACTTTGAAAATTCTTCTTTCCACACTCCGCAGATTGATAATGGACACACTATGAGCAGTTTTCTGATTTTTGATTCTTTATACAGTGCTCCTGCTGTGGCTACAGATATAAGACTTTTCCCACAACCCATCTCAATTAAAAGTGCTGCTCCTCCCGGATTCTCAAACTTATTCATTACAAATTTAAACGCTTCTTCCTGATGCTGATATGGTATTGCTTTTATCGGCATCTTTAAATTTTCAAATTCCAAAATTAAACCTCCTTGATTTCAATTTTTTGAACGCTGTCCTGTGGCACTATGACCATTAATTTTTGAGCATTTCCGAACCACCTGTTGCGGATCCTTTCGAGGAGCGGTAGCTTTTTAAATTTTGCTATGCTTATTGGCTTTTCTCCTGACCTTCTGACCGTAATTTTCATTTCATGTTTATACATACTTTTCACCTCTGTTCCGAGACTTTATTTTTGTTTCCTTAAAAACGCCTCTATATATAAGCCACGAGAAAGGCCTTAGGTGTCGCAAAAATTTTATAATCTATGTTTTGCATAAAATTTTATAACAAACATTTTGTTAATTATCTATTTAAGCAAAATATTTCTTAGCTTTTTTCTTATTCTCTTCATCCTCTGCTTTACCGAATTTTCACTAACATCCATAAATTGAGAACATTCAAATTGAGATAAATTATTTTTATTTAAATAAAGTTTATGTATTAACTCTTTCTCTTGAGGCTTCAGCTTTGCTATCGCATCATACAGTTTGTCCTTATCAAAATTTCTACAAACATCTCCTAAAATATCAACCGTTATGTCAGAATTTCTCTCGTCTTTATCAAACAAGTCCAGACTTTCGTGTCTTCGGGTTTCCTTACGGTCGTTATTTTTAAGATTTCTATCCAGTTCCAGCATAATTTCCTCAAACTCACCATATACTTCTATAGATACATCTTCGCCAGTCACAAATTTATATTCTATTTTCATTGTCCTCGTCCTTCCGAATTTTTGATTTATGTTCAAAAAACGAAGGACTCTTGGTGGACCTCTCACAAAACAAAAAAAGACGCTGATAAGCAACTTTGAATCACTCCGATGCTTAAAATGACGTCTTTAATTTTCGTGAATTATGCTTAAATTATCTTTAGGTCAGCGACCCAAATTCGTTGGGTTGCCGACCCAAATTCTTTGGGTTCAGCACCCAATCCTTGTAGAGTACAAATGACATACAAAAAATGTATATATTTCACAAAGATTAAGCGAAAGAAATATTCGCCTTTTTGTGATAAATTTTTACTGGAAATAAATGTTAATATCGAAAAGAACAATAACATAAGGAGGAAAAATCATGCTTAAAAAAGTATTTGTTACGTTGGCAGCTGTTGCTTTAGTTTTTGGTGCAGTTTCGAACACAAGTATTCCTAAAAATTTAGCAGATGCTTGTTATTGTGTCTGTTGCGATCACAACGGCGATGGATGGGATAACTAGCACTAAAAAATTGTTGGTTAATATAAAAAAAGATACATAAATCTAAATTTGTCGATTTATGTATCTTTTTGTAATCTTTTACCTTATAATATAAATAATTAACTTATGTAAAATAGGGTGAAATTTTTGATACTTCTTACATTAATCAGTATAATTCGGTATTTAATAAGTGGTTCTTTCGCTTTTTCTATATTTAACAATTCAAAAAAATATCCTTTTAAAGTTACTGGTATTCAGTCAATTTTATATACTATTTCCCTTACCGTATTTAAAACTTTTGTAATTGATAATCCAATAATTACGTTGATTTCAGCTATGGCGATTTTCGGGTGCCTGTTTTTAAAGAATAAGATGGAGACACCCAAAACTATGGTTACATACTCACTTTTTATAGCATGTATGCTTGAGTATACCCACTTTATTATTTTTGAGGGTGTTTCAAACGTATGGAAATACTTTGAATTCCCTGAGGCTAAGTATGCTAATTATATAAGTTTGTTGCTTTTTAGAGTAACAGTTCTTTTACTGTACGCTTTAATTATTATGTTAATTTATAAATTTGACCGAATAAATATAAAATCAGTATTTAAACTCTCAAATTATAAAATTTTCCGTATATTTTTTTATAATTGCCCTAGGGGTAATTGTCTATTTAAAGCATCACATTAAATATACTATTTCAAATAAATTCCACGATATTTTATCTATTATATTTGTATCCTTTATAGTTTTAACCCTTATATTTACTTTTTCCTCAAAAAATTTTTTAGAAATAATTGAAACTTTCCACAAAAGGAAAATAAATCCGGCGATAGAAGAAGCCAAACTGCAAAAGGATAAGGGGTATACCGGACTGATTTTTGAATTAAAAGAATTAAATTCACAGATGAAGTATTTTCAACATGAGCTATACATAATCGGAATCGACACAGAAGATAAAAAAGCTAAACAACTGGTACATTGTAATGTTCTGATTAATCAAGAAGAAAATCCGGAAAAAGTAAATATGAGATCTGGCATTTATTTTTATACTGGGAAAATCTTAGAAGTACAGCCTAAAAGCGTGGAAATGAATATAAGTAACTTATTAAAGAATCATTGGAGTTCATGTGCTCCAGAAATACTTAAGAAGATAAAACAAAATTATCATGGACCAATCTCTGAAGAAAATGGTGCTCCTACTCCAAGAGAATTTATGCTATATTTATCTAAAAAATATAGACAAGATAGTTCTGTGAATGAAAGCACAGATAAAATTAATCTTTCATTATTCAAAAAATGTTTTTTAGATATATAAAAATAACATCCCTATTTTGACTCATAATGTTGGTCAGAATAGGGTATTCGTATATTTTTAGTGGTAGCTATATTAATTTTCATTATATGCTCGGTCAATATATGGTTTAGCTTTATTCCAAGTTTCTTTATTTGTGATAGTAATCTCTACATTGCCAGTTCCAAAATGTCCAATGTTCGTCGTGTTTCTTGAAAAGCCTTCCTCAAACTGTACTGTATTTACATCTAAACTTAACCGTAAAATAATTTTGGAACGTTGTATCTCAATACAAATTACATTTTTAATCTTTTTAAATGCAATATAATGTTTAAGATGATTTTCAGTGATATCATCACCAAGACTCAGTATGTAATCTTTAATAGTTGCATAAAGTGTTTTTAGTTCATTTGATGTATTTTGAAGATTTTTATTAAAATTATAGCTTATATTTTTATGCTTAGGCTTAGAACCTGAATCAGGAATTGGGGCGACTACATTATCATGAACATACTCAAACATAAGAAGATTATTACCAAACTTTTTATAGCGTATTAGACTTATATTTTTATCCATTTGATTAATCGCAGACTTATCATACCTCGTAAAATCTCCAGCAATACACACTACTCTCGGCATAGACCAATCAATATCATTTGATACATCAAGACCTAGTTTATTTATCACAAGGACTTTGAAACTATCTTTATGGTCGAGCAACCAGTTGAGATAAAAAAGTCCTTGATTTATTACATTGTCTTTTACAGATCGTTTGTATTCAAAAATAACAGGGCAATTATTCTCGTCAATTCCAATGCTGTCCATACGTCCGCCATCTGTTGTTCTATACTCAGATGCCAAAAATGTTACACCAAAAAATGTATCCATATTTTTTTCTATTATGTTTTGCAGATCCTTTTCTAAAGCTACGTTTTCGCCTTTATACTCCTTTGCACTATTTCCAATCTCAAAAAGTTTTATATCTGCCATTTTTATTTTTCCTTTCAAATCCATCTTAATATTAAACCTTAGAAATAATTGCTTTATATAGCTATTTTTAATTGATAAAAAATATTTAGTTAGATATTCTGCTTTAACATCTAGTATTTTACATATGCACATTAGTTCAAAATCTGTTACAATTCTTTTGTTATTCTCAATTCTGCTTATAGCCTGTTGGTCAATATTTACACCCAAAATTTGCATTTTAGCGGCTAATATTTGCTGAAAATAGCCCTAAAAAATGCATATATCATATTTTTATGCACATGGAATTTTATGCTTATCATTTTTAATGTCTAAGCATTACGTTTATATCTAAATTAATTTATTTTTTGTCCAACATTATCTCAGCATTTTTAAGTGCAAAATCTAATGCATGATTTATTAATTCGTTTCTTGTTCTTCCGCTTTGCTTAGCTAAATTATCAAAACCCTCTTGTATTCTTTTTTCTATTCTAATTGATATTTGTACACTTTCATTATCTCTTGGGGTAATTATAAACTTACTCAATTTTCATCACCTCAATAATATTTTAAACTTGCATTAGTATTTTAAAAATGGTAATATTGTGATATAAAAGTGATATAAAACGAACACAAAAATACAGTGTAGGTTATTCTTCATCTTCAAAAAATGTTTCATTCATTTCTGGGAAATCTAAAAATTCAGATACTGTCATATGAAAACCAATCGATATTTTATGTAAGGTTCTCAATGTTGGATTTTTAGTTATACATTTTACAATTCCGTCAACTGTAGATTGCCGTAATCCAGACAATGTTGAAAGGCCATTAATAGTCAATCCTCTTTTTTGACAAAGTTGTTTTATACGCTTTGAAATAGCTTGTACATACGTCATAAATACTTCCTCCTATTTAACTGCATACCGTTATATAAACAGTATGTTATTTTTAGAGCAGTATTAACGTTGTGAAGTTAACAATTCCAAATTTAGGAGGTTAAATTTGAATTCAAAAACTTGTTGTTTTACTGGACATAGAATACTAAACCAAGCTTTGAAAGTTTTTACAAAACAAATAATTACCGATGAAGCAATAAAACTTATAGATCAAGGTGTGATGTATTTTATTGCCGGGGGTGCATTAGGATTTGATACTTTAGCCGCACAAACTGTGTTAGATTTGAAAAAAGATTATGCACAAATAAAACTGATTCTTGCGATTCCATGCAAAAACCAATCTGATAAATGGAGTTACGAGAATAAGGTAGAATATGAAAAAATTAAAAATGCATCAGACAAAGTTATATATTTATCAGAAAAATACGAAAGTAGTTGTATGCTAAAACGGAATAGATATATGGTCGATAAATCTGATTTTGTTATAGCTGCATGGGATGGTAGAAAGAGAGGTGGTACATATTACACCTTAAATTATGCTAAAAAACTAGGCAAAAAAATTATATTTATAGATATCGGGAGCAAAAACGATGACATGGATTGACCGTGATAGTAAATTTAAAAAAAGAATTTTTAAAAATATAAAAATCGTTATGGATTTAGAAACACAACTTGATAACACCTTTAAAAGTAATAAAATTTGTACTCTTTCAGCACTTGGGATTGGCTCCATTATTAGAGGTAGTCAGAAAAATATATTAAAACAGATCAGAGACGATATAGATACAATTATTAAAAACTAATGATAAAATAGTTGAATTTGTTGTGTATCAAAATTTACAAATCAAAATAAATGTTTTTTAATAAAGGAATAAAATTATGAATATAGAAGAATTTATAAAAAATAATGATCATTTAGATAAATATATAGATGCAGAGTTGGAAAAAATTGCAGACTGTTTTTATAGCTTTGTGCATGGATTTTGGGACTTAGATAAAATAGGATACCCTGAAAAACACCTTACAAGTGTTGTCAAAGATGAATATAACAAAGACGGTATTTTAAAAAAGCATTTTGATATAATTTATAAACTCGAAGATAAACTACAAAGCATAGAAGAACAAGCTCGTAAAGATGAGGAGGGATTTAATATTGACGAATCAATGGTTGCCGAAATTAGAAACGAATACCACGATCTAATTGACGATATTTCAAAGAAAATGTTTATGTATGGCATGAGGTTTGGCATTAAATTAGCTAAAAAAATATAAAAAATATATAAATAAGTGTTTTGTATGTTACCGTATTAACTATAAAATCAAAAGGAACACTCTCAATAGGTGTGATTAATAAAAATTCGTAAAAATCTTTATGTAAAAAAGCTCCATTATATGGGGCTTTTTTGTCATATAAATATCCAATGTATAAATTTTTCTATGGGAACAATTTATTATCAAACCATTTTATTATTTTTTCATTTAAAAGAGTTTTTCTCTCATTTGAAATATCATTTTCAACTGCGTATTTTAAAGCATTCCTATCACCAATTAAAACTACAATTTTCTTTGCTCTTGTAATACCAGTATAAATTAAGTTTCTTTGAAGCATTATCCTGCTTTGGAAATGAACTGGAATAACTACAATTGGAAACTCGGCTCCTTGTGATTTGTGTATTGTTATTGCAAAAGATAAAACCAATTCATCTAAATCTTGATATTCATAATCTATAAAATTATCGTCGAAATTGACTGTTATTGAATTGTTTTCTAAGTCTACATCGCTGATTATTCCAATGTCTCCATTAAAAATATTTTTTTCGTAGTTATTTTTTATCTGCATCACTTTATCGCCCAGTTTGTATTTATTAGCTCCCCTCTTTATAAATAATTTACTGTTGTTCAGTACGCTTTGAAGTTCTTCATTTAAGTTTTCTGTGCCAAGCAAACCTCGCTTCATTGGCGATAAAATTTGTATATCGGTAATTTTATCGACTTTATAAAAGTTAGGTAGTCTTTGAGAGCATAATCCCTTTATAGTTTTTACTATGTTTTCTGGATTTTTTTCTTCTATAAAAAAGAAGTCAGAATCATTTTCACTGGATAAATCCGGCATTTCTCCACTGTTTATCTTGTGAGAATTAGTTATAATTTTGCTAGACTCTGCTTGACGATAAATTTTATTAAGTCTTATCACAGGCAAAACATTTGAACTTATTATATCATTTAAAACGTTTCCTGCATTTACAGAAGGTAATTGGTCGGCATCGCCAATCATTATTACAATCATTTCATTAGGAATAGCTTTCAATAAATTATACATTAAAATTGTGTCTATCATAGAAGATTCATCAATTATAATTACATCGCCACTTAACTTATTTTCTTCATTTTTACTGAACTTCCCTTTATGATCTGCTTCTAGAAGTCTATGAATTGTCTTTGATTCTAATTTACACGCCTGTGTCATGCGCTTGGCGGCTCTACCTGTAGGAGCTGCTAAAATTATTTTTTTATTCATTAATTTGAAAATATCAATTATTGCCTTTGTAATGGTGGTTTTTCCTACGCCAGGTTCTCCTGTTATCACGCTAAATTTAGATAAAATCGCCGCTTCTATAGCAGATATTTGATTTTTATCATAAATTATTTTATTTTTATTTTGTACCGATTTTATTGCACTTTCTAAATCAAACTTTTTGTCAATCTCATTTTTAAAAGTTACAATCTCATAAATTCTTTTAGCTATGCCCACTTCTGAATGATAAAAGGGAGGGAGATATATAATCTGATTGTTTTCTTCGCAAATTAACTCTTTTTGTGAATTTAAATAGTCAAAAGTCATAACTATAATGTGCGAAGGAATATCCAAAAGTTGTGAACCTTTTTGAGTTAAATCATCAAGGGAAGCGTAGCAGTTTCCGTCGTTGGCAAATTCACTTAAAATATAGAAAATCCCAGCTCTGCACCTATTATATGATTCTTTGGGTAATCCCATTTTTATTGCTATCATATCCGCAGTCTTAAATCCTATACCATAAATATCGTCTACTATCCCATACGGATTCTCTTTAAGTTTTTGTATGCTTTCCTCGCCATAAACTTTATAAATTTTATGTGCTACGGACGTTGAAACTCCGCAATCACTCAAGAATATCATTAAATCTTTTATATTTTTGTGCTTCTGCCACGAATTTACAATTGCTTGAATTCGCCTTTCTCCAATTTTGGGAATTTCAAGTAGTTTCGTAGGTTCATTTTCTATTATATTTATCGTATTTTCTCTAAATCTTTCTACAATCTGTTTTGCAAATTTAGGACCGATTCCTTATATTAAGCCACTGCCTAGATATTTTTCAATACCATAAATACTTGCCGGAAGACTTTCTTTATATTCTTTTACGCTAAATTGCCTCCCAAACTTTTTATTTATTATAAAATTGCCTTTAGCTTCAATTATTGTTCCAATATTTATTGATATAAATTTTCCAGTTAAAGCAATAAGCTCTGAAAAGGCCTTAGCTCTGATTTTTATAACACTGTAGCCGCTTTCTTCATCGTGGTATGTTATTCTTTCGACTACACCAGTTATAGTTTCCATTATTTCACCTCACTAAGCCAAAAATCCCTGTTACTTCAATTATAACATTGTTTTCATATTTGGCGATATATTTATGTGTTTAATGAAATAAAAAATGGGTGCAAATTTGTAACGATTACTAACTTTATGTAACGATTATAGCTTTTTATAATTTTAAAATGCACCCACGGAGAAAAAAGCTGTAACGATTACTCTAAAAATTCAGAAGTAATCGTTACACAAAAACTACATTGTATCTAAATCAGTCTATCTGAATGGCGGAGAGAGGGGGATTCGAACCCCCGAAGCCGCTTTAACGACTTACACGATTTCCAATCGTGCTCCTTAAGCCAGCTCGGACACCTCTCCATATAATAACTTTATTGTACATCATAAAAAAATAAAAATCAATACTATTTTTAAAAAAATTATTTTTTAATCAATTAAAAAACAATACAACCTATCTATCAATGTTTTTTAGTCGTATTGTTTAAAAAGTATGTAATAAAATCACTTTAATCTTGAAAATTCTTCATCACTTCAAGATCCCTTCGTAAAATGCTATATAAATATACATCAGATAAATCGCAGTTAATTTTTTTGGCTTCTCTTAAAATTCCTTCAAAATGCATGCCGCACTTTTGCATAACCCTTCCTGAAGCTAAATTTCTAACATTATGATACGCTTCTACCCTATTCGCACCAACGGTATCAAATAAAAATTTTATAACTTTTCTGAGCGCTTCACTTACTATGCCTTTATTCCACCACTTTTTACTTAAACAATATCCAACTTCAAATCTTTTACTTTCTTCATCTATAACTCGCGCCATAAAAGAACCGATAGGCTCTCTTATTTCTTTCAGTTCAATGCACCATTCCATATGCTTCTCGTTATCATACTGCGATATAGAACTTTTTAAATACTCCTCAGTAATTTCTAAAGAAGTATGCGTCTGCCATGTCATATATTTTGTTACTTCATCGTCTGACGTCCAATTTTCAAAAACTTTCCGGGCGTCTTCCAACGTAAATTTTCTAAGAATCAATCTAGAAGTTTCCAGCTGACAAGTTCCTTTAAAATTCATTCAAATCACCTCTTATGTATTTTATCAGTTTATACTTTAAATTTCAAGGCTAAAAACACAACAAATCCAAATTACCACTATTATATATTGAGGTGATTAAATTGACTCAGATTCTTCTTTGTTTTACACTAAGTATCCTTATTATTTTAGGAATTATCGAATTTTCTGAATTTTTCATTAAATGGAGTTATTTGCCTGTAACTAATTTTGATAAAGAAAGAGTTTTTTTAATTCCGCTCAGAGGTCATCAAGAAAATATAGAATACATCATTCGAAGTATCGCTTTTACTTATAATACTCAGTTTTCGAATTGTAAATTTAGAATAGTTTGTATTGATTTAGGCTCAGATTCGGAAACTAAAAAAATTTGCAGCATACTTTCCAGAGATTATAACTTTATATATATATTATAAATTTCTTAATTTTTATCAATTTTTTCGTGGTATTCATGTAAAAATTCCACCATTAGGACTTATTATTTGTCCAGTTATGAAATCTGAATCTGAAGAACTTAAAAACTTTATAGTTTTAGCTATTTCTCGTGGGTATCCTAAACGTCCTAAAGGAGTGTCTCTCAAAATACTTTTTATTTCTTCGTTATTTAAAAAACTGTTCATAGAAGTTTTAATTACTCCCGGAGCTACGCAGTTTACAGTTATATTCGAAGGCCCAAGTTCTTTAGCCAAAGCTTTTGTAAATCCTATAACTGCTGCCTTTGCAGACGAATAATGTACCTCACATGAAGCCCCCGTAATTCCCCATATAGAAGAGATGTTTATTATTTTGCCGCAGTGCCTTTTAAGCATATCTTTTACAGCGGCTTGTGTACAGTAAAACATACTATAAATATTAACTTTGAAAATTTTATCTAATTCTTCACATGAAATTTCAGTAAATAATTTTTGACTTGATATTCCCGCATTGTTAACCAAAATATCTACTTTACCAAACTGCTCTATAGCTTTCTCTATTAAATTATCAGCTTCTTTGGGATTTGAAACATCAGCTTTAACTGCAATAGCCATACACTCATTTTTTCTTATTTCTTCCAGGAGTTTAAAAGCTTCACTTTTACTATTGTTATAATTAATTACTATATTCATTTTTTCTAAAGAAAGCTCTCTGGCAACAGCTGCGCCTATACCTAAAGAACTTCCTGTTATAACAGCTGTTTTTTTCATCTTACTTTTTTACCATACATTCTATTATTTCTCCCACGTACATTTTATGATAATCTTTTTCTTTATAGTTGAGCTCCAGTTTAGGATCTATCATACACTTTTGATCAATAAATTGAGCATATAACTTTTTACATATAAGCACTAGTTTTGATTCTTCAAAATACGGAGCACTACTTTCAAAGCAAGGAGTTAATCCTGCTTCTTCTACTTTATTTACTTCTCTACCGGATGTTGTTCCGCAAATTCTTAAAGAATCCTTATATTCTGAATCATAAAAGGACAAACTATAATAATTATTTTTTTCCATAAATTCAAACGTAAACCGCTGAGGCCTTACAAAACAAAATGAAACTTTTTTATTCCAAAGTACTCCTAGTCCTCCCCAACTTGCCGTCATAGTATTAAATTGACTTTCATTTCCTGCAGTGATAAGCATCCAATCATTTCCTATAAGCTTAAATGGATTTTCTATTTCTAAATTGTCTAAACTAATTTTTTCTAAATTCAAAATTCTCATCCTCCACGTTAATTCTAATTTTACAAATTATCACTTCTAAATAAAACATATGATAATAAATAGCATCCTAGTATTAAAAGTGAAAAATTGTATTTTGATTTTATAAGTAATAAAAATCCTAAAATGCATAAAGGAATCAAAAATAAAAGAGAAATTATATTTAGAATTCTTTCAGCTAAAATAAAGTCTAATTTCTTAGAAAGCAAAATATAAAGTATTCTGCCTCCGTCTAAAGAGCTTATCGGTAAAAGATTTACTATCCCTAGAAAAAGGTTTTGGTAAGAAATTAAATTAATTATATAGCATCCGCCGTTAAAGTATATAAGCTTTAAAACTAAAGATAAAACCAAATTTATTAAAGGACCGCTTAATAATATAAATAGTTCATCTGTACTTTCAGCTTTAGAAAAATTATCACTCTCACCGGAAATATCTATATTTACTATACCAAAAGCTATTTCTTTTATATTACCTTTTTTTAAGTAAATTGCAAGTATATGACCAAGTTCATGCATTGCAGCGGATAACACTCCAAAGATAGCTGTATATGACTTATCCATGACAAATATAAAAGTAATAAACACCATAAAATAAAAATTAAATTTTACCTTGAAACGTATTTTTTTTAATGAACTAAGTATAGTCTTTACACCTTTCGTAAATATATTGATAAAAAAATACAATTCGATTATTAAGCATTAGAAGACAAATCCTTGTCTATTTGATTTGCAGCGCGCTTTCCAGCTTCCATAGCTAAAATTACAGTCGCAGCTCCTGTTACTGCATCTCCGCCTGCATATACGTACTTTCGTGAAGTTCGAGTAGTAATTTTGTCTGCTATTATTCGGTTATTCTTATCAAAACTTAAATCCGTCTCGCTTTCACATAACAATCTGTTTACTTTATTTCCTACCGAAATAATAGCCATGTCCGCCTCTAAATAAATCTTTTCTTCACTTATAGGAATAACAATACTTCTTCCAAGATTATCTTTTCCTTCTTGTTTCATGCACGCGCATTTTACACCTTTTAAAATGCCGTTTTCTCCAAAGAACTCTATAGGTGTCTTAAAAAATACAAATTCCACTCCTTCTTCCCTTGCATGGAAAATCTCTTCCTTTCTTGCGGGCATATCAGATTCACCACGCCTATAAATAACCGATACTTTTTCCGCTCCTAAACGTACGGCACTTCTCGCAGCGTCTATTGCAACGTTGCCTCCGCCCACGACTACAACTTTCTTTGGGAATTTTATAGGCGTATCAAATTTTGGATCGTAAGCTTTCATAAGATTTATTCTAGTTAAAAATTCATTTGCTGAGCATACTCCTGCCAATCCTTCACCAGGAAGTTCCATAAATTTTGGAAGTCCTGCACCGGTTGCAATATAGACAGCGTTATAGCCTTTATTAAAAAGATCATCTATTGAAAGTGTTTTTCCTATGACCATATTTGTAAATATACGAACTCCTATTTCTTTAAGTCCTTTTATTTCAGACTCTAACACGCTTCTCGGAAGTCTAAAAGCCGGAATTCCATAAGCAAGTACCCCTCCGGGAGTATGAAGAGCTTCAAAAACATCTACTTTATATCCTTTATGTCCAAGTTCTCCTGCACATGTTAGTCCTGAAGGTCCAGAACCTATTACTGCAATTTTTTTACTTTCCTTTAGAGTTTTTACTTCTCGCTTTTGAAAGCAATAAATCATTTTGTCTGCAACGTATTTTTCAAGTCTTCCAATTGCTACCGGATCACCAATTTTACCTTTTACACATCGAGCTTCGCATTGTTTTTCTTGAGAACATACTCTTCCACATATTGACGGCAAAAAATTACTTTTGCAAATAACGTCATAAGCTTCAGATATTAAACCTTGTGAAACGCATTTTATAAATTTAGGAATATCTATCCCTACCGGACATCCTTTAGCGCAAGGACTGCTTTTACAATTTAAACATCTCAAAGATTCTTTTACAGCATTCTCATCCGTAAGAGTAAACTCAACTTCTTTAAACCCAGTTCTTCTTTCTTCTTTACCTAGAAGTTGTATCGGTTCTTTAAACTTACTTTTATTTATCATATTTCAAACACCCTTAAATAAATTACAGTACTTTTCTTTTGAAAGCTTTTCTTCATCCTTAAACGCCGTATTTCTTACAGCAGCTTCTTCAAAATCTACTGTATGGCCGTCAAAATCCGGCCCGTCGATGCATGCAAATTTTACTTTCCCTCCAACACTTAATCTGCACCCTCCGCACATTCCTGTACCATCTATCATAATTGACGTCATACTCACAACAGCTTTAATATTATAATTTTTGGTTATATTGCAAACCGCGTTCATCATAGGGATAGGTCCAACAGCAAAAATCAAATCGTAACTAGAATTTTTTTTAAGTTTATCAGAAAGTATATTTGTCACCAACCCTTTTTTTCCGTTTGATCCGTCGTCAGTAACTATTATACATTTGCTAGTTATTTTTTTCATTTTGTCTTGAAGTATAATAAGGTCTTTATTTCTAAAGCCAGATATAAATTCCACATCCGCTCCCGACTCTTTAAACGCCTTTGCCACAGGACATGCGATGGCACTCCCTACTCCTCCGGAAATAATCATAACTTTTTTAAATCCCTTAATATTTGTTGGTTTCCCTAAAGGGCCTACTACGTCTTCAATAACATCACCTTTATTTTTTTTATCAAGTTTAAGCGTAGTCATTCCTACTTTTTGATATATTATATCTATTGTCCCATTGGTTTTGTCGTAATCAAAAACAGTAAGAGGTATTCTTTCGCCATTTTTATCAACTCTCAAAATTACAAATTGACCCGGTAATGATTTAGCTGCTATATAAGGGGCATAGAGCTTCATGCGCGACACATTTAAGTTTAACGCCTCTTTCTCTACTATTTTAAACATATATTTAATTCTCCTATTTTAAAATTATTATTTTATTTAATAATTTGGAATCTTTATACAAATCTAGGATTCTATATTATCATTTTAAATATCTAATAACGCGTCGACTGTTATATTTATATTAAAATAGACAAACTATAGAATTTAAGATTTAAATTCACTATAAATTATAATATAATTGCATAGTCCTGCAATAAAAAATTATACTTTAAATGCTAAAGGAGAAAACAATGAGCACTTTCATTTTAAGTTGCTGTTCTACCGCGGATCTTTCTAAAGATCACTTTATTAAACGGAATATTAATTACGTTCCTTTTCACTTCTATGTAAACGGAAAGCACTATTATGACGATTTGGGTCAAACAATTTCATTTGACAAATTTTATGAAATGATGAAACAAGGTGCAGACGTAAAAACTTCACAAGTTAATCAATCTGAATTTATAAAGCACTTTACTCCTTTTTTAGAAAGCGGAAAAGATATTCTGCATGTTAGCTTGTCCTCAGGTATTTCAGGAGCGTATAACTCTGCTTTAATCGCCAAAACCGAACTTGAAAAAAGTTTTCCGGAAAGAAAAATCTATATCGTTGATTCTCTGGCCGCAGCTTCAGGTTACGGACTTCTAATGGATAAACTCGCTGATCTTAGAGACAGCGGAAAAAACCTAGACGAAATTTATCAATGGATAGAAAAAAATAAACTAAAACTTCATCATTGGTTTACTTCTATGGACCTCACTTTCTACGTAAAAGGAGGCCGTCTTTCTAAAACTGCTGGTTTCTTTGGCGGACTTTTTAATATATGTCCCATATGTAACATGAACGAAGTAGGTGAGCTAACTCCTATGTTAAAAGTCAGATCTAAACAAAAAGCTTTTGTAGAAATGGTTGGTAAGATGGCTCAATGCGCGGACAAAGGACTTGATTATTCAGAAAAATGCTTTATATCACATTCAAACTGTTATGAAGATGCTTTAACTCTTGCACATCTTGTTGAAGAAAAGTTTAAAAAGCTGTCTGAACCAATCACCATACATAGTATCGGTACAACAATAGGAAGCCATTCCGGCCCCGGAACAGTAGCACTATTTTTCTGGGGTACAGAAAGATAACACAAAAATAAAAATTAATTTTATTAAAAATTTCATTTTAATTAACGATTTCTCGCTTTTTAAAAAGCGAGAATATAATTTTGTTATTTATTAAGTAAAAGAATATTCCATAAACTCTGAAAAATCAAATTTGTAACCAATCAAGTATTTATTTCATTGTTTTAATATCCTAATAAAGACATAATGTATATTCTTTATACCAACTAATAAATATTGAATTTATCATGAAAATATGTATAATATTATTATAAATATAATCAAGCAAGGAGGAGTTATTTATGTATTCGCAACCATCTAAACAAAACATCTCTGACGAGATTAATAAAATGATTGAAAAAAATGCATTATTGCAAGCTCAAAAGCATGATAGAAAAGAAGCTTGGAGAAGCCAAACTCTTGTTCAGTCACTTTATAATGGAGAAAATAATCTTCCCAGTATAAATGATATAAATCAAGCAGGTTATGACCTAGAATATTACGATAAAGGTTATCCTATTGGAGATTGCTATCTGCTCGCAGTTCTTATGGGACTTGTTAATCAAAGGCCGGAGTTTATAAAAAATACTTTAATTAAAGAAAAAAACGAAAATGAAGTAGAGGTAACTTTTCATGGAGTTAAAGTCAATACATCAAAATTAGAAATTGAAAATGGTGACATAAATCTACTAAACTGTGAGCCGGATGGAAAAACATATACTTATTCTGTAACCAAAGAAGAAGCCATCAAATGGAAAACCGCTCATAAAGCCTTATGGCCCGCAGTTATTGAAATTGCACTTGCAAAATATTCAGAGAATTTAAAGTTCGAATACGCCAAAGCACATCCCAAGGAATTCTTAAAAGTTTTTGAAAAAAACGTAAAAACAGAAGGAGATAAAAAATATTACGAAGAGCTTAAAAATGCAATAGAAAATGGAAAATTCGAAATATATATTACTAAACTTAGAGAACAGCTGAACCGTGAACGACAAAGTATTAACAGTATTAGAAGATACATTTTTGGAGGATGCCCTACTGAAGCTTTAACAAATTTAACAGGTAATAAAGCATTTGCCAAGCTTTTCAATATCAAAAATTATAAAAGTTTTGGCAAGTTCAAGATTAATAACTATACCCCTATGGTATTGCAAGAATATAATTATATTAAAGATAAATTAAAATCAGGCAAAGTGGTTATGGCGTGTTTCTTTCACCCTAGAAAAGGCTACTCTGAACTGTTTTCTAAAGATATTATAGATCTGACAAAAAGTATTAGATTTAAAAATAAAGAAAAAATTGAAAGCTTATTAAAGATTTTGGATATAAAACAAGAAGAGTATTTAAAATGGCTCAAAATACATAATATCGCCGATTTAGACGCTCTTTCTGAACTACATCAAAATTATATAATAGAATCTATAATTGAAAATTTGCCTTCTACTCTATTTTCTAAAATTTCAAAAACCAAACAGTCAATTTTTCCCAACCATAGTTATACGGTTACAAATGCATTTGAATATGGAGGATATAAATATATTACCTTTAGGAATCCTCATCAGAGAATAAGCAAAGTTTATTACGATAAAAGCACTAAACTTCCAAATGGAATCGATCTACCTAAAGATATTTTAAATAACCTGGATGACAATGAATTTGCAATGGAATTAAATCACTTTTATAAATATGTAGATAGTTTGGATTATGAGCTATAAGTGAATTATCTAATAATAAGTAACTTTTTAATTAAATTTAAAAGCAAAATTCAAAAATTAATGAGAAACCATAGTTTTATGTGATTAATTTTTAAATAGAAATAAAATATATGCTATTTAGCTAATTTTTTATTTCTTCAGAGAAAAGTTACTCCATAAATTCAGGAGCTTCCACTTTCATTAAATCGAGTATGTTTTTTATTATTATTCTTACACAGTCACAAAGGTAAAGTCTTGATTCAGTTAATTTACTGTCGTCAGATACTACTTTACAAGAAGAATAAAATTTATGAAATAAAGTTGCTAAATTTATAGCATATCTGGTAATTTTTGTAGGGTCGTAATTTTTGGCAGGTTTAATTATTTCTGAGGGATAAGTTGCCATAAAACAGATTAATCTTTTTTCTGATTCATGATTAAGAAGACTTAAACTTTCAGGTTCAAAGACTGGTTGTTTATCTTTTAAATAACGTCTAAAAATGCTACATATCCTTGCATGCGCATACTGCACATAATAAACCGGATTTTTTGAATCTTGAGCTACTGCTAAATCCAAATCAAAATCCATTCCTAAGCACGCTTCTTGACTGTTAAAAATAAATCTTGCGGAATCTGCTCCAACTTCATCAAGTAAATCGGAAAGTTGGATTGTTTTTCCGCTTCTTTTGCTCATTCTAACCACTTCTCCGTTTTTAATAAGCCGCACAAGCTGAACTAAAATAACATGAAGTCTGTTTCTATCTATTCCTAGTGCTTCCATAGAGCCTTTCATACGTTCTACGTGACCATGATGGTCTGCTCCCCATATATCTATACAAACGTCAAATCCACGAGTTACAAATTTATTGTAATGATAAGCAATGTCTGCAGCAAAGTAAGTAGGGACTCCGTTTTTCCTTATTAATACTTCGTCCTTTTCTGAACCGAATTCAGTTGCTTTATACCAAATACATCCTTCGTTTTCGTAAGTAAGTCCCTTTTGAGCCATTAAGTTTATAATTTTGTTTACTTCACCCTCTTCATGAAGTTTACTTTCATAAAACCAATTATCATAAACTATTTTGTACTTTTCCATATCTTTTTTCATGCGGTTTATGTTTTTAGGAAGCGCAAAATCTATTAATGCACGTATTCTTTCTTTTTCACTTTTTTTAATGTATTTTTCTCCGTAAATTTCAAAAAATTGACGTGCAAGCTCAGTTATATCTTCTCCTTGATAACAATTTTCAGGCATATTATCAGACAGATCTCCCGCACAAAGCTGTTCATATCGTATATTGAGCGACATTCCAAATTTATCTATTTGATTCCCAGCGTCATTCACGTAGAATTCTTTAAATACTTTATATCCCGATTTATTAAGTATCGATGCTAGACAATCCCCTAAAGCTCCAAGACGTGCGTTCCCCATATGCATGGGACCCGTAGGGTTTGCAGAAACAAATTCAATCATTACTTTTTTTCCTTTACCATAACTGCTTTCACCGTAGTTTTCACCTTTTGATTTTATTTCCCTTAAAGCAATAGAAAAAAAGTTCTTAGAGAAGAAAAAATTTATAAATCCAGGGCCGGCAATTTCTATTTTTTCTATGTTTAAATTACCTAAATTTATATTTGATTTTATTGTTTCCGCTATCTTTTTAGGTGAAGTTCGAAAAGTCTTTGCTGACATTAAAGCTACATTGGAATACAAATCCCCATGAGTGGCGTCTCCGGGAATCTCAACTTCAAAGTTAGGTATATCAGACTGGGTAAGCTGCTGAGATTTAATGAGTTCTTCCATAGATGATTTAATTGCTTCTTTTAATTTTTTTATTGTCATTTCAAGAATATACATCGTATTTTTCCTCGCTTTTTAGTTTTTCGTACTCTATTGTAATAGAAGTCATGCTCATAAAGTTAGAATTTACATCCAAAGAGTATTTGATTTTTATTTTTCCTCTTTCATCATTACAGTTACTTTCAATATCATGAGTAAATACACTCATCATTAAAATTCCATAATCTGTATAATATGGACTGTCATGTTTCTTGTCTTTTTCCAGTATAAGCTTAGTTTGTTGCTTTCCGTTTTTAGTAAGCGTAATTAAATGGTCATTTTCAAGTTTTACAATGCAAAGATTATAATTTTGAGTATTGCTTCCTACATATTCTCGGTAAATTAAATATTTTACGTCCCCTTTGCCCACATAATGTCCTCGAGCTATAAGTTCAATGTTGTCTTTTTCATCAAAATAATTCTGAGTAGATTTAATTTTAATAAGATAATCCTCTTTAATGAAAAACTCTCCTTTACATCGTTTATTTTAATATGACTCTATATCTATATTTTTTACAGTTATTTCTCTATTTAAAAATCGCTTAGCATTTAATGAAAATCTTTCCGTATCTCCACTTACATAAAATTTCTGAATCCCGGTTCTTTCGGATTCTCTATTTAATCGGTTATTTTTAAGAAACATTTTTAGAAACTCTGCTACTTCTCTGCTGGGATCTATTAAATTTATTTTGCTCCCAAACATCCTTTTTATTACCGGTTGTACTAAAGGATAATGAGTACATCCTAAAATAAGCGTGTCAATATCATTTCTTATAAGCGGAGAAATATAAGAATCCAAAAGAACTCTTAAGTTTGTATTTTTATATTCTATATCTCCGTCCTCTATAATTGATGCAAGCAAAGGACAAGCTCTCTGCCAACATTTAACTTTTCTTTGTATTCCATTTATGCAATTTAAATAAGAATTACTTTTTATTGCAGCTGCAGTACCGATTATTCCAATTTTAGAATTTTTAGTTACTTCTACTGCAGCAGTAGAGGCAGGCGTTATTACTTCAAACAGCGGAACTTGCGAACTTAATTTTTTAATGTAAGAGCTGACTGTACCACAAGCCGCTACTATGATTTTTACTCCCATTGATTCTAAGAATCTCATATTTTGGTTCGCACAATAAAGAATAGAGTCTATACTTTTATTTCCATAAGGCATTCGAAATGTATCTCCAAAATAAACTAGATTTTCATTAGGCATAATTTCTGATATCGCTCTTACTGCAGTTAATCCACCTATTCCTGAATCAAATACACCAATTGCTAAGTCTTTCATTTTTCAAAAGCTCTTATATAGCTTTGCATGATTTAATTTTTATTTAGTATAAACATGCATTTTATGTATACTATATCCAGCTTTTCCCTCCCTTTCTACCTTAATTCATTTATTCTCTAAAGCTAAATTTATAAGTTTGTCTAAAAGAGGAGAAAATTCTATGCCTTTTTCATTCATAAGCTGAGGATACATACTTATACTTGTGAATCCCGGAAAAGTGTTAATTTCATTTAGAAATACTTTATCAGTTCCACTTTCAAGAAAAAAATCTACCCTGGAAAGTCCTTTACATCCCATTATTTTATAAGCTTGCAGTGCTGTACTTTGAATTTCTTTTATAGTACTAAGTGAAAGATCATCGGCAATTTTGGTTCTTGAAGACATATTTAAATACTTTGCTTCATAATCATAAAACTCATTTGATGGTATAATTTCTCCTATTGAAGATACTAAAAGGTCATTGTTTCCAAGTACGGCACATTCCAGTTCCCTGCCAACAACAGCTTTTTCAATCAGTACTCTTTCGTCTTCATATAAAGCTTTTTTTATGCCTTCTATCAATTCTTTTTGGTTTTTTACTTTACTTATTCCTACCGACGATCCGGCATTTGCAGGCTTTACAAACATAGGATAAGTCTTTATAATTTTTTCCGTCTGTTCAATGCATTTGCTTTCATACTTTTCAAAGTCATATTTTGAAAACCAATGAAAAATCGGTTTATTTATTCCATTATAAGATAAAACACTATTAGTGATTATTTTATCCATACATGCAGCAGATGACATTACTCCACATCCGACATAAGGAATTCCGGAAAGCTCTAAAAGCCCTTGTATAGTTCCATCCTCTCCGTTTTTTCCGTGTAATACTGGGATTACTACGTCTAGTTTTACAATATTACAACTGCCATCTTTATTTTTGACTATTATACCCCTTACCGAGGAATCAGAAGAAAAATGAATTTTTTTATTTTTGTCGCATCTTTCCCACCTGCACCTTGATATTTCATTCATATCCCCTTCAAATAAAAACCATTCCCCACTTTTAGTAATACCTATTAAGTAGATATTATATTTTTGGGTTGAAATGTTTTTTACTATGCTTTCTGCTGAGATCTCTGAAACATTATGCTCGGAGGAATTCCCGCCAAATATTATAGCTACACTTAATTTACTCATTTAAAGCAGCCACCTTATATTATGTAGTAAAGCTTAGCAAAAATTGCTCTGCTTCCTAAATTATTATATCATATCTCTTAAAAAAGGTGTTTAAAATATAATCACATGCAACCTTTATTTTATAATAGATTATATAATTATCAATAAGTAAAATAAGTTAATAAAATATCTAATTATGAATTCTAACTCTATAAGATAAATTTCCGTATTTGTGGTAATATATTTGAAGGTAAAAATAATAAACTTTAAATTTTAAGGAGTGTATAATTAATGAATAAAAATAAAAGCGTTATAGTAATAGGTACCGGAGGGACAATAGCAGGAGTAGGTAAAGACGGAATGACAGGAAATTATACATCTGCTAAAATTAAAGTAGAAAATTTAGTAGAAGAAATAACCCATTTAGATTTACTGGATAATGTAAAATCTATTAATATGTTTGACGTAGATAGCTGTGATATAACTTTTGACAATCTGTTAAAAATAGCTAAATATATAAATAAAGCGTCAAAAGATGAAAATATTCAAGGGTTCGTAATTACTCAAGGAACGGATACTCTTGAAGAATCTGCTTACTTTTTAAATCTCACCATTAAAACAGATAAACCAGTTGTTATAACAGGATCAATGCGTCCCAATACCGCCATTAGCGCGGACGGACCGTTAAATTTATATCAGTCTATAGTTCTGGCAAGTAGTAAAGAAGCAAAGGGTAAAGGAGTTCTTACCGTCTTTTGCGATGGAATTTATTCTGCCAGAGAAGTCCGCAAGATCAATACTTTCCGTACTGACGCTTTTCATCAAAGAGATCTCGGCTGCTTAGGATATATGAGAGATGATAAAGTTTATTTTTACAATAATCCTATTAAACCTCATACTTTAAATACTGAGTTTGATGTTTCAAATATTTCTAAATTACCTAAAGTGGACGTAATTATGTTCTATATGGACGCAAGTGCAGATATCCTCGATTTTGCCGTTAATCACGCCGATGGACTCGTATTGGCAGGAGCAGGCTGCGGTGGCTCAAGCACTAATTGGGATAATAAAATTACTAAGCTTTTAGAAAATAACTATCCTATAGTACGCAGTTCAAGAATCGGCAATGGGTTGATTACTTTCAATGAAGATGAACTTTTTACTACAGGTATTGGATCTAATAACTTAACTCCTGAAAAATCTAGAATACTTTTGTCCCTCGCACTTTCTAAAACTAAAAATATATCTGAAATTCAAGAAATTTTTAATAAATACTAATTATTTAACTTAATGAAAATTACCTTTTAAAACTTTTTTAAAATATAAAAACCCGATACTCCCTTTTTAGTTTGGGATTTTCGGGTTGATTTTAATTTACTTATTTATAAAAATCTATATAAGCCGCCTCATGTAGATAATTGCTCAGTATCACTGCGTCGTACCTTTTTTTGCGATTGATTGTTTGTAGGTCAAATTGTTCATAGATAATATCATTTATCCAACCTGCGAGTCTATTAAAATTTCCGAAAAAACTGTAGCACATGCTGCTATCAGCACACATAGTGCACGCATGAATATCTTCACAAATCAAATTACGGTTAAACTGCACTTCCACAAATTTACTCACGCTACTTATCACATTCATGAATAAATTTGTCATTTCTTTGTCTTCCATGTACAATTCATTAGAATACCAAAAAAGCATAAATTGGTGCGTATATTTTCCATTAAGTTGAACTAAAGGAAACTTTTTTATTAAACCTTCTTTTGATTTTAAGTAATTTCTGAATGCATTTATTTTTTTAAAAACATCTTTGCCATCTTTGGTAAAAAAGCTTTCCTCGGTTAAAATTTCTTTATTAGCGGGTGCTGAAGACGATCTAGAGAAGAGTTTCATGATTAACGCACCGGCAGTGAATGCGCCTAGGCCTACTCCAACTGTTTGCTTGTCAACTTTATTTAAAACAGAACCACTTTCATTAACAGTTTTTTGTTTAACTTCTGCAGCTCCGGATAAAGGCACCATTCCACTCATTAGGCTTAGCGCCGAAAGCGCACCGGCTATTCCTTTTTTAGCTTCTAATTTTCCTCCTGCTACTTTTTCTAAATCACTCATTGAAACGTTTTGTAAATTCATTGACATTAAATCTGTTACCTCTTTAACCAATTTTTCGTAAGTACCTTCATAACCATATTCCTTACATATTTTGTAAACTTCTTCTACAGTTTGTGCTTTTTGAAAATTCTCATATGCTTTTTTATCAGCTTTGATATTCTCCAACGTATACTTTAAATTCATAGTTTCTTTTTCCATGGTTTTTCCCCCCCCCGATTTTAATTTTTTGTTAATTTATTATTGGATCTATAAAGTATATTATAACTTATTTGGCTCAACCTTTCAAGTATAAAATTTATAATAGTTAAATTATTAACATAAAAAAGTTGTTTATATCATATATTACGAGTTTAGTGTTTAAATATCAGTTTTAAACTCTATTAAAATAAATACATTTCATCAAATTTTGGATGAAAATGTATTTAATATGTAAATATTTATATTTTTTACTTTATCTCTACTTTATCACCGGCATCTATAGTTAAAATTTCAACGCTTTCTTTTTCTTTTACAGGTACTACACTATTATTTGAGGTTATATTTTCACTTACTAATTTTATATTGAGTTGATCATTTCTATTTTTAAGATCATCCAACTCTTTGGAGCTTGTGTAAATTTGATGATTATATTCAGTTAATTTAGCTTGTCCGAATATAAAACCTCCAACAGTTGCTCCTGAGGCAATCAAAATACAAAAACTTTTAATTAATAATAACAGTTTCTCTTTAGCTTGTTTATTTTTTCTTGATTCGATACTGGGTAAATTTAATATTTGAGCAGATTTTTTCTGTTTCGGATCCTCAAATATCTCAAAATTATATGCAGCGTTTTTATACAACTAAACCACAACTCCTACAGTTTAAACATTACAAAACTTTCTTGCACACACGCATTTTAGCACTTCTGCTTCGAAAATTCTTATCCACTTCTTCAGTTGAAGCTACAATCGGTTTTCTGTTTATTATCTTAATTTTTGGCAATTTTCCGCAGACACATATTGGAAACTCTGAAGGACAAATACAGCTTTTTCCCCATTCCCTCATTTTTTGTTTCACAATTCTATCTTCCAACGAATGAAACGTTATTACTATCAAATTTGCGCCTAATTTCAACAGTTTTAAACATTGATCAAGACAACAACTGAGATTTTCAAGTTCATTATTAACGTAAATTCTTATAGCTTGAAATGTTTTTCTTGCAGGATGTCCTCCATGCCGTCTAGCTGCACAAGGAATAGCGTCAGTAATAATTTTTACTAGCTCTAAAGTGGTTTTAATAGGCTTTTTAGCTCTTCTTTCTACTACCAAATTAGCAATGCGATTTGAAAATCTTTCTTCCCCATATTTATATATAATTTCGCTAATTGCAGAGCTACTAAAAAAGTTGACTACATCATATGCAGATTTTCCTTCTTTACTCATTCTCATATCAAGAGGAGCATCATACCTATATGAAAATCCTCTCTCCGCTGAATCCAGTTGATAAGATGATATCCCTAGGTCAAGTACTATACCGTTAACTAAGTTTACTTCTAAGTTATGTACTATATCTCTAATATTAGCAAAATTATCCTTTATTATATTTACATTTTGAAATTCTTTAAGTCGGTTTTTACAAACTTCGATTGCATCGGGATCTTGATCTATACATATTAATCTGCCTTTATCGGAAAGTCTTGAAGCTATTTCATAAGAAAGTCCTCCGCCTCCGGCCGTACAATCCACGTAAATTCCATTTGGATCTATTTCTAACGCAGATAATGTTTCTTCTATCAGCACAGTTTTATGTTCATATTTCAAATAATACCTTCTCCTATTTGGAAGATTAAGTGTAAACTGCCACGTTTTTAATTATACTTCAATCACATATGTTAGTTCAATCAAAATTATACATAAATTTAGAACTTCATTAACATATTTAAAAAAAAAAAAAAAAAAAAAAAAATGTGGACATTGTCAAATTGACAAATATCCAACTAAATCTTTAGTATATCCTACTGCATTAGCTTCATCTGTATCTATATGCATTGAAAGTGAAAAATTATCATCTACTCTTAAAACTACGTCTTCAAATGTCAAAGATCTAAACTTATTTTTGATTTTTACTTTACCTATTTGACCATCCTTAATTCCCAAAAGTTTTGCATCATTAGAATTCATATGCACATGACGTTTAGATACAATCACTCCACTTTCAAGTAAAATTTCTTCATTAGGGCCTTTAATAACACATCCGGGTGTACCTTTTAAGTTTCCTGATTCCCGTATTTCACCTGATATTCCCAGTTTTATGCAATCGGTAAGTGAAACTTCAACTTGCGTCTTTTTACGGCACGGCCCTAAAACTATCACTCCATTTATCTCTCCTTTAGTACCTTTAATAGTTACCCTCTCCTCACACGCAAACTGCCCAGGCTGAGAAAGATATTTTTTAATGTTAAGTTTGTAATTACTGCCAAATAATGAAAACATATCTTTTTCAGACAGATGGATATGTCTTGCTGAAACTTCAATAGGTACCTTCATAAAATTTATCGCTACTCTAAGTTGTTCGAGCAGCTTCCCTCCTTAAAAATACATTTTACTTATTAACTTTTCATTTATATGTCCGTAAAAACTACTATCTTTTAGCGTTATAAATTTAGCTTCAAAGGCAGATTGCCTGATCTCAATCTTTCCTTCAGTAGAAGTAAGCAAACATCTACTTCCATCTACCAGAATACTAAGATTGGATTTTTCCTTAGGTAAATACTCTATAACCAAACTTTCGCAAGAAGTCATAATAACACTTCGAGCTGTTAAAGAATGCGGACAGACAGGTGTAACAACCATGCATTTCATTTCTGGTTCTACTATCGGCCCTCCTGCAGAAAGAGAATACGCTGTAGATCCCGTAGGCGTAGATACTATTATCCCATCCGCATGGTAGCTTGATATACGTTCTGAATTCTTTAGCACTTTAAACCTCGCAACTTGAGAATCTAAACTCCTTGAAATTACCAAATCGTTAAAAACTAAAAATTCTTTTGAAGAATTTAAAAGCTTGGCTTTCAACATTATTCTACTGCTTAACTTATAATTTCCTTCCAGAATTTCTTCTAGTCTCTGCAAATTTTTACCTTGAAGACTTGCTAAAAAGCCTAAATGCCCGCTGTTAATTCCGAATATAGGTTTACCTTTTTGAGCACATAATTTTGCACAGTGTATGATTGTTCCATCTCCGCCGATGGCAATTACTATATTACTATTTATTATTAACTCTTCAACATTTAAAACAAATTTTAAGTTTTTATAATTAAACTGTTTAATGTAGTTTTTGATCATTAAAAACTCATATTCAGCAGAATTAAATGTTTCTAATATGTACCTTACTTTTCCAAGCGTTCCTATACTTTCAGCTCTAAATATAATTCCAAATTTCAAATTCCTATATCTCCTCATTAATCTTTAGAATAAAACTAATGATTTATCCTTAACAGAATACATACCCTCAAACAAAAATACTAAATTTTACAATCATAAATTAAAGATAGTTATGAGATTCTTCTACTATCTTTTCTATTTTTACATTTTCACTCATAAAAGTATTGGCACTTCTTTTGATAAAAACTAAATACTCTATATTTCCCTCTGGCCCTTTTATAGGAGAATAATCAAGATCCAAAATAGAAAAGCCATTATTTAAACTAAAATTACATACCTTATGAATCGTTTCTATGTGAACACTTTTTTCTCTGACTACTCCCTTTTTTCCTACCTTTTTCCTTCCGGCTTCAAACTGTGGCTTTATTAAAATTACCCCACAAGCTTCATTTTTAATTATTTCTTTTATAACCGGAAGTACAAGAGTTAAAGAAATAAATGAAACATCTACGCCGAAAAAGTCAATTGTATGCTTTATTAAGTTTTTTTTCAAATAACGAATATTCGTGCGTTCCAAATTAACTACTTTAGAATTATTTCTTAATTTCCAATCGAGCTGACCATAACCTACATCTATACTATAAACAATATTACATCCATTTTGAAGCATGCAATCCGTAAATCCACCTGTTGACGCTCCTACATCCATACAGTTTAAACTATCAAGTTTAATATTAAATTTATTTATAGCTTTTTCTAGCTTTAAACCTCCGCGGCTTACATATTTAAGCTTAGATCCTCTCACTTCTATTTTACAGTTGCCATCGTAATAAGTACCTGGTTTGTCAGATTTTTGATTTTCAACAAATACGATACCTTCCATTATCATTATTTTCGCCTTTTCCCTACTGGGCGCTAATCCTCTGTTAAAAATTATAGTGTCTAATCGTTCTTTCATATTTAATGCTATGGAGGCTTAAACTTAAGAAGTGAATTTATAACCTCCTTGTTAGCCTCCTTTTTAAATTTTTATTTTCTGATTTATTTAATTATATAAATTCATCGCTTTTTCTGTATTACTTTCAAGCATTAACTTCAAAGCCAAATAAGAATTATGTAAAACTGATTCCAGATTTTTAATTTCTTCTTTCGAAAATTTAGATAAAACCCAGTCTGTCAAATTCCATTTTTCATTAGGTTTATTTCCAACGCCTATTTTTATACGTGAAAACTTATTAGTATCTATTAATTCAATTATATTTTTGACACCATTTTGTCCACCATGAGATCCTTCTTTTCGTATTCTCAGCTTTCCTACTGGAAGAGAAATGTCATCGAAAAGGACAATTATTCTGTCGGAAGGAATTTTATAAAATGTCATAGCTTCGAAAACCGACTGTCCGCTAAGATTCATATAGGTTTGAGGTTTAATCATTAATATCTTTTTATTTTTTATTTCGCAAATGCCGCAAAGTCCTTTAAATTTATTTACATTAATATCGCAATTAATTTTACGAGCAATGTAATCAATAGCTATAAAACCGGCATTATGCCTTGTATTTTCATATTTAGATCCGGGATTACCCAGACCAACTACTATGTAATCAATATTTTTCATGGTTTTCACTTCTTGTTTTAAATTACTTTACTCTAATATCATAGTGGATACAGGAGTATCAAGATGTATTCTTTTAATAGCTTCTGAAATGACAGGCGCTACATTTAAAATTGTAAATTTATCTATTATCTTTTCTTCGGGAATAGGAATGGTATTCATAAAAACAACTTTCTTAATCGGACTGCTTTTAAGCCTTTCTACAGCTTTTCCCGAAAGCACCCCATGTGTCGTATATACAAATACTTCTTTCGCTCCGCCTTTTTCAATTATTGCTTCTGCCGCATTACATATAGTTCCGGCTGTATCTATAATATCATCAACCAATATTACTTTTTTACCACGTACATCTCCTATAATATTTACAACTTCACTTACATTCGCTTTTGGACGTCGTTTGTCCACAAGCGCTAAAGGACAAGATAATCTAGTCGCGAATTGACGCGCTCTGGAAATAGAACCCAAATCCGGAGCTAAAACTGTAAATTCTTCCGGATTAAATCCCTCTGTTTCTTTTATAAAACTGGTAAAGAGAGGCGCTGCTATTATATGATCCACCGGAATATTAAAAAATCCTTGAATTTGAAGAGTATGAAGTTCCATGGTTAAGATTCTGTTTGCTCCTGCGGCCGTTATTAAATCCGATACAAGCTTAGCTGATATCGGATCTCGCGGTCTTGCTTTTCTGTCTTGACGTGCATAGCCAAAATAAGGAATAACTGCTGTAATACGTGATGCTGAAGCTCTTTTAATAGCATCGATCATTATTAACAGTTCCACTAAATTTTCATTTACCGGCTTACTTGTAGACTGAATTATAAAACAATCTGACCCTCTGACGGATTCCTGAATACTAACATTTATTTCGCCATCACTAAAGCGAGTAACCTCGGATTTCCCTACTTCACATCCCAGTTCAAGAGCAATGTCTTTAACCAAGCTAGGATTAGAATTACCTGCAAAAATTTTCATGTTCTCAGTTTTATGCTTCATAAACTTCTCTCCTTATTTTTATCTCTAAGGCTAATATATCTAATCATCTATTTGACTTCTGGTTTATTAAAGTTACAAAAGGACCTACTTTTTCACCATTACTTAATTTACTATTCTTACAGTAGCTTTGGTTCACAGTTACGTTATCGCCTATTTTACAATCTATTATTTGGCTGTTAGGACCAATTACACATTCTTTGCCTAAAACTGTCTTACCTGTAAGTATTGAACCGGGTAAAATTGAAGTTCCTGCTCCAATTTCTACCCATTTGCCAATGATAATGCCGTCTCTGCACGGAATTTTTACTCCATTTTCCATCATTCCATCAATTACTTTATTTCTTGCAATTTCATTAAGATTTTGAAGTTGACATACATCATTAGCACCTAACGCTACATGAGGCGAAGAAGTTTCAAAAGCATCTACTCTAAGTCCTCCGTCTATCATAAGTTTTATTATAGAAGTTAGATAATATTCACCTTGCGAAGTGTCATCTGTAATTTTCCCTAAATACTCTATAAGATCTTTAACTTTAAACCAATAAGCGCCGGAATTTATTTCTTTTATTGAGCGCTGTGCAAAACTCGCATCACCTTCTTCTACTATGGCCTCTACATTGTAGTCAGTATTATTTCTTATGATTCTACCATATCCACAGGGATTATCAAGTCTGGAAGATATAATAGTAGCAGAATTATTTGAATTTTTATGAGTCTTATAAGCTTTTATAATCGTTTTTTTATCTACAAAAGGAGCGTCTCCCCCTAAAATTAATACATCTCCTTTTATATGCTTTTTTAAAAATGGCAGCGCAGTCATAACCGCATGGGCAGTTCCTTTTCTTTCTTCTTGAATTACAGTTTCAAGATGATACTCTAATTTATCTATATACTGCTGAACCAGATCATGTCTGTAACCTGTTACAACACAAATTTCCCGCAAATTACAAGTAATTGCTGAATTTATTACCCATCCGATCATAGGTTCAAATAAAACTGAAGAAAGAACTTTCGGAATGCTGGATTTCATTCTTTTCCCTTCTCCGGCCGCTAATATAACACAACACGCTTTGTTCAATAAATTCCACTCCAAATAATTATTATAATCTTTATTTGTATTCTTTCAATTTTTATGTTTCTTCAATATTTTATATGTTATTTTAAATTATTTCAATATAAATTCCGTTTATTACTTCAAATTTATTATTTTTATTTGTAAAATTATAACTAAATTATTAAATAAGTTGACAAATAAATATAGGTAATGTATAATTTACATGTAGTTTAATAAAAAGGAGGAATTTAGTATGGCAATGATGTCACCAAACAATAGCAATTTTGAATTACCGCAGCATTTAGATGATATTAGCGACGCCAATGTTGATGATTCTATTAGTTTTTTTAGCAGTATTAGTAATTTCCTTAGTTCCTTAGAAAGCAGCTTTTGGAATTATATAAGTACACCTCAAAATGAAGTATCAGAAGATAGTTTAGTAAATGAAAGCGAACGGTATAAACGTGAACTTTCCTCTAAAGCAAGTGAATTAAAAAAATCATTGGGTTTGCGAAAAGATATAGACTTGCTTAATGATCATTCATTAGAATTATTTAAAAGGCTTTCAGAAAATGTAAGCTGGGGGCGTTTTGGACTGCAATGGACTGTAGGATTAGTTAGCTCCTCATATACGAAAACTCCATTCCAAGCACTCGTGGATTCAATTGAAAACCTTAATAAAGAATTCGATAATTTTTCAAATGAAATTCAAAATGTGGAAAATTCTTTAAAAAGTAACAGCATTTCAACTATTAATAAGACATTAGCAAGTTCAAAAAAAAATATAAAAAGAATACAAGATTCTATTAGCCTGAAATACGAAGAATTAAAAGAAAATATAAAAAAATGGAGAACCCAAAAAAAAGTAGAAACCGATGTGGATAAACTTAAAATAATAGCTTTAACAAATTTCCTTGAAAGTGTAAACCTCACAAATTTGAACAGAAAACTGCAATTTTCACAAGTGAGAATGGACGCTTTTATGGGAATTCTTAGAATTCAAAGAGAAACTAAGCATAAATAAAAAATGATAATAAACTTATAAAATAACAGTCTTTTACGACTGTTATTTTAATCTTAATTATATAAATCTAACCTATGGAGCTACTGGGCGGACTCGAACCGCCGACCTGCTGATTACGAATATTATCAAAGGATTTCTTCGTTCAGAATATTATTAAAATTTCTACTATTTTCGATAAAATACGATTGTCGGATAAAAGTAAATTTTATCTATTTAAATATAATTTTCTATCTGAAATCTTTTTACTCTTCCATTAAAGAATTTATTTCAATTATAGTTGGCGTCAAAATTGGTGTCAAATAAAAATATTTTTATTTTGTGTTTAGGCAAGTAGTTGATAATTTTAAGATAAATATAACTATACAATTTTATGCTATAAAAGAATATTTTTAAAACCATATGCTCTCATTAAATCTTCCTTTTATTTTATATAGTTAGTAAATCAGCACTATATATCAAATCAAAAGGAAGATTAACTATATATTCTTTTGATTACTAAAACTTCAAATAATTAATTCTCATAAGTGATTACAATTTTAAAATACTTTCATTTTTAAGATTGAAATGCAAATATAATTATTTTACTTGCAGAAAAGGATAATTGTTTATATCTATTTGAGGAATAAAACAGCGTATGTTTCAAAAATAAAAGTTGATATTATTCCCTAAATATTATATATTAAAATATAAAGGAAGTGATATAGTGGAATATAAAAGCGTTAAAGAAATAGCGAAGGAGTGGGAATTGAGTGAAAGAAGAGTTAGAAAACTCTGCTCCGAAGGAAAGATACCAAATGCTCAGCGAAAAGGAAAGCTATGGCAAATTCCTTCTGACTCTCTAAAACCTCTAGACAGACGTAAATTAAAAGGAAAAGATATTGATAAGAAGTATTTATCTTTGTTCTCTAAAATAGATTCTAAAAATGAAAAATTAAAAGAACTTAGGAAGAAATATCCTTTGACCAAAACCGAATTAAAAGCGCTGAATGACAACTTTCTTGTGGAGTATACGTATAATACAAATGCTATTGAGGGCAACACATTAACACTCCAAGAAACAGCTTTAGTTTTAGAAGGAGTTACAATAAATAAAAAGCCTTTAAAAGATCACTTAGAGATAATAGGTCATAAAGAAGCGTTTAATTGGATTATTGAAATGTTAAAGTCTAAAGCTAAAATTTCTC
>CALWUT010000008.1 GCA_944384825.1 uncultured Clostridia bacterium
GTAAAGAGCAAAATATCAAAGATGATGAGTTCGTTCACTTTGACACGCCTTGCACAGTAGATAATCAAATAGAGATGTTTGAACGTGCCGGATTTAAAGAAATTGCGAAGGTTTGGCAAAAGGGTCAGACAGCTATTATTGTAAATAAAATCTAGTGCGTTTACTTTACAAAGTTGTACTTGCTTTTATAGCACCATTTGCGTGTATTCTTACAATCTCATCGGGATCAGTTTCCGAAATTACTTTTAATCTTGAAATATAAGGTACAACAAAATCTGGACGTCGTTTTCCTATAACACGAAATATTTCCGGCGATTCCCTTCTCACACGCATTCCATCGTCATCTAAGAGCCCGGCAAAAATCTCCATTAAGCTGCCAAATATATCAGGAGTATTTGTTGCAATATTTTCACACGCCCAGATAAAGTTCATTCTTACATCTGGGTTTGAATCTTTAGCTCTACTTAAAATAATAGGGATATACAACTTTATAAGGTCAAATTTTCCTCGTCCAATTCTACCAAGTGCACCAACTGTACGCTGCCGTATTTTTGGTTCATTATTTTCAAGGCTTTCTGCTATTTTACTTATGTAGGATCTAACTCCTTGAGAATTTTTTAATCCTAATTCGCCTAGCATCCATAAAGCTTTTGCTCTTACTTTATCCGAAGGATAATCTATATATTCTGCCACTTTTGAAATTATAGTATCTGAATTATCCTTAGATTTTGATAAACAAATTAGTTTTTGATACACTTCTTTTTCTTCCAGACTATTGCACACTATTAATTCACCCCTATATATCAAGAAATTTTATACTTAAAACCAAACTTACAGATATTTCACAAAGAAGTATTTTGTGAGCTTTGGGTTCTTTTTGTTTTCCCTCACAAACTCAAGCTCAAAACCACATTTTTCATAAAATTTCGGCGCTTGAAAATCGTATGTAGTCAAGCTAATTGAAGTATAATTTTTATCACTAAAGTATGCTTCTACACTTTTTAATAGTTTAGAACCAATTCCATTTTTTCGAAATTTTTCAGTAACGATAAGGTCGGAAACTTTAACTTCGTCATGTAAACATTTTCCGGTTAATATTCCAGCCACTTCGCCATTTCCTTTGGCTATAAAACTAAACTCCTTATAATTTGGACTTAAATCAAATGCTTTGTCATATTCTGTAAAGCCTTTATTTATTAATCTACAAATATTTTCGTCTAGTTTTCCTTCGTTATATTCTATATCCATGTTATTCACCTCTTTCAATGTTCGTTTTATACATTGTATATTTGCTTTAACTTCTCTATTCTCTGAGTTATTCTTTCTTTCGAAAAACCACTTGATTTCAGTTTGTCATCATCTAAATCGGATAGCTGATTATAAAATGATAATGCCGTCACAAGCATATGAGGTGTTTTCTCTTTTTCTATAAAAGAAAATAAAGCTTCTTCGGCTTTTAAGAATTCACCTTCGTTTAAGTATTGATTTATAAGAACATCTAAAAGCATCTCGTCCATTTTTTGATTTTTTACTTCTTGGTGCTCTTCTTTGAACCTTTCAAACACCTTTTTAACTCTGTTTTTTCCAAACAATAGAGCTGCAAAGCCTTGCCCTATTGCTTCTATTTGGCGTTCTAACCAGTCTTGTTTTATACTCATAAATACCACTCTCCTTCAAAATAGTTCTATTTTAACTTAAAATGCTTTTCTAAACATTCCATTGTCTGCTCTAACGTTAAAGAATCATCTCTTTTGAATACCCAAAAACCACTATTTAGAAATTCATTATATCTTTCTTGGCTATTTAGTTTTTCTAAAATTTTTCTATAATTTGCCATTGTAGCTTCAGGATTCCTAGAGTTATTAATAGCACGAAATATAATTTGTTTTTCGTAATCATCTCTTTCAAAAAACCTATCAACCGACATATTTTTTTCGCTAAGCATAACTGCAACATGGTCATAGTCAGATATTTCTTTTAGGATTTCCATAGGAATACTTGTGTCAACAAAAATCTTTTTATCAGGATATTTTGATGTAATCACAAGTAATTCGCTTATTTCAATTGGAGTTACCTCCATATCGCAGTTTTTAATCCAATTATAGTATTCATCAGGTGTTCTGCTCACGAACTCTTCCATGCTGTGATTATCAGTATAGCATAAATTAGGCTGGTCTTTTGAGTTGACACCATAATCCTTAAAAACATTGATTGTGTAATTCTCACCGCACATTATTCCATTATTATGCTCAGAGAGCATTTTTACCATCGTTGATTTTCCGGCATAAGCAGTACCAATTATAAAATATACATTCTTAAATTTGTTTTTTATCTCACTATAAGGCATATTTGTAAAATCTTTTTTCATAATATCACCACTTTTCAAAAGCATTTTTTATTGCATACAGTACATATAGGCAACTTCTTTTAGATTTTTAACTCCGATATTCATATTACCATCGGTTAATTAAGTGAAACCAAATTGTTCCACGTACGTAGTTCCGTTAACGCCTGCTCCCATACAAAACAATCCGAAGTATCGCACACATTTATCTTTCCGGTATCATCAACTGAAAAAATCTTGAATAAAGCATCTTGACAGTAAATAGTTTCAAAAAGCCTTAATTTTTGGAATTCATATGTGAAAAATTTTTCTTTATAAACTTCATAAAAATATGGTATCGTTGTAAACAGTCTAAAATCCACCCTGTCGTCCAGTGTGCTTAAAAGGAGTGGAATAGTACCTATATACCCTGATTCAACAATCATGATACTTTCTTGTTTTATTTTGTCCAACATACTTTTTAACGAATTTATCAATTTTTTAAAATTATAGTTTGCTGTTATTTCTTTCTTCAAATAAAACTTTATATCACTAAGATTGTTAAAACCACAATCGAGTGCGTCAAAAATAATATCTTGAATTTTTTGGTAAACATCAAAATCATTATCTTTATTGTCAAAAAACGATAAGTATTTTCTACCGACCAGCATTGGATATGTGGTAAATTTATGTTCGTTATTCCATTTTTCAAAGGCAAGATAAGAAAGTAAAGTATCTCTTAACAAAAAGCAATATGCCGTACTTGAGTTTGCTAAATTAAAAATATTTTGCGAATAATTCAAGATGTCGTAAAAAACAACAGGGACTTTATCCAAAAGGCAACCTTCTGAATTCATTTGCATTTTTAAATAATTAAGATATTCATGCAAATCATAATTTTTATTTTTATAATTCAAATTAGGTTTTTTTGAAAATTTTTCCATAGTGAACGGAGTCTCATTGTTTTCCAATATAAAAGAGTTTAAACGTTTTATTGCATCGGTTTTTTCACTTATAAGCTCGTATGATTTATGATAACCTTCGTCTTTTACATCCTCCAAAAATTTTAGTAAAACTTTTGCTTCATGTACCATGTTTTGTGGTGCTTGTTTAGGATGTTGCGATTCGTACATACGTATTCTTTCTTGTAAAAATCTCACGCTATAAGAAATAAAGCCCATAATCATTTTCCTCCATTAGTCCTAATATTACATTTTTACATAGTTATGACTCCACACCTAACTAGAAAATTTACTTACAGTATTTGCTCCTTCAACTTACCCTAGTTTATAAGTGAATTTACTGTTTTTTCTGTATTTTCAAAAAAGTTTTTCATTGTTTTAAAATGTTCGGTTTCAAAATATTTCTTTTGGTAAATGCCTTCTTCGGTTATTTCGAGTATTTCAGCACTTGGGGTAGCTAAAAGAATTGGCGAGTGAGTTGCAATTATAAACTGTGAATTTAAATTAACAAGTTGATTTATCCTTATTAAAAGTGACATCTGAGAAACAGGAGAAATTGCAGCTTCAGGTTCATCGAGTATGTAAAGACCATTTCCCATAAACCTTTTAAAGAATATACTAAGAAAACTTTCGCCGTGAGATTGATTATGTAAGGATTTTCCGCCATAAGCTAGTGATATTGGCGGTGCATCACACTTAACTTCATCAAGGTCATCAATATTTGATGCCACATTATAAAGTGATTCCGACCTTAAGAAATATCCGTCTTTTGCTCTGTATGGACCTTTTATAATTTTGATATATTTATTTAGGTCAGATTCAGTCTGCCGGGTTTTAAAATTAAAATGCTTCGAACCGCCTTCTGCGTTAAATCCCCATTTTGTAGCTATCCCCTCAATTAGAGTTGATTTTCCTAATCCGTTTTCTCCCACAAATATTGTAATAGGTTTTTTGAATTCTATTTTCTTAAAATTTTTAATTACAGATAAATTGTAAATGTAGTTATTTCGTGGTATTTCGCCTTTGTTTATATCCACGCTTTTTAAATATAATTCTCTCATAAGTTACTCCCAAGCAGTTTTATTTTCATTATTAAATTTTACCACAACTGCAAAAATTCTTTTGACATAGATTATTGTAAACCTACATTTATGGTTTTAGT
>CALWUT010000009.1 GCA_944384825.1 uncultured Clostridia bacterium
CTTTTTATAATTAAAAATTAAGTTAATATTTTTATTAAATACTCCTAAAAAAAAATTAAAACTTAAAATTAATTTTATTATATTATTTAATAAAATTCAAGATCAATTTAAATTTTGGATAAAAATAGGAGTATTTTGATAGTTAAAGTTCAATTTTTGTTAATGAATATAGCATTTAGTTTTTGCTTACCGAATTGTTTATAAAATAGTCTGAAATTCCGCAGTAAATGCTAAAGGCTATTTGGCTTTGATATTTTTCATCTATAAGTTTTTTAGCTTCTTCGGCATTCGATAAAAATCCACATTCAACAACTACTGCGGGAATGTGAGCATTATTAAGTAAGTATATTTTTTCAGTAGCTGGTTTTATTTCTCTGGTATTTTCCGGCTGAATAAGGCCTACTACTGAATCTTTAATTTTGATTGCCAGTTCTTGACTTTTTATTTCATTTTTGGAATAAAATATTTGGGTTCCAAAGTATTTCGGGTTAGGAAATTTATTTTGATGTATACTAATAAATATACAATTTTCTTTTTTATTTTTATTTATTATATCTGCTCTGTTATGAAGATCTGATATCTTTTTTTTGCGTAAACTAGTAGCATCATCATCATAAATAGCTTGATCTGTTTCTCTGGTCATTATTACTTCGTACCCTGAAGCTTCCAAAAGGTCTCTTAGTTTTAAGGAAATAGAAAGATTTATATCTTTTTCCACTACCCCGTCCACTCCGACTGCTCCGCCATCTTCACCGCCATGTCCCGGGTCAAGGACTACTCTTCTTAAGCTGTTAGATGGATTTTCGTTGGAGATTTGTTCATTTATTTTAGCATAGGCAGCAAAAATAAGTGAGGAAAATACTACTATGCTAAGTGTACAAAACGTGTAGAATGGCCAGTTATTTCTGCTGCTTTTTTTATGTTTTTTTGATTTCAAAAAATTCACTCCTGTTTAATAAATGTATTTGATAAAATAAAAAATAGTCGTATAATTAGATAGATAAACTAACAAGTGAGGTAAAAATATGCAGCGTGTTTATGCTAAGAATGTAAACAACCGATTGGGAAGCGAATTTGGACTCCCTAATTACACTCGAGGTGAAGAAATTCTTAATGCTTTGACTCATGGAATAGGAATTGTATTTTCTGTATTCGCACTAGTTTTTTTACTAGTAAGCTATCCTAAAAACTTTAGAAATGTATTTTCTGTTTCTATTTATGCGACAACTCTTTTAGTTCTTTACACGATTTCGACTTTGTATCATTCTTTTAAAGTTTCAAAAGTTAAAAGTAATTTCAGAAAGCTGGATCATTGCTCGATATTTTTGCTTATTGCAGGTACCTATACTCCGCTTTGTATGTTATTTATAAAAGGGATTGAAAGCACTATTATTTTAATATCTGTGTGGGCTACTGCTTTAATAGGAATTATTTTAAATTCCATAGATGTAAATAAGTTTTCAAAATTTTCACTTGCCTGTTATATTCTGATGGGCTGGAGTGTAGTATTTATAGCTCGAACCGCTCTGAAAGTATTATCGCCATGGCAGCTTACATGGCTTTTGGTGGGAGGAATATTTTATACTTTGGGAGCTGTAATATATGTTCTTGGAAAAAAGATAAGGTACATGCATTCCCTTTGGCATTTATTTGTACTTGGAGGAAGTATAAGTCATTTTATGGTGTTAGTTTAAGCGGAAAACTAATAAGCTTCTATTTAAATATTTTGCATAGAGGAGCAAAAAATCCTGCTTTTCTTCTGCGTTTCCAATTAGGGTTATAATTAACCAGTATAGTATCATCTCCTATTACTTCTATATTTTCCCATTTTATAATAATGTCATCTTCTCTTCCCAGGAGTCCAAAGCACTTAAGACGTCCATATACTACAATAGCTATAACTTTTGCACATACCATATCCACTTCCACATCATTTACGCATCCTATTCTGCATCCGTCCTTTACGCTTATTACTTCTTTGTTTTTCATATCTACTATTCTGCAAACCAATTTAACCCCTTCCTTCCTAACTTTTATCATTTAAATTTTACGGTTAATTTTTAAAAGGAGGTCAGATATGAGTCACCTTGATACGGAGATTCAAAGATATAGTCCCACAAACAGTTTTGGACTTTCACATGAACAAGTAAAAAAAAGAATTTCTGAAGGACTTATAAACGTGGATAAAAATACCGCTTCAAAAAGTACTTCCGATATAATCAAGGACAATCTTTTTACGCTTTTTAACTTCATTAATTTAGTTTTAGCTATTGCAATACTTTATACTGGTTCCTATAGGAATCTTATGTTTATGGGAGTCGTTATATGCAATGCAGTAATAGGAATAGCTCAGGAAATCAGAGCTAAAAAAACAGTAGATAAATTAAACCTTATACTTTCCAATAATGCTACGGTTATTAGAGAAGGAAAAAGAGAAAAAATAAAAATTGAAAAAGTGGTTTTAGACGACATAATTTGTTTCAGTAGAGGTAATCAAATTGTTTCTGATTCCATAATTACTGAAGGAAAGTGCGAGGTAAATGAATCTTTCTTAACAGGAGAGTCTGATCTTATACTCAAAAAAGAAGGAGATACTCTTTTATCAGGAAGCTTTGTAGTAAGTGGAAGCTGTAAAGCGAAAGTGGAGAAAGTCGGAGAGGATAATTACACTTCTCAACTTCTGAAGAAGTCAAAGTATATTAAAAAAACCAAATCTGAAATTATTACTACTCTAAATAAAATAATAAAAATAATATCCATATCAATTATTCCTATAGGAGCTTTACTTTTTTACAGACAATATAATGCTTCCAGCTATAATGTATCTTCGGCAATAGTAACCACTTCTGCCGCTCTTACCGGAATGATTCCCGAAGGACTGGTTTTACTTACAAGCTCAGTTTTAGCGGTAGGAGTTTTGAGACTTTCAAAGCGCAAGGTACTCGTACAGGACATTTACTGTTTAGAAACTTTGGCACGAGTTGATACGCTTTGTCTTGATAAAACCGGGACAATAACCGAAGGCAGTTTTGAACTTCATGACATTGTAGCAGAAAACGGATATACTATTTCTGAAGTTAATGAAGCTGTTACTGCTATTACCAGTATGCTCGGTGACAGCAACGAGACTTTTAATGCAGTTAAAAGTAAATTTCCTCCAACTGCTGATTTTCCCCGTCCGGATATTGTTATACCTTTTTCGTCTGAAAAAAAATGGTCCGGAGTTTATACTAAAGACCAAGGAAGTTTGGTTATGGGTGCTGCGGAATTTATATTTGGAGATACTTACAGCAAGATTAGAGATAAGACTTCATTTTATTCTAAAGAATATAGAGTTTTAACTTTAGCGCACTCTGAAAATCCTTTTAAGGATGGTAATTTACCTGATAATTTAAATCTTATGGCTTTTATTCTAATAAAAGATAAAATTAGAGACAATGCAGAAAGAACTTTGAATTTCTTTAAAAAGCAGGGAGTAGAAATTAAAGTTATTTCCGGGGATGACCCTTTAACTGTATCTCAGATAGCTAAGAGAGTTAATTTGCAAAACGCTGAAAAGTATATTGACATGTCCAAACTGCAATCGTCTGAAGAGGTAAAAGAAGCTGCTAAAAAATACACTATTTTCGGTAGGGTAACGCCTTATCAGAAACAAGAAATAATAAAGTCTTTAAAAGACGAAGGTCATACTGTAGCGATGGTAGGAGACGGAGTTAATGATGTTCTTGCGATGAAGGAGTCGGATTGCAGCGTAGCGATGGCGGGAGGAAGTGATATAGCAAGAAATGTTTCACATTTAGTGCTTCTTAATTCGGATTTTGCTTCAATGCCACGAGCGGTTGCCGAAGGAAGGAAAGCTATAAATAACATTCAGCGTTCTTCATCACTTTTTCTTGTAAAGACGATATATTCTTTTTTACTTTCACTACTTTTCTTTGCCATTCCTGCTCCATATCCGTTTATTCCTATACAAATGACTCTTTTAAGTGCTATAACAATCGGTATTCCTTCATTTGTCCTAGCGCTTGAGCCTAACCGGGATAAAATAAAAGGCAATTTATTCAAGAATATACTTGATAAATCTTTACCTGCTGCGATTGCTATTGTTTTTTCCATTTTACTTTCTGTAGGTATATACTCATTATTTGACATATCATATAAGAGGTATTCTACTGTTAACGTAGTTGTTACCGGAATTATTGGACTTATTTTAATATACAAGATATCATTACCGCTTAATAAGCTTCGTAAGGCGTTACTGTGGAGTGTATGTATATTTTTTGCAATAGGAGTGTTGAAATTTACAAGTCTTTTTGAGCTTGAGCCTTTGAATTGGATTAATTTATTAATCATATTAAGCGTAGCTTTTGTGTCGACAATAATATACGAGTACGTTTCTGTCATAAAATTTGATAAGCTCTTTAAGAGGAAAATCAAATCAAAATCGTGATAATTCGTCAAGTATTGATATTGACTAAAAATTGCAGATGAAGTAGTATAAAAATTAAATATATAAGTGAAAGGAGAACTGCAATATGAAAAGCAGTAAATACAGTTTAGCGTTTGTAATTGGGGTAGTAACTTCTATAGTTACTGTTTTGTCGTTAATTGTGGCCATTGTAGCTTTAATTGATAAAAAGAAGAAAGAAGACAGAGAATTAGAAGAATACTTGGACGCAAGTATAAGCTAGGATTTTAAGTAATGTTTTTATGTAGTGCGCTACTCAGGCTCCAAAGAGAATGTTAAACTTAATTTTTCTTGACATCAATTATATATTTCTCATATAATTGCTCTTGTGACGACTTGAGCTTAGAATGGTTATAAAAGAATCTCCCTCCCCTACAGTCATACCGGGAGGGAAGTTATAATGTTAACAAAATAATAGTATGGAGTGGTCTAATATGGGTAAGCAAGTTATACTTACGGAAGAAGGACTTAAAAATTTAGAAACAGAACTAGAAAATTTAAAGACTGTTAAACGAAAAGAAGTAGCTGAAAAGATAAAAGTAGCGCTTTCTTTTGGAGACCTTTCAGAAAATAGTGAATATGACGAAGCAAAAAATGAACAAGCCATTATTGAAGCTAGAATACTTGAAATAGAAAATATGCTTAAAGATGTAAAAATAATAGATGAACATGAGCTTAGTACTGAAGTTGTATACGTCGGTTCCAAAGTTAAGGTCAAGGATAGAGAATATAATGAAATTTTAGATTACAAAATAGTTGGGCCAAGCGAAGCAAATCCAAGAGAGGGGAAAATATCGGATGAGTCTCCGGTCGGGGCAGCGCTATTGGGACATAAAGTTGGTCAAATAGTAAAAATAGAAACTCCGGGTGGAATTTGTACTTATGAAATTTTAGATATATATAAATAAAACTTTTTTCTGAATTTTAAGTATTGCGTAAAATGACAAAAAAGCGAGGAATAAAATATGAGCGAAGACTTAAATACAAATGATATTGGTAAGTCTTATTCGGAAAATGAAATAATGCAAATAAGACGGCAAAAGTTCGAAAATTTAAAACAAAAAGGTATTAATCCTTTTGATATAACATCATTCTCCTGTACTTCGTGCGCTAAAGAAATTTCAGAAAACTTTGAGTCTTTCGAAAGTAAGGATGTAAAACTGGCGGGAAGAGTTATAAGCAGAAGAGATATGGGTAAAGCTACTTTTATGGATATTTTGGATGGAAGCGGAAGAATTCAGCTATACGTAAAAACAAACGATATAGGAGAAGATAAATATAACGATTTAATATCGCTTTGGGATATAGGAGATATTGTAGGCATTGAAGGATTTGTATTTAAAACGCGCAGGGGAGAAATATCTGTTCACGTTAAGGATATTACCTTACTTGCCAAGTCGTTTTTGCCCCTTCCAGAAAAATTCCACGGACTGAAAGATACGGATACGAGATATCGTCAAAGGTACTTAGATCTTATTTCTTCACCGGAGACTAAAGACACTTTTATTAAAAGAAGTTTAATAATTAAAGCTATTAGAAATTTTCTTGATAGTAAAGGATTTATTGAAGTTGAGACTCCAGTATTAAACGTCATTCCGGGAGGAGCGGCGGCCAGACCGTTTATAACGCATCATAATACTTTGGATATGGATCTTTATTTGCGTATTGCTCCGGAATTATATTTAAAAAGACTTATCGTAGGCGGGATGGAAAAAGTTTACGAAATAGGCAGGCTTTTTCGTAATGAAGGAATGTCCACAAAGCATAATCCGGAATTTACTACTATTGAGCTTTACGAAGCTTATTCAGATTACAAAGATATGATGGAGCTTACTGAGAAATTAATTAGAAAGTGTGCAGAGTCTGTTGGAACTTTTGGAGAAATAGAATATCAAGGAGAAAAAATTAAGATTTTTGATTCGTTTCAAAGACTCACTATGGTAGAAGCTGTAAATAAATATACGGGTGAAGACTTTTTATCATTTATCGGAGATTCTAAAGAAGCTGCTAAAGTCGCTAAAAAACTGAATATAGACTGTAAAAGTTCAGATTCTTGGGGAGATATTTTAAATAAAGTTTTTGAAGAAAAAGTAGAATCAAATTTAGTTCAACCGACGTTTATTTATGATTATCCCATCGAAGTTTCTCCGCTTACAAAAAAGAAACCAGGTTCTGATTATCTTGTAGAAAGATTTGAACTTTTTATAACAGGACGAGAATTAGCTAATGCTTATTCAGAGCTTAACGATCCTATTGATCAACGCGAAAGATTTGAACGTCAAATGAAACTGCGTGAGTCAGGCGATGAAGAAGCCAACATTATTGACGAAGATTTTGTAACCTCTTTGGAGTACGGAATGCCGCCGACCGGAGGATTGGGAATTGGTATTGATAGGTTGGTTATGTTACTTACAAATAGCTTGTCAATTAGAGACGTAATAATTTTTCCGACAATGAAACCTAAAAATTAAATAGTTTAATAAAGCTTATGCTTTTTAAGGCATGAGCTTTGTTGATTTGCTTTATTTATTTTAGACAATAAAATAAACGTATTACTAATAAATTAAAATGGAACATTTTATCTTTTAAGTTTCTTTAAGTTTCAGTTTATTAATAAGATATCTATACCTAGCATTTAAAACTTCTCTCTGGTGAATACAAGCTTCTATAAGGTCTTCATCTACTTCCATCTGAAACCATCTGTTAGTTTTTCCCATTTCTAGGCAAATTTGTCTAATTTCATCTTTAACATCGGAGTTAATAGAATCGTCTTGAAGCTTAAGATTATTTTTTTTACGCTGAGATAATTTTTTAAGTAGATTTATCATCTTACCATCACAATCCTTTTTTATTTACTATTCTTATTTTTAGATTATGAGAACATATATGATATTTTATTCATAAAAGTAAAAAATAATTCCTATTTTTGAGCTCAAAATTCTTTTACGTTAATTTTTAACCTCATTTATGAATTTCAGAGTTGAAAAGAGATAATCTTTAAGATGTAAATTTGAATAATATTAGTATAAATTTATTAATAAAAAATATGTACTTGACAAAATATATAAATTTTATATAATTAATAATGTCCTTTGTTTCAATAAATTAATAATGTAAGGAGTGTTGTAGATGTTTTCTACTATTAAACCAAATAATGCTAATGTGGTATTTTCAAAGCAAATGTTTGGAAATGTAGGAGCACTTACTGAATCAGTAAAACAGTCTGAAGCATTAGGTGATTTAGCTAATTTGTTTCATACAGATTTTAAAAAACATATGACTGGATTAAATAATGTGTTAAATGCAGTATTACAAGATCAAGATTTTCTAGGATTACTTGAACAGGATAAAAAAACGGAGTTTACTAAGGCTGTTGGTGTTTTTCAAAAAACTTATCAGAAACTTGAATCTAGTAACGTTATAACAAAATGTGAAAAAATTTATCAGAGAATTGAAGCGTTACGCGATAGTCTTGGTGGTTGCAATGATCTTATTTGGCAAGGTCTATGTGCGTGCCTTAATAGAATTGTTTTTAATTTGAAATTGATTGTAAAAAATTTATCAAGTTTGAAACTTTGATCTATTGAAAAATTCAGTTAAAGCACCTTTTAAGGTGCTTTTTTTAGCGTTAAATTAGGAAGTAAAGATTTCTCTTTATTTTCTACTTAGAACTTTTGCAGCAAATAATATTAAAAATAAATAATTTTAGTAGTAAAAAACATTTTAAAATGTGATTTAAGTAAAGAAAATGTTAGCTTAAGTTTACTTTTTGCAAAAAATCAAGTATAATATTAGATGTAAAACATTATATTTATAAAAAATAGTATATTTAAAGTTAAAAAATACGAAAGTAAAGGATGTGTAAATAAAGATGAAAACCCTAAACGACCTATCTTCAGGAGAAGAAGGTATAGTCAAGAAGTTAGGGAGCCGGGGAACCCTTCGACGCCGTATGATAGATATGGGTATAACTGCCGGAGCTAAAGTCAAATTTATAAAATCAGCTCCTACGGGAGACCCTATAGAAATAAACATTCACGATTATAATCTCAGTATTAGGAGATCCGAAGCGAGAGAAGTTGAGCTTTTTGGAAATGAAAGATCAGTAAAGAAATTTAGCTGTGATTTAAATAAAAAGCATAAGGTAACTAAAAAGCATGCTTTTAATTTATCAGTTTCGGGGAAAGTTTCAAGTAAAGAAAATATTTATAAAGTAGCATTGGTAGGTAATCCTAACAGCGGCAAAACTACTCTTTTCAATCAGCTGACAGGAAGTTATCAATACGTAGGTAATTGGCCTGGAGTAACTGTGGAGCGAAAGGAAGGAAGAATCAAAGATGCGAAAGAAACAATCGATCTTATAGATCTTCCAGGGGTTTACTCTTTATCTCCTTACTCACCCGAAGAGGTGGTCACAAGAAATTACATAATGAATGAAATGCCGGATGTTATAATAAATATTGTGGATTCGACTAATTTAGAAAGAAATCTTTATTTAACTACTCAGCTTTTAGAATTAGATTGTAAAGTAATTTTAGCACTTAATATGTCAGACTTACTTGTAAAAAAGGGTAAGAAAATAGACTGCAAAGAACTTGAAAAATTATTCGGAGTTCCAACAGTAACAATTTCGGCTGGTAAAAATAAAGGTATAGACGATTTACTGGAAGTATTGTCAGTTTGTATTAAAGATAGAGAAAAAGTAAGATATACAAGTACAATATACTCTTGTGAAGTTGAAAATGCGCTTGACGAAATAGAAAATTGTTTGAATCCCGGAAAGGCCTTTATTTCTAACAGTCGATTTAAAACCATAAAAATATTCGAAAGTGATCCTTTAATCCTTAAAGAGTTTAATTTAACTCTTTCCCAAATTGATAAGATAGAATCCTTAAGAGATAAATTAAGTAAAATGTACGGAAAGGAAAAAGATACAATCATTCCAGATGAAAGATATATGTACATACATGAAATATACAGAAAAGCAGTAAAAACTTTAAATAATAAAAAAAGAATTTCTTTATCTGATAAAATCGATAAGTTATTGACTGGTAAATATACTGCTATTCCTTGCTTTATAGGTATGGTACTTTCAATCTTTTATATTACTTTTGGCCCATTGGGAATAATGTTGAAAAACATATGTGAAGATTTTATAAATATTCAGACTAAAGGTACTATAAGTAGAATTTTGAATTATGCAGGAGCGTCAGAATGGTCCAAAAATTTGGTTTTGGACGCAGTTATAGGAGGGGTAGGAGGGGTAATTTCCTTTTTACCGCAAATAATTCTTTTGTTTACGCTTCTGTCACTTTTAGAGGATTGTGGATATATGGCGCGTGCAGCTTTTATAATGGATAAGCCTATGCGGAAAATAGGACTTTCCGGTAAAGCTTTTGTGCCTCTTATAATGGGGTTTGGATGTACTGTTCCGGCGGTGATGGGAACCAAAATTCTTGAAAATAAAAAAGATAAAAATTTAGCGATATTTTTGATTCCGTTTATGTCATGTAGCGCTAAGACGCCTGTATATTTGATGTTTGCGTCCACTTTTTTTCCTAATAATCAAACTTTAGTAATATTTTCTTTGTATATTATAGGAATAATCTGTGCTGTATTTACCGCTTATCTTTTTAAGGACAGTTTATTTAAAGGTGAAGCTTCTCCGTTTATTATGGAAATGCCGGATTATAAATGGCCTTCACTAAAAAATGTAAGACTAAGCGTTTGGGACAAAACTAGAGATTTTGTTGAACGAGCGGGTACGGTAATTCTTGTTGCTACTGTTATAGTTTGGTTTCTCCAGTATTTTGGAACTGATTTCAGACCTGTTCAAGACAGTTCAGAAAGTATAATTGCAAAGATAGGAAATTTTATAGCTCCAGTATTTGGGCTATGCGGTTTTAATGATTGGAAAGTATGCGTTTCGCTTTTGACGGGAGTAATGGCAAAGGAATCAATTGTAAGCACGCTTGCGGTACTTTATTCAAGCGCGGGATGGAGTGATATATCCCAAGGGCTGGTAAGTTCACTTAGTTTAGCAAGCGCAGTATCGGTTATGATATTTATCCTTTTGTACACACCATGCATTGCGGCACTTTCAACAATATACAGAGAAGTTAATAATAAAAAATACGCTGTAATTTCAGTTTTGTATCAATTATTTATAGCATATATTATGTCTGCTCTTGTATATCAGTTTATAATTCTTTTTTCAAAAATTTCGTAATAGTTAGGAGGTTGAAAGTAGAAATGAATTTAATAGATATTTTAATTTTGACAGCAGTTTTAATCATAATTTCAGCAATAATAATTTCTAAGTTTAAAAATAAAGATTCACGTAAGCAACTCTCAAAATGTTCCGGATGCTCTTTTGCAAGAACATGTAATAAAAGAAACAGAGAAAAGTGAGAGTGCTGATAAAATGAATAACTACCTTACTCATTCGCTCGAAAACTATTTGGAGATAATATATGTAATGAAAAATAGTGAGGACAGCGTAAGAGTTACTGATCTTGCTAATAGATTATCATTTTCAAAAGCGAGTGTAAATAAAGCTATAAATACCTTGAAACAAAAAGGCATGGTAATTCAAGAAAAGTACGGAAAAATAATCCTGACTGAAGATGGTCTGGAAATTGCCAAATCTATTTATGAGAAGCATGAACTCTTGAGTCGTTTTTTTACAGAAATTTTAGGAGTGAATCCTTGCATCGCTTACGTTGACGCCTGCAAAGCAGAACACATTTTAAGCTTAGAAACCTTGAATGGTATAAAAAAATTTTTAAGTAAGATAGACAAGCAGTTTTAGAAAAATTAATCAAAAAAATTTATTGGAGGAAAAAATTTGAATAAAAAAAAGTTTAAAGAAGAAAATTTAAAAAATGATTATATAATAGGACGTAATGCTATTTTAGAAGCATTGAAAAGCAAAAGAATTATAGACTCTGTTATGATTTCTTCTAAGGATAATTTTGGATCTTTAAAAGCTATTTTATCAATAGCTGCTGAAAGAAATATTACTGTAAAAGAAGTAAATAAAGGAGCTTTAGATGCTATTGCTGATGGCGGTGTTCATCAAGGAGTAATTGCAGTTGTGGGGACAAAAGAATATTCCAGTATAGAGGATATACTGGATTTAGCTAAAAGCAAAGGCGAGCAGCCATTTATTATAATAGCAGAAGGTATAGAAGACCCACATAATCTCGGAGCAATTATACGTACAGCTGAATGTGTAGGAGCGCATGGAATTATAATTCCCAAACGGCGTGCAGTAGGTCTTACAATGTCAGTTGGAAAGTCTTCTGCAGGAGCTTTAGAGCATATTTTAGTTTCTAAAGTTAATAATATTTCTGCTTCAATAGATATGCTAAAGAAAATGGGACTTTGGATTTATGGAGCAGATATGTCTGGAGAAATGTGGACATCTCAAGATTTAACTGGTTCGACAGCAATAGTGATAGGTTCAGAAGGGAAAGGAATAAGCAGTAATGTCAAGAAAAAATGCGACTTTATACTGTCAATTCCGATGAAAGGAAGAATAAACTCTCTTAATGCATCAGTAGCCGCAGGGATAATGATGTACGAAGTTTGCAGACAAAGAATGCAAAAAGTTTAATAAAGACCGAATATCCACACTATTACACCATAAACCATTGAAGCTATTGTACCGAATACTATTACTGGCCCTGCCATTATAAACATTTTTGCTCCTATTCCAAAAACGTGACCTTCACTTTTAAACTCTATTGCCGGAGCTGTTATTGAATTTGAGAATCCTGTTATGGGGACTATAGTTCCTGCTCCTGCATGTTTAGCAATACTTCCATACCAATTTAATGCGGTAAGAATTGAACTTAAAGCTATTAAAGTTATAGAAACCCAAGTGCTGGCAGTTTTCTTATCAAAGTTGAAATACGACATATAAAACTGGTTTAAAGCTTGACCGATAACACATATTAACCCTCCCACTAGGAAAGCAAAGAATAAGTCTTTCCATATTGGACTTGCAGGAGAACTTTTACCTGTCATTTCAGTATACTGAGTCTTAGATACTTTCATTTTTAATGTCACATCCTTTTTTGTGTATTGTTTCCGTTATGGATTGTTCATATACATAAAACAAAAACTTTTTCAGTCAAGGAGAAAATATAATTTGAAAAAACATTTTTATAATGCGTTGATTGAATATAAAAACTTAGATCGTTCTTCATTTCATACTCCGGGACATAAAGGAAAATTTCTTTCTGAATTTGACCTTTTTTCACTTGATTTTACAGAACTTCCGTTTACTGATAGTCTTTATGAAGCTTCGGGAGTAATTAAAAAATCGGAAGAATCAGTAAGTAAACTTTATGGAAGTGAAGCTTCTTTTATTTCATCAGGAGGAAATACTCTTTGTATTCAGGCGATGATAAGACTTACGGCAAAATCAGGAGATAAAATTTTATGCGATAGAGTTGTTCATAGGTCAGTGGTTTCGGCAATGGCGCTTTTAGGAATTGAACCTATATGGCTAAAAAGGACTATATGTGAAGACGCTGGCTTAGCGGGAGAAATCGATTTAGAAGATTTAAAATTGAAACTGAGTCAACACTTTGATATAAAAGCAGTTTATTTAACCAGTCCAAGTTACCATGGGGTTTTGCAGGATGTAGATCAGATTTCACTTATATGTAAAAATTATGGTATTCCTGTAATAGTAGACAATGCTCATGGTTCACATCTTAAATTTTTGGGACTTCATCCATTGGACTTGGGAGCTTCAATGACCGCTGATTCTGCACACAAAACTTTACCCGTTCTTACTGGCGGAGCTTGGCTGCACGTGAAAGACGCTAAATTTAAGGAGCATGCAAAAGCAGCTATGTCACTTTTTGGATCAACAAGTCCTTCGTATCCTGTTATGGCTTCGCTGGACATTTGTCGTCAATGGCTTGAAGAAAATGGAGAAAGGGAATTTTTACTTCTTAAAGAGCAGGTAACGCTGGTAAAGGAAATTGCTAGTGCCAGAGGAATATTTATACCGTCAGAATTATTACTTTCTGATCCTACAAGAATAGTACTGGGAGTTCATAAAATAGGTTATACAGGATTTGAGTTTAGAGAAAAGCTTTACGAATTTAAAATTGAACCGGAGTTTTGCGATGATAGTTATGTAGTTTTAATTCCTTCTCCGTTTAATGACGATAAAGACTGGTTAAGATTGATAACTGCTTTGCAAAGCATAGAAACGAGAAAAGGTAAAATTAAATCTGAAAATTTTGAAAAGAGCATGAGTTTACCTAAAATCCGAGCTTCTCTTTTTTCGGCACTTATTGCTGACTCTAAGAAGGTAAATACTAAAGATTCTTTAGGGGAGACTGCAAGTGAAATTATTTGTCCGTGTCCTCCGGGAGTGCCGGTAGTCATGCCGGGAGAAGAGATAGGGACTTATGAAAAAGAACGCCTTATAAATTATGGAATCGAAGAGATAAATGTGATAAAATATTGATTGAAATTCAAGGAATGATTCATCAGATATAAGTTTGAGTTCATGGAGGAAATTTATGAAATTGGTTATGGCGATTATGAGTAAGAGCGATGCATCCATTGTTATGGACGCACTTACTGAGGAAGGTTTTCAGGTTACTAAGATGGCATCAACAGGAGGATTTTTAAAATCGGGAAATACTACTCTTATTATAGGAGTAGAAAATAATAAAACAAATAAAGTAATAGATATAATTTCAAGGTACAGCAGTAAAAGAAAACAACTAGTTACTGATACTACTCCGGTATATTTAAGTTCATTTACAAATACTCCTTTTGAAATTACTACCGGAGGAGCAATTATATTTGTACTTGATGTTGATAGATTTGAAAAGGTATAGGTATGAAAATGTCTGTTTCGAGGGAAGAACAAATTTTGTATAATTTCCAGAATTTAGCTACAAAAAACAAATTGCCTCATGCCTTAATTATAGAGTGCTTGAATCAAGAAAAAGCTTTAAATGAAGCTATAAAGACAGTAAAAATTTCACTATGTCATTCAAACGAAAACATACCCTGCGGAATTTGCACTTCATGCGTCAAAATTGATAGTGGAAGTCATCCGGATGTTAAAATTATCTACCCTGAAGGGAGCTCCATCAAGGTGGAGGAAATAAGATATATACGTCAGGATGCATATATAGTTTCCAATGAAGGCAGGTATAAATTTTACATTATAAAATTTTCTGATTATTTAACTCTCCAAGCTCAAAATGCTTTCATAAAGATACTGGAGGAACCTCCTGAGAATGTAATATTTATTCTTTTATGTGAATCATCAGTTAGCCTTCTGGGTACGATACTTTCAAGGTGTGAAATTTTCAGAATTTCCGGTGATTTTAAGAAAGAATTAAATAACGAATGTTTCAAATTAGCTAAAAAACTTATGCACGCTAGTATTAAAGAGGATAAATTGGAAATTTTCAAATATATTTCTTGTATTCCTGGTGATAGGATGTATTTAAAAAGTTTAATAGAATCAATTTTAGAAAATTTTATAATTGCTTTTAAATATGAAAGCTTAAGTTTGAATCTTGAAAAGACAATTGAAAAGATCGATAAACTTACATATATATCGAAACTTATTAAGAAGAATGTAAATTTAAATTTAATTATAAGTTATTTAAGTATGGTTTTATAATGGTTAAAGGAGAAAAATTCATGAGTAAAATTTTGGGAGTAAGGTTTAGAGAGGTAGGTAAAATTCATTACTTTAATTATCCTGATGAAGACATTAAAAGAGGGGATATAGTTATTGCCGAAACTATACGAGGAGAAGAATTGGGAAAAGTAATGATTTCAAAAGACGCTTTAGGGCTCAGTGAAGAGTCTGAACCTGTTGAAAAAATACTGCGTAAAGCGACTGATGTCGATTTGGAATCTGTGCGTTTAAAAGAATTTGAAGAAAAAGAAGCGGAAAGAGTTTTCAAAAAGAAAATTGATGAACATAAATTAAAGATGAAACTCGTTGATGTAGAGTACATATTTGATAGGCGTAAATTAATCTTTTATTTTACTTCAGATACTAGGATAGATTTCAGAAATTTAGTCCGTGATTTAGCAGGAATTTTTAAAGTAAGAATTGAGTTAAGGCAAGTTGGAATGCGTGACGAAGCTAAAATTTTAGGAGGAATGGGAATATGCGGTCAATCACTTTGTTGCGCAAAATTTTTAAATAATTTTCATACTGTTACTGTAAAAATGGCTAAAGATCAGGGAGTTTCGTTAAATCCTACGAAGCTTTCGGGAGCATGCGGAAGACTGAAATGCTGTTTGCAATACGAAGAAGAAGCTTACCTTGAAATGCTTGAAGATATGCCTAAACTTGATGAAACAGTGTGTACCCCTGAAGGGATAGGGACTGTTATAGGTTATAATCCTATTCAATCTACAGTAAAAGTGAAACTTAAGAAATATGAAGATGATATAAATTTTAAAATCTTTAAGGTGAGTGAGATTAAACAATTTATTTTAAGTACCGAAGAAAGTTAAAGTAAAATTCTAGTCTTAAAAGAAATTACTTTTAAATTAGCAATTAACTATTAATTATTTTAATGAATTTATATTAAAAATGGATAAACTTTTTGTTTAAATAGAAAATTATGAATATTATGATGTGTTTTTAAACAGTTGATTTTTATGAAAAAATGAGTTATAATTATAAAATAAGAAATAAAATATTTTGAAGAGTTGTCAATTTAAATATTTACTTTGTAAGCATTGTTATGCAGAAATGCGTAGTAATTTTTTTGACTCTCTTGGTATGGTGGTGCTGGAACATTGGTCGATAAAATTTCTCAGGAATTTAAACAACTCAGAATGAAGTTGCTTGAACGAGCTTTTTATGCTCTTAATAGTACCCAGCGTGAAGCGGTTTTTCAAATAAATGGCCCTGTTATAGTTTTAGCAGGTGCAGGTAGTGGAAAAACGACGGCGATTGTAAGTAGAATAGTTAATATGATAAGTTATGGAAATGCATATATGAGTAGTCAGGTTCCTGATAATGTTAATGAAGAAATGGTAGGAGAGCTTAAAGATGCATATGAAAAAGGACTTGATGCTCGAAGTGTACGTGATATTATAAAAGTCGATGCGGTAAATCCTTCAAGCATACTTGCTATTACTTTTACAAATAAAGCAGCCAATGAACTTAAAAGCCGTATCTGTACTGCTTTAGGAGATTCTGGAAAAGAGGTCTGTGCTTCTACTTTTCACTCATTTTGCGTTAGAGTGCTAAGAAATTATGCAGAAAAGTTAGGTTATTCTAATCATTTTGTAGTTTATGATGAAGAAGATTCTTTAAAAGTAGTTAAAGAATGCCAAAAATATTTGAAAATAGATGAAAAAGAGTGGAGCATTCGTAAGCTAAAGAATTTAATTTCTAGGCGCAAAGATAATTTAGTAGGTTATAAATCTTATAGTTTAGAATCGAATGATATTTTAGGAAGACTATATGAAGAATATCAAAAGAAGTTGATAGATTCTGATGCAATGGATTTTGACGATCTTATATTTAACACTAATAAATTATTCAGAAATTTTCCGGATGTATTAAAACAATATCAAGAAAATTTCAAATATATACTTGTAGATGAATATCAAGATACGAATTATTCTCAGTATGTTTTGGTTAGCAGTCTTGCAAAGAAAAGTAATAATTTATGCGTAGTAGGAGATGATGACCAAAGCATATATAAGTTTAGAGGAGCTACGATAGAAAATATAATTAATTTTGAAAATAAATTTCCGGGTACTAAAGTCATAAGATTCGAGCAAAATTACAGATCTACTAAAAACATTCTTCAAGCTGCTAATGCGGTAATAGAAAATAATTTTCGAAGAAAAGGAAAAACTTTATGGACTCAAAATGAAGATGGTGGATGTATAAAAGTTCATACGGCTTACAATGAACACGACGAAGCTCATTATATTGCTGAAGTTATTCAAGATGGTGTGGCAAAAGGTAAAAGATATTCTGATTTTGCTATACTTTATCGAAGAAATTCTCAGTCTAACGTAATAGAAAAAGTACTTGTGAGAAGAGGGATAATGTATAAAGTATATGGCGGGGTAAGATTTTACGATCGAAAAGAGATTCGCGATATGATTTCATACTTAAGCGTAATTAATAATCCTAAAGATGAGATCAGATTAAAAAGAATAATAAATCAGCCTCGACGTTCAATAGGTGAGAGAACGATTTCTCAAGCAATGGAAATTGCTAACGAGAATGGTAAAGATTTACTGAGCATTATGAGAAATTCTGAAAGTTATGAAGGACTTAAACGAGTATCTGTAAAACTTAAAGCTTTTTCTGACTTAATAGATAGTTTAATATTTAGTTATACTTCAAAAAATTTAAGTATTAGTGAACTATATAAGCTTGTATTAGAAAAAACGGGATATATAGATTACCTTAAACTTGAAAGAGATACAGCTGAGACAAAAATAGAAAATGTTAATGAGCTTTTAAATAATATTGTAAAATACGAAGAGGATAAAGGAGAAGAAGCATCCCTTTCGGGATTTTTGGAAGAAGTATCTTTATTTACTGATATTGATAATTACGAAGATACTTCTGATACTGTGTCTCTTATGACGCTGCATGCTTCTAAAGGTTTGGAATTCCCGGTGGTATTTTTACCGGGTCTTGAAGAAGGTATATTCCCGGGAATTAAGGATTCAGATAATGAAGAAGAAATTGAAGAAGAGCGTAGACTTGCATATGTAGGAATAACAAGATGCATGAAAAAATTATACATCTTAAATTCTGACAGTCGTATGACAGCAGGCGTTACTACTAGCAATAAAATATCTAGATTTGTATCTGAGATCCCAGAAAATCTTATTGAGAAAACTAAATCTCGTGCTTGGAAAGAATTAAAGCATGGGGAGCGCATTCCTAAGTCGGCGCAGGAATTGAGAGCTCAGTCCGTAATTGCTGCTCATCATTTCGGAGGAATTATAGGCCGATATAATCTTGAAAGAAATTCTTCTAAGTCTTCTATACTTAAAATAGGAGATCGTGTGTATCACAAAGCTTTTGGTGAAGGAAAAATAAAATCTGTAGTTAAAATCTGTAACGATTCCATGCTTGAGATAGAATTTGGTGGGGCAGTAGGATCTAAAAGGATAATGGCAAATTACGCTAAACTTGAGAAAATATAAAATTAATGCGAAAAAATTATAAGTAACACAAATTAAATACTCTCCATAGTATGCTAATGGAAACCCAAAGTAAAATTTTGGGATTGTTAGTAAATCAAGTACTAATTTATTTGATGAAAATAAAAAGTAAGTTTTAACTACCATTGACATCCATTAACATTTATGGGGGGGTTTTTATATGACAGAAAATTTTTCTACATTTTCATGTCGTGAAAATAATCAGTTAAAAGAACAGGTGTGCATTGATGCTTACAGAGTTTATGATTCATGTGCCGATAAAGACTGTTTAGAGAATTTAAGAGTAAACTTTAATGAAGCAGGGCAACATGTAATTGATCAAGCTAATAGTGTGCGTGTAAAAAACGTAAGTGTTATAACTACTTTTATTGATATTGAACCTGTACCTTTTCGTCGAGGGTATTACTCAATAGATATGACATATTTTTTTGAAGTTAACTTGGAAGCTTTTCTTGCACCATCAGTTATGCCAGCTTCCGTATCTGGACTTTGTGTATTTGGAAAAAAAGCTGTACTATATGGTAGTGAAGGTAACGTAAGAATATTTAGTTCGGAATATGGTACCAATGAAATAGACATTCAAAATACATCTCTTAGGAACTTACCTCGTGCAGTAGTACAGATAGCAGACCCAATAGCACTCTCTGCAAAATTGTGTAATGCATGCGATTGCCGACCACAGCCTCAGTGCCGGGTACCGGAATGTATATGCAGACGATTTGGAGGAGAATTCGTAAGGCCTACCCCAAATAATCGCACGGTTGCGGTTACATTGGGACTGTTCACAATAGTTCAAATAGAGCGAAACGTACAAATGTTAGTTCCAGCATATGACTTCTGCATTCCAAATAAAGAATGCGTAACGTCTACAGATAATCCATGTGATCTGTTCAGAAGAATAGAATTTCCTACTGAAGAATTTTTCCCGCCTAGACTTCAAAATGATGAACCTGCTTCAGACTGTGGAGGATGTACTAATAGAGGAGAACAAAGTTAAAGCTTTTAGATAATAAATTCGATTTTTTTGAAATCTTTCTTGTAATTTTCTAGTATACAAGGAAGATTTTTTTATTTTGTAGGTATTAATTAAATATTAAAATAAATCGACATCCTCTAACATATTTAGAGGATGTTTCCATACTGTATAGATTATAAATTATTTCCAAAGTTCTGTATCCGTTATTCCACAGGCGGGAGCATTAAACGTTGGATCTTTATGATCTTTTTTTTGTTTTAAATAGTCTTTTAAGCACGTTATATATCGGTTAGAAAGTAAAATTATACTTATTATATTTACTATTGCAATAAGCGCCATAGAGATATCTGATAAATTCCAAACTACAGATGCAGTAGCAACGCATCCGAAAATTATTGGGAATATACTTAGAATACGAATTGTTTTAATAAGTTTTGGACTGTCTTTTATAAAGAGAAAATTTGGTTCACAATATCCGAAATTGCCTATAATAGCGGAGAAAGCAAATAATGTTATTGAAAGAGTTATAAAATGAACTCCCCAGCTTCCCAATTGACTTTTTAAGGCTTCTTGCATAAGAGGCATACCGGTGAGGTCCCCTTTAATATTTACGTTAGAAAGTAAAATAATGAAAGCAGAAGTAGAGCATATTAAAATAGTGTCTATAAATACGGACAGTATTTGAGCTATTCCTTGCTTAGCAGGGTGAGAAGTATCTGCGGAAGCAGCTGCGTTAGGAGCGCTTCCCATACCAGCTTCGTTTGATAGTAAGCCTCTTTTTATTCCTATAAGTATAACACTTCCGCTTAGGCCTCCTGTAAAAGATTGGAAGTTAAACGCTGATGAAACAATAAGAGAGAACACTTGAGGTATTCTAGAAAAATTAGTAAAGATGATATAGAATCCTACCACTAAGTATATAGTAGACATTATTGGAACTAAATAGGAAGAAACAAATCCTATTCTTTTTATTCCTCCAAATACTACACTTGCAATTAAAGCGGAAAATACAACTCCTATTAAATAAGGCCATAAAGTATTTTCATAATCGGGAATATAATATTTTAAAGCAGAAGACATATTATGTGCTTGGAGTGCATTAAAACCAAAGAGAAAGCAAAATATAAACAAACAAGAAAAAGTAACGCAGATCCATCTTGGTTTTAAGACTTTTTGTATGTAGTAAGAAGGGCCTCCTATAAAGGAATTTTCGTCCTTGCGTTTTATTTTATACATTTGTGCTAGTGTTGCTTCTGCCATCGAGGAAGAGGATCCTATAATGGCCATAATCCACATCCAAAACATAGCGCCGGGGCCGCCTATTACTAAAGCGGTGGCAACGCCTGCAATGTTTGCAGTACCGACTTTGGACGCGGTACAAATCATAAGAGCTTGAAAAGAGGATATTCTTTTATTACGGGGTTTTTCGGACATAAGTTTTAGTGCATCTATAAAAAGACGTACTTGGGCGAACTTAGTGCGTACGGTAAAATATACTCCGCATATTACAAGTAGCGCTACAAGTACATAAACGTAAAGAGCATCACTTATAGGAGTAAGTAACGAATTTAGATAATCCAACGTTTAAAACCTCCTGAATTAATATATTTTTTATGTTAAAACTCAGATACACCTTAGAATTTTATCATAATTTCTAAATTAGTAAAAGATACAAATTATTTTTTATTTTTAGAAGTGATTAAAATTAAATTTTATTTATTAAGGTGTAAAAGAGATCAATAGAGTTTTAATATTTTTGGATATTTTTTGTTGTAATTACTCATTTTGTGTAGTTATAATTCATGTTAATAAATTAAACATACCTTTTCACGATTTAAACGTGTAATATAAAAACGAAAGGGGAAAATTATGTTAAATAAACTTGTAATTAATCCCAAGCCGCCTAAAGGAGAAGATGGTTATAGGACTTTTTCTGTTCGTATTAAAAGTGATATAGTAGCAAAGTTAGATAATTTATCATCTATAACTGGAAGAAGCAGAAATGAACTTATAGGAATAATGATTAACTTTGCACTTGAAAATTGTGGAGTAAAAGAATGTGATTCTAATTGCAAAAAAAATATTTTTTAAATTTATTTACTTTCAAATTGTACATAAAAAAATCAGCTGGATCGCCTGGTAGCGAAGAGCTGATTTAATTTTATAATATTTTAAATTTTTTCTTTTTTTATTCCAAATATTTTTCTGAGAAAAAAACCTAAGAATCCAGGACTTTTAATTACAACAACTTTCATCTGTAAAAACCTCCCTATATCAGAGTCAACGTTTTACAAGTAATATCGACAAAATTACTACAATAAGTGATGTTATTATAATTATTATTGATTCAGGAAATATAAATGAAAGTATAAGCCCCAGTCCAAAGGCAAGTGATAAAATTCCCTGCTGTTTATAACTGCACATTAAACCCACCGCCTGCATTTATAGATGGAACCAACGACTGAAACTTAACGTTTAGATATACTCTCATTACATTATATACAGCAGGCAGATAAAGTGTTATTTTTACTCAGAATCTGATAAAGCAACTGCAATAGCTACTTTAAGAGCAGTAGCTATCTTTTTTTTGTTAATCTCGTCTACAGGAACTCCATTGATCATTACATATTTTTTTGTTTTTATGAAGTCTATAAATTCAGTAACTATGCTATTAACGTCATCAAAATTTAAGTTATTTTCTTTATTATCATTGTTAATATCAAGAATGTAGTCACCACTTGCATTTAATTCTTTGCAAATACGAACTAGAATTGAGTTTTTTGGTTCGCGTCGTCCTTGTTCGTACATGCCTATAGACGATGGGGAAACATTTAATCTTTGAGCTAATTGGGCTTGAGTCAGACCGGATTTTGTTCTCAAGTTTTTTAGCTTTTTACTCATCTTATTGTTAATGCACAATCCCTCCCTCGATAAATGAATTTTTAAATAAATATATTTTTACATTTTAATTTCGAAATTTTACTTGTTCTTTCTATTTTTCATTTTAAGTGTTTTATAGGAAGGAACTGGTAAAATTTTGTCGAAAAAAATTAAATTGTACAATTATTATATCACTTACACGCTTAGTGTGCAATAAATGAGTGAAAATATACTCTTTTTAAAATAAAATTATTTTTTTGTATTTTAATATTAAAAAAAAAAATATAGTTGACTCATTAATATACATATGCTACCATATTTATACGATTATACAAAATTCGACTAATAGTAATAGAAAAATTAAATAATCATTAAATTTTATTTTTTGAAATTAAAACTACACAGAATGTGTTGCAGGATGGTGGATTTATGTGTTATCGAAAACTCTGGGCACAGTACCTAAGAGACGCGGAAATAGTAAAAACCCATATAAAATCTTTAAAGAAGTCCCAAAAGGACATACCTGAAGAAAAAAGTAAGAGTATTAAATACAGAATAGATATCCTCTATAATATCTACCTGGATCTAATTCATACTGCAAAATACTTAGAGAAAAAATGTGAGGTCATGAAGCGTGGGAAATAAGTCGTTACATCTAGATGAATTTACTGAATCACTAATAAGTCTTTCGAAATATCGGAAAAGTAATTTTTGTGAAAGAGATTTTAACTATAAAAAAATGATAAAGTCTTTGAAAAATATTATTCAAGGAGAACTTACTCCAAAGCAGAGAATGTGTGTACTTCTTTACTACGGAGAAAAGATGACAATGAAGGAAATATCTATAAAATTAGGTATATGTATTTCTTCGGTATCTAGGCATATAAAAAAAGGAAAACAACGCATTAAAAAGACTATGGAGTATTATTTTTAAATCTAATAATCATGAATTTAAGATTTTTATCGTACATAAAAATGCTTTTTATGAAAAATAACAATTAATTAGAACATAAATCGATATAAAACACATTGGAATGATATAAATTTCATTAATGTGTGTTTACTAAACAAAATAATTTATAAATACTAATAAAATTACAGCGCAGTTTGACATCTTTATTAATAAATCTATTAATATAATAAAGCCATCTAGTATTTTTAAAATTTAATATTCAGGTGGCGATGGAAGTTGAAAGAAGCAACTGTTAAAGTTAGCGGAAAACTATTAAACTCAGCAAGAAACTATTCCTTAAGGGTTATTTTTGCAAAGACTATGTACTTTATATCGGCACTTTTGATTTCCAGAGGATGTATATTAGGAAGCTGTTATCCCTTTGGATTGTCATTATCAGCGGCTGTGTCTTCTAAAGGAGCGATTCCAACTATAATTGGAGCGGTATTAGGATATTTCTTGCCTTTAAAACTTTATTCAGGTATGAGATACATATCTACTTTAGTCGCTATAAGTGCTATTAAATGGACACTTAGCGATTTTAAAAAAATAATTAATCATTCGCTTTATGTTCCGCTAGTGGTATTTATATCTTCATTGGTAACTGGATTGGCGGTAAATTGTTCGGATGGTTTTGATAAGTATGGATTATGTCTTACTATTATAGAATGCTTATTAGCGGGGGGAGCAGCTTACTTTTTTGAAATTAGTTTTAAGATTCTTTCCGATAAAAAACTTTATTCTTTAAATTACAAAGAATTTGCATGTATAGCAATAAGCGTAGGTATCTCTTTACTTTCGTTATCTACAGTTTCTGTTTGCGGGATATCGCCTGGAAGAATTCTGGGGATTTTAATTATACTTTGTACTTCGTATGTTTTAGGCGTAGTTGGAGGTACATTGACAGGCGTTGCATTGGGAATAGTTTTTAGTTTACCATCTTTTGGACTTGCTTACATATCCGGATCTTATGCGTTTGCAGGAATGATTTCAGGAATATTTTCTTCATTTGGAAGATTAGGAATTGGATTTGTATTTCTTTTTTCTTCTTTTCTTATATCCTTACGATGTGGAGACTTTTCTCAGATGTTAACCGGACTATATGAGTCTATAATATCGATAGTAGTATTTCTTTTAATTCCCAAGCTTTTTTTCAATAAAATTAAACACTGTCTTCCTTCTAAATTTACTCCTATAAAATATGAAGGAATGCGTGAAGCTTTAATTCAAAAATTAAAACTGACTTCAAACTGTTTGGCATCCATTACGGGATGTGTAGATAAAACAATAAGTAGTATGAGTAATTTAACGCCTGTTAGTTATAAAGAAACGTGTTTTAATGCAGTGAAAAGTTATTGTGGATCTTGTTCTCTTAATAATTTTTGTTGGGAAAGAAACAAAGAATCTACTTGTAAATACGTTAATGATATAATCAGCAAATTCGAACGCCAAAATGAAAATCAGTTTCTTAACCCGGCTTCAAGATCACTTAAGTACTGTAACAAGTATAAAGACATAGCTAATCAAGTAGCAACTGTTATAAAAGACTTTTCTATTAGCAGAGAAGTATGCAGTCAATCAAATGAATTTAAGAAAAAAATAGAAGAACAGCTTTTGGGAATAAGTTATCTTTTAAACGATATTGCATTTAATTTTGGAGAGCTTAATTTTTTTGATGAAGCTTTATTGAAAAGTATTAAGTTTCTTCTTTCTAAAAATAATATATTAGTAGAAAGTATAAGCTGTAAAAAACATAGAGGTAATAAGATTTTTATAGAGATTGAAATCCCCGTTCATTTAAAAAATGAATTTAATAATAAATTAATAAGAGATATTTCTAAGTTATGCGGAAGGAGTTTAGATGCTCCCATAGTAGAAGTGATGGGAGACATTTGTAGAATTCATATTTGTGAATTAAAGGCTTATTGTGTAGACTTTTCAGTGAGTCAGCATGCATGTAATGGAGGGCATTTTTGCGGAGATAGTTGCCGCTGCTTTGAAGATGGAGAAGGCAGATTTAATGTTGTCATAAGCGATGGAATGGGTACAGGAAGCAGTGCGGCAATAGAAGGTGGTTTAGCTTCAGAGCTTATAAAGAAATTTATCAAGTGTGGTATGAATTTTGAGTCTGTGGTCAGACTTGTTAATTCGGTTATGTTACTAAATCATAATGAAGAATCTTTAGTAGCTTTAGATGTAATTTCAGTTGATTTATTTACTGGAGAAGCGAAATTTATGAAGGCGGGTTCACCATCAAGTTTTGTAATTAGAAAAGGAGAAGTGCAGAAGATTAATTTTTCTTCTTTACCTGTAGGGATACTTAAAGATGTGTCATTTTCTTGTAAAAGCGTAAATTTAAAACCGGATGATTGGGTTATAATGTTGTCTGACGGAGTTACGGATATAGGAGACCAGTGGATAATGGATATACTTAGTAATATACATTATACTACTCCGGGGGAAATCTCTAAATACATTGTAAGCAAAGCGGTGGAATCACGAAGAAACACTCATGATGATGACATAACAGTATCAGTACTTCATATACAAAAAATAAAACAAAAAAATCTAATATAGGAATTTAAAGAGTATTGATTTTTAATTAAATTTTAGTTATAATAAAAACAAACAATAACTGAAAAAATTGGAGCTAGAAATGAAAGTTAACATTCAAGAAGTAATTTTAAATGAAATTAATGCAGATGAGACTGAACGCATTGCAGGAGGACAACCTTTTTTGCTTGAACCTATTGAATTAAGAAACGTTATAAACTATTATATTAATTTTCTTCCGTTCACTTATAGGAATTATATTGAAATTAAAAGAGAAATAACTCAAGGCTGGAGAAACATGGGCAATTCCACAAATTCAATTTTTGAAAGAACGATTAAGGAAACACTTACTCAAAAAGACTTAAAATGGTCAAATCTTAACAAATCCGAAAAAATAGGAGTTTTAATTCCGGCTATGTTCTTTACATTTGTTTTTGCCTCTACTGCGGTTTGTGCAGTTTCTAGATATCTCAAAGGTAGTAATTAGTTTCAATTTTCACTTTTAATATAAAAATTCACTGGAAAAAGAAATTTCTTCCTAGTGAACTTTTTTATTTTATATTAAAATTACTGAATTGAAATCCAGTTATAACGTACGTAATAACCTTTTCCATGGTTGCATACTATGCATTTATCCGGTGCAAATTTTCCCTTATGTATGTGACCGCAGTTTAGACAAAACCAAGTTTCTTCTTTGTCTGAACTAAAAAGACTGTTGTTTTCTATAAGTTCTATTAGTTTAGAAAAGCGATCTCCATGAATTTTTTCTATTTCAGCTATATTATAGAAAAGATTAGCGATTTCATTGAATCCTTCATTTTTGGCTTCATCTCCAAATGCCTTGTAAACATTGTTATATTCTTCGTATTCGTTATGCTGCGCGCATTTTAACAAATCTAACGAATTATCATATATATCTATAGGATAACCGCCTTCAATGTTTACATTTTGACCATATAAAGGTTTTAAGTGGTTGTAGAAAAGTTTAGCATGTTCTTTTTCCTGGTTTGCTGTAAACGTAAAAACTTTCTCAATTATATTTAGACCTTCTTTTTTAGCTTGCGATGCTGCGAATGTATAGCGATTGCGAGCTTGACTTTCTCCTGCGAAAGCTTTCATTAGATTAATTTTGGTGTTGCTGTTTTCAAATTGCATTAGCACTTCACCTGCACCTTTCTTATAAATTATTATTAGTTCCTACCTTTTTAATAATACTATTTATTTATATGATCATCAATATCAAAGTTTGAAAGCAAAGCTACAAATTTAAGAAATACATTCAGATATTTTTAGCGATCATGTTAGCGCACTCGTAAACATTGCCTCCGCCTAAAGTAATTATCAAATCTCCAGCTTCAGCGTATTTAACTACATAGTCACAAATTTCTTCAAAAGTTGGAATATAAATACTTTGAGGGATTTTAGCTGTTAAATCAGCCGAGTGGATATTGTAAACGTTCTTTTCTCTTACTGGTAAAATATCTGATACAATCACTTTTTCTGCTATAGATAATGATTTCGCAAAGTCATTTAGTAGAGTAGCAGTTCTTGAATACGTATGAGGTTGAAAAATAGCCCATACTTTTTTGTATCCCATTTTAGAAGCTGATTCTAAAGTGGTTTTTATTTCAGTAGGATGATGTGCGAAATCGTCCGCTACGGTTATACCATTTTTGCAAGTTATAATTTCAAATCTCCTGTGTACTCCGCTAAAATTTTCTAACGATGATTTTATTATTGCCGGTTCAATTTCCAGACTCAAACACGTACAAAAAGCTGCGAGTGCGTTATACACATTATGCATTCCCGGAACTTTCAGATTAATGTTATTTATTATTTTTTCATTTCCGCTTATAATATCGAACCTGGCGAATTGGTTTTTACTAAATGATATATTGGCGGCATAAAAATCATTTTTATTTTCTAAACCAAAGAAAATTTTATTTAATGTCGAATCTTGCACGCATTCTCTTGCGGGTAAGTTATCTCCGTTAACTATTAATAATTCACGTGTTTGATTTGCATACTTTTTAAATGAGTTTTTTAAGTTTTCAAAAGTTTTAAAATAGTCTAAATGATCTTCATCTACGTTTGTTATAACTGATATTTTAGGGTTCAAGTGAAGAAAGCTGTCAACATACTCACACGCTTCAGCTACTATTACATCTGATTTTCCTGCACAGCTATTTGATTTGATTTTAGGAAGCGTACCGCCGATAATGCAGGTAGGGTCTAAATTAGCATCAATTAGAATACTGCTTATCATAGCGGTAGTGGTAGTTTTACCATGTGTACCGGAGACTCCTACCGAGTTATTATATTTTTTAAACATTAATCCCAGGAGGTAACTTCTCTCTATAAGCGGAATTCCTTTTCTAAGCGCTTCTTGAATTTCAGGATTTTCTTCTTTGATTGCAGCGGAAAATACAACTAAATCCTGATCTGATATATTATCCTTAGAGTGAATGTCCGCTACCGGTATTTTTAGATCTTTGACTTTTTTTAGAGTATCTGATTCGTATGTGTCCGAACCAGTTATTTCAAATCCATTAAGATGAAGGACATTAGCAAGTGGAAACATTCCGGATCCACCGATTCCTATAAAATGTATTTTTTTTATATTATCAAGTGTAGTAACTTCATTTTTATGCATATTTTTCTCCTCTAAATTAGGGTTTAATTTTATTGTGTTTAAGCTTTTTTAATTTATATCTTGTGGAAAAATGCGAACCATAACTAATGGGAATTTTTATATTATACGCTATAACTGATAAAATAGCTATTACACATAAACTTAAAGTTACATAACATAATGCGGTGCGTTTAATGCTTTTGGTTTTTTTACATTTGGTAAAGTTTTATTAATTTCAGAATTAAAGCTAATATCATCGTCATTAATTTCAGGGAGAGTAATTTGTACGTTGCTGGAACTCACGTAATTATGGTACTTAAAAGCGGTAATTTTATCTTTATGGATACTGTTATTTGTACTGAAAGCAAATTTTTTAGGGTGAAAATTATCATTTTTTGTTTTATCTTTAAATTTTTATCAACAGTAAATGCTGGTGTTGAAGGTGTACAATGATGGTTAAGACGTAAATTCACCGAATGTGAAAAAATTGAAAACGAACTGGAAAAAGAGATTATTATCAAAAAATTAATTATTATTTTTAAATATATTGGTTTTGGTCTTTTAAAATAACAATTCATTTTATATTTTTCACCTTGATTCAAATAAGGCATTAGCTTTTATTTTATTTTAACACTCTAATTAAAAATTAAAAGTAAAATTTTGTCCCATGAAATGGATTTGAATAAATTTGATTGTAGAATCTTTAAATTCATATTTTAAAAAAGGCAGTTCATGTCCAGATATAATTAATTGAGTATTTTTTTCAACTATAGCTAGTCCGATAATCAAAGCTAAGATAAATCCCGAGAATATCATAGAAATTAAAAAATACTTCTTTAATTTTTTATCCATGAAATTTGTACCTCCTATTTTATTAAGTCATTCAAAAGTTTAGAAAGGGCTTCACCCAGCATTGCTCCCGTATAAACAGACTCTTGAAGTGTATTTACTTCGCTGCCTATTTCTATAAGTAAAGAACCAGGGGTTAGATGTTCATTGTATTTTACCTTAGCAAAATTAAGAGGTCTTGTAATTCCGGGGAACATTGATTCACAGTACTTTTGGAGTCGTAAAGCAAGAGAAAGGTTTTTTCTCCAATTTTGGAATCCCAAAGTTTCGTCAGGATCACATCCGGAGATAATCATAAGTTGTGAAGCTTTTTTATCTTGATATGTAAATACGGGTTTTATTTTTCCGGATTCCTTTAACCCGAGACTGTCTCTGTGAATATCTATTACTACCTGAATGGAAGGATACTGTTCTAGATTTTGTTTGATGGTTTGAGCGGCTCTGGAGTAAGACCCGTTATAGCTTGGATTATCGTGATATACAGTACTATGAATAGCATTTATTCCATTTTTTATTAATGTTTCAGTTATAGTTTTTCCAACTTCAGTAATATTTTGTGAATTATTTAGAGAACGGGGGTAAAAACTTTCATAAAAGAAATCCCTATCATGGGTCATATAGGACTCAGAAGTATGCGTATGAAGAATAAGTACTTGAGGTTCGTTAGTTTTTTTTATATTAATTTCTGGATCTTTAGCGAGATACTCATTAAAATTTATTTCTTGACCAGTAGAATTTTTAACATAGAAGTTTTCACATTTGGTTCCGCCTGTACTTATATGACTTTCAATAATTTTATATGTTTTTTCATCGGGGGAGTGAGTCTCTTCGGGAAGTTCTTTAAAATCAGGAAGTACGAAATTATCTAAGTGAGAAATAGAGTTATTTGAGTCAATTTTGGTATTGCTTTGCAATACATTTTTACTTTCGGCAGTTTCATTGTATTCGATTTTTAAATTGTTTTTTTCTAAAATTTTAGGCAAATCGAAATTACCTCTTGAAAATACTAATCTAGCTGCTAATACATCTAAAGCTTCAGGATTTAGTATGGATAAGGTTTGAAATCTTATCCATAAGCAGGTTATGCCTATAAACAGAGTTACTAATGCTAGTACATCGCACGAAAAATTTAACATTCTTTTTTTTATACACGCTTTAATTTTTATCCCTCCCACACTTAATTGAGTACAGTAATTTTCAGTACTCTTAAAGCTTCACATATAAGTTTATGATTGTTTTATAAGATTTATTCTATTACAAGTTTTCTAATTAAAGTGTAGTGATGAATAGTCTATGGAATGTTCGTTGCGCTTATTTTGGTTAATTAATAAGAAAACATATTATTTATTAGTATATTTTAGGTTTTAATTTAATTTCTTAATAAAAGATTGAGTTTTTTTGATTGAGAGTTTAATGATTTTTTATTAAAATAAGATAAGTAAAACCTGTTGTTTAATTATGGAGGTAACAATGATAAAAAATATTTATATGCTGAATCAAAAAAATTCATTAGGTAGAGTTATTGAATATAATTTATATGAGAGTGGTGACATAAGTGAAAAATATTATGGAATTCAAGTAAAATTGATTTCTGATAAAGTAAAAGAAGAGATAAAAATTGAAAATATTTCATGCGATATAAATTTTGTAATGAATATAATAGATTATTTATATGAAAATGCAGTAGACACAGTACATTGTAAAGATATAATTGAAGACTATATACTTTTATTAGAAAACAAGGAATAATTTAACTTAATAAATCAAATTAAAGAGCCAAAAAATTTTGGGTTGACATTCACATGAACTTTTGCTAAAATTAAAGAAATATTGAATTAATTTGCCGATGTGGCGGAATGGCAGACGCGACGGACTCAAAATCCGTTGTTCGCAAGAGCATGTGGGTTCAAGTCCCACCATCGGTACCAAAAAGATTGGTGGGATTTGTGCTATTTACTGACATATAAATTGAGCCTACCGGGTAAATTAAATCAAAGATAGTTTTATCATTTATCGTAAGATTTCCCGTAAGTTTGGTATCCATGTTAATTTCAAAAGCATTCTGCGTTGAAACTTTACCAATCGCCATACCTTTTCCGCTTTGATTGTAGTCTACAAGTGTATACGCAGTTGACAAGTTATGAGAATATTCCGCAGTACTAAGAAAATCAGTAGCAGAGGTTTTGAAATTGTACTCTGATTCTGTGTCTATATTCTGAATTATTTGCGCGGTGTTTAGTGTGTAATTTGTGTTATCTAAATCAAAAATATTCCATTCTGTTTCAGATATTTTTTTGTATTTAATTTGAAAAGATTTCGTGTTTTTAGAATTAACGCTTGAAATAGAGGACGAAACAACACACTTCGCACAATTTCCTTCGTCATTCGGCGTCCCGTCTTGGTCACATCTTGAAACCGAAAAAGAGTTAATTGCCGGACTTGCATATGCTATAACGTTAAAAGTTACGCTTTGAGACTTTGTGCGACCTCTGCTGTCTTTAACGGTTACGGAGCAAGTATTGCTGCCGCTTGTTGTCAAGAAATCAGTTGTAAAACTGCTTGATGTATACGACGCCCCATTGATACTTACAGAATATGAGCTAATTGTGCTTGAATAACTGCCGCTTGCCGAAATGCTACCTGAAATTTTAGACTTTCCCTGAACATAAGCTCCAAATTGAGCATAAATCCCTGAAACTGCTTCGGATAAATTAACCGAGTTAATTGTCGGTACAACACTTGACGGCACATTCGCAGTTAAACTTACACTATTGGCGCCGATATACGTACTTCCGTTATACGTTTCAAGCCAAAGTTTAACACTTAAACTTGTAGAATTCGGCGTGCTGTTGGCGAGGCTCATCGGAACTGTCCAGCTTTTACTCGTTCCGATACCCGTGCCAATAGTATTCCAGTCGCCCGAGCCAATTTGATAATAAAGCGAATGTGTGAAGCTGCTTGACGCTTGGTTTGTGCTTACTGTTACCGAGTTTCCCATAGTAACAGAACTTGAACTAAGTGTTGGGTTACTTGCTCGAGGGATTGTTGATAAAGTTTGCGAATATGATTGCTCGCTTGACGATAAAGGTGTGTCCATGCTTATCCAAGCAGAACAAGTAAGCGTTTTTGTTCCGTCGTTATTGTGATATATATCAAGAGTTTTGCTAAAAAGATTTATTCCCGAATCTGTTATTTTTTGGCTCGGAGAAACTGTTGCAGAATAGGTTGTGCCGTTGATTTTACAATAGCAAGTTCCTGAGCCATAAGTTGTGTAGCCTGAGTTGTCGCGCCAAAACCTTACATAAACACTAACATTTGAGCAGTTGTTTGAAACATTTTGCGAGTTCTGATTTACTGTGATGTTATATTTAACGTGCGTGTTACTGGTCGAAAAAGTGCTTGATGTTCCCAAAATTTCACCTCATTTGAAAATTTAACTTTAAAATTGCACAACATTGAGAATAATTGTATAATGTGAATACAAGGAATTTTGCTATATATCAAATACAAAAATTAGAATTAGAAAGGGAATTTTAACTTATGCAAAAAATGTATATGACGCATCCCATTTTTCCTACGCCGAACATCAAACAAACCGCTGATTTTTATGTTCAAAAGTTAGGATTTAATGCAGTTGAATATCTAAATTCCAAAGAGCCTCATATATGCCTATATAAAGACGACATTGAAATCGTATTGACAGATTCAAAAGGTCAAAAAGTTATTCCAAATCGTGAATTATATGGCTACGGCTATGATGCTTATGTGATTGTATATGACCCTGAGGAATTACAAAAGGAATTTGACAGTATAGGACTTAAAATTGTAAGAAGGTTTTCTATTACCGACTATAATGACAAGGAATTGGTTTTGGAAGATATAGATGGTAGATGGCTTGCGTTCGGAGTAAAACTTGACACAGGAAATTGGAAAAATTTTACTAATAAAAATAAAAACAATATTCCTAAATAAAAATTTTTAAGATAGCGCCTTAGGGTGCTATTTTATTTTCTTAAAAGATAAATTTCCGCTTGTTCTTGGATAAAAAGCAAAATTACCGAGCTGGAGTGAATTTAAAAATTCTCAGTCGGTAATTTAAATTTTCTATATAAACAATGCTTATATAAGAATATTACTTAAGTAAAACATCCAAAGCTATTCTTGGTATAATATCTTTTTTGACTTTGTATCTTCTTTGTTGCTCTTCATTGGTTCTACCGCTATACAGTGACTTATTTAATACAGTATTATCGGATATATTCATAATTGCTGATGATTTTATGTTTACGATATTTGAAGTATGAAACAATGTCGCTGTTTCCATTTCAATGGTATTACAGCCCATTTGGATAAATTCCTCTATGTGAGCATACTGTGAAAATATAGTGTCCACACTAAAAGTATATCCGCTATGAATTTTTATATCGGTATTTTTTGATATCTTATTTGCAGACTTCCAAAGTTTATCCGAAAATTCTTTATCAGGGTAATATTTTTTACCATAGCAATCGTTTTTATCGGCAGTTTCCGTCGTCAAATATCTATCTGCACCAACTCCGCTGACTGAATATTGGGGAATAACAAGATCTCCTATTTTCATATCCTTGTCTAAAGCTCCGACAGACCCCATAAATAATATTTTATTGCAAGGAGTGCAGCCAAGAGATAAAACCGCATCTATAAGATTACAGGCGCCTACACCTGTTATAATATATGTTATCTTGTTGTCACCAATCTTTAACTCATATATGTTGTATCCATGACCTGTCGGACCCGAAATATGCTTTATATTATCGGCATGATTTGAAAAAATATCAACTTCCCACGTTGGAGCAATAATAACTTTTTCATTTATTTCAAAAGATTTACACTTAAAATTAGATTCGCAAATATGATCTTTATTCGAACCGTATCTTTTATTTCCATTAATTAGACTTTCATAAATATCCATACTTTATTCCAAACAATATCCTTTCACTAATTTTAGATTTCTTACACTATTTTATCTTCTAAAACTTAGGGCGTCAAATAATTGAAACTTTTGGTATCTTACCTTATCTTCTTGAATGATAAATTTCCGCTTGTTCTTGGGTAAAAAGCAAAATTTCCGAGCTGGAGTGAATTTAAAAATTCCCCGTCGGTAATATAAAGTTTGTTGTCTGTCATATATTCAACTTCGATTCCGTTTTGTAAAAAAGAAATTTTATCGTTGCTTATTTTAAGCATTAAATTGTTATTGACTTCGCCCAAAATGATGTCGCCTTGGACAAACCGAATATATCTTATGATGTTATTAAATTGCTCCGCCGAATCTGCATCTAAGTTATTTATAAGCTCCGTTAAATTACTAAACTGATAAGTAAAATCTTCGTTTGTCTGTGTAAACTGAGTTGTGATGTTGCTTTTGTATGTTTCGAAGTCTGTAATTTTGGTGTACAGTTCGGAAACTTGCGACATTATTGCTTGACTGTTTTGCTCGAATGCAGAACTGTTTTCGATTGTTTCATTCGCTATATCCGTAATACTGCCGTTATTTATATATCCACGCTCAACTCTGTCAACACGGGTGATAATGTTATCCGTGTTTTTCTTGTTTTCCAAAACTTTATCCGTAAAAGTTAAAGACGATTTATTAATTTCAATTGTGGTTCCTTGTGGATTTTTCATATCAATAGATATTTTTTGCAAAAGATATAAATCATCAATTCCATGTGGACTACTATAACAACCGGATATATTGCCCAATTGTAAAAGCACCAATCTGTTCATTTGTAAGCTTTAAATCAATAGCTTTTATTGTAATTTCATTTTTAAATTTTACGCTGTCGGCAAGATGTGAGAGGGCTTTAGATTGCAAATTTTCTGCAACTTTAACATCTTCCCATTTAACCACTTCATAAATAGCCCCGTAAGTTTTCGCAAGTGTAGTGTTTAAAATATGGTCTCCAGTTTTTATAATTCCTTCAGATAAAGTTCCGTCCGGCAGACTTCCGATTGTCAAATATTCATCTGTTTGGTTTCCATCAGAATCTTCAATCCTTGCTCCAAGTGGGATAATTCCCGTCTTTATATCTGCTCCGCTAATTTCTTCTGTCAAATCAAGAAGATTAGCACCAAATTCTATCTTTTGTGTGCAAACGAATTTATTTCCTGTTTTCGTGCCGTCAGATGTAAAATCTTCAAGATAATCAAGATAGTTAATGCCATTTTCATCACGGATAATTAAATATCCTCCATAATTTTTAAGAAGCCTTGAGTTTATAACTTCCCAAGAACTTAAATATTCAATGCTTGAACGTGCAAGGTAATTATTCGGGTCGGTAACAGTTATATTCCCAAGCTGTATTTTTTGAAAATCTTTAACCTGCGAGTTATGGCAAGTCAAAATCCAATTTAAAAAGTATTCTATGACATTGTCATGTTCATAATCTAAACTTGAAAATTGGTCATCATTTGGAAAATCAAATGGTCTAATAACGGAATCCAGTAAAAAAGCGAGAACCCCCTCGCAAGTTATCTTTTTTTCATTATGGAATCCCAGCTCCGAATTAATGACCCGCCCTTTGAAAATTAAATTATTATCTCGATAAACTTTAATTAATGAACTCAATTTTGATATGTTATTAAAATATGGGTGGTTTTGATAAATAGTAAAAGTCAGCTCATTTGCCGTGTTTAATTCTTGTTTTAAAACAGGATTTTCAAGTTGGAATTCATTTAGCTGCGAATCGTATAAAATATAGTCATCGCAAAATATTTTATACTGCATTAAATTTCGCCCTCCTGAAAATTAAGAGTAGCATTGCCGCTTGAATTTAGAGTATTTGCACCACTTGTTAGCTTTATCGCTCTTAGGTGCGTTCCTGCACTATAAACCTTTGAATTTATCGTGATTTCAGCTTCATTTATCAAATCCGCATATACCGTCATTCTTGAATTGCTTACTGTGTTTGTGCCTTCGGTTAAATTGAAAGTAGTTATGTTTTTCTTATGTTTAAAAGGCTCGCAATCGCAAGAAATAACGATTTTTCCAAGTTTACTACTTGAATTATATTCATCAATCTGACATCTACCGACATAATAAAAATCAGGGTCAGACCATGTTTTTATTTTCATTTTATGTCCGTGCAAAAAAGAAGAAATATTTATCATTTTAGCTTGCCAATCGGTTATTTTATCAATGCTCTCAAAAGTGAATTTTAGCGTTCTGTTTTCGTATTTTATTTCACCGAAACACTCTGATAAATCAAGACTTCCGTCCATGCCCTCAATGCTCACGCTATAAGTTTTAGGCGAGGGAATACCAATATTTTGTTCCGTCAAGATAACACCGAAATCAGTATAGCTGTGTTTTGAAATATTTGTACTCCAAGATGTAAAAGTAACTCCGTTTAAATTGCTCATCGTCCTCGCTCCTTGCTAATTTGAATTTTTGCAAGCTCTTGGTTTATGGGTGGCGTTAATTCTCCAACCAAAACACCTGTATCAAGACAAATCTGTCTGCTTTTAAGGCCGGGGATATAATATTCGAGAAATGACAAGATTGAATCAAGTTTCCCAAGTATTCCGCTATTGCTCACTTCCGAAGTGGTTTTAATATTACTTATGGAATTAGTCGAACTTGGCAACATATTTAAGTCAGTATAAAAATCGGGTACAATTGCTTCCTGCATATCTTTTTTAACACCGTTCATAGCATTTACAAAACCTTCTCCAACACCTAAAGCCATGTTTTTTCCGACCTCTTGTTCAAATACCGTTGAGGGCGAATGTATTCCGAGTGCAGATTTCATGCCGTCCAATATGCCTCTTGCAAATTCCCTGACTTTGCTTGTTATCCATCCAATTGAGTTTGAAATACCACTCCAAATTCCCGAAACAATATTTTTGCCAATTCCCCACATCTGACCCGGAATTTTTCTTACTTTATTCACAATTGCATTAAATAAACCTGAGGCAGCCTGATAACCTTTTGAAACCATATCAGAGCCCCAAGAAACAACTTTTTGAATAGTTTGTGAAAACCAGTTTCCAATTTGACCGGGAAGATTTTTTATTACATTTATCACACTATTTAAAAATTCACTTGCTTTGGTTTTTGCTGTATTTACTGCATTTGTGAAAAATTCGTTAATTTTGTTCATAGTATTTTGAAGCCATTCTCCAATTTTGCCCGGGAGTTCTTTCACATAATTTATAATGTTGGTTATAAATTCGGAGGTTTTCGTAACACCTAAATTTATTATATTCCCAAAAAATTCTCCGATTTTAGAGATTGTTTCCGATAGCCATTCACCGATTTTACCGGGTAATTCTGAAAAATAAGTTATAACCTGGGATATAAATTCCGGCACTGTAACTGTAGCAAAATTCCATAAATCAAGGCCAAACTTAATTATATGTCCGATAGCTTCACCTATGACAAATCCCAAATTATACGGGAGCTCTTTAAACCATTCTAATACGCTCTCAATCCACGCCGGAATTGTTTCGGTGAAGAATGAAACAATCGAATTCCAACCATTTACAAAAAGTTCTTTTATAGAGTTCATCGCATTTCCTATAAATGAGCCGATTTCATCACCAATATTTCTAAACCAATCAAACATCGGCTGCATAGCCGACATAATATTATCCCATAAACCACTAAGCCAAGCGGAAATTTGAGGCCAAAAGTCAGACAAGGTTTTAATTAGTGCCACAGGCCAAGCAGTAATCCAAAGTAAGATGTCTTGCCAATGCTCGTCCAAAAAGTCGGTTACTTTACTCCAAATATCACTGCACCATGAAACAATCCCGTCCCATAAATCACTAAAAAATTTTGAAATTTGTGGCCAAAAAGCAACGATAAGTCCGGCGAGTGCTATTCCTAACGCAACAGGCCACGCAGCAATTGCACTTGAAACTACAGCCATAACCGCAGATATAGCGGCGGCAATGGGAGGGCCTAAAGCAATAATTGCACCAACAATCAGCAAACCCCAACCCACAATTTGACCCGAAAAAGGCTCTATCGCAGCCCACAAACCTTCTCCGATTGCACTAATAATCTGTCCGCCAAGCTCTAAAAATGCTGGCATTTGATTAGATATTTCTGTAATTAAAGTTTTTACAGTTTCTTTGAAATTGCTAATTTCTCCGGATAAATCATCATCGCCGGAAATAATGGATTCCACAAGTTTTCCAAATGAATCTCCGACATCATAAGCTTTGTTTCCTATTTCACTAAGCATTGGTGCAAAAGAAAGTTTTATTTCATTTGCAATTTCTCCGATTCTTGTCTGCGTATCTTCCAAGGCCGCAGAAAGCTGTGCCATTTTTCCTGCGTCTGTTTGTCCTAAAGCCTCATTCATGCCTCCGATTGACGAAGTTATAACTTCCGTTAAAACCGCACATCTTTCTTCTTCGGTGCCATATTTTAAGATTTTTTCTTGTGCTTCATCAAATTTATATCCATATCTTGAAAGAGCTCCTGTTTGTCCGTCCATAACTTTTCCGAGCATGGTAGCGATATTTGCAGCTGATTCTTGCGAGGCATTTATTCCGTACTGCTGAGCTATCATATTATTCATAACGGGGATTAATTTTTCGAGAGTTTCCTTTTTCGTTAGATAAGTGGAAAGCTCCTGAGCACCGCCGAGCTGGGCTGTTTTAGACACAACTCCGAGTTTTTCTTGGCTCGAGATTAATGCTTCAATACTTTCAGCGTCTTCAAGCCTTGCGTCCATGGTGTTTTGCATAACTTGCAAAAGTTTTTGCCTATTTTCTGTTTCTGCATTTGACAGCTCTATCCCTGTATTTACATAAGAAATGACGGCTTCTTTAATTTTCTTAAAGCCGTCAATAATTTTTCTATTCCTGTTTTTATTAAGTCTGCGGATAGGTTCGCTTTTAAAACTTCGCCGAAAATATTTGTTTGTTTTTCAGTATCGTCCATTTCATTTCCGAGCTCATCGGTTGCTTTTTCGGCCTCGTTTAATTTGTCTTTGTTTTCTTTTATATCGCCGTTTAAATCTTTTATCTGCGTTGCAAGTTCTTTAGCTTCGGAGCTGTTTTTGCCTTGTTCCAAAACCACATTTTTATATTCCGTTTGCAATGATTTTAGCTCATTTTCCTGTTCGGAAATTTTAGCCGTTAGCTTCTCAAGGGGCGACCCACATTTAGTCATTTCGGAATTCACATCACTTAAATTTTTCTCCATTTTTGTAAGTTCAGTTTCTGCTTTGTTAAGTGATGTTCTCCAATTATTTGTGCGTTTATCGTTTTCGCCGTATTTTTCGCTTGCTTCCTCAAGCACTCCCTTTAAAGTTGCAATTTTTTCTTTTTGGTTTTTAATTTGCTCATTTAAAACTTTACTTTGCGAAGACAGAGAAGAAACAGACTTATTGTTTTTTCCAAATTCCGCTGTTACTTTTCCCATTTCCGAAGCT